>CAXTHJ010000037.1:0-27819 GCA_964243985.1 uncultured Caulobacteraceae bacterium | reverse complement strand
GTGGGGGGTTGAGGCGCCGCGGGCGTCGAGGCGGAGTCGTTTTGCGCCACGGCGGAGGGCGCGACGCCGAACTGGGCGGTTGAGCGCTGCGGCGCGCCGCTCATCTCGGAATTAACCAGCAACACGGCGCCGGCGCCGGTGACGGCCAGGGCGGCGGCGGTCCCGGACGCGACCAGGGCTGTGCGGAGGGTTACGCCATCCTTCTTTTTCTTCTTCACGCCGAAGCCGAAGGCCTTGGCGTCGCCTTCAAAGGGCGGCGTCTCGACGGCGCCGGGCGCCTCACCGCGACGGCTGCGGGCTTCCGGTTTATCGGAGGCTTGTCGGGCTGCCGCGGGGGCCTGCTCCAGCATCGCCCGGTTGGAGCCGGCGGCGGGTTGCGGCTCAGGTTCAAACGCCGGCTCGGGCGTGACGATCGGACCAAACGCATCCGGCTCGAAGGCGCTCGATGCAGGGGTCGGTTCCGGCGCAAAGGGCGGCGGGGCGGCGGTGAAGGCGGACGGCGGCTCAAAGGGGGCGGCGAAGGGATCGCTGGTGAAGGTCTCCCCGCTGCTCGCACCGGCCACGCCAAAGGGACTGGCGAGATCCGAGACCGGGTCGACGTGATTCGCCACAGGCTGGATGACCTCCGCTTCCGCCGCCTTGCGGGCTGCATCGGCCGCCGCTTCCAGGGACGCCCGCCGCTGGGCTTCGGTGAGGCGGGCGTCGATCTTGCCTTGCGCCTCTTCCAAAAGCTTGGCGGTGCGGTCTTCGCTTTGGGCGATCCGGTCGGCCAACTCCGAGTTGGCGCGGTCGTAGCGCTGGTTCAGCCGCTCAGTGACACGGCCGAGCTGGTCGCCCACATCGTCGATGGACTGCGCTGAGCGCCGCTCCGCCGTGGCGATGCGCTCCGCCAGCTTTTCGGCGATGCGGCCAATTTCGCCGCCGAGTTTCTCCAGCGCCTGCGCCTGCACCGTGTCCTGCCGGCCCATGCGCTGCTCGATGGCGTCCGCGATGCGGGCCATTTCTCCCCCCACCTGTTCCACCGCCTCGGCGCTGCGCGCTTCGACCTTGCCCACCCGATCGCCCAAGGTCGAGGCGATACGCATCACTTCGCGGCCCATACGGTCAATGGCCTGGGCGGAGCGGCGCTCGCCCTGCTCCACATGCCCCGCCAGGTCTCGAATGGCCGCCTCCATCTTGTCGAGCTTGCCATCCGCGGCGTCCCGCAGTCGGTCGGCGATTTCGCCCCGCGAGGTCTCCACCTTGTGGGACAGATCCTCGGTCAACCGGTCGAAACGACGTTCGTTGATTTCGGCGCCGGCTTCGCTGGCCTTGAGACGGGCGTCGAGGCCGGCGAAGGAGGCCTCCAAAGCCCGCACAGCCTCGGAAGTCTTGCTTTCGGCCTGCTCCAAGCGCGCGGCGATCCGCGCGACCACGCTGTCCACAAGGATCGACGCCGGCTCGGCCTCAACCTTGGCCTCCGTGCGGTCCATGCGGCGGGAGAGGTTGGCGGCGTCTTCGCGCAGTTCGTTCAGCGCGGTGCGGGTCTTGCCTTCACCCTCGTAGAGCTTCTCCGCCACCTTGCCGAGCGTGGTCTCCAGCGCCTTCATGGCTTCGACGCGGGGGGCGTCCTCTTCGGCGAGGCGCCGCACCTTGTCGCCGGCCTTGGCTTGGGCCTGACGCACCTCTTCCAAGGCGCCGTCAAAGCGGGCGGCGACGGCGCCCTGCTCCCGCTCCACCGCCTCGAAGCGAGACAGCACCCCCATCACCGACTGGTCGATGCCGGAGATGGCGAGGGTCGAGCGATTTTCGGCCGCCTCCATGCGGGCGGAGAGCTGGTCCAGAGCGCGGGTGATCCGCTGCATCTCCGCGCTTTTTTGCGAGGGTGCGCGGAAAGGCTCGCCCGGCGGGCTGTAGCCCCGCGCAGAGGCGTCACGATAGCCCGTCTCACGGTCTGCGTCAGGGTCGCCGTATCGGGACAGGGGCGGCGGCGCATCGGCCTCGCCCTCGATAATCATCTGGTTCAGCCACTCGCCCAGCGTCATGCCCGAGCGACGGGCGAGATCCTTGGCCACTTCGCGGGCCTTGGGATCGATCCCCTTGACGCTCCAAGGACTAGCCGCCGTCATCCCCCACCACACGTTGCTTCAAGGTTTCGCACGCCGCGCACCATGAATCACTTGGCCGTCTCGCCAACTCCCGACGCTATCTGTCCATTCCTAGCGTGTAAACGCGACATTAACACTATATTTAGGGCCCTGCGCATTCGCCTGTGGATGACTCCGTCCACGGATCGACAGGTGGGGAAAACGTGGTTAACGCCGCGTTAAAATAAGCCTGCGGCGTCTTACCTGGCGTCAAAGTGTGAGGTCCAGCCTAGAGGAGCCAGCAACCCATATGTTGGATAAAACCTGCCCGCGCTGGAGTTCAGAATGAGCGCCATCGAATTCTGGTATGAGTTCGCCTCCACCTACTCCTATCCGGCGGCGTGGCGGATCGATCGGCTGGCGGCCGCGCAAGGGGTGAAGGTGGTGTGGCGGCCGCTGTTCCTCGGCCCTCTGTTCCACAAGCAGCAGGGGATGACTGACAGCCCCTTCAACGTGGTCGAGACTAAGGGCCGCTACATGTGGCGGGACATGGAGCGGGTGTGCCAGGCGGAGATGCTGCCGTTCCGCCGCCCCTCGCAGTTCCCGCGCCGCAGCCTCCTCGCCTTGCGCCTCGCCCTGGTGGGCGCGCGGCAGGGCTGGATCGCGGACTTCAGCCGGGGCGTCTACGCGGCCAACTTCGGGCAGGACAAGGACATCGGCGATCCGGCGGTTTTGGCGCAGCTCGTCAAGCAGGTGGGCGGCGACCCGGTGGCGGACTTTCACCTCGCCGACAGCGCCGAGATCAAGGCGGAGCTGCGCGCTAACGGCGAGGAAGCCGAAGCCAAGGGGCTGTTCGGCGCGCCGAGCTTCGTTTGCCTAAAGGGCGCAAGCGAGGCTTTCGAGCTCTTCTGGGGCAACGATCGGCTGGAACAGGCGATCACCTGGGCCGCGACGAGGTGAACATTTTCGTCACCCTCCAGATGTGCAAAGCAAGGCTCGCGTACTGAGCAGGCGGACCCACCGCGTTCAAGCGCCCGGCGTAGGGGCTTAGCCCGCGTTCGTGATAAGGGAGCGCTATGCGCCGCCTCTTGATTCTCGCCTTTCCCGTTTTCGTTTGGGCCGCCACCCTTGCCGGGTGCGCCACCGTTCCCCGCTATGAGGCGGCGGGCGACATCCACGCCTTCCTGATCTCCATCCGCGACGGCGACCGGGCGAGCTTTGATCAACACGTGGATAAGCCCGCGCTGAAGGAGCAGCTCCGGGCTCGCTTCCTGACGGAAGCTAAACAATCCACCGGCATGGCGGGGGCGCTGGGCGCCCTGATCACAGGACCCCTGGTGGATCTCGGCGTCGACACGCTGGTACGGCCGGACGTGTTCCGCGCCGTCGCCATCGAGCATGGCTATTCCCCCGATAGGCCCATCCCCGGCGTAATCGCCATCGCCCAGGCCGTGCGCGCCCTGGATGGCGGCCGCGCCTGTGTCATCGCCAAGAAGGACGGCCCCTGCATCCTGGTGTTCAAGAACGAGGACGGGACCTGGAAGTTGATCGGTTTCGAGGGGCGCATCGAGATGGGCAAGGGCGGCAAGTTGAAGCTTTCGGATTAGCTGTTCTGGACTTTTCGGCTCCTCGCGCGTAAGCCCGCCCGCTTTCCCGCACATCCCTACATTTGGAGCGTCCGATCCGCTCCGGCGGGCGGAGACCTATCGATGCCATCCTCCCACAAAACCCGTGGCGGCAAGCCCAAGCGCCCAGCCGCCGAGCTCGGCCCGTCGCAGCGCCAGCTTCGCGCCGGGGAGCTGGTGCGCCACAGTCTGGCGGAGATCCTGCGCGAAGAGGATATCCAGGACCCGGCGCTGGCGGGGGTATCGGTGACGGTGACCGAAGTGCGCCTGAGCCCTGACCTGAAGCACGCCACCTGTTTCGTCGAGCCGCTGGGCGCCGGCGTCGGCGTTGTGGCTGCGGACGGGGTGGTGAAGGCGCTGAACAAGGCGTCCAAGTTCCTGCGGGGACGCCTCGGCAAGCTGGTGGGCCTGAAATTCACCCCGGCGTTGAAGTTCCTGCACGACGAGAGTTTCAACGAGGCGTCGCACATCAACGCCCTCTTCGCCCGGCCAGACGTGGCGCGGGATTTAAACCCTTCTCCCCTTGCGGGAGAAGGTGGCGACGAAGTCGACGGATGAGGGGTCGCGCCGCGCTTTCCCTTTGTTTTGTTATGAAGAACGCGGTTTCGGGTAAGGCCGTGCGACCACTCATCCGACCCGCTGCGCGGGTCACCTTCTCCCGCAAGGGGAGAAGGACCATTGGGGGAGCGCGCTGATGGGTCGCCGCCGCAAGGGTGACGCCGTTTCCGGCTGGATCGCTCTGGATAAGCCGTTGGGCATGGGCTCCACGGACGCGGTCTCCAAGGTGCGTCGGCTGTTCAACGCGCAGAAGGCGGGGCACGCGGGGACGCTCGATCCCCTGGCCACCGGCTGCCTGCCCATCGCGCTCGGCGAGGCGACCAAGACCGTGCCGTTCCTGATGGACGCCAAGAAAGTCTATCGCTTCACCATCGAATGGGGTGTCTCCACAGCCACCATCGATCGGGAGGGGGCAGTGACAGCGACCTCCGACGTCCGCCCGTCCCGTGAAGTGGTTGCAGCGGCGCTCCCGGCGTTCGTTGGCGAGATCACTCAGGTCCCACCCATCTATTCCGCCATCAAGATCGACGGCGAGCGCGCCTACGACCTGGCCCGCGAAGGGGTGGAGGTCGAGATGCAACCGCGCCAGGTGACCGTCTATTCCGCCCAGGTTGCGGACGTCCCCGACCGGGACCACATGACCATCGAGATCGAATGCGGCAAGGGAACCTACGTCCGGGCCCTGGCGCGCGATCTGGCCCTAACGCTCGGCGCGGAGGGGCACGTTTCCGCGCTCCACCGCGCTCGCGTCGGCGGCTTTGCCGAGCCGGACCTGATTTCGCTGGAAAAGTTGACGGAATTGGTGCACGAGGACGCCGGCTCGAAGGCCCTGCTTCCGGTTGAGACCGCGCTGGACGACATCCCGGCGCTGGCCATAACCACCGAAGACGTCTTCAGGCTGAGGCAGGGACGATCGATCGTTCTCCTTCCCCGGCAGGTCGAAGCGCTCAAAACGCGGCTCTCATCCCCAACTTCAAAGAGGGGGGCGGATGGGGACGCGTCTCGAACCGTTTCCGCCACATCGGATGGGAGCATCGTGGCGCTCTGTGAACTGCGCGCAGGCCGCTTAAGCCCGACCCGCGTGTTTCACCCAAGCGAGACCTAGGGTCTCAGGAGACTAGACGATGTCGATTACCCCGGACCGCAAGGCCGAGCTGATCCATACCCACGCCCGCACCGAAGGCGATACGGGTTCCGCCGAAGTGCAGGTGGCCATCCTTTCCGAACGGATCGCCAATCTTACCGAACACTTCAAGTCGCATAAGAAAGACAACCACTCCCGCCGGGGTCTCTTGAAGATGGTGTCGCAACGCCGCCGCCTTCTCGACCACCTGAAGGTTTCCGATGAAGGCCGCTACACGGCCATCATCGGCACCTTGGGTCTGCGCCGGTAACGACCACTACCCGCTCATCCCATGGGGGTGAGCGGACTATCGAGGGCGCTAAAGGCGTCCAACACGACCCTGAAGCCGATGGCGGTTTTCAGGTTGGACGAGGAACGCCCGCACGTACGATACGCACGCAAACCCTGTCCGCCCCACGGAAATCCGTCCCTGGGAATGAAGAGAAAGAAACCTAGATGTTTGACATCAAGAAGAAGACCATCGATTGGGCCGGCAAGAAGCTGACCCTGGAGACCGGCCGCATGGCCCGCCAGGCCGACGGCGCCGTCCTCGCCACCTACGGCGAGACCACCGTCCTCGCCACCGTCGTGTTCGCCAAGGCGCCCAAGCCGGGCCTCGACTTCTTCCCCCTCACTGTGAATTACCAGGAGAAGACCTACGCCGCGGGCAAGATCCCCGGCGGCTTCTTCAAGCGCGAAGGCCGTCCGACCGAGAAGGAAACCTTGGTTTCCCGCCTGATCGACCGCCCGATCCGCCCCCTGTTCGTCAAGGGCTTCAAGCACGAAACGCAAGTGGTCGTGAACGTGCTCTCCCACGACCTTGAGAACGATCCCGACATCGTGGCCATGGTCGCCGCCTCCGCCGCCCTGACCCTGTCGGGCGTCCCTTTCATGGGACCGATCGGCGCCGCGCGCGTGGGCATGATCGACGGCCAGTACGTCCTGAACCCCACCCTCGACCAGATGGCCGACAGCAAGATCGACTTGGTGGTCGCCGCCACACACGACGCGGTGATGATGGTGGAATCCGAGATCCAGGAGCTCAATGAAGAGCAGGTGCTGGGCGCCGTCGCCTTCGCCCACGAGGGTCTGAAGCCCGTGATCGAAGCCATCATCGAGTTGGCCGACCACGCCGCCAAGGAGCCCTACGACTTCCAGCCGGAATCCTTCGACGACCTGACCAAGAAGATCCAGGACATGGTCGGCGCCGAACTGCGCGCCGCCTATGAGCACAAGGGCAAGGCCGAGCGTCACGACGGCATCCATGCCGCCAAATCCAAGGCCTCCGCCGCCCTGGTGAAGACCGAAGCCAACCCGGACGGCTACGACAGCTCCAAGTTCTCGTCAGCCTTCAAGGAAGCCGAAGCAAACATCCTGCGCCGCGACATCATCGAGCATGGCAAGCGGGTGGACGGACGGCCGCTGGACAAGGTGCGCCAGATCGTCTCCGAAGTGGGCGTCCTGCCCCGGGCCCACGGCTCGGCCCTGTTCACCCGCGGCGAGACGCAGGCCCTGGTGGTCGCCACCCTCGGCACCGGCGAGGACGAGCAGTGGATCGACGCCCTGGAAGGCACCTACAAGGAGAAGTTCCTCCTGCACTATAACTTCCCTCCCTTCTCGGTGGGCGAGACGGGCCGCATGGGCTCGCCCGGCCGCCGCGAAATCGGTCACGGCAAGCTGGCGTGGCGGGCGCTCCGTCCCATGCTGCCGACCCCGGCCGAGTTCCCCTACACGATCCGTCTGGTCTCCGAGATTTTCGAGTCCAACGGCTCCTCGTCGATGGCTTCGGTCTGCGGCGGCGCGCTGGCTCTGATGGACGCGGGCGTGCCTTTGAAGAAGCCGGTCTCCGGCATCGCCATGGGTCTCATTCTTGAGCCGTCGGGCGAATACGCCGTGCTCTCCGACATCCTCGGCGACGAGGATCACCTCGGCGACATGGACTTCAAGGTGGCGGGCACCGAAGACGGCATCACCTCCCTGCAGATGGACATCAAAGTCCCCGGAATCACGCAGGAGATCATGTCCAAGGCCCTGCACCAGGCGAAAGCCGGGCGCCTGCACATCCTGGGTGAAATGGCCCAGGCCATGACCGCGCCCCGCGCGGACGTGGGCGAGTTCGCGCCGAAGATCGAGACCATCTCCATCCCCACCGACAAGATCCGCGACGTGATCGGCACCGGCGGCAAGGTGATCCGCGAGATCGTGGAGAAGACCGGCGCGAAGGTGAACGTGGAAGACGACGGCACCGTGAAGGTCTCCGCCTCAGACGGCACGAAGATCAAGGCGGCGATCGACTGGATCAAGAGCCTGACCAGCGAGCCGGAAATCGGCGCCATCTACACCGGCAAGGTGGTGAAGGTGGTGGACTTCGGCGCCTTCGTGAACTTCTTCGGCGCCAAGGACGGGTTGGTCCACGTGTCGCAGATCAGCAACGAACGGGTGGCCCGTCCGCAGGACGTCCTCTCCGAAGGTCAGATGGTGAAGGTCAAGCTGGTCGGCTTCGACGACCGCGGCAAGACCAAGCTCTCCATGAAGATCGTCGACCAGGAGACGGGCGAGGACTTGTCGAAGAAGGAGCCGGTGGAGGCGTAGGCCTTATCGCTTCGGTGAAAATGATGAGCCCCGGTCGAAAGGCCGGGGCTTTTTTGTTAGCCAAAACATAGCTTTAATATTCGATCTCGCCTGACGTTGATGCAGACCCCTCATTGACCTATGATTGAGTGGCGGGGGAAACTTGACCTATACGAACCTAACAATGCGGATCGGAAGTCTGCCGGCTCCAGTTCGTTATACCCTTATCTGTGCAATAGGATTCTTCTACGGAAACTTCATCGCTTCAATAATTTGGTTCTCATACGGATTTTATCCGCTTTATAAAATTGTTTGCTGTATTATTTATGCCTTCTCATGCCCTCAAGCTATATTGGTCGTATCAAAAGAAGGTTGGATTCGAGCAGTTATTTTTTTTAGCCCTACTAATTATTGGCGTTGTATTTTGGTTTGAAATCGGCGCAATCGAACAACTGATGTTATCACGTGGCTTGGCTCGCGGTGCGTTTGCCGCCTGGGTCGATAAGCGCTGATCTGATCAAACCCACCCTTAAGTCTATGGAGGCGATTTTGGCGAGCGGTCTGGGCTGTCAAGGACGCGCGAAGCGCGCCGCGAGCCGGCGGCCCCTGCGGGGCCGTCCTTGACAGCCCATGCCTAGCCTCGCCGTATCGTTCCACCATGGGTCTTAAGGGAAACTGGAACTACGATTCCAAACTAAAAACCGCTCATCCCCGCGGAAGCGGGGACCCAGGGAGAGCCGGTGCAGTTCGGTTGGAGTTCCTGTAACCCGAGCGCTTCGCTGGACAGTGCTGGGTCCCCGCTTCCGCGGGGATGAGCGGAGTGGGGGATGGATGATTCAAGGGCTTTACTGAGCCCCCGCCTGCGACCGCTCCAACTCCGCCAGGCAGGTCTCCAAATCCGCATAGGCCACGCCGCGCTGTCTCGGCCCGGCGGCGGCGCCAGAAACCTTCAGCCCGCCCTCGTCCTTGAAGAAGATATAGAGCGCGCATCGGGGCGCGCGGTAGGTCCAGAAGGCGCCCTTGCCCTCAGCCCGCGCGATGGCGGGATCACCCAGGCGGGCCTTCACCCGGTCCGGCGAGGCGTGGAGCAGGCCGGTCAGGCCGGCGCTCTCCGCCATCTTCGTCGCCGCCTCTTTTTTCGGCTCGGCGGGGTGTTTCGCCGTCTTGCCCGACGCCGGAAACGCGGCGAGGGCGACACCTGCGAAAATCATGGATATAAGCGCGAACTTCATGGCTGGAGGGCTACCCAAGCTTTCCGGCGTTCTCAAGGCTCGATCGAATATGCCCGCAAGTTACGACGTCGCCGCCATCGGCAACGCCATCGTCGATGTGATCTCTCCCGCCACCGAAGAATTCCTGGTGACCGAAGGCTTGGCCAAGGGCGCCATGGGCCTGATCGACGAGGGGCGCGCCGAAGCGCTCTATGCGTCCATGGCGCCGGGAATCGAGGCTTCGGGCGGATCGGCCGGCAATACGGTGGCGGGCGTCGCCTCGTTCGGCGGCCAGGCGGCCTATATGGGCAAGGTGGCCAAGGATACGCTGGGGGAGGTCTTCATCCACGATATCCGCTCAGGCGGCGTGACCTTCAACACCGCGCCGCTGGAATCCGGCGCCGCGACCGCCCGCTGCCTGATCAATGTGACGCCGGACGGCCAGCGCACCATGTCCACCTTCCTGGGAGCCTCGGTGCACCTGACCCCCGCCGACGTGGACGCCGAGCTGATCAAGGCCGCCCATGCCGTCTACCTGGAAGGTTATCTGTTCGATGCGCCGGACGCCCGCGCCGCCTTCGTCAAGGCCGCCGGGATCGCGCGGGACGCGGGGCGCTTGATCGCCATCACCCTCTCGGACGCCTTCGTGGTGGATCGTCACCGCGCCGCGCTCCTGCCTTTCATCGAAAGCGAGATCGATCTGGTCTTCGCCAACGAGGTGGAGACCATGGCCATGTTCGAGACCGACGATTTCGACGCCGCCGCCGCCGCCCTGGCCGGTAAGGTGAAGATCGCCGCCATCACCCGGGGCGAACACGGCTCGGTGGTCTTAAGCGACGGGCAGGTGGTGACCATCAAGGCCGCGCCCGTCGCCCATGTGCTGGACACCACCGGCGCGGGGGATCAATACGCCGCCGGCTTCCTGTTTGGACTGGCGCGGGGCCGTCCCTTGGCCGAATGCGCGCGGCTCGGCCACGTTGCGGCGGCCGAGGTGATCAGCCACTACGGCCCCCGCCCGCAGACCGCCCTCAAAGACCTCGCCGCCTAACCCACCAGGAACACCCCGATGAGCCGTACCGGCGAAATCGTTCGCGACACCAAGGAAACCAAGATTCGCGTTCTCGTCGATCTGGACGGTACGGGGATTTGCCATGTCTCCACCGGCATCGGCTTCTTCGATCACATGCTGGAAGCCTTGGGCCGCCACAGCGGGATCGACCTGACGGTCGAGGCCAAGGGCGACCTGCACATCGACATGCACCACACCGTGGAGGACACCGGCATCGTGCTCGGCTTGGCCGTGAAGCAGGCGCTGGACGGATTCAAGGGCATCCGCCGCTTCGGTTCCGCCTACATCCCCATGGACGAGACGTTGACCCGCTGCGCCCTCGATCTCTCCAACCGCCCCTACCTGATCTGGAAGGTGGCCTTCCCGCGTCCCAAGATCGGCGAGTTCGACACCGAGTTGTTCAAAGAATTCCACCACGCCTTCGCCATGAACGTGGGCGCCTGCATGCACCTGGAGACTCTCTACGGCGACAACAGCCACCACATCGCCGAGAGTGGATTCAAGGCTTTGGCGCGCGCGCTCCGCAGCGCTATCGAGATCGACCCCAAGGCCGGTGGTCAGGCGCCCTCCACCAAGGGCGTGCTCTGATCCCATGCCCGTTACAGCCCTGATCGACTACGGCTCGGGCAACCTTCGCTCGGCCGAAAAGGCGCTGCGCAAGGCGGCGGAAGCTTTGCCGGGTCATGAGGTGGTGACGACATCCGACGCCGAAGTGGTGGCCAAGGCCGACCGCATCGTTCTGCCGGGGGTCGGCGCCTTCGCCGCCTGCATGGGCGCCTTGAGGGCCCGCGATGGCATGGTGGAAGCGATCACCGAGGCGGCGAAGGGGCGCGGCACGCCCTTCCTCGGCATCTGCGTCGGCATGCAGCTGCTAGCAACCCGGGGGCTGGAGTTCGGCGAGACGCCGGGGCTGGATTGGATCGCCGGCGACGTGAAACGGCTCGAACCCGACCCTACGGGCGGGGGCGCAGCCATCAAGGTGCCGCACATGGGCTGGAACGATATCCGCTACGAGACGTCCAGCGCGCTTTTGGGTCAGGCCGCGGCGCCGCAGTATTATTTCACCCACTCGTTCGCCTTCTATCCCGACCATCAAACGGATGTCACAGCCAGCGTGGAGAACGGCGAGCGCTTCACCGCGGCGGTGGAGCGCGGCAATGTGGCCGGCGTGCAGTTCCACCCGGAAAAAAGCCAGACCGCGGGGCTCGCCTTTATCGACCGCTTTCTGGAATGGCGGCCCTGATGCCCAATTCAAAGCTCAAGCCCGTCAAAAATCTGATCCTCTACCCCGCCATCGATCTGAAGGGCGGCCGCTGCGTGCGCCTGTCGCAGGGGGATTTCGACAAGGCGACGATCTACGACGTCGAGCCAGCGGATCAAGCCAAGCTGTTTGTCTCTCAAGGGTTTAGCTGGATCCACGTGGTCGATCTCGACGGCTCGGTGGAGGGGAAGGCGGTGAACGCGGCCGCCGTCGCCTCGATCCTGAAGACGGTGGCTGTGCCGATCCAACTCGGCGGGGGCGTCCGCAATATGGGCGCGGTGGAACGCTGGCTGGAGGCGGGGATCAGCCGCGTGATCCTGGGCACCGCCGCTGTGCGCGAGCCGGAATTCGTCAAGGCTGCGGCGGCCGCCTACCCCGAACAGATCGCCGTCGGCCTCGACGTTCGCGACGGCAAGGTGGCGGTGCAGGGGTGGCTGGAGGACAGCGGCCTCTCCGCCCTCGACGTCGCCAGACGGTTCGAGGACGCGGGTGTGGCGGCGCTGGTGGTCACCGATATCAGCCGCGACGGCATGCTGACCGGCGTCAACGCCGAGGTGTCCGGCGCGGTGGCCGACGCGGTCTCGATCCCGGTGATCACGGCGGGCGGCATGACCACGGTGGCGGACATCGACACCCTTCGCCGCCGCAAGGGCGCGCCCATCGCCGGCGCGGTGCTCGGCAAGTCGCTTTACGCCGGCACGATCAAGCCGAACGAGGCGCTGGCTGCCGCCAGGGCTGCTTAGGGAGCGCCGCCTACGATGTTGAAGGTCCGCGTCATTCCTTGTCTGGACGTCAAGGATGGGCGCGTCGTGAAAGGCGTGCAGTTCCAGCAACTGCGCGACGCCGGCGATCCGGTGGAGCAGGCTCAGGCCTATGACGCGGCGGGGGCGGACGAGCTGATGTTCCTGGACATCACCGCCAGCCACGAAGGCCGCCGCCCGATCCACGAGGTGATCGCCCGCACCGCCGACGTCTGCTTCATGCCGCTGTCGGTAGGGGGCGGCATCCGCACGGTGGCGGACGCCAGGCGCTTGATCCTGTCCGGCGCCGACAAGATATCCATCAACACGGCGGGCGTTGAAAATCCTGATCTTTTCGCCGGCGCGGCGGATGAGTTCGGCTCCCAGGCCGTAGTGGCGGCCATCGACGCCAAACAGGTCGAACCAGGGCGATGGGAGGTCTTCACCTACGGCGGGCGCAAGGCAACGGGGATCGACGTCCTCGACTACGCCCGCCTCGCCACCGAGCGGGGGGCGGGCGAAATCCTCCTCACCTCGATGGATCGGGACGGCGCCAAGACCGGCTACGACGTCGCTCTGCTGCGGGCCGTATCCTCCGCCGTCACCGTGCCGGCGATCGCCTCGGGCGGGGCGGGCGAGGTCGGCCACCTGATCGACGCCGTGAAGGAAGGCGGGGCGGACGCGGTGCTGGCGGCGTCGATCTTCCACTTTGGGCAGATTTCGATTGGCGAGGCCAAGGCGGCGATGAGCGGGGCGGGGCTTCCGGTCCGCCTCTGAATAGGGGCATAAGCGGCTATACGCCCTGCACCTGCACATCCTGGACTTCGGCTGCACATCATGGACGAAACCCTGCACATCCAGGACTCTTTGGCGGACGTGCTGGCCCGCTTGCAGGCCACCATAGCCGAGCGTCAGGGCGCCGATCCCAAATCCTCCTATACCGCCCAGCTTCTGGCCGACCCCGCTCGCGCCGCCAAGAAGTTCGGCGAGGAGGCGGTGGAGGCGGTGATCGCCGCGGTGCAGGGCGACAGCGATGCGCTGGCGGGCGAGAGCGCGGATCTGCTCTACCACTGGCTGGTCTTGCTCGCCGCTTCGGGCGTCTCTACCGATGCTGTCGCCGCCGAGCTGGTTGCTCGCGAAGGCCAATCTGGGCTCGAAGAGAAGAGCTCTCGCCCGGCATGATCAGGCCCTACTTTCGCTTACCATGCTTAGGCGGTTGGGGCGGCTCTTGCGATTAACCTTGTGATAGCGACGCTCTTGTATCTGGACGGCGCGGTCTGCGATGATTATCGCATACACATTGATCAAGTTATCAAAGGCCGGGGTCCGATGACGGCGCACTGGATCACGGCGGAAGAGGCGCAGGCGCGGCTCGGCGTGAAGCTGCAGACCCTCTACGCCTATACCAGCCGCGGCTTGATCTCCAATCGCCCTGACGCGGCAGACCCGCGCCGGAGCCTCTACGCCGCAGAGGACATCGATCGCCTGACCGTACGCAAGACGCGGGGGCGGCGGGCTTCGGTGGCCCATGAGGCCATGAGCTTCGGCGAGCCGGTGATCACCAGCGCCATAACCACCATCTCCGGCGGCCGGCTGTTCTATCGCGGGAGAGATGCGGCGGTGCTGGCCGAGACCGCCAGCCTTGAGGACGTCGCCCGCCTGCTTTGGGATTGCGCGGAGGAGGACCCGTTTTCGGGCCTCAGTCCCCACCCGGTGCTGGCCGCCGGGCCGGACAGCCGCACGCGCGCCTTTTCCTTGCTCGCCCTGAGGGCGGCGACGGACACGGCCATTTCGGGTCGCTCGGACCGCGCGCTTCGGCGCGAAGCGGCTTCGCTCCTTACCGACCTCGTGGACGCCATGTGCGGTGCGGCGCGAAACGGCGCGATCCACGACCGGTTGGCCCGTACCTGGCGCGTCGAAGGGCCGAGAGTGGACGCCATCCGGCGCGCTCTGGTGCTGACCTCCGACCACGAACTAAACGCCTCGACCTTCGCCGCCAGGGTGGCGGCCTCCACCGGCGCCACCTTGGCGGCGGGGGCGCTGGCCGGGCTGGCGACACTCTCCGGTCCTCTCCACGGCGGCATGACCGCCCAGGTGACCGGCTTCATCGCCGAGGCCCGCCGCGCCTCCGATCCTCGCGCCGCCGCCACCCAGCGTCTGGCCCAGGGGTTGGCGGTGCCGGGATTCGGCCACCTCCTCTACCCCCATGGCGATCCGCGCGGCGCGGCCATCGGCGGCGCGATCCGTTATTCGGAAGAGATGCTGAGCATCCAGCGCGCCTGCGAAGAGGTCACCGGCGACAAGCCTAACGTCGATTTCGCCCTGGTGGCCATGAGCCGCACCCTGAGCCTGCCCGCCGACGCGCCCTTTGCCCTCTTCGCTATTGGCCGGGCGGTGGGCTGGATCGCGCATATGCTGGAGCAGCAGGCGTCGGGGACGGGGCTGATCCGGCCGCGGGCGCGGTACGTGGGGGCGGCTCCAATGGAGGGCGAGGCGGCGGCGTAGGTCTACCCCGCCGCTTCGGCCGGGATCGGATCTTCCAAGGCGTGGGCGAGGCGGCCCACCATCTCCTTGGGGCAGACCTGCCAGAACCGGCCGCGCAGCAGGTCCCAGTCCCGCAGCACCCCTTCGGCGACGCGGGAGCCGGTTTCGCGCTCGTGCTCGGTGATCAGGGCGTGCAGCACCCCGGCCCAGTGGGGCGAGGTCACGCGGCGGATGAGCACGCTGTCGGGGTTCACCCTTCCCTCGAAGTCATTGTCCAGGTCCAGCACGAAGGCCATCCCGCCGGTCATCCCCGCGGCGAAGTTCTGGCCCACGCGGCCGAGCAGCACGGCGGTTCCGCCGGTCATGTATTCGCAGCCATTGGCGCCGCAGCCTTCCACCACCGCCGTCGCGCCGGAGTTCCGCACCGCGAACCGCTCCCCCGCCCGCCCGGCGGCGAACAGGCGGCCTGAGGTGGCGCCATAGAGGACGGTGTTGCCGATCAGGGCGTTGGCGTCGTCGCTGGCGATGGGAAAGGTCGAGGGCTTGACGATGATGGTCGCGCCGGAGAGCCCCTTGCCCACATAGTCGTTAGCCTCGCCGGTGACTTCGAGGCGAAGGCCCTTCACCGCGAAGGCGCCCAGCGACTGGCCGGCCGAGCCGCGAAGCTGCACCGTCAGATGGCCGTGGGGCAGGCCGTTCAGCCCGTGCTTGCGCACGATATGGCTGGAGATGCGGGCGCCGATGGCTCGGGTCGTGTTGCGCACCGTGTAGGTGAGCTGCATCTTCTCGCCCCGCGTCAGGAAGGCGGAGGCGTCGCGGATGATGTCCTCGTCCAGCGTCGGCAAGACCTCGTTCCGCCCCTCGATGGTGCAGTAGGGCTTGTTCAGACCCGGATCGGCGCGGACCAGCAGGGGGTTGAGGTCGAGGTCGTCCAGATGCTCGCCGCCGCGGGAGACCTGGGCCAGCAAATCGGTGCGGCCGACGATGTCGAGCAGCTTGGTGAAGCCGAGGGAGGCCAGGATCTCCCGCACCTCCTCGGCGATATGGCTGAAGAGGTTGACCACCTTTTCCGGCGAGCCGGTGAACTTGGCGCGGAGCTTTTCGTCCTGGGTGCAGACCCCGACGGGGCAGGTGTTGGAATGGCACTGGCGCACCATGATGCACCCCATGGCGATCAGGGACGCCGTGCCGATGCCGAACTCCTCGGCGCCCAGCATGGCGGCGATGACGATGTCGCGCCCTGTGCGCATGCCGCCGTCGGCCCGCAGCGTCACCCGGTGGCGGAGGTTGTTGAGGGTGAGCACCTGATGCGCTTCGGAAAGGCCCATCTCCCACGGCCCCCCGGCGTACTTGATCGAGCTTTGTGAGGAGGCGCCTGTGCCGCCCACGTTGCCGGAGATCAGGATCACGTCCGCCTTGGCCTTGGCGACGCCTGCCGCGATGGCGCCGATGCCGGTCATGGAGACCAGCTTCACGCAGACCCGCGCCTCCGGGTTGATCTGCTTCAGGTCATAGATGAGCTGGGCCAGGTCCTCGATGGAATAGATGTCGTGGTGCGGCGGGGGCGAGATCAGCATCACGCCAGGGGTGGCGTGGCGGAGGCGCGCGATCATCTCCGTGACCTTGAAGCCCGGAAGTTGGCCGCCCTCGCCGGGCTTGGCGCCCTGCGCGACCTTGATCTCGATCTCCCGGCACTGGTTCAGATATTCCGCCGTGACGCCGAAGCGGCCCGAGGCGATCTGCTTGACCGCCGAATTGGGGTTGTCGCCATTGGGAAGGGGCTTGTAGCGAGCGGAATCCTCGCCGCCTTCGCCTGAGACCGACTTGGCGCCGATCCGGTTCATGGCGATGTTGAGCGTGCCGTGGGCTTCGGGGCCGAGGGCCCCCAGGGACATGCCGGGGGTGACGAAGCGCTTCCTGATGGCGTTGACGCTCTCCACCTCGTCCACCGGCGCAGGCGGGAGGTCGGAGCGATAGTCCAGCAAATCCCGCAGCTGGATCGGCGGCAGGGTGCGGATGGCCTTGGAGAAGGCCTTGTAGAGCGGGTAGCTGCCGGTGTCGCAGGCGGTCTGCAGGGTGTGGATCATGCGCGCCTCGAAGGCGTGCGCTTCGCCAGAGCGCCGGGCCTTGTAGAGGCCGCCCACCGGAAGCGTGACAGCGGAGGCGTCCCAGGCCTTGCGATGCAGCTCCACCGCCTTGGTCTCGAGGCCCGCGAGGCCGATGCCGGAAATGCGCGACGGCATGCCGGGGAAGAACTCGGCCACCAGGGCGCGGGAAAGCCCCACCGCCTCGAAGTTATAGCCGCCGCGGTAAGAGGCGATGACGGAAATCCCCATCTTGGAGATGATCTTCAGAAGGCCCGCCTCCACCGCCGTCTTATAGTTCAGGCACACGTCATGCAGGTCGAGATCGCCGCAGAGGCCCCGCTCCAGCCGGTCCTGGAACGCTTCCTGCGCCAGATAGGCGTTCACCGCCGTCGCCCCGACGCCCACCAGCACCGCAAACCCGTGCGTGTCCAGGCATTCGGCCGAGCGGACGATGATGGAGACGTAGGAGCGCAGGCCCTTGGAGACCAGCCAGCTATGGACGCCGCCGGTGGCCAGCACCATCGGCAGGGCCATGCGCGTCGCCGCTGAGCCTTGATCGGTCAGGACGATCTGGCTGCGGCCGGAGAGCGCCGCCTCCTCCGCCTCGCGCCGGATGCGGTCGAGGTTGGCGCGAAGGGCGTCGCCGGGTCGGGCCTCGGGAGCAGGGAGCGGCATGGTGCAGTCGATCACCGCCACGTTGCTCTCGCCGATCACCTCGATGATGCGATCATACATGCCGGTGGTGAGCACCGGGCTTTGCAGCACGTAAACGTCGGTCTGCGCCTCGTCCTGGGCCAGGATGTTGCCGAGGTTCTTGAATCGGGTCTTCAGGCTCATCACCCCGGTTTCACGCAGGGGATCGATGGGCGGATTGGTGACCTGACTGAAGTTTTGGCGGAAGAAGTGCGCCAGCGGGCGGTAGCGTTCGGACAAGACCGCCAGCGGCGTGTCGTCGCCCATGGAACCCACCGCTTCCTTGCCGTCCTCCACCATGGGGGCGAGGATCAGCTCCACGTCCTCCAGCGACATGCCGGCGGCGAGTTGGCGACGGACCAGCTCCTCGCGGGCGTAGGCGCGGGGCTCGGGGCCGGGCGCGACCTTGGCCTCCAGGTCCACCATGTTGCCGAGCCACTGGGTGTAGGGGTGGGCGTCGGCCAGGTGGTCGATGATCCCCTCTTCGTCGTAGAGGCGGCCCGCCTTCAGGTCGACGGCGATCATACGGCCGGGGGCGATATGGAGCTTGCGCGTGATCCGCTCTTCCGCCACCTGACACATGCCAGCTTCCGATCCCATGATCAGCAGGCCGTCTGAGGTGGTGGCGACCCGCAAGGGGCGCAGACCGTTCCGGTCCTTGCCGGCGACGACCCAACGCCCGTCGGTGGCGCAGATGGCGGCCGGCCCGTCCCACGGCTCCATCACCGCGTTGCAATAGGCATAGAGGGCCTGATGGCTCTCCTTCATGCCTTCGCCGGCGCCCGACCAGGCCTCGGGGATCAGAAGGGACTTGGCCATGGGCGCGGTGCGGCCGGCGCGGACCAAGACCTCGAAGGTGTTGTCTAGGGACGCGGAATCGGAATTGCCGGGCTGGATCACCGGCTTCACGTCTTCCTGGTGCACGCCGAAGGCGTCGGCGGCCATGCGGATCTCATGGCTCTTCATCCAGTTGACGTTGCCCTTCAGCGTGTTGATCTCGCCGTTGTGGGCCAACATGCGGAAGGGCTGGGCCAGCCGCCATTCGGGGAAGGTGTTGGTGGAATAGCGCTGGTGGAAGATGGCCACGGCGGATGAGAACCGCTCGTCGCGCAAGTCCGGATAGAACTCGTCGATATGCTCGGCCAGGAACATGCCCTTATAGACCAGGGACTTGGCCGAAAGGGAGCATATGTAGAAGCCGGGCAGGTTCGCCGCCGCCGCCCGCTTCTCGATCCGCTTGCGACAGATGAACAGGGCGCGCTCCAGCGTCTCGTCGTCCATGCCGGGGGGCGGGGCGAGCATGATCTGCTCGATCTCGGGGCGGGCGGCGTTGGCCTTCTCACCGATCACGGCGGTGTTCACCGGAACCTGACGCCAGCCGTAGATATAGAAGCCGAACCGCAGCACCTCGGTCTCCACGATGGTGCGGCAAGCCTCCTGCGCGCCGAGATCGACCCGGGGCAGGAAGATTTGCCCTACGGCGATGCGGGGCTCGCGCAGGTGATGGCCCGCCCGGCGCACCTGATCGGCGAAGAAGTCCGGCGGCACGGAGAGGAGCACCCCCGCCCCGTCCCCGGTCTTGCCGTCGGCGTCCACAGCGCCCCGGTGCCAGACGTTCTTAAGGGCGCGGATGGCCAGCTCCACCACCTCCCGCCGAGGCTGGCCGTCGATGGCGCAGACGAGGCCGACGCCGCAGGCGTCATGCTCGGACGCGGGATCGTAGGCATGGCCGTCGATCAGGCGCTGGCGGTTGGAGAGGTAGAGTTCGGTCTCGGTCTTCATGCCGCTCACTCCGCCGCCATCAGGGGCTGGGCCTTCACCTCAAGGTAGCGGTCGATGGCGGCGGCGGCGTCGAGGCCGTCGCGGATGGCCCAAACCACCAGAGAGGCGCCGCGCACGATGTCGCCGGCCGCGAACACCCCGTCCATCGAGGTCATCATGGTCTTGAAATCGGCCCGCACCGTGCCCCAGCGGGAGACGGCGAGATCGGGCGCCGCCCATTGGCTCGGCAGGTCCTCGGGATCGAAGCCGAGCGCCTTGATCACCATCTGCGCCGGGCGGTCGAAATCGGCGCCGGGCACTTCTTCGGGCATCTGGCGACCGGACGCATCGGGAGGGCCGAGGCGCATGCGGGCGGCGCGGACGCCGGAGACGCCGGCGGCGTCCCCCTGCATGGCGCGGGGGGCGGCGAGGTATTCGAACACCACGCCCTCCTCTTCGGCGTTGGAGACCTCGCGGAAGGAGCCGGGCATGTTGGCCTTGTCGCGCCGGTAGAGGCAGGTGACTGAGGCGGCGCCTTGGCGCACCGCCGTGCGGACGCAGTCCATGGCCGTGTCGCCGCCGCCGATCACCACTACGTCCTTATCCCTGGCGTTCAGCTCGCCGCTCTCGAACGCGGGCACAGCGTCCCCGAGCCCCGTGCGGTTGGAGGCGATCAGATAGGGGAGGGCGGCGGTGACGCCGACGGAGCCGGAGCCCGGAACGGTAATCTCGCGGGCTTTATAGACGCCCGTCGCAACCAGCACCGCGTCATGGCGGGCGCGGAGTTCCGCCATGGAGACGTCGCGGCCGATCTCGGTGTTGAGGCGGAAGTTGATCCCGCCTTCGGCCAGCCGCCGGGTGCGCCGCTCCACCACATCCTTCTCCAGCTTGAAGCCGGGGATGCCGTAGATCAGCAGGCCGCCGGGCCGGTCGTGCCGGTCGTAGACGGTGACGAGGTAGCCTTTTTCGCGGAGCGCCTCGGCGGCAGAGAGGCCGGCTGGGCCAGCGCCGACGATCCCCACCGACTGGGCGCGCTCGCGGCGAGGCGCCAGCGGTTTCACCCAGCCTTCCAGCCAGGCCTTGTCGGTGAGGTATTTCTCCACCGAGCCGATGGTGACTGTGCCGTGGCCGCTTTGTTCGATGACGCAGGAGCCTTCGCACAGGCGATCCTGCGGACAGATGCGGCCACAGATCTCCGGCATGGTGGAGGTGGCGGCGGAAAGCTCATAGGCCTCCTGCAGCCGGCCCTCGGCGGTCATGCGCAGCCAGTCGGGGATGTTGTTGTGCAGCGGGCAGTGGGTCTGACAGAAGGGAATGCCGCATTGCGAGCAGCGGGACGCCTGCTCTGTGGCCTTGGCGTCGATGAAGTCGGCGTAGACCTCGTGAAAGTCGCCGGTGCGCGCATCGGCGGCGCGCTTTTGCGGCTGCTGGCGCTGTACGGCGACAAATTTCAGCATCCGCTCGGTCACGCGGTCGCTCCTACCCTGGAACCGGGATCAGCCGCGCCTATAGGGGTAAGCTTTGCCCCTGGAAAGGCTATAGTCCTATCAAGGGACCTTACATCACGACTTTGTTAGGTTTGTCGCTTTCAAAAGTCTCGCCACAAATCAATTAGTCCATAAAATAGATCATGCCGCTGTGGCGAGTGGTTCGGCGAATTGACCGCCTCGGCGGTACTTCCAGAGATAGGTGGGTAGGATGGATTCCAGCACCGTCGGATGAACGCCAAGTTCGGCGAGGCCAGGGCCGCTCGCCACGTTGTCAGCTTTCAGAAGCTCGACCTGATCTCGTGTGATCGGGGGCGCGTAAGGGGTGATGGCGATCAACTCCGCGATGCTGCCCATCACCTCGGCGATCGGGAAGGGGATCGGGACCAGCGCACGGCGATGCTGCGTCTCCTTCAGCACCAGCTCCATGAGTTCGCGGAAGGTGTAGACGCCGGGGCCGCCCAGTTCGTAAACGCCGCCCGCCGTCGCCGGGGACTTCAGCGCGGCGGCGATGGCGGCGCCCACGTCGCCCGCATAGACGGGCTGGAACCGGGTCTTGCCGCCGCCGATCAAAGGCAGCGCCGGCGACATTGCCGCCATGCCGGCGAAGCGGTTGAAGAAGCCGTCTTCCTCCCCGAACACGATGGAGGGACGAAGGATGGTGGCTGTGGGGAAGGCGGTGCGGACGGCCGCCTCACCCTCGGCCTTGGTGCGGGCGTAGACGGAGGCGGATGAGGCGTCCGCGCCAATGGCGGAGATCTGGATCAGGCGGTTCGCGCCGGCGGCCTTCGCCGCTTCCGCCACGGCCTTGGCGGCTTCTTTTTGCAGAACCGAGAAACGCTGGCGGCCGGTCTCGAACAGGATGCCGACGAGGTTCACCGCCGCTTCGGCGCCGTCCAGCGCGGCGGCGATGGACTCGGCGTGTCGCACATTGGCCTGCACCAGCTCGATCTGGCCCACATCGCCCATCACGCGCAGTTCGGGGGCGAGGTGCGGACGGCGCATGGCCACGCGGATGCGCCAGCCGTCCTTGGCCAGCGCGCGCACGGCGTAGCGGCCGAGGAAGCCCGATCCGCCGAATACGGTCACCAGTCCTTGCATCACGTCTCTGCCTGCTTGCCGAAAGCTTTAAACCCTCGGATAGAACAAGGGGCCGGGCGGCGCAATCGAAGCCGCGTCGGCGGGCCGCCATGAGGCCTCGGGAGCGAAGATATGGTCAAGACCAGACTTTTGGCGAGCGCGGGCGCAGGGCTTTTGGCTTTGGCGCTCACCGGCGCCGCGAACGCCGCGCCGCCCAAAGCCAGCAAGGTCAGGGATGAAACGGTCTACGCCGCCGTGGAGGCCAACCGCCAGGGCGCCCTCGAACTCCTGAAGGAGATCGTCAACATCGACTCCGGCACCGGCGACGTGGCGGGCGGGACCAAGGTGGCGGCGGTGCTGTCAGCGCGGCTGAAGGCGCTGGGGGCGGAGGTCCGCACCGAACCCGCGGAGGCGTCCGGATTGCCGGATAACCTGGTGGCGGTCTTCCGTGGAACCGGCCAGGGCAAGATCCTGATCATCGCCCACCTGGATACGGTGTTTGGCCCCGGCACGGTGGCGGGGCGGCCATTCAGCATCGACGGAGATCGGGCGCACGGCCCCGGTGTCGGCGACGAGAAGGCGGGGGACGTGAACGCCATCACCGCCCTAAAAATCCTGCACGACCTCGGCTTCAAAGATTTCGCCAGCATCACCCTCCTGATCGACGACAGCGAGGAGCGGGGCTCCCCCGGCTCCACCAGGCTGATCCAGCGGCTGGCCAGGGAAAACGATGTGGAGTTCAACATGGAGCCCGGCGATCCGCCCGATGCGCTGACCGTCTGGCGCAAGGGCTCGGCCAATGTGAAGATCACCGTGCATGGCCGCGCCGCCCACGCCGGCATGGCCCCGCAGGACGGCCGCAACGCCGCCCTGGAGCTGATCCACCAGGTGGATGCGCTCGGCGGCGTCTTCCCCCACTTCGGCCCGGCGACCACGGTGAACCTGACGCTGATCGGCGGCGGCTCGCGCAGCAACATCATCCCGGATACGGCCGACGCGACGCTGAACGTCCGCTACCGCGACCAGGCGGCGTTCGACACCGTCTTGGCCAGGATCGAGGCGGACGCCAAGGACACCTCGGTGCCGGACACCACCGTCGTGATCTCCCATGAACCGGCCTTCCCGCCCCTGACCGAGAACCTGGCGATCGACGCCCTCGCCGCCCGGGCGCAGGGCATCTACGCCGAACTCGGCAAGACTATCGGGACGTCCGGCAACGGCGGGGCGTCGGAATCGGCGCTGGCGATGGCGCAGGGCACGGTGGCGCTGGACGGCCTCGGCTTTGTGGGCGGCGACTTCCACACCGACCACGAGTGGATCGACCTGAAAAGCGTGACGCCGCGGCTTTATCTCTTCACCCGCCTCCTGATGGAGACGGGCGCGCACCTGCCGTCTAAATCCGCTGCGCCTTGAGGGTCCGTATTGACCCCTCCGGGCGTCTCCCGTAAGTCTCCCGCCCTCGCGAACGCCGGCTACGGCGTCACGCGCCCCATCATGCCCAGGTGGCGGAATTGGTAGACGCGCTGGCTTCAGGTGCCAGTGACTTAACGGTCGTGGAGGTTCGAGTCCTCTCCTGGGCACCATACGTTTCGAGGCCACGCGCGTCTCGATGATCGGCGTCCGATGACCAACTTCCTGCATGAAGGCGACCTTCCGGGCGACGTGAGCTTTGGAGAGTCGGTGGCCGTGGATTCCGAGGCCATGGGCCTGCGCATTGGTCGCGATCCGCTCTGCGTAGTGCAACTGTCCGCCGGGGATGGCAACGCCCATGTGGTGCAGCTCAACCGCGCCACCTATGACGCGCCCAATCTGAAGCGGCTGCTGACCGATCCGAAGGTGCTGAAGCTGTTCCATTTCGGGCGGTTCGACATCGCGATGTTTCAGCATTATCTCGGGGTGATCACCACGCCGGTCTACTGCACCAAGATCGCCTCCAAGCTGGCCCGCACCTACACTGACCGGCATGGCCTGAAGGACGTGACCAAGGAACTGCTCGGCGTCGACATATCCAAGGCGCAGCAGAGCTCCGATTGGGGGCAGGCCAGCCTGACCGCTGAGCAGCAGGCCTACGCCGCCTCCGACGTGCTGAACCTGCACGCCATCAGAGCCAAGCTCGACATCATGCTGGCCCGCGAAGGACGCGCCGACCTGGCGCAGGCCTGCTTCGACTTTCTGCCCGCCCGCGCGAAACTCGACATCGCGGGCTGGGAAGACGTCGACATCTTCGCCCATAGCTGAACCCATGGTCGATTTTCCGCCCGATCACGTCCCCCTCTCCGCCGGCAGTTCGCCGGCGATGAACCCGCAGCGGCTGGCGCGGGCTATGGAGAAGTGGCGGCGGCGCTCGCGCATGATCCACTTCTGGCGGCGTGCGTTGCCGCTGCTGATGATCCTGATCGTCGGCGCCGTCCTGACCCTGGTGGCCATCAACACCCTGTTCGCCCAGCGCGGAACCTCGTCGCAGGATCAGGAAATCCGCATGCTCAGCCCCAAATTCCTCGGGCGGGACAAGACCGGGCGACCCTACACCGTCATCGCCAAGGTCGCGGTGAGAGACCCCGTTCATCCCGAACGGATCACCTTGGACCAGCCGGACATGGTGTTGCAGTCCATCAACGCCGATCCGCCCACCCACGTCTATTCGGCCACGGGTCTTTATAACGAGACCACTCACATGCTGAATCTGGATGGTCAGGTTCACTACGACGATGGCAAGGGCGACGTCTTCATCAGCGAGCACGCCCTGGTGGACACCGATGAGGGAACGGTGGACGGGCAGTCGCCCATCACGGGAACGGGACCCCTTGGCCAAACCTCCTCTTCGGCCTATTCCATCAAGGATCGGGGCAAGGACATGTTGTTCATCGGCAACGTGAAGTCCCACATCGTCAATAAATAGCCGCAACGGCGCCTTACGCGCAGCGACAATAAGGAGGCGCCGGTCATGCGACGCGCGAGCATAGGGAAAGGCGGGGCGATCATCGCGCTAGGCTTGCTTGCGAGCGGCTCTGTGGCGGCTGAGGCCCCGGCCCCTGCTGCGCCCGCGCCAAGCCGGCTCAACACGCCGTCCTCGGCGCCCTACGACGTGACCGCGGATCATGGCGAAGTCTTCAACGAAGAGCGGCGGGCGGTCTACACCGGCAACGTGGTGGTGATCCAAGGCCAGGACCGCCTGAACACGCCCCAACTGACCCTGTTCTTCGCCAAGAAGGGCACGGAGGCCAAACCCAAGCCGGCGGCGGCGCCCGCAACGGCCGCGCCCTCGGCCGGCGCCAGCTTCGGCAAGATCGAGCGGATGGAGGCTGAAGGCCCGGTCTATTTCAACACCCCAACACAGAACGCCAAGGGCGACCACGGCACCTATCTGGCGTCCAACGACACCACCACCCTTATCGGCAATGTGGTTCTAGTGCAGAACAAGGACGTCTCCACCGGCGACAAGCTGGTGATCAACCGCACCACCGATCAGTACACCCTATTCCGCAAGACCGGCAGCAATGAGCGGGTGCGCGGCGTCTTCTATCAGGACGAGCCGGGCGCGCCGGGCGCGCCGGGCGCGCCGGGCGCGGCGGCCAAACCCCCTAAGCCGCCGAAGCCGACCCACCCTTGAACCAGATGGCGCAATTCGGCGACACGATCGCCGCCGTTAACGACGGCCTGCTCGTCGACAACATCGGCAAGTCCTTTCGCGGACGGGCGGTGGTCAAGGGCGTGACCCTGAAGCTCGGCCGGGGCGAAGTGGTGGGCCTGCTCGGCCCAAACGGCGCGGGCAAGACCACCTGTTTCTACATGATCACCGGCCTGATCGCCGCCGACTACGGCACGATATATCTCGACGGCGAGGACGTGACCGCCCAGCCGATGTACCAGCGCGCCCGGCTCGGCGTCGGCTACCTGCCGCAGGAGACGTCCATTTTCCGTGGCATGAGCGTGGAGCAGAACGTGATGGCCGTGGTGGAGCTGCACCAGAAGGAGGGCGCCGCCGCCCGCCACATGGTCGACCGCCTGCTGGATGAGCTTCGCATCTCCCACCTGCGCAAGGCGCCCGCCACTTCCCTGTCCGGCGGCGAGCGGCGGCGGTGCGAGATCGCCCGCGCCCTCGCCTCCGAGCCCGCCTTCATGCTCTTGGACGAGCCGTTCGCCGGCATCGATCCCCTGGCCATGGCCGATATCCGCGAGGTGGTAGGCTATCTGAAGGACCAGGGCATCGGCGTCCTGATCACCGACCACAACGTGCGCGCCACCTTGGACATGGTGGAGCGCGCCTCGATCATCCACGCCGGGGAGGTGCTGTTCGAGGGTGGTCCGCAGGCAATTCTGGACGATCCCGAAGTGCGCCGCGTCTACCTCGGCGACCGTTTCTAGGCAGGACCTTTTCTATGGCTGACAAGAAATCCATCCTCATCGTCGGCGCTTCGCGCGGTCTCGGCAAGGGCCTCGCCGAGCTTTACGCGAAGAACGGCTGGTCGGTGCTGGCGACAGTGCGCAAGGCTGGGGGCGTCACCTTCGAAGGGGCCGAGGTCGCCACGGTGGATATCGACCAACCGGAGACGGTGAAAGCGCTGCATGACGTGACCTCGGACCAGCGTTTCGACGTGATCTTCGTCGTCGCCGGCGCCGCCACCACCTGGGCGCCGATTCACGAGACCGATCCTGAGGACGCGCTCAGCGTTTATCGCACCAACGCCCTCAGCCCGATTATGTTTGCCGAAACCTTCATCGACCGCTTGGCCGAGGGCGGGCAGATCGTGTTCATGACCTCCCGGATGGGCTCGATCGGCGAGAACGATGCCGGCGGCGTGGACGCCTATCGCGCCTCCAAGGCGGCCCTGAACATGCTGGCCAAGAGCTTCTCGCTCCGTCACAAGGGTCTGACCGTCACCCTGATGCACCCCGGTTGGGTCAAGACCGACATGGGCGGAGCGAGTGCGCAGATCGACGTCGCCACCAGCACCACGGGCATGGTCGAACAGATCGGCAAGCGCACGGGCGCGGGCGATCTCGCCTTCATCGACTACACCGGCCGCGCCATTCCTTGGTGATCCGCGCGCATCGTCAGCGCCGTTAATCAATCGGTGGTGACTCCGCCCTAATCTGGCCACGCAAGAAACAGGCCAGGAGGGCGCTTTGGCGCTCGGTGCTCGATTAGAACTGCGTCAAGGCCAGTCCCTGGTCATAACGCCCCAGCTGCAGCAGGCGATCAAGCTTCTGCAACTGTCGAATCTCGAACTCGAAGCCTATGTGGAGGCGGAGATCGAGCGCAATCCGCTGCTCGCCCGCGACGACCGCGAGGCGGAGGCCGAGCGGGAGCCCGCGCAGGCGGCCGAAACGCCCCTAAGCGATACGCTTTCCAACGAAATCCCCGGCGGCCGCGCCGAAGCTGACATGGACGCCCGCCACGACGACCTCTACGCCGACGCCTCCCCCGGCGACCGGGCGACCGGCGACGCTGGTGAAGCGGCGCAAGAAGCGACCACAATGGCCGGAGACGGGGGCGGGGCGGTGGACTGGTCCAAGGCCAACCGCGGCGGCTCGTTCGACACCGACGGCGAGGGTCTGGACGGCCGCATCGCCCAGGAAAAGACCCTGGCCGAACACCTCGGCGACCAGGCGGCCATGGCCGGCTTCACCCCGCCGGAGCGGCTGATCGCCGACGCCCTGATCGGGGGCGTGGACGAGGGCGGCTATTTGCGCGCTTCGATCCCCGAAGTCGCCGACCGCCTTGGCTGCGAAGAGGCCATGGTGGAGCGGGTGCTGACGCGGCTACAGGGCTTCGAGCCCACCGGCGTCTTCGCTCGCGACGTGCCCGAGTGTCTGCGCCTGCAGCTTCAGGAGCGCGACCGCTGCGATCCGGCCATGGCGGCGATGCTTGAGAACCTCGAGATGCTGGCCCGCCGCGACATGGCCGGGCTGAAGCGCGTGTGCGGCGTGGATGACGAGGACCTGCGCGAGATGATCCAGGAGCTGCGGGCCCTGACCCCCCGCCCCGGCGCGGCATTCGGC
>CAXTHJ010000036.1:0-27970 GCA_964243985.1 uncultured Caulobacteraceae bacterium | reverse complement strand
CGCCCATCGTCGCCCTGAAGGACGTGCAGCTGCAGGACGGGGCGGTGAAGCTGTTCGACGGGGTAGACCTCGGCGTCGAGGCCCGCTCGCGCTCCTGCCTTGTGGGCCGCAACGGCGCCGGCAAATCCACCCTGATGAAGCTGATCGCCGGAGGGATCGAGCCGGACGGCGGGAACCGCTTCGTGCAGCCGGGCCTGCGCTTCGCCTTCGTGCCGCAGGAGCCGCTGGTGACGGGCGAGACGGTGCACGACTATGTCACCTCAGGCGGCGCGGAGGACTATGAGGCCGACGCGGCCCTGGAGAGCTTCGGCCTCGCTCCCAGCAAAAGCGCGCAGGGCCTTTCCGGCGGCGAAATTCGGCGCGCGGCGCTGGCGAAAGCGTTCGCCGAAAGCCCCGACCTTATCCTCTTGGACGAGCCGACCAACCACCTGGACATCTTCGCCATCGAGACGCTGGAGGAGGAACTCTCCCGAACCAAGGCCGCCGCCCTGATCGTCAGCCACGACCGCGCCTTTTTGAACCGCATCACCGGGCGCTGCTACTGGCTGGCTCACCGGAAGGTCCGCACCCTGGACGCCGGCTTCGCCGAGTTCGAGGACTGGGCGGCCAAGATGGAGGCGGAGGAGCAGGAGAAGCTGCGCCGCCTGGAAAAGGCCATCGAGCGCGAAACCTACACCTTCTACCGGTCCATCACCGCCCAGCGCACCCGCAACGAAGGCCGCGCCCGCGCTCTGGAGGCCATGCGGGCGCAGAAGGCGGCGATCCTGAAGGACCAGACCCGGCCAATGGACCTGGTGATCGACAGCGGCGGCACGTCCGGCAAGCTGGTGGCCGAGGTGAAGGGGATCGGGAAGGTGTTTACACGCGCTCCCTTCCCCCTCGAGGGGGGAAGGGTCGGGGATGGGGGTGAACACGCCGGGCTCTCTGGCAATGGCGCTGGAGGCAGCGCTTCCAACGCGAAATCCGCCAGCGGTGCACCCCCACCCTCGATCTCTCCCCCCTCAACAGGGGGAGGGCAGCGCCTTATTCTGAAAAACTTCACCACCCGCATCGTCCGGGGCGACCGCATCGCCATCGTCGGCCCCAACGGCGCCGGCAAGACCACCTTGGTGAAGATGCTGCTGGGCGAGCTCGCCCCCGACGAAGGCACGGTGAAGCTCGGCACCAATCTGCAGATCGTCTACCTCGACCAGGCGCGGGACGAGCTGAAATCCGACGCCACCCTGTGGGAGGCCCTGACCCCCATGGGCGGCGACAGCATCCTGGTGCGGGGGCGCTCGGTGCACGTGGCCGCCTACGCCAAGGACTTCCTGTTCCGCGACGGCCAGCTGCGCCAGCCGGTTTCGACCCTGTCGGGCGGCGAGCGCAACCGGCTGCTGCTCGCGCGCGCCCTGGCCAAACCGGCGAACCTCTTGGTGCTGGACGAGCCCACTAACGACCTCGACATGGAGACCCTAGACCTCTTGGAGGATTTGCTGGCCGAGTACGACGGCACCCTGATCCTGATCAGCCACGACCGGGATTTCGTCGATCGGCTGGCCTCCTCCACCATCGCGCTGGACGGGCGGGGCAACGCTGTGGAGACCCCCGGCGGCTGGACCGATTTCATGCGCCAGAACCCGGGGTTCTTCGACGGGCGATATGCGGCAGCTGAGCCCCTCACCCTACCCTCTCCCCAATGGGGAGAGGGAGGGGCCCAGCCGCAGGCTGGGCGGGTGAGGGGAACCGACACGCCCCCGCCCAAACCCGTCAAACTCACCTTCAAGGACCAGCACCGCCTCACCGAAGCCGAGCGCCAGATCGCCGAGCTCCCCGCCGAGATCGCCCGCCTGGAGACCGTCCTGGCCGATCCGGCGCTATTCACCAAAAACCCCGCCAGGTTCGACCAGACCATGAAGGCCATCGACGCCGCCCGCGCCACGCTGGAACGGGCGGAGGAGGATTGGCTGATGCTGGAAGAGAAGCGCGCGGGGTTGGGTTAATCGCCCAAACCTGCATCCCGGAAGGCTTGCTAGAGGCTATTCGGGACCCAGAACGCCTGACGATCTGGTCCCGGCGCTCCGCTGCGCTGCGGTCGGGATGACAGCCGTTGCATCGTCAGTGCGGTCGCGAAAGCTGTGTTTAACCTCCGAACCCGGCGTTTCCTTCTGCAGGGCCTGGGACGGCGAAAACTTATCCACGACCTGTCCACCGCCTCTATACTCGGTTGAGCACAGGCCCGTTACGGACGCCCGTTGCGGAAGATCCAACCCGGAGTCACCCTCCATTTGTCGAAAGGGCCTAACGCTGAACGGACCGAGGAACCGGAACGGGACATCGGAAATCGCGGCGGAGGGACGGTTCACGAAGCCGGATCGCGGGGTCATCCCGAAAGGGCGCATCCCCAAGATCGCAAGATCGCGGGGACGACCCGCAGCCATCAGGCGGACGAACCAGCGGAAGACAGCTCACCGGGGAAACCTGCCTGCAGGACCTTGGCGGCTCTCGGACGCGAGCTTTCGGCGCAGGCCTCGATCCAATCGGGGACTGGGTGAGGCGGCGACGTGACGGGGAAACCCGGAACGCCGTCCCTTGCTCGTGGGCGTTTGTCGGGCTCGTGGGCGTTTAGTCGGGCTCGTGGGCGTTTAGCCGGGACAGTCGTCGCTACGGCTCGTCCGGCCTTGGCGCCTCCAGGGGGGCTGTGCCTGTGGCCGTCTGGTCAAACTGGTCGGCCAGGGCGCCGTAGAAGTCGCGGCGGGCATCGTCGGCTGTGGCGGCGGCTGCGGCGGCGGGGGTTTCCGGCGACGAGAACGGGCGTACCGGCAGGCCGTCTTCCGCCGCCAGCATGAAGCGCTTCCAGGCCAGGGCGGGCAGGTCGCCGCCGGCGATATGCTGCATCGGCTTGTTTCGATCGTCGCCGAGCCAGACGCCGGCCACAAGGTCGGGGGTGAAGCCCACGAACCAGGCGTCGCGATAGTCCTGGCTGGTGCCGGTCTTGCCCGCCGCCGGGCGGCCGATGTCGGCCTTTTTGCCGGTGCCGTGGGCGATGACCCCTTGCATCATGCCGATCATCTGGGACGCCTTGGCGTCGTCATAGACCTTGTCCGGCGGGGTGGGGTTGCGGCGATAGATCAGGTCGCCCCGGGCGTTGGTGATGCTGGCGATCAGATACGGCGGCGCCTTCTTCCCTCCCGCCTGGAACACCTGGTAGGCGCTGGTGAGGTCCAAGAGCGTCACCTCGTAGGCGCCGAGCGCAATGGGCGGCGCGGGGCGGGGCGGGATGTTGATCAGGCCGAACCGGCGGGCCAGTTCCGCCACCTTGTCCCGCCCGATCTCCTGGCTGACCCGCACCGCCACGGTATTGATGGAGCGGGTCAGGGCGTCGGAGAGGGTGACATTGCCGGCATAGGTCCCTTCAGCGTTCTGCGGCTTCCAGGCGCCCACCTTGATCGGGGCGTCGGCGCGGACGTCGTCGGGGGAAAGGCCCTGCTCCAGGGCGGCGGCGTAGACGAAGGGCTTGAAGGTGGAGCCCGGCTGACGCAGCGCCTGGGTCGCCCGGTCGAAAGGCGAAAGGCGGTGATCCGCGCCGCCCACAAGGGCCAGGACGCCGCCGTCCGGCTCCAGCGCCACCATCGCCCCTTGCGTGGCGCCTGTGCTTGCGCCGTTCGCCACCGCCTCCCGCACCGCCGCCGTCGCTTCGGCCTGCAGGCGGGGATCGACGGTGAGGTGGATGACCAGGTCCGGCGTGTTGTTGACGTTGGCGAGCTTGGCCTCCTGGGCGGCAAGGTCCAGCAGATAGCCGAAATCCCCCTCGGTGCGGGTCTCCACCGACAGCTTTGGCGGGGCGGCGAGGGCGGCCTCCTGCTGCTGCGGCGTGATCCAGCCGGCGCGCACCATGGCCTTCAGCACCAGCCTGGAGCGGGCGATGGCGGCGGCCAGATCGTTGGTGGGGGCAAGGTGTGTGGGCGCCTTGGGCAGGGCGGCCAGGAGGGCGGCCTCGGAGAGGGAAAGCTGGGTGGCGCTCTTGCCGAAATAGGTCTGCGACGCCGCCTCCACCCCATAGGCGCCGCCGCCGAAATAGATGCGGTTGAGGTAGAGTTCGAGGATTTCGGTCTTGGTGAGCAGGTGCTCGATGCGGAACGCCAGCCCGGCCTCCTGCAGCTTCCTGCGAAGGGTCTGTTCTGGGGTGAGGAACAGGGTGCGGGCGATCTGCTGGGTGATGGTGGAGCCGCCCTGCAGCGCCCGGCGATGCTTGGAAAGATCGTTCCGCGCCGCCCGCAAAACCCCGCCGACATCCACGCCCCAGTGACCGTAGAAATGCCGGTCCTCCGCCGCCAGGAAGGCCTGCGGCAGGTATTTGGGCAGCTGATTAAGGGTAAGCGGCGGGCCGTGCCTAGGGCCCCGCTGGCCGATGACCTGGCCGTTGCGGTCCAGGAAGGTCACCCCCGCCGGCCGGTTCATGGACCAGAGCGCCGCCTTGTCGATGATGGGGGGGAGGTCGGAGAAGGCCAGTTTCCAAACCCACAGGCCGAGGAACAGCGCGGTGAGCAAAACGCCGACGCCCGCCACGACGCCGATGGCCAGACCGGTCCGGCCCTTCCGCGCGGCGCTGTGCGCCAGGTCGGCCCGGATGGCAGCCTGCATTGGAGGCGGGGGGTCGCTCACCGCTTGTCATCCCAGCCCGACGCGCGGAAAGGGTCCCTGCGGGAGAGCCGGGATCCCGCCGCACCGCTTGAAGGGGCTGGGTCCCGGATGGCCGCTAAGCGGCGCCCGGGATGATAAACAAAGGGCGGCTTCATCGCTCGTTTAAAGGCTCCCGAGACGTTTGCGCCCTCAGAGCCTATATGGGCTTTGGGGCGATACCGCCCTTATGAGCGTAAAACGGTTGAAAAGTCCTATTCCCGAACCCCCCTTCTGGGAGACCAAGACCCTGGCCGAGATGTCGGCTGGCGAGTGGGAGAGCCTGTGCGACGGATGTGGGCGGTGCTGCCTGATCCGCTTCGAGGACGAGGACACTGGAGAGATTGTGCCCACCCGCGTCGCCTGCCGCCTGCTGAACGGGGAAACCTGCCGTTGCACCCGATATCAGCACCGCAAACGCTACGTGCCCGACTGCATCAAGCTGACCCCCCAGAATGTGGGCGAACTGAAGTGGATGCCGCCCTCCTGCGCTTACCGCCGCATCTGGGAGGGCAAGGGCCTGGCCTCTTGGCACCCCCTGATCTCCGGCGATCCAGAGAGCGTGGTGAAAGCCGGCATCAGCATGCGCGGCCAGACCATCAACGAACGGGCGCTGGATAGACCGGAAGACGCTATCGATTATGAAGCGTCAGACCTGCTGAACGATGGCGGGGACTGACCGGCTTGGCTCAGAACCTGTAATTCAGCCCCACCTGCACCACCGGATAGTAGCGGTAGTCGTGCACGTCGTGTTCCAGCGAGGCCTGTTCGGCCTGGACGTCCGACACTACCGTCGGGTCGGTGGCGAACGGGCCGACGGCCTGCAGGTTCACCTTGGGCGTGTCGCCGAAGATCACCCCCGCCACCGCTCGGAAACCTATTTTGTGGAAGGTGTAGAAGGTGTTGTCCCAGCCAAAGCCCAGAAAGGGCGCGGGGCTGCCGAAATCGGCTGAGCCGTCCACCTCGCCCACCTCGGTGATGGGGAAGGTCTGGCCGTGGATCTTGATGACGCCCGTCACGCTGGGGGTGGCTCTCAGGTCGACCTTGCGATCACCGCCCACCGCGCCGGCGCTCACCAGCCAGGGGCTGGACCAGGGGTGCCAGTCCACAAAGCCGCCGCCGGTGTTGAACTTCAGCTTGCCGGAATACTTCACGTCGCTGGATTTGAAGCTGTCGTCGAAGTCGATGAAGGCGCCCTGGCCCCGCAGCACGATCTGGTTGCTGAGCTTGTAGGACCCTTCGACCAGGCCCCCGTTCGTGCCGACGCCCACGCCCAGCGCGAAGCGATCCGGCGACAACAGATCCTGCGCCGAGGCGACGTCGGCGATGGACAGCAGCGCCGTGGCTGACGCCAGAAAAGCGGTGGTCTTCATGGTCATCCCCCAAGTAACGGTTACGAGTTTGCTGAACGCCGAACCTTTACGAAAGGTCCGCGCCATCTGCCAATCTATACGCCTGGCCAGGGGCGCCGGACGGCGATGGGGGGATAAGGGCGGGCCCAATCCCCCAAATTGCATTGTAAAAGCGCTGACATATCAAAGGTTTAAATAATAATAATGGCCATCTCTCAAAGGCGCCCGCTCCGGGGCTACCTTTATGTCATGGCCCAAATAGACCAAATCGAACCGCCCGGCGCCGCAAAGGTGCTGAAGGGCTTGGCCGGCGAACTGGCCCTCACCCTCCGCGCCCGCGCCGCCGCCTTCATGGCCGAGGCGGCGGACCCCAAGGCCCTCGACCGCGACATGCGCGCCCTCGCTCTGATCGCCCGCGCGGCGATCTCGGTGCAGGGGATGCAGGCCGCCGAAGACAAGGCCGACGCACGGGCGCTGGAGGCGGCGGGCAAGCGTGCCCTAGCCCGCGTTCACGCCCAAAACCGCAACCCCGACGAGGGAGACGAGACGGATATGAATGAGCCGGACCCGCGCCTTAAAGATCCCAAACTCATGGCTGAGGCTGACAAGGAGCTTGCCCGTCGATTGGACGCGTTTGCTCTCGAAATCAAAACGCAAACCCTACCTCGCCAGCCTGCCGGACGAGCTGCGCCTCGCGGTGCTCGACAGTTGGCCGATGCGGAGCCGCCTGTTCCAACGCCCGCCCATTGAGGATCACTGGCGCACCTGGCTGCTGTTGGGCGGCCGGGGCGCCGGCAAGACGCGGGCGGGGGCCGAATGGCTTTCCGCCGGCGCCGAGAAGGGGCAACGACTCGCTCTTGTCGGTCCTTCGCTGCACGACGTTCGAGAGGTGATGATCGAGGGGCCGTCGGGCCTTCGCGCCGTCTCCCCGCCCGACAACAAGCCTCGCTACGAGGTGTCCCGCCGCCGGCTGATCTGGCCGCACGGCGGCGTCGCCTACGCCCATTCCGCCGAAGACCCCGACAGCCTTCGAGGCCCGGAGTTCGACGGCGCCTGGTGCGATGAGTTCTGCGCCTGGCCGCGCGCGGGGGAGACCCTCGCCCTCTTGCGCATGGCCGTCCGGCGCGGAAGCGACCCCCGGCTGGTGGTCACCACCACGCCCAAGCCGGCGCCCGCCCTGCGTAAGCTGATGGCGGAGCCGGGGGTCGTCACCCACCGGATCCCCACGGCGGAGAATGCTGAGAACCTGGCGCCGGCCTTTCTGGATTACCTATTATCCGTCTACGGAGGAACCAGCTTGGCGGCGCAGGAGCTTGAGGGCCTGGTGGTGGATGACGCGCAAGGCGCGCTGTGGCGCGCCGCCGACCTCGCCCGCTGCCGGGGATCAAGGCCGCCGAGCCTGGACCGGATTGTTGTGGGTGTGGACCCGCCGGTGACGCAAGGCGGCGACGCCTGCGGCATCGTGGTGGCGGGGCGACTGGATCGTACGGCCTTCGTGCTGGCCGATCTGTCCGAGCAGGGTCTTTCACCCATCGGCTGGGCGCGCAAGGTGGCCGAAGCGGTGACCGATTTCAACGCGGCTTACGTCGTGGCGGAGGTGAACCAAGGCGGCGACATGGTCCGCTCCACCCTCGCCGCCGCCGAATGCTCCGCGCCGATCCGCATGGTGCGCGCAAGGGTCGGCAAGCGGGCGCGGGCCGAGCCGGTGGCGGCTTTGTACGAGCAGGGGCGCGTGATCCACTGCGCCGCGCTTCCGCTGCTGGAGGAGGAGATGATGGGGTTGGGATCCGCCACGCTCAGCCACAGCCCGGACAGGGCCGACGCGCTGGTTTGGGCGCTGACCGATCTGCTGCTGGGCGGAGAGGGCGCCACGCCTCGGGTGCGGGAATTGTAGTGGCGCCCCTCAGCCTGCCGCGATGCTTTGTGTCGCGGGGCCCTCCCTCTCCCCAAAGCGGCGATGGGTAAAGTGTGGCTCCCCCTCTCCCCTCTGGGGAGGTGGTAAACACAAATCCGAAACGGGCGACACTTTTGACCTGCGGTTCGAGGGTAGACCGTTGGCGAACCATCCCGTCAGCGGTCCGTCACGTCGTCGATAGTGGCTATCGTCGCCATCATACGCTTTTTCAATAGAGACAGGTCGCTCGCCAACGCCAATTCGCTTCGATCAGATAGGTCCAGCACGGTTCGCAACACTTCGTCTGAATGCTGCATCAAGATGATCAGATTCTCGCCGCTGGGGCCATTCTTACCCTCAAACCAGTTCCGGACAGTCCTCTCGCCTGTGCGGGTCAATTTCACAATCGATTTGATCGCGGCGGCTGATCCACCGAATTCCGCCTTGAGCGCTGACGCTATGGCGTCGGCAAACCGAGGTTGACCCTCTGTGACGTTCGGAAAAGTTTTTCCGGATTTGGACCGAACTTTTCGGTCGTTCTTGGTCAAAGACATTCCGCAGAACTCCCCATAGGTTCGTGGAGAAGCGAACCTGTCCCGTTCAGGGGAGCGGGAATGGTGTTGGCGTTTGGTGATGATTGGCGATGGCCCAAGCTTAGACGATCAGTCCGCCCGCAAACTGATCCGGGCCGCTCAATATGTCCGCATGTCCACCGACCATCAGAAGTATTCGACCGAGAACCAAGCCGACATCATTGCGATTTATGCGGAACAGCGGGGCTTTCAGATTGTCCGCACCTATGAGGATTCGGGTAAGAGCGGTCTGCGGCTGGATGGGCGGGACGCCCTTCAACGGCTGATCGCCGATGTGCGTAGCGGGAACACCGACTTCGAGGCCGTACTCGTTTACGACATCAGCCGCTGGGGCCGCTTTCAGAACGCCGACGAAAGTGCCTTCTACGAATACACCTGCAAAGAGGCGGGGATCAGTATCCACTATTGCGCCGAGCAGTTTGAAAACGACGGGAGCATTGGCGCAACCATCATCAAGAGCGTAAAGCGGGCGATGGCTGGCGAATATAGCCGCGAGCTTTCGGTCAAGGTCTTCACCGGCCAATGTCGTCTGATCCGGCTCGGCTATCGGCAGGGCGGGCCAGCCGGATATGGCTTGCGCCGCCAGCTCATAGATGAACGCGGCGAGCCCAAAGCTGAACTTTCAAGAGGGGAGCAAAAAAGTCTTCAAACCGACCGCGTGGTGCTGACGCCCGGACCACCGGCTGAAGTCGAATTGGTACAGCGCCTCTATCGAATGTTCGTCGTTCAGCGCCGTTCGGAAAGCGAGATCGCCGCCGCGCTGAATGCGGAAGGTGTGACGACGGACTTGGGGCGCCCCTGGACGCGCGGCGTCGTCCATCAAGTGCTGACCAATGAGAAATATATCGGGAACAACGTCTACAATCGGATTTCCTTCAAGCTGAAGCAGAAGCGCGTCGCCAATCCGCCGGATATGTGGATCAAGGCGGAGGGTGTCTTTCCGGGGATCGTGGAGCGGGATTTCTTCGAGGCAGCGCAGCGGATCATTCAAGACCGCGCCAAACGGTTCAATGACGAACAACTGTTGGAATTGCTGTCCGCTCTACTGGCGGAGAAGGGCTGGCTTTCGGGCCTTGTGATCGATGAGGTCGAGGACATGCCGTCCAGCTCAACTTTCCGACATCGGTTCGGAAGTCTGGTTCGGGCCTATCAACTCGTCGGCTACGCGCCGTCGCGGGACTATCGCTATATCGAAACCAACCGGGCCCTTCGCGCCCTTCACCCAAACGTATTGAGCGAAGTGATCGCCCAAATCGAACAGGCGGGGGGAACAGTGCGGCGCGATCCGCTGAACGATCTTCTGAAGATCAACGAAGAATTTTCCGCGTCTGTCGTCATTGTTCGTTGCCACACAACGCCAGCCGGTGGTTCCCGGTGGAAGGTCCGTCTGGATAGCGGTCTTCGTCCCGACATCACGATTGTGGTTCGGATGGAGCCGGACAACGCGACGGTTCGAGACTATTACCTTCTTCCTTGGATCGATGTCGGCGCAGCCCCGAACGTTCGGCTTGCGCCGGACAACGGCGTTATGCTCGACGCCTACAGGTTCGACACGCTGGACGCCTTCTTCGATCTGACGCGCCGCACGCCGATCAGGTTTGCAGCATGACCGATGATGTGCCTGAAATCTGCATGGTAGCGGTGGACGCTATCAACATCCTGAACCCGCGTGTTCGTAACAAACGGACGTTTCAGGAACTTGTGACCAGCATCGCCCATCTGGGCTTGAAGAAGCCGATCACCGTCAGTCGGCGGCTTGGAAAGCAGCGGTATGACCTCGTTTGCGGACAAGGGCGGCTCGAAGCGTTCATCGCGCTCGGCGAGGCTGAAATTCCCGCCATTGTCATAGAGGCCGCTGAAGAGGATTGCTTTGTGATGAGCTTGGTCGAAAACCTTGCTCGGCGGCTGCATACGCCATTGGAGTTAGTCCAAGCGATAGGCGTTCTTAGAGCACAGGGATATTCGCATACTGAGATCGCGGCCAAGGTGGACTTCAGTTACGAATACGTCGGCGCGATCTGCTATCTCCTAGAGAACGGGGAAGAGAAGCTGATCAACGCCGTTGAGCGTGGCGTCATCCCCCATACGGTCGCCATCGAGATCGCCCGCGCAAAGGAAGGCGAGGTGCAACAGGCGCTCGCCCAAGCCTATGAAGAGAAAACACTCCCCGGAAGCCAAGTGCTGGCAATCCGGCAAATCATTGAGCAGCGCAGCACCAGCGGCAAGGGGATGCACCACCGGAATGGGCGTCGAATGCGGCCGGACAGGGCGGTGACTTCGGAGGCGCTGATCCGATCCTACCAAAGAGAAACCGAGCGTCAGCGTCAGTTGGCGAAGCGGGCCACGCTGGCTCAAAGCCGTATCATGTTCGTGTCGAATGCCCTGAAACGGCTTTTGTCGGACGAACACTTCCAAGCTCTTCTCCGCGCGGAGGGCCTGCATACGCTCCCCCGTCCCCTCGCCGAGCGCATCGGGTTGGAACAACGCTGATGTCTGAAGCTGTCAGGATCGCTTTCGAGCGTGAAATCCACATCATCGCGTTAAACGACATTCTGCCGCTCCGCCAAATTCCGCTGGGTGTGCGCGAGACGTCAAAATATAAGCGGATCGCCGCATCCGTGGCGCAACTCGGTTTGATCGAGCCGCTTTCGGTCGCCAGACAAAAGGGATCGTCGCAATTCCTCTTATTGGACGGGCATGTCCGTTACTCGGCGCTCCGCGAACATGGATTGAGCAAGGCCCGGTGCATCATTGCCGATGACGATGAGTCCTTCACCTACAATCGCCGCGTCAATCGGCTGGCGACGGTTCAAGAGCATTACATGATCGTCCGGGCGCTTGAGCGGGGCGTTTCGGAAGAGAAACTGGCCCGCGCTTTGAACGTCGATATTAAAGTGATCCAGAACCGGCGGAATTTGCTGACCGGGATCGCGCCCGAAGTCGCCGAGCTTCTGAAAGACAAGCCCATAGGTCACCAAGCCTTTCAGAAATTGCGAAAGATGAAGCCGATACGGCAACTCGAAGTCGCTGAAATCATGCTGTCTTCCAATAACTACACGTCCAACTATGCAAAGGCTCTTCTGGCGACGACCAAGGCCGCCGATCTGATCAAGCCGGATGAGCTGAAAAAGGCGACAGGCCTGACCACCGAACAAATGGCCCGCTTGGAGCGGGAAATGGCGTCCGTCAGCGCCGACTATAAAGAGCTTGAGGCGTCCTATGGCGACGACATGCTGCTTTTGGTGATCGCCGCCGGGTATTTGGAACGGCTTTTGTCCAAGCCTGAAATCGAACGGTTTCTCTCAAATCGCCACTCGGAATTTCTGGATCAATTTCGCGCCGTCATAGCGGCGTCTTCATTGGACCAGCCGGGGATGGCGGCCTAGAAATCCCCCCGTTGCTGCGTCAGCCAACCGCGCCGCCCTAATCTTCTCCAACATGCCTGCACTGATATTCCGCATGCCGCCGCGCACTTTTGAGAAGTTGGCTCCGTCAACGCCGATTCTAGCGGCAAAGATGTACGGCCCCTCAATTACCGCGCGCTCAAACGCCCACTCTAAATCTTCGATCTCTTCAGCGCTTTGCTGTTCGTAGCCAGCGAGCAGCCCGTTCCCCACTTCGGCGAGGTGGATCAGCGTCGCGTCCGATACCAAATCGCGGCCCGCGACTGCGGCGGCAATGGTTTTGTCATGTACGTGTGCCGCTTCTCTAAACCTGTGGGCGCTGAACTGTTTTCGCGCGGTCTTGATCGTCACAATTAGCTTCGCGCGAGCCTCCGCCGTCAGTCCGTAATTCAAATCGGTGTTGTCCTCGCCCGTATGAAGCTGTTCTTCATAATGGTCTGACTCTTTGCCGATGTGTTGGACGACGCCCACCAGGACATGGCGGCGGCGGAGCGTCCCACTACCGCGACGAATTTCACCATCTAAGAATTTGGGCTCCGGCTGAAGGTGGTAATCGGACAGGGTGTCAGCATAGGATTTGAGCCAGCGTTCCGGGACTTTCTGATCCCGCCGCTTGCGATCAAATGCCTCTTTAGCCGCTTTGGCCGGGTCTACGTCGAACGGCGCGGTCGCTGTGGGATCGGATTTGTATTTCCGCCACCATGCATGAGCCTCCGCGTCCTGATGGGCGATTTGCTCCATCTTTTCGGATTGGAGCGAGAGAAGGAAACCGAACGGGCGAACCTTCTTCTCGTAAGGTTTGCCCCAGTTGTAGAATTTGAACCAATCAAGCAACGCGGGTGTCGTCGCCGCGTATCGACTGGCGACCGGCTTCATCAAACGGGTGTCATCCCCAAGGGCGATCACGACGCCGCCCTCTGTTTCATCAGGGTGTTCGGCGGCGACGATGACCCGTTTCCAAAGGTCTTCCTGCCAAAGATCGACGTTTATGTCCTTCAGACGTTTGGCGCTGCGCTTTTTGTCAGGGTCAAAATAGGGGGCTAAATACTGTCCAAGGCCGTGCGCCGAGGCCTTGCGAATAATCGGCTCGCCTGTCTTGGTGAGATTGAAAAGGCATAGCGCTTGGCACTTACGGCGAAGCAATAGAGCGGCGGTGCGGTATCCAGATTGGTCTTGTCGCTGTCGTCCACCGCGTAATTCTGTTCCTCGATTTGAAGAATTGAACCTGTCGCCTTGGCATAGGGATTGAGATCGGCGAAAGCGGCGCATACGCGCTGCGCCGCCGCCAGAAATGCCTTCCGCTCCATATCCTCGGGCTTCGCCATAGCGATGCTGTCGGTATCGCAGAACACCCAATCCAAACTCTCATCTCGGGCTCGTCGCTCAGCCAGCGCCAACATCAGGCGGGCCGCACCTGTGATGAGGGTCGCCAGCAAGGGATGGAAATAGAAGCCCGGTTCTTCGTATTTCTTGGTGTAAACATCGAAGGCGCGGCCATCGACGCCGTAGCCGTTCAAAGTTTCGGCTTTGTCGAGGTCTTTGACGATCATCTCGATAAAGATGCCGTAGCTTGTGGCGTTGGCGAGGATTTTGAGGGCCCGTTGCTCGCCGTCGAGCCGGTTCCATTCCTCTGCGCCTTTTGGCTTAGTGTCGCGTTTAGCCTTCACCTCTTGGCGAAGATCGATCACCCGTCGATAGAAATCCTCATTGTTGTTGGCGGGGTTGACCCGAAAATCCGTGTTGCCTGCGATATTGATAGACTGAAGTTCGTCCTGCATCTCCATCGGATCGAAGCGGATGGCCCGCGCGATGACGGGCGTCTTCCGTCCTCCACTCAAAACCTTGGCGGCGATCACGTCGGCGAGGGTGAACCAAAGCGGCTGATCCGAGGACATGCGGTTGACGCCGATGTTGGATGACCCTGTATCTCCATATCGGGCGCGGATCGGGAGGATGTCGTCGCCGGGTTTAAGTTGAACCAGGGTGGTCAGGCCATGCCAACCCGGTTTCATCATCACGTCGGCGGCGTCGATGCGATCCAACAGCGCCTGCGTCTCCGCCGTTGTGTCTTTCCAAACGATGCCCTTGGCGATGACGAACCGCCAGAGGCCCATGAGGGTGCAAACGGTCGGGTACATGGACAGGAAATCGCAGTAGAGAACCTGCCGTTTCTCGCGGCGAATATGCACCTCCGCCCGACCGCCGAAATAGGTGGAGACGATTTGGCCGATCATTTCCGGCGGAAAGTCAGGCTGAAGATCGCGCCACGGCTTGACACCCATCTGCTTCAGATAGGCTTTGCCAAGACTGGCCTCCGAATAGAGGGTCTGTGGCTCAATGGTGGTCAGGCCATAACCAGCGAGCCGCTTGGTCAGCTTTTCATAGCATTCCCACGTCGCCTGAACGTCGCGAAGGCCATAGGCCACATAGTCCGCTGTCAACGGGCCGCCGTGTTCATCCACATCAAACTTGGGATGCTCGACCTTCAACGTATCCCGCGACAGAGTGAGCAAGCTATGACTGCCGGAGATCAGGCCGGACGCCAGCGTTTTGATATCCACGAACGAGCCGCGCCGAGGCGGGATAACGATACCCCGTTTGTGCTGGCTGTTTGGCGTCCGCTTTTTCGGCGGCGCGCTATAGCGGATGAACGCCATCTTAGAAGATACATGTTTGACCCGCAGGTGCGGCCAATGATTGTTCGTGGATAATGTGAAGCTGAAGCCGCCACGCATGGAGCTTCTGGCGGAGCCGTGTTTGATAGCGATACGGGAGATGTCGAAGGGCAGATTGAAGCCTATGACGACGCCGCCGGTTGCGTAGACCTTCTCGAATAGAATGTAGTTGACGAATTGGCGTACCGGCAAAAGGCGTAAACCGTCCGTTTTGGCGACCCCCTCAAGGATGGCTAAATCCGACGGGGGAATATCTTCAGCATAGAAGAGACCTCGCCCATTCTTGGTCAGCTCACCATCCTTCCTAAGTTGATAAGCACCGAACCGTAGGGATTGGGCGTCATCGGTGGTGGTCTCACAATCGAAGGTGAGCGACCAATCGGATGGTGGAAGGCGGTCGATTTCCTCCGCGTCGTGATCAAAGGCTCCTTTAAGAGGCTTTTTTGCTCTGACCACATATCCGCGAAGGAAGATCGACCGCTCTTCAGGCTGGATGTCACTTATTTGTTCCACCCTGACCGCCGCCGTCCCGCTTACGCTTTTTGCGTGGCGACCGAACCGCCGCCATGGCGCACAGCATGGTCCCGAATTTCCTACAAACGGGTTCAAGCAAACGGAAATAATCTGCCAGCCCCAGTAGCATCCTTCCAATCACCTCAAGCGGGTCCTCCGGATCGGCTTGTTTCGGTGGGTGCAACGCCTGAAGACGACTGCGTTTACGGTGGTCGTTCGCGCAAATCACCACGACGACAGAGCTGAATTCGACCCCGGCCACGTGGTCTAGTTCAAGACAACAAGGGTTCTCTTCCCCGCAGGCGGGGCAGATGGCATGGAGAACACCAAGCCGTTCAAGATCGCGGCGGCGATATTTTTCCAGACCCATTTCGATGGGATCGTCATCGTCAAACATGATCGCTCCCCTCAATCTGAAAGTTGATAAATTTGGTGGAAGACAGCTCGGCCTTTGGCATCGAGGCGGTAAAGCTCTTCAGGGTCCGTCTCGAACGGGCGAAACTGGCCTTTGATGTCGGTGACGCCGCCGCCGACGAACGGAGCGAGATGTTCGATCTTATTGGTGCGGAGGAACTTGCGAACCCCGGCCATGAATTCGCCGAGCAACCGCGCATGATCGTCGTCCACTAAGACGCGGATCGACTCGCCTTCGGAGTAGAGCGGGAGATCGTTGCGGACGCGGGGGATGAATCGATAGCGCCGACCTTGGCGGACGTATTCGCCTTTTTCCCATACCGCTTGGCGAAGTCGCTCCCGCGAAATGTGGAACGTCTTGGATGTCGCTGTCAGCGAATCGCCGCTTTTGATCCGTGCAACGGCGTCCGCTAGTCGCTTGTCGGGTTGGAAGATGCCGCCGGAAGCGTAAGTCTCTCCGGCTTTCGGATGACCTCGGGCCTGTGAAATTGAATAGCCTTTGCCCATGAGGCGACGAATGCGCCGACTATATTCTGAATTTGGGTTTTTGATCTTTTGCGCCATAGCGCGGGTTCCGTTCTGTGACGCGGACCCGGTTTGATCCGCGACACGGACAGAAACCGATGGCGCGCGCAGAATGCGAAACCGCTTTATTAGGCGGGATTATTGCCTTTTTGACTTCGGTTAATTGAAGTTAGTAATGCGCGGGCCAAGTTTAGAAAGAAGCGACTTTTGAATGACGTCCGGCGAATAGCCAGGCCCGATTGTAAGCTTCATTTCCGACTTCAAATGGTCCAACACGCAATCGACGGCCAATGGCCGCTCCATTGTCGCCAACGGAATGCCGTTGGCCGTCAGTTGATCAATCGCCGAATAAATGTTGCCGCGATTTGTCGGACGACCCCGCCCGCGCTTTTCGCCATGCATTGACCCAATCATTGAAAGCGGGAGGGTTGATGCGTCTACAACTCTAATTTTGGTGAAACGCCGGTCGGCGGTTATGGCGGCGGAGGTGCACCAATCAAGATTGCCCGGATCGAAAAGGAAGGCTGGCACCACTTCAATCCCCGGTGTGTTGCCGGGTTCGTCCAACTGGCCGAGTCCGATCAACCTTCCATTTCTAAGTTCGGAGACTAGCCACGCCTTCATCTCCGCTTGCGCCTCCCGCGAAGCGGAAGGGCTGCGGATTTTGAATTGAGCGGAGATCGCTTGTTGAAGATAGGCGCGTTCGTCGGCGTCGGCGTCCACCCAATCGTCTGCGGACCATTCCAGCCGTTCGCCCGAAGGGCGGCGGGTCGCTTCAGGATAATCGAATGTCTCCCATCGGCCCGGTGGGGCGAGATGAAACCACGCCTCCGCCAAATCATAGCCACCGCGCCACGCCTTCAGCAAATCGGCCATCGGTTCTCGCCAATCAAAAATATTCGACTACGACGTTAGCGGCATCACCCTGAAAAAAGATTGATGGCGGTCGTTATTTCGTGTCGAATTTGACCGCTAAAAAACAGCATTTTCCAATATAAATTATAGCCTTAACGGCTTTCGACGGCGTATCATCCGATGTCTAAATCGGGGTGCTGAAATGGCTTTTGACGCCACCGGCGAGATCGAATTGGGTTGGTCAGCTCGCAACGAATATTGGCTCTCTGAAAGCCAACGATCATTCAAGCCGCGCGGCCTTCGCGAACGGCGAAAAGAGCCGCTGATCTTATCCGGCCACGGTGTTCATCTGCGGGTGGACAAGGCCACGCTGCATATCCGCAACGGCTTCACCCACTACCCCCAAGATCAAGAGACCTTCCGGTTCTTCAGGGGCGATTTGAACCTGCCGACGCGGATCATCATGCTCGACGGATCGGGCGGGATTTCATTCGACGTTTTGGCGTGGCTTTCGGAACAGGGCGTCACGCTTATTCAACTTGATTGGCATGGTGATGTCGTCACGGTGATTGGTGGCGCTGGATATGCTGGCGACGCGGCGAAAGTCCGATGGCAAATCGAGACGCAGAATGACGAGCGCAAACGATTGGCCTTCGCCACCGATTTGATCCATCAGAAAATCTCGGCGTCTGTCCGCACAATCAAAACGGCGCTTCCGCTATCGCCATCCTGTGAACGTGCGGTCGAAAAGTTGGAAGGCGATCTTGCTGATTTGAAGGACCGCCCGCCAGCCGACATCGCCGTTCTTCGCGGTATCGAAGGTCGGGCGAGCGCCGCCTATTTCGCCGCATGGAAAGGCCTGCCGCTGGCTTGAAAAGCCGTTGGCCGCGCGCCCATTCCCGACCTTTGGCGCACCATCGGTTCACGCTCAGCGGTTCGATTTGGAAAGATCGCTAAGAATGAACGGGCGACGCATCCCCTTAATGCGATGCTGAATTACGGGTACGCCGTGCTGCAAACCCGATTGCAGATCGAAGCGGTCGCGGCGGGCTATGATCCGACCATAGGCATCATGCACCAGGGCTATCGCGGCACCCGCGCTTATATCTTTGACATCATGGAGCCGGAAAGGCCGAAGGTGGACGCGGCTGTTTTGAAGTTCGCATTGGCTGAGACGTTCACTGGTGCGGACTTCGTGATCGCTGAAGACGGCACTTGTCGCTTGTCACCGCAGTTGGCGCGGCGGGTCGCATTGCTGGTGGCAGTTTAGCGGTTAGGCTGGTGGCTTTCGCCCACTTTGCAGGGGCGACGGCGGCTCGCTCCCAACGGCAGGTATGACAAAGAAATCGGCCAACGGAACCTCAAGGTGTTCCGCCAGGCGGTCCAGTAGATCGATGGTCGTATTTTCCTGTCGCCGTTCAAGCCCGCCCACATAAGAACGATCAATTCCGGTATCGAAAGCCAGCCGTTCTTGAGACAGGCCGCGATCCACCCGAATTCGCCTCAGATTCCAAGCCACCAGCGCTCGCCCGTCCATCCATTAAGGCGAGCAATAAGGGGTCCATTAAACCACTGGCTATATCCTTCATATTCTGGACCTTGAGGTGAATGGATATGATTGGATCGACTTTGGTGGGCTCGGCGATGGCGGCTGTGATGGCGGCAGTGTCGAGCATTTCAGGTGTCTACGTTGGTGCGACTGGCGACACCGTTCAGCTCGTGCAGATTGTGCGAACGCCGGATGGTCGGCTTGCTGGTCGGTTGGAGGAGGTCGGTTTAGTTGCCGATGGGTCGATTAAGGATGAGACCATAGCCCTGGACGGCGCCGCCGATGGAGGCCAAATCACCCTCGCCCCAAAGTCCATCTTGATCTCAGGTAATGCCGCATCCCTTTCGGGCTTCATCGATGGCGATCTACTGGACCTGTCTTGGCAGGGCGGACATCTTACGCTGAAACGTGCAGACTCATATGCCTTTGAGGCGGCGGTCACAGGTCTCAAAGCAAGATCGGCCATGATCATAGCGGATCGTGACGCCAAAGCGCAGGCGGCGGATAGAGCCGCCCGCACGCGCGACCTTCTTCAATCGGCTCAAACGCTCAATGAAGAGGTTTCATCGCTTCAGCGTGACCTCCCTCAAATCCAGCAACGGTTAGAGCAAACGCGCGCTGATTATGCGCGGCTTCAAATCGACAGCTCCCACCTTCGCCATCGCCAAGCGGCATTGGCTCAAGCTGTAGGGTTCGCAGTCCCGGCAATGCGAGCGGGTGTGGACGCGCAAGGCCGTGACGTGGATTTGCAAGGGCTTCATGCCGGTGCGGTCGCTTTTCGCAGCCAAACTGAATCCCAAATAGCGGCGGCGCGACGTGATCTCTCAAAAGTTCAGCTTGCCTGCCGTGGCTTTGAACCAGCGAGCGACGCCAGTGTGGGAGCTAGTTGCCGCGACGCCGATTTGCAGGGCGACCTCCTAGCCAAAGTTAGCGGTGATGCTGAGAGTTCATTTGACGCGACTGAGGCGGCTTTTCAACATCCGGCGACATACGTCCCGATTGGCAGGCGGCTGATAAATGCGATGACGCAATGAAAATAGTCGAGTGGGCTGATAGGAGGCTCAAGACTCTAATTCTCGTTCTCAGCTACGTCCCATTTGAACTATCTCATTAGACGTATTACTATTTATATCGCTATATGGTAGTATCGAAAGGGTGGGCGATGGGGGACATTTTTGAAACTATGCCGACCATCCAAACTTACGGCGAAGCTCTGGAAGAGGAATTGCTGGGCCAGCTCCTGAAAGCCCGCCTGTTGTTACTAGCTATCGACGAGGGCGGCTTATTCGCTGATGCACCATCAAGCGGTGAGTCGCGCGAACGTCATGAAGCGGGTTGTCATATCATCGACGCGGTGCGAGTCGGTGTTGAGGACGCTATAACGTTAGCACGGATAATATCATCTCAATAGAGATGACATATTTTCATGGCTAAACTATCCAGAAGAATGAACTCGCACGATTATCTTCTTAGGGAACGGAAGCGAAAGATCGCAGTCAATGAGCTAATGTCATCCGGCCAAATCGTAATGAGCAGAATGCGAAATGGAGTGATGGAGGATACAACTGCCGAAGCCATCAAAGCCAATAAAGACCATGTCACCGAAATGGGAGAAATCTTAACTGCGGCAGGCATACCCTTTGCGAAAAATTGAGCATAGGGAATCCATGGGATGGAGGATGATTACTACAGCATAAATTTTAGCAGCTTGTGCGAAGGAATAGGGCTTCTTGTATTAATCATAGGAGCAAGTTTCATCGTCGGTCCTCCAATCTTAAAAGTAGGTGACATTGTTTTTGATTCTATAACCAAATTTAGGCTTTGGCTCGCTTTTCGCTCGCTCAAAAGGCGCCATAGAAGAGCTAACCGCAAAAGCTTACAATAAAATCGGCGGGAAAGCACTTATCAATGATCCCGTCCATTCAAAGTGAAACAGTAAAATTTCCTTACAGAAGACACTCGTTATGCATCTTGCCGAGTGCGGATTAGCGGGTTTCCGGAAGATATACGTTGCTTTTCTTTCGCCAACACTTCTATAAGGGAAAGTATTTGCTGGCGCGCCGATTTAGGTGCTGACTGAAACAGTCTCACAAGTCGGGCGACGTCTGGATCAGTCGCCACGCTTGCTAAAATGTCCGCGTCAGGCATTTTTTCCCCTGAAACGGTCAATCCTTCATAAAAGGTTTCGATGGCTACGCCGAGCAATTTTGCCGCGTCATAGAGCTTCGATGCGCTGATACGGTTCGCGCCTCTCTCATATTTTTGCACTTGTTGAAACGTCAGCCCAAGCGCCTCCGCCACGGCCGACTGCGACAGCCCACGCAGTTTCCGTAGGTGCCGAAGACGCTTTCCGACATGCTCATCAACGGGATGGATCATGCAAAGTCTCCACGCAAGCCCAACGGCTTATCTACACCTTATCGCGTGTAAGTCGCATCTACGCAACCCCGCCCAGCAATCGTTCAGGCCTCGCGTTTAGCGGCAAATTCTGATGTAATGTTAGAAGTGGTAGCTGACCGACGGCCAGAAAAAATGCAAGGTCAGGATCAGATCGCGGCTATCGAGAGCCTCACGCCAAGGCAGCGTGAGATGCTGAGGCTCGTACACCAACATAAGCAGTCCAAACAAATCGCCAAAACGCTGGGAGTCAGCCCATTCACGGTGGATGAGTACCTACGCGCAGCCTCGCGAAAGCTCGGCGTCACCAGTCGCATAGATGCCGCGCTGGTATTGGCGAGGCATGAACTGGCGCAGCAAGCCCCCGAGCGGTTCATATACGAGCCAATAGGGGTAGATGCAGACCCCGCAGAACGCTCACCTATCCAGGATCGGGAGGGTGAACATGGCGCAAACCGCTTACGACAGTCAGGCGCTTCCAGCGATAACATGGGAGCAGTTAGAGATCGTCCTTCGGGACGAAGCGGCGACCCCGCTTCAACAGGAAATGGTCCACCATCTGGTGGAGGGTTTATGGAAGCAGTCGCGCTTTTTAACGCTTGGTGGCGTGCTCCGAGAAATCGCAATCATCACACTCGCGGTCACGGATCACTTAGGTGGGGAGAGAATTATGTCCTCCTCGCCCTGATACGCTTGAGCCTAGTGCTAGGCGTCGCTTTCGCGCTGGCCCTCTTGGTGGGCGGTGCATTCACCGCCGTAGTCGGAACCATTTCCGCGCTCCAAGACCATATCCATCCCCGCGCCTAAGCGGGCTTTCCTAGAAACTCAGATTAACCGCTCTCTTTGTGTTGGCGGTTGGAGACTCATCATGTCTGATCGTCAAATCATCGCTCAGGACATCGCGCACGATCTCGCGCAGGTTGAAAATGCCATAGACGCCGCCATCGCGGCGGCTGGCGGGCTAGTGGGTCGGCTACCCGCCTATCGTGCCGAAGCCTCGCTATCCGCCGTTTCGGGCCATGAAGTATTCGCCGCGATGAGCCAAGCGACCATGTTCTTGACCTCGGCGCGCGGCGAGGTGGTGCGTGGGCACAACAAGCTTGACGCTCTTCGCCGGGCTATGAAACTCGATCCCGTCACAGCAGGAGGTGCCGCCGATAAGCCTCCATCGGACAACTCTGCGATCGCGCCCATTCCGGGATTTGAGATCGCATAGCCTTCATCTTGGTAGGCTGGCATGGTGGTGGCGGCTCGCACGGAGAAGCCACCATTGCCACATACATTGCTTGCGAGGATCACCTACGCGGTGTTCACCGCCATTTGCATATTCGCATTGTGGAAGGGCGGTCGCTGGGAAAAAATGTCGGGGCTTGCGCTACTCTTCGCCAATATCACGACATCGCTCATTCAGGACCGCATCCATTGGATGGACCCCCAAGCGCGGTTTTTGATTGAGGATTGCATTTTGCTCGTGCTTTTTCTTGGGCTTGCGATGCGTTACGGCCAAGCGTGGATGATATTCGCTGCGGCGTTCCAGCTCCTAAGCACTCTCAGCCATCCCGCCGCGCATTTTGCGCGACGGATCGGCCCAATCGCTTACATCGCCATATTTCAGTTGTTCAGCTACGGCGTGTATTTAAGTTTGGGCATGGGAGTGCTGACGCGGCTCATTCGGCGACACGACAGCGTTTCTAAAGGATGACGGGCCACGGAGAATATCAGAAGCTGCAAGCGTTGTACGTTTCAATTTTTAGCCGATAGATTTTCCGGCCGCGATCTTCGACTAATGCGTGTATGATACTTGGACGCGCGATTTGGTAGGTCTTAGTGACGGATGACGGTGGTGGCGACGCCCTTTCGCAGCGGATCGGTAAACGCATTGCTGAGCGCCGAAAAGCGCTCGGCATGTCGAGGGCGACGCTTGCGAGCAGCATAGGGATAAATGAAACTGCTTTAGGTGCTATCGAAAACGGTCAAGTCAACACTGGCGTTTCTCAGTTGATTGTCGTGGCTTGTGCATTGAACGTGAAGTTGATCGACCTTCTCGGTTAAAGGTCATAGAGCGGCTTGCTTACCCATTGACAACCAGAGCCGTTCGAAAATTCTCGGACGAGGATGATCTTCTTCTTGGGAACGTGGTCAGCGGGTGACTATCATTTTCGCAGGTCAAAAGTGTCGCCCGATTTGGATTTGCGTTTACCACCTCCCCTCTGGGGAGAGGGTAGGGTGAGGGGAACCGTCGCACCACATTTCAAAGCCGCCCCTCGCACGCCGCCAGGATCGTGTCGCACACCATCTCCAGCTCCCACATCACCTCCAAATTCCAGAACCGGATCACCCGCAAACCCTCTGCTTCCAAAACTCGAGTCCGCCGCGCATCCTTCGCCGCATCCGCATCCTCCGCATGTTGCCCGCCATCCAGTTCCACCACCAGCCGCGCTTCGGCGCAGTAGAAGTCGGTGATGAACGCGCCGCGCGGGGTCTGGCGTTTCCATTTCCAGCCGTTCAGTCGTCGGTCGCGCAGCTGGTTCCAAAGCCGGCGTTCGGCGTCGGTCTGATTGGCGCGCAGGTCGCGGGCCCGGTCGGTCAGTTCCACTTTCGGCATCGTCGCGTTCCCCTCACCTCCCACGCTTCGCGCGGGCCCCTCCTCTTCCCAAAGGGGCGAGGGTTTAGCAGCCTGCGCCGCTCTCCCCTTCAGGAGAGAGTAGGGTGAGGGGCTCCGCCGCACAACCTTAGGATTAATCATGGCTTCACGCCCCCGCCCGCTCGTGCTCGGCGAACCGCTTGAGCAGAAGGCGTCCAAGACCCGTCGGCTGATCGCCATCGCCTCGGCCAGCCAGCCGCAATGGACGCAGCGCAACTACGCCGCCCTCGCGCGGGAAGGCTTCGCCAGGAATCCGGTCGCCTATCGCTGCATCCGCATGATCGCCGAGGCCGCAGCCAGCGTGCCGCTGGTGGTGTTCGAGGGCGGCGCGCGGGCCCCGGACCACCCGCTGCAGACCCTGATCGACCGCCCCAACCCCGAGCAGAGCGCGCCGGACCTGCTGGAGGCCTTCTTCGGCGCGATACAGACCTCAGGCAACGGGTATCTGGAAGCCGGCGGCAGCGATGATCAGCTTACGGAGCTTTATGCGCTGCGCCCGGATCGTATGACGGCTGTCCCCGGTCCAGATGGCTGGCCCGACGCCTACGACTATCAGGCGGACCAGGGCAAGGTGCGGCTGCGGCGGGATGCGGCGGGGTTCATGCCGGTGCTTCACCTGAAGCTCTATAGCCCTACGGACGACTATTATGGCTTCTCGCCGCTCGAGGCCGCCGCCGTCGCCATCGACATGCACAACGCCGCGTCCGCGTGGAACAAGGCGCTGCTGGACAACGCCGCGCGGCCCTCCGGCGCCCTGGTCTACACCAATAAGGACACGGCCGACCGGCTTTCAGACGAGCAGTTCGATCGTCTGAAAGCGGAGCTTACCGCCGCCCACTCCGGCGCGATGGCCGCCGGCCGGCCGCTGCTCCTTGAAGGCGGGCTTGACTGGAAGCCGATGTCCCTGACGCCGGCGGACATGGACTACATCAACGGCAAGCACGCCGCCGCGCGGGAGATCGCCCTGGCCTTCGGCGTCCCGCCGCAGATCCTGGGCGTCCCCGGCGACAACACCTACGCCAACTACAAGGAGGCCAACTCCGCCTTCTGGCGCCAGACCATCGTGCCCCTGGTGGACCGGGCGGCGCGGGCGATCACCGCCTGGCTGGCGCCGAAGTTCCCCGGCGCGATGCTGCGCCCCGACCTCGACCTCGTGCCCGCCCTCTCGGTGGAGCGGGATGCGTTGTGGGCGAGGCTGCAGGCCGCCAGCTTCCTCACCGACGCCGAGCGGCGGCGCATGGCGGGGCTTGGTGATAATCTGTCGGAGGTCTCCGATGAGTGATGCGCCCATTGATCGGCAGGGGAGCGGCGGGGTGCGCCTCGACCTGAAGATCCCCATCGCCCTGATCCTCACCGTGGCGATCCAGAGCGGCGCCGCGTGCCTGTGGGCCGGCGGTGAGGCGCAGCGGGTGACCGACCTGGAGCGGCGCCTCGACAAACAACAGGGCGTGAGCGAGCGGCTGGCGCGGCTGGAGGCGGAGGCCGAAGCCACCGGCGCCGCCATCGCGCGGATCGAAGCGAAACTGGATGGGGAGCGGTGATGAGCGATCTGCCTATCCAGGGCTACGCCAGCCTCTTCTGGCGGCGTGACCTCAACGACGACATCGTGGCCAAGGGCGCCTTCGCGAAATCTCTGGCCAAGAGCGGCGCCAACCGCGTGCGGATGCTGCACCAGCACGACACGGGCGGCCTGATCGGCGCCTGGGACGTGGTGAGCGAGGATGACCAAGGCCTCTACGTCCAGGGCCGCGTGTTCGACTTCACGCCCCAAGGCCAGTTGGTGCAGAGCCTGATCCGCGCCGGCGTGCTCGACGGCCTCTCCATCGGCTTTCGCACCAAAAAGGCCCGCCGCGATCAATCCGGGCGCCTGCGGGTGCTGACCGAGGTGGAGCTTTGGGAAGTGTCGCTGGTGACGTTTCCAATGCTGTCGGGGGCGCGGCTGGTTCAACGTTCGGCGCGGCGGAGCCCCTCACCCTTCCACGATGCGCGCATCGCGGGCCCCTCCCTCTCCCCAAGGGGGCGAGGGGTCAGAACTAGAACCCCCTCTCCCTCCGGGGAGAGGGCAGGGTGAGGGGAACCGCCTCACCACCCTTTCCAACGGAGACTCCCATGAAAGAAACCAAACAGGCCGTATCCTCGGCCGAAACCCGCGCGGCGATGCATGAGGTGATGGCCGCGTTCGAGGCGTTCAAGGCCACGAACGACCAGCGGCTGGAGGAGATCGAATCCAAGCGCGCCGACGTGCTTTTGGAAGAAAAGGTGGCGCGGATCGACGCCGACCTGTCCACCGCGCAATCGCGTCTTGAGCGTTACGCCTCCGACGCCCGTCGGCCCCGGCTCTCCGGCGAGTCCCGGGCCGCCGAGCCCGATGAGCGCAAGGCGGCGTGGCAGGGCTATATGAAGTCCGGCCGCGTCTCCAACCTCGGCTTTGGGGGTCTGGAGGCCAAGGGCCTCTCCGAGGGCGGCTCCGGCGGCTATATCGCGCCCCCCGAGACCGAGCGGGTGATCGACCTGGCGCTCACCCACTCTAGCCCCATGCGCGAGATCGCCACGGTGCAGACCATCGGCGCCTCGGTCTATCAGAAGCCCGTGGCCACCGTGGGCGTCACCGCCGGCTGGTCTGCGGAGACCACTGCCCGCACCGAGACGGACGAGGGCGCCTACACCCTGTTGCAGTTCCCGGCCGCCGACCTTTACGCCTCCCCGGCGGCGACCCAGGCCCTGTTGGACGACAGCTTCGTGAACCTGGACGAGTGGCTGGCCGCCGAGTGCGAGGACGCTTTCGCCGCCCAGGAGACTCAGGCCTTCGTCAACGGTTCGGGATCGGGCCAGCCCAAAGGGTTTTTGAGCTACGCCGCGGCGGCCGACGCCTCCGCCACCTGGGGCGAACTCGGCTATGTGGCCACGGGGGCGGCGGGCGCTTTTCTGGCGGACGATCCGGTGGATTGCCTGATCGACCTCGTCTACACGCCCCTGGCCCAGTTTCGCGCAAACGGCCGCTTCGTGATGAACCGGCGCACCACGGCGATGGTGCGCAAGTTCAAGGACGGGGAGGGGGATTATATCTGGACCCCAGGTCTCGCCCCCGGACAGCCCTCCTCCCTCTGCGGCTATCCGATCACCGAGCTCGAGACCATGCCGGACGTGGCCGCCAATAGCTGCGCCATCGCCTTTGGCGACTTCGCCAAGGGCTATCTGATCGTCGATCGGGCGGGGGTGCGGGTGCTGCGCGACCCCTATTCGCAGAAGCCGTATGTGCTGTTCTACACCACCAAGCGGGTCGGCGGCGGCGTGCAGAACTTCAACGCCATCAAGCTCTTGAAGTTCGCGGCGAGCTGAAGGCGGCGCACTGGTTCCCCTCACCCTCCCACGACGCTTAGCATCGCGGGTCCCTCCCTCTCCCCAGAGGGGCGAGGGCTTAGCGCGACAGAACCCTCTCCCCTCCCGGGAGAGGGCAGGGTGAGGGGCAGCGCCTCGCCTGAAGGACTAGCATGACCCTGACCCTCACCACCGCGCCCGCCCTCGAACCAGTCACCCTGGACGAGGCGAAGGCGCAGCTTCGCGTCACCTACGACCAGGAGGACGGCCTGATCGCGTCCCTCATCACCGCCGCGCGTCAGCGGATCGAGGGAGAGCTCGGCATAGCGATGATCTCCACCGGCTTTTGCGAAACGCACGACGTCTGGCCGCTAGAGGTCACGACGGCGGTTCCGGTGACGGACCCGCTCACCGCCCTGTTCTCCGGTCCGCTGCGGCTCCGGCGCGGACCGCTCATCAGCGTCGCCGCCGTCGCCGTGGCGGACTGGACCGGCGCGTTCCAGGCCGTCAATCCGGCCAGCTATGCGGCGGAGATCGCCTCACGACCGGGGCGGATCACGCCTTACGACGTGGCCTGGCCGGCGCCGGGCGTGCCGATCGGCGGCGTCCGCATCGACTACACGGCCGGCTATGGCGCGGCGGAGACCGACGTTCCGGCGCCGCTCCGCCAAGCCATCCTGCAGCTCGTCGCCGACAACTTCGAGCATCGCAGCGACGCGCCGCTGTCGCTGGTGGAACCCTGGATCGCACCGTTCCGCCGGGTGCGGCTGTGAACTTCCCAACGCCCGCGGTGCTACAAGCGGCGACGGCGACTCAGACCGCTTACGGCGGCGCGACCGTCGCCTGGACCACGGTCGCCTCGATCTGGATCGCGCTGAAACCCGGCTCGGCCAGCTACGACCAAATCGAACAGCAACAGCCGATGCGGATCGAAACCGCCGCTGCTATGGCGCGAGACGATCCGCGCGCCATAGCCGGCCAGCAGCTCCTCGCCGGCGCCAATCCCTGGCGCGTGCTCGCCGTTGAACATGCCAACCCAGAGGCCGGCGTCATGACGCTCCGGCTAAATCGGACGACGTAAACGCAGCGGCTCCCCTCACCTGCCCTCTCCCAGAGGGGAGAGGGTTCCAGCGCCTTACCCCTCGCCCCTCCGGGGAGAGGGAGGGGCCCACGCGCAG
>CAXTHJ010000035.1:0-29405 GCA_964243985.1 uncultured Caulobacteraceae bacterium | reverse complement strand
CCTGGTGATGGGCAACCGCTTCCAGGGCGGCATCGCCAAGGGCGCCATGCCCTTCCTGCACCGCTATCTCGGCAATCCGGTGCTCTCCATGATCGGGCGGGTGTTCTTCAAGATTCCCGTGGGCGATTTCCACTGCGGCCTGCGCGGCTTCCACCGGGAGTCGATGCTGGCGTTAGGCCTTCAAAGCACCGGCATGGAGTTCGCCTCCGAGATGGTGGTGAAGACCGCCATCAACGGCCTCAAGATGGTCGAAGTGCCCACCACCCTGGCGGTGGACGGCCGCTCGCGCGCGCCGCACCTGAAGACCTGGCGGGACGGCTGGCGCCACCTGCGCTTTCTCCTGCTGCACAGTCCCGAATACCTGTTCCTAGTGCCCGGCCTGACGCTCGTAACGGCCGGAGTGATCGGCTGCTGCCTGCTGAGCCAAGGCGCGGTGCAGTTGACCAAGACGGTGTCGCTGGACGTCCACACCCTAGTGGTGGCCTGCTTCGCCATCCTGATGGGCGCGCAGCTGATGATGTTCTCGGCCCTGGCCCGACGCTACACAGTGATGGAAGGCGTCTTGCCCACCTCCCGCGGGTCGAAGACCCTGGTGCTGGGCTTGACGCTGGAGACCATCCTTCAGGGCGCGCTGGCGCTGCTCCTGGCCGGGAGCGCGGGCGTGGCCTGGGCCATCTACGGCTGGGCGCAGAGCGGGTTTGGACCGATCCTCTACAACAACGTCATGCGCCTGCTCGTGCCTTCGATGACGGCCATGGCGGTGGCGATCCAGCTCGGCGCCTCGGGCTTCCTCGCGTCGGTCTTCACCCTGCGCCGGGTGTGATGACGGCGGCCGGCGGTTCCAGGCTCACGCCCCGGCAGGCTGCGACGGCAAGGCTCACCAGATCGGCGGATCGGCTGCGGATGCTCGCGGCGCCGGCCGCGCCTGTGTTCGCCGCCCTGAAAACCAGGCCGCGCGTGATGGCCGTGCTGATGAGCCTGCTCGGCGCGCTGATGCTGATGACGGCGACGCTGGCCATGGGCCGGCCCAGCGTCTTCACCGATACCGACGACTACTACGCCCAGGGCCGCAGCATCGTCCGCGCCCTCGACAAATGGGCGTTCCACGGCGTGCCGATCATCAACTGGGAAGACGCCGAATACCGCATGACCCACGCCGACGGCGGCGACGAGGAGCCGGTGCATAACCAGGACGGCGCCCGATCCGCCTACTACGGCGTCTCTCTGTATGTGATCCAGAGCCTCGGCACCCTGTGGCTGTTCGCCTTCACCCAGGCGGTGACGGCGGCGGGACTGATCTACGCCTTCTGGCGGGTGGCGGCGCCCAAGGCGGAAGCGTGGACCTATCTGGCGGTGATGGCGGGGTTGTCGGCCTTGTCCACCCTGCCGGTCTTCACCGGCTTCGCCATGCCGGATGTGTTCGCCGGGTTCGCCGCCATCGCCACCATCCTCCTGATGGTCTACCCGGACCGATTCCGGTGGCCGGCGCAGATCACCCTCTGGCTCCTGCTGGCGGCGGCGATGAACTTCCACATGTCCAACCTCATCACCTCCATGGTGCTGACGGCGGCGACGCTGGGCGCGCTGATCTGGTTCAAGGCCCCGTGGGGCGACCTCATCAAGCGGGCCTTGACCGTGTTTCTGGCTGCGGTGGTGGCCATCGCCGCCTCCACCGCCTACGCCAAGATGGTGCAGCTTCGTTCCGGCGATGAGCTTGGCCACCCGCCCTTCCTCACCGCCCGCGTGCTGGCCGATGGGCCGGGACGCACCTACCTCATGCACGCCTGCAAGACTGGATCGCCTTATGTGATCTGCCAGTTCAAATGGCTGCCGCTGGACGACAGCGAGGACATCCTCTGGTCGGACGACACAGAGCGGGGCATTTTCAACCTGTCGGAATTCCATATGCGCCAGGATATGGAGCATCAGGATACGACGTTCGCCCTGGCCTCCACCCTCTACGATCCCGTCGGTCAGGTGAAGGTGTCTCTGGATAACTGGCGCAAGCAGGTCTTCAACATCCGCCTGGACGAGCCGCTACTCAATCCCGGCTTCTACCTGCACGATCTCTATTGGAAGACCACCAACCTGCCCAAGCTGATCAAGAGCACGGGCTCCGGCTGCGGCCGCACGCCCGGCAACTGCGCGGTGTGGTTCGATCCGGAGGCGCTGGCCGTGATCGACGGTCTGATCGCCTTTCTCGCCGCCGGCTACGTCGGCTTCAGGCTCTATAAGATCAATTTCATCGCCATGTGGAAGCGGCGGGATTTCGACGATCCGGTGTTTCGCGCCTCCATCGCGGCGGTGCTCCTGTTGACGGCGGTGGTCCTGAACGCGGCGGTCTGCGGCGCGATCTCTGGACCCTTCCCGCGATATCAGGCGCGGATCGTCTGGCTGTTCACCGCCGCCGCCTTGCTGTTCGAGATCGCGGTCAGATCGGCGGCGCTGCGCCGGCCGAAGCTGAAGTTGGTGGAGACCGCTTCCGACTGATTGGCTCTGTGGCCGTCAGCGCGTGGTGACGTAGAGCGTCAGGTCCAGCTTCTTATTGTCGGCGTAATCGCGCCCCTTGACCTCGCCCGCCGGCCGCAGCGCCAAATGCAGGGCGGCGGCGCTGGCGAGGAATTCCGGCTGCTGCTTAGCTCCGACGACGGCGACGCCGCACGCGCCGGCTCGGGAAAGCGCCCCCGCCGCATCTTTGGGATTTTCGGCGAGATAGGTGTGTGCGGGGCCGTTCAGGAACACCAGGCTGGGTTCGTGAAACGGGGTCGAGATCAGAAGACGATCCGGGCAGGTGTTGGCGGCCTTGGCCATCTGCGAAATCCTCGGGCTTAGCCAGAAAGACTCCAGCCGCGGCAGGCCCGCCGCATAGACATCGACGGCGGTGAAGAAGGAGGCGCAGGCGACGGCGGCCACTGCAACCTCAAACTTTCGCCGCCACAGCGCCCACGCCACCGCGCCGATGGCGGTCAAGGCGAATAGGGAGAGAGCTATGGCGACCGGGTCCAGCCGCCCCTCGTAGACCTTCACCGCCGCAGGGGCGAGACCGCAGAGGACGACGCTGAGGGCGGCCCACGCGGCGGCGAACAGGAAGAACAGCCCTTTCAGCCAGGACTTCACCGCAACCTTCGGGCTGAACAGGGCCAGAGCCGTCAGGGTCGCGATGGCGGGGAAGGTCGGCAGGACGTAGTGAGGGAGCTTGGTCTTGACGATCTCGAACACGATCCAGCTCGGAATGATCCAGCAGAGCAGGAACTTCACCTGAGGTTCTCGCCGCCGCGCCCAGACGAACGGCGCGGCCATCACCGCCATCAGCGATCCCGGCCAGAATGTGATCGGGAAGCCGGCGAAGTGATAGCCGAACGGGGCGCCGTGAGCCTGCTGGCCTTCGGTCACCTTGTTCATCATGCTGTGGCCGATGGCGATCTTGTAGAAGCCGCCGTGGCTCAGCTCGCCGATGGCGATGTACCAGGGGAGGGCGATGGCCAGCATCAGGGGCACGCCCCAGAGCAGCCGCAGCCCCTTCAACCAGCCTGCCTTGCGGTCCCAGATGAGGAGCGCCAGCACCGTCAACCCGCTGACCAGGATGATGATCGGCCCTTTCAGCAGCACGCCTATTCCCATCGCCGCCCAAAACGACGCCGCCACGCGCCAGCTTGTGGGTCGACCCAGGCCGGGCGCCAGATAGGTGCGCATCAGGGCGAACTGGGCGATGACGACGCTGGCGAGCAGCGCTCCGTCCGTCTTGCCGATCCGCGCCTCGAAGCCGAGGGAGACGCAGGCGGCCAGTAGCACCCCCGCTGATAGCCCGATCCGCCGCCCGAACATCAGCGATGCGGCCCAGGCGGTGACGAAGCTCGCCATCACCGCGCCGAACAGGGATGGCAAACGGTAAGTCCAGACGTGGCGATGGTCGGGCGTCGAAAAGAGCGCGGTGGGGATGGCCTGCAGCCAGTAGACGCCAGCGGGCTGCAGATAGCGGGGCTGGTTCTGGTAGCGGATGTCTACGAAGTTCCCGCTGGCCAGCATCTGGGTGGTGGCGGTCTCATAGCGGGGCTCGTCCCGATCCACCGGCGGCAGGCCGGATATCCCCGGCGCCAGGATGGCGAAGGCCACGAGCAGGAACAGGCAAAGGTCTTTCAGGCTGGCCGCACGATCGGCGCTACCCAGCACGGCCGCCCCCGGGCTGCGTCAATGGCTCTGGGGTGATACGCGGCGCCTGGGTGCGGCGCACCAGCCACGCCACGCCCATCAGGTCGAACACGCCCACCAGCGCCCGGCCCCAGTTGGTGTATTTGGAGACGCCTTTCATCCGCGCGCGGTGGCGCACCGGGTGGTTGATGAGCGGGTGGCCGTAGCGCTGGAACAAGGCGGGCAGGAAGCGGTGCATGCCCTCGAAGCAGGGCAGAAGCAGGAAATCCTCCCGGCGGAACACCTTCACCCCGCAGCCGGTGTCCGGGCAGTGATCGCCCAGCAGCGAGGATCGGATGCCGTTGGCGATGCGGGTGGCGATCAGGCGTGAGAGCGGATCATCCCGCCGCACCCTTTGCCCGGCCACCAAAGGCGGCGCGCCGGGGGCGGTCCAGGCGAGGTTCAACATGTCGGGAAGATCGGCCGGATCGTTCTGCCCGTCGCCGTCGAGCGTCGCCACCCAGACGGCGCGGGAGGCCAGGACGCCGGTCCGCACCGCCTGCGACTTGCCGCACCGGCGGTCGTGGCGCACCAGGCGCACGCGCGGGTCGGCGTCCGCCATGGCCTGCAGGAGCGCGGACGTGCCGTCCGTGGAGCCGTCGTCCACATAGACGATCTCGAACGGGGCGACGGGGCCCATCGCGCCTAGCACCTCCTCCGTCACCGCCTGCACGTTCTCCGCCTCATTCAGGACGGCGATCACCACGGACGCGCGGGGCGCCGCGGTCTCTGAGGAAAAGGGGAGTGTCTCGCGCGGCAAGGGGATCGCCCGGTCCAGTTTTTCCGCGCATCATACGGCGTTGGGGTCGGTACGGAACCCCGCCATCGACGTCAAGCGTCGTCGGGCGCGCGAAGGGCTACTTCAAAGACCCTTCGGGCCCACCGGGCGCCGGCGCCCGGGGCTTCACACCGATCATGCCGTGGGCGGGATCGTACAGCACGGAAAAGGCGAAATAGGGCGTCAATCCCAGGAAGATGGCGGGGATGGGCGGACCGCCTTCACGGTCGATACTGAGGCGGGAAGCCTGATCCCGCTGACCTAATCGGATGCGCTCCACAGCCTTCACCGTTCCGCGGTCGTCCGCCAGAAGCAGCGTCACTGGCGCATCTTCAGGCCACCCCGCCGCCGAACTGTCGCCCGTGATGCGGACGCCCGGCGCGCCCGTGTCAAACAGCACCACGCCGCAGACTTTCGCCCGCGTGGCGTCATTCACCAGGCAGCCGGACACGCCATCGTGCAGCCCGCCCCGCTGATCGGCGAACCGCTGGGCGATCGGCAGCATGGCGTAGCCGGCCGCTTCCTCGTCTGTCGGATTCAGCAGAATGCGGCCCGGGGCGTCGTCTCCCGGACGGGGCAGGTCGATGATCCAGCGGCGTGCGCCGATGCTGGAGAACAGGCTTGGAACCTCCGCGTTGGCCATGTTCACGCCGAGGATGGCCTTGAAGCCTTCGCCGGGGAGACCGTCGCCTTGAATGCCGTAGTCCTTCAAGGGAATGGAGCCCGCCGCACAGCGGGGCCTGGCCGGCGTGCAGCCCACCTTGTGGACCAACTGGATTCCCGTCTCTTCCCTGAGGCCGCCCACAGACACGATCGCCCGACCCTGTTCGCCGTCGAGCTTGGCCCCGGCGCCATAGTTGTAGCTGTCCGAACCGCCGCCGCTCTTGGCGTCCGCGTCCCCAAGCACGCCCGGCAGCACGCGCAGGCCGCTGGAGCCGGTGTCGAGGCCCGCCTCGATCGCCGTTGCGCCGACGGTGATCGGCACGCTGTAGCGGCGGGTCTTATTGCTGAGCACCACCGCCTTGATAGGGATTTCCACCCGGGTCGGCGGAGCTGTCGCCGCCACGTCAGGCGCCAGGGCGCCGATCAGCGATCCGATCAATGCCGCCAGCATTCCGCGCCTCCTGATGATTTGCTCGTCTTTAGAACCCGCCTTGCATTTAGCCAGTCACGGTTTGGTCAATCCTTCGTCACCTCCGCCGTATGCTCGCCGATGCGGGGGGCGTGGCGGCGTATGTTGGCGGGGGTTTGGGAGAAGCGGAGCGGCGGCTTCATGCTCCAATAGCGGCCAGCCTCGGGGTGTTCGTACGTCTCGAAAAAGCCGATGGCGGAAAGGTGCGGATCGTCCATCAGCTCGTCCAGGCGATTGGTCCTGGCCACTGGGATTTGCAGCGGTTTCAGGAGCGCCAGCCATTCGGCGGTGGTCTTACTACGGGTGATCTCGTCCAGGAGACCGTAGAGAGCGGGATAGTTCTGCGCCCGCGCCTGCTGGCTCTGGAAACGCGGGTCGTCCATCAGATCGGGCGCGCCGGCGGCGGTGAAGAAATCCCGCCAGTGCCGGTCGTTGTAGGGCATCAGGCCGATATATCCGTCCTTGGTGGCGAAGGGCTTGCGGTTGGGATTGGCGATGCGGCTGTAGGCGAATTGGCCTGTGGGCGGATCGTAGACGTGACCGCACAAATGCTCGGCGAGAGTGAAGCTGGTCAGGCACTCGAACATTGGGACCTCCACCAACTGCCCCTCGCCGGTGCGCTCGCGATGGTAGAGGGCGGCCAGAATCGCCTGAGTCATGAAGAGGCCCGAAACCTTGTCGGCCACCAGCGTCGGCAGCAGGCGCGGCGCGGGATTTCCGTCTGTGCGGGGGAGAAGGTCGGCGAGGCCGCAGGCGGACTGGATCAGGTCGTCATAGGCCGGCTCGCCCGCATACGGTCCGTCCGCCCCGTAGCCTGAACCGTGGACGTAGACGATGTCCGGCTTGATCGCCTGCAGGTCTTCATAACCGAGACCTAGGCGCTTCATCCCTTCGTAGCGGATGGAGGTGGCGAAAACGTCCGCCCATGCCACCAGCTTTCGCAACGCCTTCTGGCTGGGCGCCTTGGTGAGGTCAAGCAGCACCGAACGCTTGTTGCGGTTGACGGTCATGAAGATGGGGCCGAGGTCGGCGGGCGCGCCCTTAGGCGGCGACCCGGCCCAGCGCATGATATCCCCCGCATCGCCCCCGCCGAGCGCGGGGCTCTCCACCTTGATCACGTCGGCGCCGAGATCGCCCAGCATCCCCGTGGCGTAGGCGCCGAAGACGACGCTGGTGAGATCGAGGATCTTCACGCCCTTCAGCGGGCCAGTGGGTTCGGTGTCCAGCTGCTTGGCCATGCCGCGTTCTATACCGTCGGTGACGTCGTCTCCACCGCTTCGCGTCCGAGGGCGTGTCAGCGCGGTATGCTGGCTGGCGCTTAACTCCCGGCCATCGCGCGCCTCTCGAACGCCGCCTCCGCTGTCAGCGTTTCCGAATCGCGGTCGAGGGTGACGACGGCGAGGAGTTGGCCGGCCTTCTCGTAGCGCACCGTGGCGTCATAATCCTTTACCGAGCCGTCCACCTTTGGCGGATCGAAATCCTCGGCGTGGCCGACGTAGTGGATCGCGCTTTCGTACTGCGCCGACCAGAAGAAGGGCGGGTCGGTGAACGGCGCGTCCTGCCCGAGGATCAGGCGCGCCACGTGCTGCCCCTGCCGTTCGGCGTGAACCCAATGCTCGACACGGATCAGCTGGCCGGAGATCGGGTCAGGGTAACGGGCGATGTCGCCGATGGCGTAGACGTCCTTGGCGCTGGTGCGCAGCCGATCGTCCACCACCACGCCGTCATCCACCTTAAGGCCGGCGGCTTGCGCCAGCGCCGTGCGCGGCTTCACCCCTGTCCCCAGCAAGACGAAGTCGGCCGGGATCGGATCGCCGTCGTCAAGCATCACGCGTCCGTGGGTGTAACTCACCACCTTGCGGCCAAGGTAGAAGATCACGCCCTTCGTCTCATGCAGGTCCTTGGCCCACTGGCCAACCTCAACCCCCAGGATCTTCGCGAACGGCGTGGTCTCCGGCGCGATCACATGCACCTTGAGGCCGCGCTTGCGGAAGGCGGCGGCGGCCTCCAACCCGATGAAGCTGGAGCCGATGATCGCGACGCTACTAGCCTTCTCCGCGGCCGCAACGAGGGCCTCAGCATCTTTCAGGGAGCGCAGCACATGCACGTTCGGTCCGTCGAGACCGGGGATCGGCGGGCGCTGCGGCTCCGCGCCGGTGGCAAGGATCAGGGTCTGGTAGGGCAGGGTCTCGCCGCCCTTGAGCGTCACGGTCTTGGCCAGGGGATCGAAGCGTTCGACCTCGGTCCCGATTCGCAGATCGATCGTCTGCGCCCCATAGAAGTCGGCGTCCCGCAGCGGCATCCACTCGGCCGGCGCATCGCCCGTAAGATAGTCCTTGGAGCAGTTGGGCCGATCGTAGGGCGCATCCTGGTCGGCGCTAAGGAGGGTGATGTCGCCGCCGAACCCCTCGCGGCGCAAAAGCTCCGCCGCTGCGAAACCCGCCCCGCCGCCGCCGACGATCACCACGCTCCGCCCGGCGCCGCTGGCCGTCTTCACCGGCAGGGCGTCGTTCTTTTTCTTCACCGTCACCATGCCGTCCGTCTCCTCCACCGACCAGCAGGCGACGGGATCGAAGGCGGGGGCGCCCATAGCTTCGCCGGTCTTCAAGCTGAAGCAGGCGTGATGCCAGGGGCAGCGGACGGCGCCGTCCACGATCAAGCCGTCCGCCAGAGGCCCATGGTAGTGGGTGCATTCCGCGCCGATGGCGTAAAGGGCGCCGTCCATCCGCGCGATCAGCACCGGCGCCTCGCCCACATGACCGCCCAGCATTTGGCCTTCCGCGATGTGGGCGGCGGGCACGCCCTGGGTGAAATCCGGGCCCTTGGGTTTGTCGTCCTCGCTCATGGCGGCCTCCTGGTGCGAGGGCTAAACGCGCCGGGGAGCGATCGGCCTCAACCGCGCCGCTTCGACGGTCAAGGCCAGGGTCAACGGCTGCTTAACCCTTCTGGGGCAGGGCTTTCCTGGCGAGACGCTCGTCGCGCACCGGGGGGCTGCATGAAGACGATGATCGCCGGCGCTTTGGCCGCAGCCTTTTCTCTGACCGGTGAGGCCCAGGCTCAGCTCATCCCTCCCGAACCAGCGGCCGTCGCGCCGGCGGCCACCGACCCGGCGGCTTCCGCGCAAGCAACGGAGGCGGGTGATGCGCCCGCGCCCCTTCCTGATTATCGCCCAGCCAAGCCCGCTAACCCCGCGCCCCGCTGGATGGTGAAGGCGACGGAGCCGGGTCCGCCTTACGCCGTGCCGCCCGCCCACATCAAGCCCGTTAAGGCTCCGCCGAAGGACTGGCGACCGACCCGGCGCTGGGCGCTGGGGCTCACCATCGGTTCGGACGGCGCCGGGGTGGACGGGCAGTTCCAGGCCACCCGCGCGATTGTTCTGCGGGTGCGGGGCGCCTTCATGAACATCGACCATCCGCAGAGCTACGACGGCGTTCGCTACGGCGGTCACCTCCGGCTTTCCAACGTGGGCGGCTATGTGGACCTACACCCGTTCGGCGGGCCCTTGCATCCCCTTATGATCAGCGGCGGGGTGGTGGACGCGGTCGGCGGGCGGCGGCACGTGGGGCTGACCGCGACGCCGCAAGGGTCTTTCAGCTTCGGCGGCCACACCTATACGGCGGCGCAGCTTGGGACCGTCACCGGAGACATCGGGCTCGACAGCGTTGCGCCGTTCGCCGGGATCGGCTTCGACAACACCTTCGAGACGTCGCGGCTTTTCGGGTTCAAGCTTCTGGCCGGCGTGGTGTTCTCGGGCGATCCGAAGGTGAACCTGCAATCTGCGGGCGGGCTCCTGTCCAATACGCCCCAGGTGCAGGCGGATATCGCTTCCGAAGAGGCTAAGATCCGCGGCGCGGCGGACATCTTCCACTACTACCCCGCCATCTCGACCGGGCTGACCTACAAGTTCTAAGCGGTCGATTAGCGGGTCAGCACCAGCGCCTCCGGCGTCGCCTCCATGCGAGACAGGCGCCCGAGGTAGCTCATGCCGAGGAGGGACGCAGGCATGGCGTCCCTCATCACCAGCGCCTTCACATGCTCCACCCGCGCGCCGGCGATAGCGATATGATCCAAGGTGACGGCGGCGGCGCGCTCATGACCGGCGGCGGTGAACACGGGCCGGTCGTAGGTGAGGTTCGAGAGGTCGAGGCCGAGTCGGGCGGCGTCGGGGCTGGAGAGCGTCACCGCGCTCGACCCCGTATCCACCAGAAAGCGCACCGGCCGGCCATCCACCTGCGCATCGGCCCAGTAGTGGCCGTCGGCCGACTTGGCCACACGACCCTGGCGCGCGGCGTGCGCCATCGCGTGGGCGCCAAGCTGCATCACTCCGCCGCCGGCCGCGAGGGCGCATAGGGTGGCCAACGCCAAGACGCCCACTTCCTTAAAGACCATGGCTTTTGCGCCCCATCGGACCGGTTCTGGGTCCATTGGCGCACTCTGCGCCCGGAGCCGTTCAAATCCGGTGAATCGAGCCGGTCACCCAAAGAAGCCGAGCTTTTCAGGGCTAATGCGCTCCCGCCGCGCCGGCAGCTCAGCCATCACCGCGGCGCGGGCGCCGTCGCCCAGAGCCGCCCAATCAGCGATTTCCGGCAGAGTGCGAAAACACCCCAGGCAAAGCCCGCTTTCGCCGTCGATACAGCACACCTGAACGCAAGGCGTGGCGATGGGTGGAGGCAGGCGATCCATCCCGCCTTTTAGCGCTCTGATGCTCACTTGGAAAGGAAACGGACTTTAAAGCTCTGGAATAAATTTCGTCAGCGAAATAGTACTAAATTTTAATGTTAAAATACTGTAATATAGAAAATAAACTGAATTTAACTTGAATTAAATAAGTAAAATTGCGATCAAATAACTGTCTCACAATGATGAGATAAGGCGATGATTTTGGAAGGAACCCCGTCATGAAAATTTATTCTATTCTTTTGCTTATTGCTTCGGCTACGTTGGCCGTCGCCGCGCCTGCGCTCGCTGAAGATGGCGCCCTGCAATCCACCAAGGTTTCCGTCGTCGGCCTGGACATGAACAGCCACGAAGGCGCGGCTAAAGCCATGAAGCGGATCCAAGTCGCCGCTGTCGACGTGTGCGGCGGCCAGCCGGACATCCGTCAACTCGATCAACAGGCCGCCTTTGAAAGCTGCCGCCGCGTAGCGGTGAACAACGCCGTCAAGAGCGTGGACCAGCCCCTGTTGAATCAAGTCGCGTCCGCGACGGTCCCGCCGGTGTTCATGGCGGCGCGCTAACGCCCCGCCAGGTCTCACGATGCTTGCGCCCCGCCTGTGCGGGGCGTTTTGCATTTTGATGACCTGACTTTCCGCTTACGCGAACGTCAAGCTTGCAAAGGGCGAGCGGCGATTTATCATCAAACCGGATATTCTAAACCGCCGCGACCAACGGTCGGATGCAGGAGACGGCCCTATGAACCTCGATTTCGCCCCCGAAGACGTCGCCTTCCGCGAGGAAGTGCGTCAGTTCATCGCCGACAATTACCCGCCGGGCCTGCGGGAAAAGCAGGTTGAGGGCGAGGAGATGGCTAAGGCGGACTTCCTCTCCTGGCACAAGATCCTGGCCAAGAAGGGCTGGGTGGCGCCGGGTTGGCCCAAGGCCTATGGCGGCACCGGTTGGACTCCGACGCAGAAATACATTTGGTCCGAGGAGCAGGCGCGCGCCGAAACCGTGCCGATCGTGTCGTTCGGCATGCTGATGGTGGCGCCCGTGATCATCGCCTTTGGGACCGACGAGCAAAAGGCGAAGTTCCTGCCCGCCACCTACAACGGCGACATCTGGTGGTGCCAGGGGTATTCGGAGCCCGGCGCCGGCTCCGACCTCGCCGGCCTCTCCACCCGCGCCGAACGGATCAAGGGCGACGACGGCAAGGACTACTATTTGATCAACGGCCAGAAGACTTGGACCACCCTGGCCCAGCACGCCGACTGGGGCTTCTTCCTCTGCCGCACCGATCCCACGGCGAAGAAGCAGGAAGGCATCAGCTTCATCCTGGTGGACATGAAGACGCCGGGCATCACCGTCCGCCCCCTCATCACCATTGACGGCGGCCATGAGGTGAACGAGGTCTTCCTCGAGAACGTCAAGGTGCCGGTGGAGAACCGGGTCGGCGAGGAGAACAAGGGCTGGACCTGCGCCAAGTTCCTTTTGGCCCACGAACGCTCTGGCATCGCCGGCGTGGCGCGCAGCAAGCGCGGCATTGAGCGCCTGCGGGAGATCGCCTCCACCGAACTCGGCGACGACGGCGAGAAGCTGATCGACGATCCCATGTTCAAGCGTAAGGTCGCCGAGCTGGAGATCGACCTGGCGGCGCTGGAATATACCGAACTCCGCACCCTCGCGGGCGAGGCGGCCGGCAAGGGTCCGGGCGTCGAGTCGAGCCTGTTGAAGATCAAGGGCACCGAGGTCGGCCAGCGCCTGACCGAGATGGTGCTGGAGGCGGCAGGCCACTACGGCGCGCCCTATTTCCGCGGCTTCCCGCAGGAAGGCGGCAACGCGCTGCCCATCGGCCCGGACTTCGCCCACCGCGCCGCGCCCACCTACTTCAACATGCGCAAGACCTCGATCTTCGGCGGCTCCAATGAGATCCAGCGCAACATCATCGCCAAGATGGTGCTGGGACTTTAAACCCGCACCAACTCTACCGCATAAAAACACGCCTCTTTAAGGGAACGTCTCCGTGGACTTCAGCTTCACCGAAGAACAGTCGATGCTGCGCGACACCGTCGCCAGCTATCTGCAGGACAAGTATGACTTCGAGACCCGCCGCAAGGTGATCAAGTCTGAAGCGGGCTGGCGCCCCGAAGTGTGGAAGGCGTTCGCGGAGGAGCTCGGCATCCTCGGCGCCCCCTTTTCGGAGGATCATGGCGGCCTTGGCGGCGGGCCGACCGAGAACATGATCGTGATGGAGGAGTTCGGGAAAGCGCTGGTGATCGAGCCCTACCTCTCCACCGTAGTGATCGGCGGCGGCTTCATGAAGCACTCGGGCTTCTCGGGCGCGGCGGACGTGATCGGCAAGATCATCGACGGCAGCGCCGTCATCGCCTTCGCCTATGCCGAGCCGCAGGGGCGCTATAACCTCGCGGACCTGAAAACCACGGCCAAGAAAGACGGCACGGACCATGTGCTGAACGGCCATAAGGCGGTGGTGATCGGCGCGCCCTGGGCCACGCACCTGATCGTCACCGCCCGCACCGGCGGCGGCCAGCGCGACGCCGCGGGCGTCGGCGTGTTCCTGGTGGAGAAGGGGGCAGTAGGCCTCACCACCCGCGACTATCCTACGGTGGACGGCCAGCGCGCCGCCGAGGTTCAGTTCGACAACACCCCCGCCGTGCTGATCGCCGACGACGCGCTTCCTCTGGTGGAGAAGGTGGTGGACGAAGCCATCGCCGCCCTCTGCGCCGAAGCCGTGGGCGTCCAGCGGCGCTTGCATGAAGGCACGCTCGACTACACCAAGCAGCGCAAGCAGTTCGGCGCGCCGATCGCCTCGTTCCAGGTGCTGCAGCACCGCATGGTCGATATGTTCATGGCCGTGGAGCAGTCCGTCTCAATGACCTATATGGCCACCATCAAGCTGGAGGGCTCGGACTTCGAGCGCGCCAAGGCCATCTCGGCGGCCAAGGTTCAGGTCGGCCGCGCCAACACGTTCGTCGGCCAGAACGCCATTCAGCTGTTCGGCGGCATGGGCATGACCGACGAGACCTCTATCGGCCACTACTTCAAGCGCGCCACCATGATCGAAAGCCAGTTTGGCTCTGTGGATCACCACCTCAAGCGGTATGAGAATTTGTCGTTCGGGAAAGCGGCGTAAGGGCTCGCTATCCCCTCATCAGTCATCCTCTGGACGCGCAGCGACCCGAGGACCCAGCCAGCTAAACGCTTGGCGCGGCTGGGTTCAAGGATCGAGCTGCGCTCATCCGAGAATGACTAAAAATAAGGGAATAGCGCCGCCTTTTCGGAAAGCGCGTGCCTGCCTCATCTAATTCCGACAAGGCTGTGCGACCCCTCATCCGTCAGCTGCGCTGACACCTCCTCCCGCAAGGGGAGAAGGATCGCTCACCTCTCCATAAATTCCCCGATCGCTGGCGCATCCATGCCGCCGCTCGCCACAAAACCTGGATTGAAGAACCCCGCCTTGCCGTAGCGGAACGGCGATCCGTCCGGAGCGAACACCGACCCGCCCGCCGCCAGGAGGATCGCGTGGCCGGCGGCGGTGTCCCATTCCATGGTGGGGGAAGGGCGGGGGTAGATGTCCGCCTCGCCCTTGGCCAGGAGGCAGAACTTCAGCGACGAGCCGACGGAGATGCGCTTCCCCGCGCCGATCGCCTTCAGGAAGGCTTCGGTGGCCGGCACGTCGTGCGATTTGGAGGCCAGCGCCACGGGCGGGGTGAGCGGCGGGCGGACCTTCAGGGGGATGCGCACCTCGCCGTCGCGGCGGGACCAGGCCACGCCGGATGGGACGTCGCCGATGTAGAGCTCGTTCCGCGCCGGGGCGTAGATCACCCCCATGCTCGGCGTCCCGTTCTCGATCAGCCCGATGTTGACGGTGAAGTCGGTCCCCCGCCGCACGAACTCCTTGGTGCCGTCGAGCGGATCGACCAGGAAGAAGCGGTCGGCCACTTCGGGGACCCGCCCGGCCTCCGACTCCTCTTCCGCCACCACCGGCACGTCGGGGGCGAGGCGCAGGAGGGCTTCCAGGATGATGGCTTCGGCCGCGCGGTCGGCGATGGTGACGGGCGAGGCGTCGGACTTGATCTCGACCTCGAACCCCGCCTCGAAGATGCGCCAGATCTCCGCCCCGGCCTTCAGCGCGGCGGCGGCGAGGCCCTCCATCAGGGCGCGGCGGGTGTCGAGATTGGCGAGGTCGGTCATGGCGGAGGGCATAGGACGGGCCGGAGGGCCTTAGCAAGATGCAGCGCGGGAACCCGGTGTAAGCTCGGCGCTTGTGAGGGGGCGCGGTTCCGCTTAGTTTCCCTCCTCGCTTGAAGGCCGCCTGACCAGTTTCATGTCCACCACCCGTCACTATCTCGACTTCGAGCGGCCCATCGCTGATCTCGAAGGGCAGATCGAAGAGCTGTCCTCCCTTTCCGACGCCACCGAGGCCGATGGCGGCGCCGGCTATGAGGCGGAGGTGGACAGTCTGCGCGAACGGGCCGACGCGATGCGGAGCGAGATCTACGCCGGCCTCGACGCCTGGCAGAAGACCCAGGTCGCTCGCCACCCGGACCGCCCCCACTTCGTCGATTACCTGGAGGCGCTGATCGACGATTTCGTTGAGCTGAAGGGCGACCGCGCTTTTGCCGACGACCAGGCGATCGTGGGCGGCACAGGGGTTTTCCGCGGTCGGCCGGTGGTGGTGATCGGCCATGAAAAGGGCCACGACACCCAGACCCGCATCAAGCACAATTTCGGCATGTCCAAGCCCGAGGGCTACCGCAAGGCCGTGCGGCTGATGAACCTGGCGGAGCGGTTCAACCTGCCGGTCATCACCTTTGTCGATACGGCCGGCGCCTATCCCGGCAAGGAAGGGGAGGAGCGGGGGCAGGGCGAGGCGGTGGCGCGCTCCACCGAGCGCTGCCTGACCCTCGGCGTGCCCTTGGTCGCGACGATCACGGGAGAAGGCGGTTCCGGCGGCGCCATTGCGCTGGCGGCGGGGAACAAGGTGCTGATCCTGGAGCATTCGATCTATTCGGTGATCGCGCCGGAGAGCGGCTCCTCCATCCTCTATCGCGACCGGGCCCAGGCGCCGCACATGGCCCGCTCCATGAAGATCACCGGTGAGGACTTGCTGGGGTTCGGCGTGGTGGACCGCATCATCGAGGAGCCTGTCGGCGGCGCCCATGCGGATCGAGACGCGGCCATCGAGGCGGTGGGCGACGCGGTGGAGGAGGAGTTGAAGGCTCTCTGCAGCCTGAGCGCGGACCAGCTCCGCAAGCAGCGGGCCGACCGTTTCTACGCCATCGGTTCAAAGGGAGCCTGACCGTGATCCGACTTCTATCTTGCGCGATCCTGTTCGCGGCTGTCGCCGGAGCCGCCCACGCCGCACCCGCGGCCAGCGCCGCCTATTCCAAGACTCATACGGCCTGCATGGCCAAGGCGACCACCACCCTCGACATGGTGACCTGCAACACGGCCGAGCTGGCCGCGCGGGATGCGGCGCTGAACCTCGCCTATGGCAAGGCGATCAAGCGGGCGGGCGACGCATCGGCCCTGCTGAAAGCCGCCGAAAAGGCCTGGATCGCCTTTCGCAACGCAGACTGCAGCGTCTACGAGGATCGCGAGCAGTTCGGCACCCTGGGCGAGATCGAAGCGGGGACCTGCATGATCGACCGCACCATCCAACGGACGCGCGAGCTGGATCAAGTCGCGCCGGATATGTCCTAGCGGTCGATCAACACCCCAACGGCAAGTCAGCGGTCGGCGAGCCCGTTCGCCGCCGCGACGATTTCCTCCACCCCGGCCGCCGTCGTGGCCCAAGAGCACATGAAGCGCACTGTGCCGTCGGTGAATCGGTAGACGAACCAGCCGGCGGCGTGCAGGCGCTTCAGGCTCGCCTCGTCCATTTCCACGAACACGGCGTTGGCCTCTACCGGGTGCACGGTACGATAGGGCAGGGCCGCCGCAAGCCTCCTGGCCATCGCGTTGGCGTAGCCGGCGTGGCGGAGCCAGGCGCCGTCCTGCAACAGCCCGATCCAGGGCGAGGCGATGAAGCGGCCCTTAGAGGGCAGTTGTCCCGCCTGCTTCAGCCGCGCGTCGAACCGGCGCGTCAGAGCCTTGTCGAACAGCACCACGGCTTCGGACAGGGGCGCCCCCGCCTTGGTGCCGCCGACGATCAGGATATCGATGCCGAGGGTCTTCAGCGCCTTGACGTCGAACCCGGCCGCCGCCGCATTGGCGAGGCGGGCGCCGTCCAGATGCACCGGCAGTTCCTTGGCCTTGGCCAGATCCGTCAGCCGCTTGATCTCCTCCACCGTGTAGACTGTGCCGAACTCGGTGGCGTTGGTGATGGAGAGGGCGGCGGCGGATTGGCGGTGGGAGACGTCGGGCTGTGCAAGCGCCGCTTCCAGCGACGCGGGGTTGATCTTGCCAGAAGCGCCCTCCAGCTGAATCAACCCCAGCCCGTGGCCGAAAAACCCCGGCGCGCCGGTCTCGTCGGTGCAGATGTGGGCGTGCCTGTGCGCCAGCATCGACTCGAATGGCCTGACCAAAGCCGCGCAGGCCACCGCGTTGGCGGCCGTGCCCGAAGCGACGAAGCGCACATCGGCGTCAGCGTCCAAGAGCCCCCGCACCGCATCCGCCGCCTTGGCCGTCACTACGTCCGCGCCATAGCCGGAGGTGAAGCCCGCGTTTGCGGTGATCAAGCTCTCCAAAGCTTCCGGGCAGGCGCCGGCGGTGTTGTCGGAGGCGAAGTCGTAGCGGGCGTTGCTCATGGAGATTGGTCTAGCGGCTCGGACAGCGAATCGCCAACCCTGTCGCGCCGCGGGCCCAGCGCTGACCTTGCGCCCAGCATGAGCTCCGATCTTGTCATAAGATCAATCCGTCCTAAATTCCTGAGGGAGAACCAAAAAGGACCGTCCGTGGCGTCACCATTCGAAGATCATGAAGTCGAGGCGCGCTTGAGGCCGTCTACACAGGATTTAGCGTTCGATCTCGACCAGACGCTGGCCTCCGTCGTCGCCCTTCATGCTCGCGCACCCAAGGACGCCTTCACCGCCGACGCGCTCGGCGTGGAGCGTGTGGGCAACGGCGTGGTGATCGGCGACAAGGGTCTGGTCCTGACCATTGGCTATCTCGTCACCGAGGCGGACGAGGTCACCCTCATCACCAATGACGGGCGCGATATTGCCGCCCATGTGCTCGGCCACGATCAGGCCACCGGCTTCGGCTTGGTGCACGCGCTGGAACCGCTGGAGCTGCCCGCCATGCCCCTGGGCGACTCCCGGCGGCTGGCGGCGGAGGACCAGGTCATTGTCGCCGGCGGCGGCGGTCGGGCCCATGCGTCGGTGGGGCGCGTCCTCGCCCGCGCGCCCTTCGCCGGCTATTGGGAGTATAAGCTGGACGCGGCGCTCTACACCGGCCCGGGCCATCCCCACTGGAGCGGCGCGGCCCTGATTGACGCGCACGGCGGCCTCGTGGGCCTTGGCTCCCTGCAGATGATGCAGGAGGAGGATGGCCGCGAAGCCTCCACCCTCAACATGTGCGTGCCGATCGAACTCCTGCCGCCGATCCTGGACAATCTCGCCAAGGGTTTGAGCGACCAGCCGGCGAGGCCGTGGCTCGGCGTCTTCTCCCAGGATTCGCAAGATGGCGTCGTGGTGCTGAGCGTAGCGGCGGACGGCCCCGCCGATCGCGCGGAGCTCCGGCGCGGGGACGTGATCCTGGCCGTCGGCGGGCGGCGCGTCACCGGCCTTGCGGACTTCTACGACAAGCTCTGGGCGCTGGGGCCGGCTGGGGTGACGGCGCCGCTTCAGCTTCGGCGGCAGCGCGACGTTTTCGATGTGGAGATCCGCACCGTGGATCGCGCCTCCAAGCTCAAGAAGCGCCTTTTGAACTGACCGGCTTAATCGGGGGAAGCGTTCGGCTTCCAGGTCAGGGCTGTTGATCGCCGGCGCTATATGCTCAAAGCCGGGCTTGGCTCGATAACCGCGGCGCTTCACCTCCTTGCCTAAGCTTTCCCAATTTTCGGCTGGACGCGTCGGTCGATGAAGCGTTCGGCGCTGATCAGCATCCTCTTGGGCTTGGGCGTGGCCGTCGCTCTGCTGGTCACCAACGACATCGGGCGGATCGCGGTCGCCCTGCGAGCGGCGGGGTGGGGTATCCTTCTGGTGGTCGCGTTGCACCTGCCGCAGACCCTGTTCTCCACCTTCGGATGGCGCCCCTTGATCGAAACGCAAAGGCCGCCGCCGCTTTGGCTGCTCTATCGCCTGCGTTGGATCAGGGAATCGGCCAACGCCTTGCTGCCCGTCGCCCAGATCGGTGGTGATTTCATCCGCGCGCGGCTCCTGGCCCAGGCGGGAACGCCGCTCAGGGCCGCCGTGGCCTCCAGCATGGTGGACCTGTCCATAGAAATGGCGGCGCAGATCGTCTTCACCCTGTTCGGCGTGGTCCTGTTGCTCGCCGGACCGCATGTGAGCGAAGCGCTGCCCCTGGCTTACGGCGCGACGGCCGCCGGCGGCCTGATCGCCGTCTCCTTCATGGCCTCTCAGCGGTTCGGCCTGTTCAAGCTGGTGGAGCCTCTGATCGCGCGCTTCGCCGGGGGCAAGAAATGGGCGTTTCTCGGGGAGCTGACGGGCCTCAACGATGCGGTGGTCTCTCTCTACCGTCAGCCTCGACGGGTCTGGACCTCGGCGGCGCACCATCTGATTTCCTGGGCGCTTGGGGCGGTGGAGACCTATGCGGCGCTGCTGGTCCTGGGCCTGCACCCGACCATACGGGAGGCGGTGATCATCGAGGGGCTCGGTCAGGCGGTGCGCGGGCTGGCCTTCTTCGTTCCCGCCGCCCTCGGCGTGCAGGAGGGCGGCTATCTGCTGATCTGCGCCATGTTCGGCGTGGCGGCACCCAGCGCCCTCGCGCTCTCGCTGATCCGCCGCATTCGCGAGCTTCTCCTAGGTGTCCCGGGACTGATGCTCTGGCGGCGGATGGAGGTCGGTCTGGGCGTCGGACCTAAGCCTGCCCAGGGCTCCGCCTGAGGCTGAGGGCGGCGAGGCTCAGGCTGCCAAGGGTAGTGGCGGCGGCGGCCACGATCATCATCGGCCATGCCAGTCCGCACCAGATCAGCACCGGAACGAAGGCCATGGCGTCGTCGGGATCCACCGTCACTCGCCCGCCGAGCAGCGCCCATCCGCCCACCGACGCCGTCTTTTGCACGTTGAGCTGATAGAACAGCGTGCCGACCCCCAGCGCCGCCAGGGCGCCGACCCACAGCGCCGCCGGCCCGACCTCAGCCGCTGCGCCGATCCCAAGGCCAAGGAATGCGGCCATGCTGGCGATGCAGTCGCAGGCGAGATCGTAGCGATGCCCTCCCTCGCTCATCTTGCCGGTCTGGCGCGCCAGCTCCCCGTCCGCCCGATCCAGCAGCATCGAGAGCACGAAGACGCCGCCGCCAAAGGACATCCAGCCATAGGTCCCCTGGGCGAAAGCGGCGGCGGCGGCCAGGCCGGTGACCAGCCGCACCGTGGTGATTTGATTGGGAGAGACCCCCAGAGGCGCGATGCGGCGAACCAGGGGACGCACGATTTGGTGAAAGAGGGTGTTGTGGCTCATGGCGTTCACGTTGCGCGCGTTCGGCTCGGGCGAAATCGCCCAGAGCCAGTCAGGCTGAGGCAGGATAAGGGCCGCCAGCGTTCGCCAGCAACCGTCTCCCTATGAAATGATGTAGCACGCCGCGGATTCGATCTCATTGCGGTTTTGAAACACGAAACGGTCCGCCGGCGGAGGATAAACACGAAAGATGTGGCGGTTATCTCTGGCGTTCGGCGCAGGTTGCCGCTTTACTTGACGGCGATCATCTGGTGCGCCGCAGTGCGAGATTGAGAGGAGCCGCCATGTCGGTCGAGATCGCCCGTCCTATACCGCTGGCGCGCAGCATAGACCTTCGCCGCACCGACAGCCATCCCGACCACTGGTATCCGATCGCCTGGTCTGAGGAGCTAAAGCCCGGCGCCATGCTGGCCCGGATGTACGCCGGTGAGCCGGTGGCCGTGGTCCGCGCCAAGGACGGCGCCCTGTTCGCCCTGGAGAACCGCTGCGCCCACCGCCAGGTGCCCCTGACCCACGGGGTGGTTCAGGGCTGCACGGTCAAATGCGGCTATCACGGCTGGGCCTATAACGCCGAGGGCAAATGCATCGACGTGCCGTATCTCGGCTCCAAGCAGCTGCCCAATGGGGTGAAATCCTACCCCTGCCGCGAGGTGGATGGGCTGATCTTCATCTTCCCGGGCGATCCGGCTTTGGCGGAGGCGCGAATGCCCGCCTCGCTCGGCGCCAAGGCGGACGGCGCCTACAAGACCCGCCAGCTCAACCGGGAGGTCGCCGCCCACTATACGTTCATGCACGAGAACCTTTTCGACATGAACCACCAATTCCTGCACCGCCGCCAGATGGGCGCCATCAAGGCCCGCTGTCTTGGTCGCCGCCATGGGGACGACTGGGCCGAGGTGGACTACACCTTCAGCCGCACCGAGGGGGCCGGAACCCTGGGCGAGAGCGCTATCCTCGGCGTCGTCCGCAAGCGCGGCGAGGGCGACAACACCGACCTGATGACCATCCGCACCGGCTATCCCTATCAGCAGCTTCGGGTGTGGGTGGGCGACGGGGAGCCGGTCTTGAGCGTCTGGCTCGGCTACACGCCGTTGGACAAGGAGCAGCGCACCAACCGCACCTTCGGCTATCTGTCGGTGAAGCGCCCAAAGGTTCCCGTCCTGATCGACGCCGCCTGGCCCTTCATCACCCTCTTCACCGAGCGCATCTTCAACGAGGACAAGGAGATCGTGGAGATGGAGCAGGCCGCCCACGACGCCCAGGGCTCGGACTGGAACAACGAGGTCTTCCCGCCGATCAAGGACCTGCGGGAGGTCTTGGCCCGCTGCGGCGTGCCCTCGCCGTATCAGAACGCCCTCTAAGGCGTCGCCGCGCCCAGGCGCTTCAGCCCGTCCTTGGACGGCTGCAGAGCTGGATCGAGGGCGGCGGCGGCCCGGTAATCTGCCAACGCTTTGCCGTACAGCCGCCGATGCTCAAAGGCGGCGCCGCGGTTGAAGTAGGTCTGCGCCAAATCGAGTTTGCCCGCGCCACCCGCTGAGGCGCTCTCGATCGCGCGGCTGTAATCGGCGATGGCGCGGTCGTAGAACCCCTTCTGGTCGTAGGCGACGCCGCGGTTCTCATAGGCGTCTAGAAAGTCGGGCCGCAGCGCTATAGCCCGGCTGAGATCGGCGATGGCCAAGTCGTGGCGGCCCAGGTGCTCGTAGGCGACTCCCCGCCCGCGGTAGCTTGCCGCATCCGGTCTGGAAGCGATGGCGCGGGTGAAATCAGCAACCGCCTGCGCGTAAAGGCCGCGCTGATCGTCGGCGACCCCGAGGTCGTAGTCGGACCCCCGGACCGCCTGCGCCCAACCTTGAGAGGATGAGGCAATCCAGAGAAGGGCGATCAGGCGAAGCTTCATGGTTATTGCTGAACGCGCATCGGCCGCTGTTGGGCTTGCGCCTCGTGACACATTCGAAATGCCTACATATCCTAAACATAACTCAGCCGAGGGGCGTCTGTGATCACGCGACAGCATTTTCTGGCCGGAGGCGTCACGGCCCTGATCGGCGGCGCATCCAGCGCCCACGACGCCTCCATTTGGCCAGGCGGTCGGCGGGGCGCCGTCAGCCTCACCTACGACGATGGTCTGGACAGTCAGCTCGACAACGCGGCGCCGGCGTTGGATCGCCGCGGGCTGAAGGGCACCTTCTTCCTGACGCAGGAAAATATGGAGGAGCGGGTAGCCGATTGGCAGGCCGTCGCCCGCCGAGGCCACGAAATCGCCGACCACACCGCAACCCATCCCTGCGATCTCAAACCCTATTCCTCTAAACGGCTGGAGACGGAGGAGATCGCACCCACCGAGTCGTTTCTGGACCACAATTTCGGCCCGCACCAACGCCTGTTCGCCTATCCCTGCGGTGTCATCGAACTGGGCGAGGGCCCGCAACGCCAAAATCAGCAGCGTTACATCGACGCCCTCCGCCGCCGCTTTGTGGCGGCGCGCGCGGCCGATGGTGATCCTAATGATCCCAAGGCGGTGGGACGGGAGCGGTATCAACTGCGAGCCATCGGCCCGACCTACGACCGCGATGATCCCGCCCTCGCCATCGCCTACCTGCGCAAGGCCGTTCGCTGGAACCGCTGGGCCATCCTCATTTTCCACGACGTCCTACCCGCGCGGATCGGGGAGGGCGACACCTCCAACGCCTCCCACGACCTCATCCTGGATTGGATTGTGAAAGATGGCCTCTGGTGCGCGCCCATGGGCGAGGTGTTCGCGCACCTAACCGGCGTTCGGTCATAGCCGTAGAAGGGCCTCGCCCCGCCGGCTGACGAAACGACGATCAGCTGCGGACGCAACCGGGCCGCATCAGCATTCTTTTCCGGCGTCGATGGTGATCGTTCACCCAGCGCCGAAAGGATTCGTCTGCGCCTCTGGCCAAAAGTCAGGTTGCGTGAATTATGACCGCCGATTTCCAAGAGGTCCTTTTCATGCGGTTGTTGTCGTTAGCGAGTGTGGCGTTCTTGGCTTTGTCCATGCCGGTGCTGGCCAAGCCGGCTGATGGGCCGTCCCGTGTCTTTGAGCCAAAGGATCTGTTTGCGCTCGAGCAGGCGCAGGACCCGCAGGTGCGTCCCGGTGGCGGCGCCGTCGCCTACGTCCGGTCGAGCGAAGACATCATGACCGATGATGACCGTAAGGCCATCTGGCTGGTGGATGCGAACACCGGCGCGCAGACGCCGCTGGTGACCGGCCAGGGGTCCGCCTTCGCCCCCCGCTGGTCGCCGGACGGGCAGCGCCTGGCCTATGTCTCCACCGCCGAGGGGCGGCCCCAGCTCTACGTGCGCTGGATGGCGAGCGGCGCGACGGCGCGGGTGGCGGAGCTGCCGGCCTCCCCCAGCAACCTCGCCTGGTCGCCGGACGGCAAGACCATCGCGTTCTCCATGCAGACGCCGGATGAGCCGCCCCACCTCGGCCCGCCGCTGCAAAAGCCCGAGGGCGCCAAGTGGGCCGACCCGCCGGTGGTGATCGACGCTGTGACCTACCGCTTCGACGGCGGGGGATACTTGAAGCCGGGCTTCAGCCACATCTACACCGTCTCGGCGGAGGGTGGGGCGCCGCGCCAACTCACCTTCGGCGCCTTCAATGAGCGCAGCGAACTCGACTGGACGCCGGACGGGCGCTCGATCTTGTTCAGCGCCAATCGCACCAAGGATTGGGCGCGGGAGCCCCAGGCGTCGGATGTGTTCGAGGTCTCCGTCGCGGACGGCGCCCTGACCCAGCTCACTCATCGCGCCGGCCCGACGCAGCAGCCGCAGATTTCACCAAAGGGCGACAAAATAGCCTTCGTCGGCTTCGACGACCGCCATCGCGGCTATGAGAACGCCAAGCTTTACGTGATGGACAGGAGCGGGACGAGCGCCCGCTCCATCACCGACGGCCTGGACCGCTCGGTGGAAAGCCCGCGCTGGGCTGCGGATGGGCGAAGCCTGTTCGTCAAATACGAGGACCACGGGGTCAGCAAGCTGGCGCGGGTCTCCCTGGACGGCCATGTGCAGGATCTGGCGACCGGCATGAGCGGCGGCGAACTCGACCGGCCTTATACGGGCGGGGAATACAGCGCTTCAGACAACGGCGTCCTGGCCTTCACCCAGGGCGCGCCGAACCAGCCGGGAGACGTGGCGGTGGTGAAGGGCGGAGCGGTCCATCGGCTGACGCACCTGAACGAGGACCTCTTCCTCGGCAAGACCCTGGGCGAGGTGACCCAACTCGCTGTGACCTCCAGCACCGACAAACTGCCCATCGACGCGTGGATGATCACTCCGCCAGGCTTCGATCCGGCCAGGAAGTACCCGCTGATCCTGGAAATCCACGGCGGTCCTTTCGCCGCCTATGGGCCGCAGTTCTCTTCGGAGCTGCAGCTCTATGCGGCGGCGGGCTATGTGGTGCTTTACGCCAACCCCAGGGGATCGACCTCCTACGGTTTCGATTTTGCCGATCAGATCAACTACAACTATCCCAGCAAGGACTATGACGACCTGATGAGCGCGGTCGACACGGTGATCGCCAAGGGCTTTGTCGATCCCAACAACCTGTTCGTCACGGGCGGCTCTGGCGGGGGTCTGCTCACCGCCTGGATCGTCGGCAAGACCAACCGCTTCAAGGCGGCCGTGGCGCAAAAGCCGGTGATCAACTGGACCAGCGAGGTCCTAACCGTGGACCTCTACACCTTCATGGCGCGGGACTGGTTCGGCAAATATCCATGGGAGGATCAGGCCAACTACTGGCGCCGCTCGCCCCTCTCCCTGGTGGGGAATGTCTCCACCCCAACCATGCTGATGGTGGGAACGGAGGATCACCGTACGCCGGACAGCGAGGCGGAACAGTATTACCAGGCGTTGCAGCTGCGCGGCGTGCCCACCGCTTTGGTCCGCGTGCCAGGCGCCTCCCACCACGGCCTGGCCGACCGGCCCTCGCAGGAAGCGGCGGAAGCGGGCGCCATCCTGGCTTGGTTCGACCGCTACAAGGCGCCCGCCAGCTGAGGCAGATTCTTAGAGGCGGAGCGTGAGAGGGAGATGGTGGTGTTGTCGGTCTAACGACTTCTCCGGATGTAGTGCATCTCGCCGTTGATCTTCACGTAAACCTCGTCGAGGTCCAATGGGTATGCCGGCGCATCATCACCACGAGGCGGCTCACTTTGGGTGATGAATCAAACTAGCGGAAGAGGGTGGGGTGGCGTCGGTTTTCAAGCCATCTTGGTAGCTTTATCACGGCCCGCAACGCCGCTGCTACATTTGAGCTGACAGAGCCAGCCAAAACCTAGCACCGACAACAATCCACCCCGAACGGGCTTTTGTAGGGTCGGGTTAAGGGCGACCGATCGGGTCATACTGCCAGCATTGGCCTTATTTCGGAGCGGCGTGGTCCGCCGCGTATTCAGCCTTCATGCGGGCGCCGGTTTGAATCAGCCCGGCGACCCTGTCGGTTTTGAAAAACGGCGTTCGAAAAAAGCGGTCGACGGTCGCGTTGAACAGGGCCGGGTCGTCAACCGGAATCATGTGCGTGGCGCCGGGGAAGATGACCAGCTGGGCGTTCGGGAGGTGGTGGTAGATTTCCAGCGTGTGCTCGTCGGCAATGGCGCTCCTCTTCAGGTGAGGGATTCTATGGCGCCGTCGCAAGGCGGCCGCGTTGAAAACCAGGTACAGGTCGGCCGAAGGTTTCAGCAACGAATAATTGCAACTGCCAGAAGTCATGCGTGTTAAGGGTGGAGTTCTTCTCGGGTCCGATGCGGGCCACGGAAAATCATCGTGCCATTTTCAGAAATAGATGAGGCCTCGGTCGAGCCGATGGCGTCTTGGTTTTATGACCAAAGCAGCGATGGATTCGCCATTTCAAGGAAGGGCGTCATCCTGAAGGTCAATCAGGCTTGGTGCGATATTCTGGGCATCCGTCGTGAAGTTGCAGTAGGTCAGACGGCAGCCGATATTCTGGCAAAGAGTGATCTACCAAATTACGCCCAGCGCGAAGCTAACCTTCTCGAACGTGGCGAGGATGAATTTGAAGTTCGCTTGAACACCAGCCGGGGTGAGGTATGGCTGAAGGGCTCGATCAAACGAGGCGCAGACGGCTACGCCCTGATCGCGGCCCGTGATGCGTCAGCAGAGCGGCGCATCGTTGAGGAGCAACAAGCTGCCGCCAACATTCATGGTCTGCTAAGGGGCGGTGCTGGGGTTTTGACTTGGCGGTTCTCACCGGCTTCAGACCAGTTCTTCGTTGACGCCAGCCTTGACGCCAGCGAAGCATTTTATCTCCCAGTCGCCAGAGAGGTGGCCTTGCAGGAGATGTTGCAGCAGGTTGATGAGGGCGAGCGAGAGGGCTTCCTGAAAGCTCTTCTGGGCAGCGTCGATACCGGAGAGCCCGGCGAGAACAGTTTCCGCCACACCACCCCTAACGGACGGCGCGCCTGCTTCCGCGCCTGCTGGCGAGGCTTGCGACTTGAAGGCGATGGGCGTTGGCAACTTGCTGGCCTGACGCAAGATCATACAGACCTCATGGAGGCTCGGGACGCCGCCCTTGTGGGTGAGCAGGAAGCCAAGGAAGCCGACCGGGTTAAATCGCAGTTTTTGGCCAACATGAGCCATGAACTCCGCACACCGCTCAACGGGGTTCTTGGCGTGCTGCACCTCCTGAAGCGCGAGGCCGTGTCCGAGGGTGCGAAAAGTCTTCTCGCCGAAGCAGAGGTGAGCGGAAGGATGCTCACCACGCTGCTCAACGACCTCCTCGATCTATCGCATCTCGATGCGGGGCGACTGATCTTGTCCCACGAGGCGGTGGACCCCTCTGCTTTGGTTGGCGGCGTTCTCTCACTCTATAGACCCGAGTTCGAGAGCAAGGGTCTCAGTGTCCATGGGGTGATGCCGACGATCGCACCCATGGTCGTCATTGATCCTATAAGGCTCAGGCAAATTCTTTCCAGCCTGCTTGGCAATGCCGCGAAGTTCACGTCGCGCGGCGGCGTTACTGTTCGGCTGCTGATGCTGGGCGAAGGCGACGACCACCGCATTCGGATTGAGGTCGAAGATACCGGCATTGGTATCGAGCCAGAAACGATGCGCTCCTTATTCGCGTCATTCCAGCAAGGCGACGCTGCGACCACACGGAAGTTCGGGGGGGCAGGTTTGGGCTTGGCCCTATCCCGAAATCTGGCTCGACTGATGGGGGGAGAGGTAGGCGGATCGAGCGCGCTTGGTGATGGCTCAACTTTTTGGGTTGAGGTCCCTGCTCCTCTCGCGTCAAAGGTCGCCGCGGAGCCGGAGGACGATGCACCGTTTGACGGGCTTAGCGTCCTCGTAGTGGATGATAACGCCACCAACCGCCTCGTCGCCGCTAAAATATTGGAACAGTTGGGTGCGGTCGTGGACACCGCGAACGATGGAGCCTTGGCCGTGGCTGCGGTTGCAGACGCCGCATTTGATCTTGTGTTAATGGATATTCAGATGCCCGTTATGGACGGCATTGAAGCGACCTTGAACATACGGGCGCTGCCAGCACGATCGGTCGTATCCCCATTGTGGCGATGACCGCCAATGTCTCTGCTGAACAGATCAAAAGTTACAAAGCGGCAGGGATGAATGGGGCCATCGCCAAGCCCGTGTCACCGTCGTCGATTATAAGCGAGATAACACGTCTCTCGACAGGTGACTTGGAACCGAGCGTCTACAGGTTGGCCTACCATAGCCGAGCGTGCCCGGATGTTGCATCACACTTGGATGAGACGCTGGGCGACATCCTCAAAGTATCTATCCGCTGGAACGAACCCATAAATGTCACGGGCGCCTTGCTGGGCTGCGAAGGTTGGTTTCTTCAGGTGTTGGAGGGATCACAGCAGTCCGTAGAGGATCTCTTCGAGAGGATAGCCGCCGATCGCCGGCATGAGGAAGTAACAGTAATAAATGTTGGTGAAGTTGACGGGCGCAAGTTCGGCCAATGGAGCATGTGTGGCATGCACCTATCCCGGACGAACAGAAATATCGTGGGATTTTTACGCAGCGGTGGCCGCTTCGATCCGCCAACCCTCAGCGAGCAAGAGGCAATGGGCATTCTCTTGGCGGTAAGCGATCTTCAAAAGGCCGAGGTCGCTCGTCAATAGCTCGGGCGCCAAATGCAGGCTGCTAACGGTTATCTCTTCATTCCGCGTCAAGCAGCCAGATTGAGCGCGAATATATCGTCGTCGGCGAGGACGCGCCTAAAGGCGCCAGAGCGCGGTGAATGCGATGAAGCCCAAGGCCGGAGAGATCTCAAAGGATTGGTCGGACCGTCTCGCAAGGGACGAAGCGACATCGATCAAGGCGTTGGCAAAAGCGAAAGGCTACTGCGATCACTACGCCGCCCGGCTACTTCCTCTGGCCTCGCGCGCCCCCGATCTCGTCGGGCAGATTATCGTGGGGCGACAGCCATTCGCAATGACATTGGGCGGCCTAATCCGCACGCCGATCCCAATGAGTTGATCAGCGCAAAGGCAGATTTTCAACGGATTTTAGGGCGCGTTAGCCGAAAATTTTAGCCGCTCCGAAGCCAAATCTGGCGTGAGCACGGGTTTTGCGCGCCCTGCTCTTCGTCGAGCGTCTCCCTGTTAATTCAATATTCCGCCCTGCTTTATTGAAAATTCGCCCTGTTAATGCGCCACAGGGAATTTCGACTTAAGCATCTGATTCTACCACCATTGCTCGGGACGAAGAAGCGGAGGACGGAAGCGAAAACGCACCATTTTCGCGATTCGCCCTGTTAACTCCCGTGTTACCAGGGCCAGGCACGCAAAGCACACTTTCGAAATGCCGCCGTAGAACGGGCGGTATTCTCGGCGGAAATTGTATCGGAACGGAGGGTAGGAGATGGCCTCAGGCCTCTTCGCAGGTCGTAACTCCCGGAAAAGACGGCTCTATTGGGAAGAGCCTCAAGACACTGCGGAATGAATACGACTGAATGGTGGACACGACTGGGATCGAAACAGTGACCCCCTCGATGTCAACGAGGTGCTCTCCCGCTGAGCTACGCGTCCGGGATTTGGG
>CAXTHJ010000034.1:0-29908 GCA_964243985.1 uncultured Caulobacteraceae bacterium | reverse complement strand
GATGGGGGGCCGCGCCAACGCCCCGGAAAACCTGCACCCACCGCCATCGCTCGAGCCAAGCGCCTCCGTAAAACCGCAACGGTGGCTGAGCGCTTGCTTTGGGATGAAGTGCGAAAACTTAACCTGAACATTCGCCGGCAAGTCCCAATCGGCAACTACATCGCTGACTTCGCCAGCCATGCCGGCCGGCTGGTGATCGAGATCGACGGCCCGCACCACGATGAACCAGACGCCAAGAAACGTGACGCCGCCCGCACCACTTGGCTGGAAGCTGCGGGTTATCGAGTCATCCGCTTCCCAGAAAACCTGGTCCGGAACGACCTCTACAACGTGGTCGACCGCATCGCGTCGGAACTGTCCCCCCCCACCCCGGCCCTTCCCCCCTCAAGGGGGAAGGGAGATTTGGCCTAGTCATGCTCTCCATCCAAAACCTCCATGTCTCCATAGGCGACAAGCCGATCCTCAAGGGGCTGACGCTCGACCTGCCGAAGGGCGAGGTGCACGCCATCATGGGGCCGAACGGGGCGGGGAAATCCACGCTCAGCTACACCTTAGCTGGGCGCGAGGGCTATGCGGTGACGCAGGGCTCCGCCACCCTTGACGGCGAGGATTTGCTCGCGCTCACGCCGGACGAGCGGGCGGCCAAGGGTGTCTTCCTGTCTTTCCAATATCCGCTTGAAATCCCCGGCGTTCCAGCGCTGACCTTCGTGCGGACGGCGCTCAACGCCCAGCGCAAGGCTCAGGGGCTGGAGGAGATCGCCGCGCCGGCCTTCCTGAAACTGGTGAAGGCCGCCGCCGCCGACCTGAAGATGGATTTTGAGATGCTGCGCCGGGGCCTGAACGTCGGCTTCTCCGGTGGCGAGAAGAAGCGGATGGAAATTCTTCAAGCTGTTATGCTTTCGCCGTCCCTACTGATCCTTGACGAGACCGATTCCGGCCTCGACATCGACGCCCTCCGCATCGTTTCCGAAGGGGTGAACGCCATGCGCAGCGCCGAGCGCTCCATGCTGGTGATCACCCACTACCAGCGCCTGCTCGACTACATCAAACCCGACCGCGTGCACGTCCTGGCCGCCGGCCGCATCGTCGCCTCAGGCGGGCCGGAACTGGCGCACGAGTTGGAGCGCGAAGGCTATGACAAGTACGGGATCGCCGCCTGATGAGTCTGGCCTCCGCCATCCGCACCCGCGACCTCGCCGAGCTGCCCAGTCGGCGGGACGAGGACTGGCGCTGGAGCGGCCTGCGAGCCCTGTTCCGCGTCATGCCGCCCGCGTCTCCAGCGGTGGAGGTCGTACAGAGTAAGGGACCATTTCATGGACTGGCTAATGCTGACGTCATCATTGCGAACGGCCGTTTGAACTGGTGGCCAGACGACGATCAGCTTCCCAACGGATTGCGAATTGCCACCCACGATGAGCCGGCACAACCCCTTTTGACGTCCAAGCTTCCCATGGCATTGCAAGCCAGTGTGAATGCGCACGATCCTAAAGCGACGATTTGGACGGTGGCAGGAGGCGAAGCGCGTTCGATTGGGTTGAGATTTATTTCGGTTGGCTCATCCACGTCCCATGCAGCGCGGGTGGGCTTTGTTGTCGAAGCTGGAGCAAGCCTTGTCCTGCTGGAAAGCTATGAGGCCGAGGGCAGCGATTATTTCTCAAATGTCCTTTTGGAATTTTTCGTCGGTGAAGGCGCGCGCGTTGAACGCATCGTCATTGCTGACGATGCTGTGGACGCCGTATCGGTATCGACATCCGAAGTGCATCTTGCTCACGGTGCGAATTTTGCTCAAACCGTGCTCGCCTCGGGCGCCAAGCGACAGCGGATCGAGACCCATGTGCGCAACCCTGGTTCTGGCTCGCATGTACGCCTCGACGGCGCCTACCTCCTCGGCGGTCCGCGCCATTCGGATCAGACCACGGTCTTGACCCACCAGGGGCTCGGCGGCGTCTCCAGCCAACTGGTGAAAGGCGTGGTGGCCGATCGCGCCCGCGCCGTGTTCCAGGGCAAGATCATCGTTGCGCGGGGCGCGGACGGCACCGACGCCCGCATGGGCTCCCACGCCATCCTCCTCTCCGACCGGGCGGAGGTGGACGCCAAGCCGGAGCTTGAGATCTACGCCGACGACGTGCAATGCGCCCACGGCAATACGGCGGGGGCGCTGGACGACGCGGCGCTGTTCTACGCCCGCCAGCGGGGTATTCCGGAAGTTCCGGCCAAGGCCATGCTGACGGCGGCGTTCGTCGGCGAGGTGGTGGAGCGGGTCGTCGATGACGGCGCGCGGGAAATGGCGCGGGCGTGGGTCGAGATGAAGCTGGCGGGGTTGGTCTGATGGACGGTTTCACCGATTCCTCTCCCCCCTCGAGGGGGAGAGGGCAGGAGAGGGGGGCCGCGCAGACATCGGCCGATGTCGCGCTGTCACCCCCAACCCCGACCCTTCCCCCCTCAAGGGGGAAAGGAGCAGGTTTCGAAGTCGCCGCCGCGCGCGCCCAATTCCCGATCTTGCAGCGAAAAATCAACGGCAAGCCGCTGATCTACCTCGATAGCGGCGCCTCGGCCCAAAAGCCCCGTGCGGTGATCTCGGCGATGACAAACGCGATGGAAGGCAGCTACTCCAACGTCCACCGCGGCCTGCACACCCTCGCCAATGAGACCACCGAAGCCTATGAAAACGCCCGCAAAAGCGTTGGCCGCCTGATCAACGCCGACACATCGGAGATCGTCTTCACCAAGGGCGCGACCGAGGCGATCAATCTGGTGGCCGGCTCGCTTGGCCTGTCGCTGAACGCCGGCGACGAGGTGGTGATCTCGGAACTGGAGCACCACGCCAACATCATCCCCTGGCATTTCCTGCGGGAACGCAAAGGGATCGTGCTGAAGTTCGCGCCGATCACCGACGACGGGGCGCTGAACATGGAGGCCTTCCACGCGCTCCTCGGTCCCAGGACCAAGATCGTCGCCATCACCCACATGTCCAACGTCACTGGCACGGTGACCGACGCGCCCGCCATCGTCGCGGCGGCGCATGCGGTGGGCGCCAAGGTGCTGTTCGACGGGGCGCAATCCATCGTGCATCAGATCGTAGACGTGAAGGCGCTGGGCTGCGATTTCTACGTCTTCTCCGGGCATAAGCTCTACGGGCCCACCGGCATCGGCGTGCTCTATGGCCGCGCCGAGGTCTTAGCCGACATGCCCCCCTATCAGGGCGGCGGGGAGATGATCGGCAGCGTCTCCAAGGACGTGATCACCTACGCCGACCCGCCGCACCGGTTCGAGGCGGGCACGCCGGCGATCATCGAGGCGATCGGCCTTGGCGCCGCCATCGACTGGCTGGTGGGACAGGACCGCGCCGCCATCGCCGCCCACGAGCACGCCGTCTACGACCGCGCGGCGGAACGGCTGTCCGGCCAGAACTGGCTCCGCATCCTCGGAACCGCGCCCGGCAAGGGCGCGATCCTCAGCTTCACCGTGGAGGGGGCGCACGCCCACGATGTGGCGCAGATCCTGGACCGCTACGGCATCGCTGTGCGCGCCGGAACCCACTGCGCCGAACCCTTGATGACCCGCTTCGGCGTCACGTCGAGCGCGCGGGCCTCCTTCGCCCTATATAATACGTTGGAGGAGGCGGACGCCTTCGCAGACGCCCTGATCAAGACTAGAACCTTTTTCGCGTAACGGAATCGCCCGATGGACGACGGATCACCTATCGCTGAAGCCGCTTTGCACGAGGCCGAGGTTTCCGCCCTGCCGCAGGCGGAGCTGGACCGGCTGACCGACGCCCTGATCGAGAAGCTGAAGACCGTGTTCGACCCGGAAATCCCGGTGGACATCTATGAGCTCGGCCTGATCTACAAGGTCGACGTCTCCGACGACAGGGACGTGGTGGTGGACATGACCCTGACCGCTCCTGGCTGCCCCGTCGCCGGCGAGATGCCGGAATGGGTGCGCGATGCGGTGATGTCGATCGAGGGGGTGCGCTCCTGCAACGTCAACCTCACCTTCGAGCCGCCGTGGGACCAGTCGCGCATGTCCGACGAAGCCCGCCTGCAACTGAACATGTTCTGATCGGACGCCTGGTATGGACCTTCAGACCACAACCCGCCCCCGCCGCCCGCGCCCAAAGGTCGTCACCCTGTCGGACGCCGCCGCTGAGCGGGTGAAGGCGATCATGGCCGCCGCCTCCGAGCCTTACATCGGCCTCCGTGTCGGGGTGAAGAACGGCGGCTGCGCGGGCCAGGAATACGTGCTGGAATACGCCGAGGCCGCTGCCCCGCTGGACGAACAGGTAGAGGACAAGGGCGTCACCATCCTGGTGGAGCCAAAAGCCGTCCTGTTCCTGGTGGGCACCGAGATCGACTACGAGACCAGCCGCCTGTCTTCCAAGTTCGTGTTCCGCAATCCCAACGAGACCGACGCCTGCGGCTGCGGCGAAAGCGTCACCATTATTCCGGCGGCGCTGGCCGACATGTCGGAAGACTGAAGTGGCGCTGTCGAAGGATTTCGAGGCGTTCGCCGTCGATCTCTTCTCCGGCCCCCAGTCTTCAGGTTTGGGCCCGATCCGCATCAAGCGCATGTTTGGCGGCGCTCTCGTCTATGCCGGCGAGCACGGCTTCGCCTTGCTGGACGACGAGGCGATCTGGATCAAGGTGGACGACGGCAACGAAGCGGCTTTCATCGAAGCCGGCATGCCCCGCGCCAGCTACCCGACCAAAGATGGCCAGGTGATGGAGATGGCCTACCGCCGCCTCCCCGGAACCGCTTTAGACGATCCGGAAGAGGCGTGCCGCTGGGCGCAGCTGGGGGTTGAGGCGGCTGTGCGCAAAGCGGCGGCGAAAAAGCCGAAGAAGGTCAAGCGTCCTTCTCCCCTTGCGGGAGAAGGAATTTAGCGTGACCACGCCCCGCTCGGTCCTGATCTACTCCATGGGCGAGGTGATCGGCGACGGGCTGATCAAGCTGCCGTTCATCGCCTCGCTGAAGACGGCGTTTCCGGAGGCGACGATCCACTGGTGCGCGGCCAAGGGCGCGACGGTCTATGCCACGGCGCTGGCGCCGATCGTCGCCGGCCTGATCGATGAGGTGATCGACAGCGGCGTCACTGGCGTGGCCCTCTCAGACCTCCTGCCGCTGAAGCGCCCCTTCGGCGGGCGGCGGTTCGACGTGGTGATCGACACCCAGACCAACGTCCGCCGCGCCCTGGTGGCGAAGCGGGCTCGCGCCTCGCGTGAAGGTGGGATGGGCGGGGTGTTCGTCTCCCCCGCCGCCGGCTTCCGCTTGTCCGACCTCAAGCCGGCTGCGCCGTGGCCTGAAGCGATGGTGGATCGGCTGCAAGCCCTGGCGTCGATAGCGGCGGGGCGGCGGATCGAGGCGCGGCCGGTCAGCCTCACCGACGCACGGGCGCTGGCGGCCGCCGAGGCGCTGCTGCCCCCGGGCCCCGCTTATGTCGGCTTCGCGCCGGGGGCGGGCGGGGTGGTGAAGCGTTGGCCGCTGGATCGCTACATCGCCCTGGCCAAGGTGCAGGCGGCGGCCGGCCGCACACCGGTGATGTTCCTGGGACCTGATGAGGCGGAGATGGCCGATCAAGTGCGGGCGGCGGTTCCCGGCGCGCTGTTTCCCGAAACCCAGCGCACCGACGCATTCCAGGACGTCGCCGGGCCGCTGCTGGTGGTGGCGCTCGCCTCCCGCCTGATCGCCGCCGTCGCCAATGACGCGGGGCCAGGGCATATGCTGGCGGCGGGCGGCGCGCCGCTGCTGAGCCTGCAGCGGGACCGCCGCCGGGCGGTGAAGTTCCATCCGGCGGCGCGCGCACTGTCGATGCTGATCGCCGAGGATTATCCCGCTGGCACGGCATCCCTCGACATGGCGGCGATTCCAGTGGAGGACGCGCAGAGGGCGCTGGACGCCCTGATCGCAGAGGCGCGCCGATGCCCATCCTGATCCCGGTCTCCGCCGGCGAACTGGTGGACAAGCTCACCATCCTGCGGGTCAAGGCCGCCCGCATCGACGTCGCCAAGCGGCGGAACGTCGAAAAGGAGCTGAAGCTGCTGGAGGCGGTCGCCGAAGGGGCGCTGGCGGGAACGCCCGGGCTGGCGCCGTTGGTCGCCGAACTGGAAGCCGTCAACGCCGCCCTTTGGGATATCGAGGAGGGCAAGCGCGATTGCGAACGGCGCCAGGATTTCGGCGACGCCTTCGTCGCCCTTGCGCGCAAGGTCTACATCGAAAACGACCGCCGCGCGGCGATCAAGCGCCGCATCAACGCGGCGGCAGGCTCGGATCTGGTGGAAGAAAAGAGCTACAAGCCCTACTGACCGAACAGGCTCACCGCGCTTCAGTGCCGACGGCTAAAAGCGTGTAAAAATATAAAGGAAACACCTCGTGAAATCGCCCATCCCCAAGACCGGCCTACAGCTTCGATCCCTGGTCAAAAGCTCTGGCCAACTGGAACTGTCGCTGGCGGAGGTCGAGGTGACCGCGCCGGGCGCTGATGAAGTCCTGGTCCGCATCGAAGCCTCGCCCATCAACCCGTCCGATCTGGGGCTCCTGCTCGGCCCAGCGGACATGACGACGGTCAAGGCGTCCGGCGCGGCCGATCGCCCGACCATCACCGCCGACATCCCCAAACCCTCGATGCGCGCCATGACGACGCGGCTCGATCAGTCCCTGCCCGTAGGCAATGAGGGCGCGGGCGTGGTGATCGCGGCAGGATCGTCAGACGCGGCGCAGGCGCTGCTCGGCAAGACGGTGGGCGTGATCGGCGGCGCCATGTGGGGGCAGTATCGGACCGTCAACGTCATGAGCTGTCTTCCCCTGCCGGCGGACGCGACGGCGGCGGACGGCGGCTCCAGCTTCGTCAACCCAATGACGGCGCTGGGCATGGTGGAGACCATGCGGATGGAGGACCACACGGCGTTGGTGCACACGGCGGCGGCCTCCAACCTTGGCCAGATGCTGAACAAAATCTGCCTCAAGGATGACGTCGGTCTGGTGAATATCGTCCGCAGCCAAGAGCAGGCTGAGATGCTGAGGGGCATCGGCGCCCAACACGTTCTGGATTCTAGCTCGCCAAGCTTCATGGCCGAGCTGATCGACGCTTTGGCCGCCACCGGCGCGACGCTGGCCTTCGACGCCATCGGCGGCGGCAAGCTGGCGGGGCAGATACTCACCGGCATGGAGGCGGCGGCCAACCGCACGGCCAAGGAATACAGCCGCTACGGATCGAGTGTGCACAAGCAGGTCTACATCTATGGCGGGCTCGACATGGCGCCGACAGAGCTGACCCGTTCCTTCGGCATGGCCTGGGGCGTCGGCGGCTGGCTCCTGACTCCCTTCCTGACCAAGATCGGCCGGGCCAAGGGACAAGCGCTCCGTGCGCGGGTCGCGGCCGAGCTGAAGACCACCTTCGCCAGTCATTACACGGCGGAGATTTCGCTGACGCAGGCGCTACAGCCCGAGAGTCTTGCCGCCTACAGCCGGCGCGCCACCGGGGAGAAATACCTGATCAACCCCGCTAAGTGATGGGGATGTGCAGCCTGTCCGCGATCTATCGCCCCTGAAACGTGGCCGGGCGCTTCTCCAGGAAGGCGGCGACACCTTCGCGAAAATCCTCGGTCTTGCCGGCCGCCCGTTGGGCCACCCGCTCTTCGTGCAGCTGTTCGAGCCATTGTGCGTCCAGGCTGGCCCACATGGTTTTTCGGATCAGGCCGAGGGACTTTGGACCCGCCGCCAGCGCCTTGGCGATGGCGATGGCGGCGGGCATCAGCTCGGCGTCGGGGACGCAGCGGTTGATCAGTCCCCACTCCAAGGCCTTGGCGGCGGGAAGCTTCTCCCCAAGAAGAACCATTTCCATGGCCCGCGCCTTGCCCACCAGACGAGGCAGAAGGTAGGTGGAGCCCCCGTCGGGCACGAGGCCAATGCGCCGGAACGCCTGCAGGAAATAGGCGCTTTCGGCCGTCACTACGATGTCGCCCATCAAGGCGATGGAGCAGCCGATTCCCGCCGCCGCGCCGTTTACCGCCGTGACAATGGGAATAGGCAGCTCCCGCATGGCGTTAACCAGGGGATTATAGGTGTGTTCCAGCGTCTTGCCGACGTCGGGCTTGCCGTCCGGGTCCATCGCCCGCTCGCTCGGAGCGGCCGACAAATCTGCGCCGGAGCAGAAGCCGCGTCCTTCCCCCGTCAGAACCACCGCCCGCACTGCCGCATCGGGGGAGGAGAGGATCGCTAACGCATGGTGCAGCTCCGTGGACATCTCCAAGGACGCTGCGTTCAGCGTGGCCGGATCGGACAGGGTGACGATCGCGAGGTTGTCCTCGCAGGTGAGCTTGAGACGCTTGTAATCCACGGCCGGCTTCCTCGCATTATTTCAAGCAAGGATAGGCCAAGGTCGGCGGTGACGATACCGTGACCAGGGGAAGCCGGCGCCGATTTCAGCCACGCAAGAGATAGTTCAGGCCTAAGCCGCCCGGCCGCTCGCCACCTGGGCCTGGATGTCCGAGACCGTGTCCGAGGCCGTGGTCACCTTATCACGCCCATTGCGTTTGGAGGCGTAGAGCGCCGCGTCGGCCCGCTCCAGGAAGTTGGCAACTGGCTCACCCGGCCAGTATTGCGCCACGCCAGCCGAGACGGTGACGGCGCCAAGGTCGTCGTTGGTGGAGCGGCGCTTCAGGGCGCGCGAGCCGATCTCGCGGCGCACCTCGTCCAGCTCGCCGGCGACGGTCGCAGCCAGGGTCGAGGGGAAGACGATGGCGAACTCTTCACCGCCATAGCGGGCGGCAAGGCGGGGCGGCTCGCCCACACGGCCGATCACGCTGGCCACATAGCGGATCACCTGGTCGCCGGTCTGGTGGCCCCAGGTGTCGTTGAAGCGCTTGAAGTGGTCGATGTCGATCACCGCCAGGGTCAGGGGCTCGCCAGAGAGGGCAGCCTCGGCGCAGGCGCGCTCCAGCCCCTCATCGAACGCCTTGCGATTGGCGAGGGCGGTGAGGGCGTCGGTCATAGCCTCGCGGCGCACCTGCTCCAGGTGCTCGCGCAGGCGGACGATCTCTTCGGTTGAGGCGTGCAGGCGCTTTTCCAGCGAGCCGTTTTGGCGCTGTACTGAGCGGGTGGCGGTGGCGAGGCCGTTGACCATCTCCTTTAAAGCGGAGGGGTCGAGGTCCTGGGCCAGGCCGACTGAGGCGCCGGCCAGGGTTTTGCCGTAGGCGGCGTTGGAGCGCTGGGCTGCCTGGATCGCCTTGGAGATGCTCTCCAGCTGGCGGTTCAACTGATCCCCGGCGTCGCGGATTTCTTCGGTAAGGCGGGCCTTGGGCAGGAACTGGGCGGCCAGCTCTTCGGCCAGGGCCTCGGTGATGGCTTGACCGGCGTTCACCAGCCGGTCGATTTCGCGGCCGAGCGCTCCGGTCGGGTCGCCGACGTAGTGAAGCCAAAGCTCGAAATTGAGCGGCGTCGGCCAAACCTTGTGCCGCTCCATGGTCTTGATCGCCTTGCGCGCCAGCACGTAGGCTTCTGGACCCCGGAGGGAAACTTCGACTTCCACGGTCATCAGACCCCCGCTCCGCCTCCGCCCGTTTAAGCGAAGATCGATATTCCCCTGCAAACTAACCAGAAGTGTTGAAACTGCCGTTAAGAACAATGCGCTTCGTTGCAGCGCAAACTGCGGGAGGCCCATGAAACGCCACCGTAAAACGGGCGAATGACCCGAATCCGGGACCAAATCTGTCGCGCGTTCCGTGTGCGCTCCCAATCAGCGCTCAGCGCTGGCACAGGATATCAGGCTTCCGTAGCGACAGCCTTCTTGCGGGGCGCACGAGCGGGCTTTGGAGGCGCCGCAGCCTTTTCAACGGGGTTTTTCTGGAGCGCGGCCAAAACCGGCCGCTTCAGGAAGGCCGGCATATCCGAGCCGAAACCCACGATCTTAGCGCCGTCGTCGCGCGCCTCACCATATTGGCGGCCGTCGTCGCGTTTGGGTTTGTCGGAGAGCGGCCTTTCGCGGGGGCGTTCTTCACGGCGGGTCAGGTCTTCCGATTGAGGGCGGACTTCCGCTTGCGCCGCAGCGGGCTGGTCTTCCCGGCGGGGGCGGTCTTGGCGTTGGGGTCGCTTTTCGCGACGCGGGCGGTCTTCCCGCTTTGGGCGCTCTGTCCGTTCGGCCTGCGCCGGCCGAGTGTCGGGGGTTGCTGGCGCCGGCGCCAGGGCGTCCATGGAGGCTCGCTCGCCATGATCCTTCACCGGGCGGGAGCGTTGCTCGTCGCGCCGGCCGCGCGGTTTGCGGTCGCGGTCGCCGCCTGTGGCTTTGCGGCGCGCGGTGTCTCGCTCACCGGCGGCCTTGGCCTCGTCCCAGTCGAGATCGACCGTGACTTGCTGCGGCTCCTTCTTGGTGAGCTTGATCACCTTCTCGTAGTTCTTCTGATCGTTGGGCGTGACGATCATATAGGTCTCGCCGGTGCGTCCGGCGCGGCCCGTGCGGCCGATGCGGTGGACGTAGTCCTCCGAATGGTGGGGCACGTCGTAGTTGAAGACCTGGCTCACAGCGGGGATGTCCAGCCCGCGCGCCGCCACATCCGACGCCACCAGGATCTTCAACTCGCCGTTACGGAAGCTCTCCAGCGTCTTCATCCGCATGGACTGGTCGAGATCGCCGTGGATCGGCGCGGCGTCCAGGCCGTGCACCTTCAGGGATTTGGCGACGATGTCGACTTCGGACTTGCGATTGCAGAACACCAAGGCGCTGACGATCTCCGACCGCTCGATCAACGCTCGCAGCACCATGCGCTTGGCCTTGGAGTCGCCGATCGGCATCTTGCAGACGTACTGGGTGATGTTCTCGCCGGTGGTGGCGGGGCGGGAGGCTTCGATCCGGGTCGGATCGCGCAGGAACTGGGTGGTGAGGCGGGTGATCTCCGGCGGCATGGTGGCGGAGAAGAACAAGGTCTGCTTCTGCGCCGGCGTCATCTTGAAGATGCGTTCGAGGTCGGGGATAAAGCCCATGTCGAGCATCCGGTCGGCCTCGTCCACCACCATGATCTGCACGCCGGTGAGGAGCAGGCGGCCGCGCTCGAAGTGATCGAGCAGACGGCCGGGGGTGGCGATCAAGACGTCGACGCCGCGGTCGAGCTTCTTGATCTGATCTTCGAACGAGACGCCGCCGATCAGCAGCGCCCAAGAGAGCTTCTGATATTTGGCATACTTGTTGAAGCTTTCCGCGACCTGATCGGCCAGTACGCGGGTCGGCGCGATCACCAGCGCGCGCGGCATGCGCGCCTTGGAGCGCCCGGACGCCAGCTTATCGATCATCGGCAGGGTGAAGGCTGCAGTCTTGCCGGTGCCGGTCTGGGCGATGCCTAGAACGTCTCGGCCGGCCAAAGCGACCGGGATCGCCTGCTCTTGAATGGGGGTCGGCGTCGTATAGCCGGTGTCTTCGACCGCTTTAAGGGTCTCGGGGCTTAGCCCCAGGTCTGAAAAATCTGTCATGTCTCGCAGGAAAAAGTCGCCGGAGCCGCCCGTGCTTGGGCGAGCGGGCGGCGCGGATTCGCCAGTCCTGCTCCAAACTTGCCAGACACATAGCCGCAAAGCCTGAAAAGTCAACGCGTTCTCGGCTCTGCGCGGGACGGCGAACCAACAGCGCGAAAAGGCGTTTGCCAATTATGCTATCTTCATCAAACGGATTTCCCATGCTCCGCCCCCTCCTGATTTCAGCCCTCTTCGTCGTCGCCGCAGTTCCCGCGCTCGCCAAGTCCGACGACGCAGCGGACAACGCCAGCTTGGCGCCGGCGTTCAAAGGCACCATCATCTCCACCTATCCCGATGGACGGAAGGGCAAGCTTTGGCTCAGTGAAGACGGGACTTACAAGGCGGCTGGCCGGCGGGGCGATAAGTCCAGCGGCCATTGGACGCTCAAGGCGGACAAGGTGTGCCTGAAGCAGTCCAGCCCCATGGCGACTCCGTTCTCATTCTGCACGCCCAAGCCGTCCAGCACCACCTGGAAGGCCAAGGCGGTGTCGGGTGAGCCCATCACTGTGCATATCGAGCCGGGCGGGCGGTCTTAGGCTCCCTGTCATCCCGGCCGAAGCGAAGCGAAGAGCCGGGACCCAGCAAGCGCAACACTTTGAGCTTCTGGGGCCCGGATCATCGCTGCGCGATTTCCAGAATGACAAAGTCGGTTAAACGTCCACGTCCGCCGCCGCGAACTCCGCATTTTCCTGGATGAACCGGAAGCGGCTTTCGGCCTTTCGCCCCATCAGGGTCTCGACGATCTCCTCCACGCTTTCCTCCGAGCGTGGCAGAACCACCCGCGCGAGGGTGCGCTTGCCAGGATCCATGGTCGTCTCCTTCAACTGCGCCGGCATCATTTCGCCCAGACCTTTGAAGCGGCTGATGTCCGGCTTCTTGCCCTTGAAGACGGTCTCCAGCAGTTCGTCCTTGTGGGCTTCGTCGCGGGCGTAGACGCTCTGGGATCCGTGGCTGATCCGATAGAGCGGCGGCAGGGCGAGGTAGAGTTTCCCCGCCCGCACCATGGCCGGCATGGTGCGGTAGAAGAAGGTGATCAAGAGGCTGGCGATGTGGGCGCCGTCCACGTCCGCGTCAGTCATGATGATGATGCGGTCGTAGCGGAGGTCCTCCTCCTTGAATTTCGAGCCGCCTTGGACGCCGAGCGCCAGCATCAGGTCCGACAGCTCCTTGTTGGCGCCGGTCTTGTCGTTGGTGGCGGAAGCGACGTTCAGGATTTTGCCCCGCAGCGGCAGGATCGCCTGCGTCGCCCGGTTGCGCGCCTGCTTGGCCGAACCGCCGGCGCTATCGCCTTCCACCAGGAAGATTTCCGAACCCTGTGACGCCGTGCCGGAACAGTCGGCCAGCTTGCCCGGGAGGCGGAGCTTTCGGGTGGCGGAGGCGCGCTGCACCTCCCGGTCCTTCCGCCGCTTCAGCCGCTCCTCGGCCCGCTCGATGACGAACTCCAAGAGGGCGGTGGCCATCTTCGGCTGAGCGGTGAGCCAGTGGTCGAAGGGATCGCGCAGAGCGTTCTCGACCAGGCGCTGGGCGTCGGAGGAAGACAGCCGCTCCTTGGTTTGGCCCTGGAACTCCGGATTGCGGACGAAGACGGAAATCAGGCCGCCCGCTTGGGCCGCCACATCCTCCGCCGTGATCAGGCCCGAGCGCTTTTCGCCGGTGAGATCGCCATAGGACTTCAGCCCCTTCATCAAGACGGCGCGGAATCCCGCTTCGTGGGTGCCGCCCTCGGGCGTCGGCACGGTGTTGCAGTAGGACTGCATGAAGCCGTCCGCCTCGCCGAATCCGGCAGGGCTCCAGGTCACCGCCCATTCCACCGCGCCGCCATTCTCCGCCCGCTCGATCCTGCCGGCGAAGGGCTGCGGCGTCACCGTCTCGATCTCGCCCACCCGCTCTTTCAGGTAGTCGGCGAGGCCGTTGGGGAAGTGGAAGGTGGCCACGGCCGGGGTCTGATCGTGCAGCCGCTCGGGCGAGCAGCGCCAGCGGATCTCCACGCCCCGAAACAGGTAGGCCTTGGAGCGCGCCATGCGGTAGAGCCGCGCCGGCTTGAAGGTCGCGCCCTCGCCGAAGATCTCCACGTCGGGCATGAAGCGGATCAGGGTGCCGTGCTTCTTCGACGGCCCGAGCTTCTCCGCCCCGCCCAGCGGATGACCGCGGGAGAAGCTCTGGCGCCACTCGAACCCGTCCCGCCAGACGGTGACGTCGAGCTGTTCGGACAGGGCGTTCACCACCGACACGCCCACCCCGTGCAGGCCGCCCGAAGTCTCATAGGCCTTGCCGGAGAATTTGCCGCCGGAGTGCAGCACGGTCATGATCACCTCCAGCGCCGACTTGCCGGGATGCTTGGGGTGCGGGTCCACCGGGATGCCGCGCCCGTCATCGCGGACGCTGAGGGCGCCGTCCGCCTCCAGCGTCACCTCGATCAACTTGGCGTGGCCGGCGACGGCCTCGTCCATGGAATTGTCCAGCACCTCGGCGAACAGGTGGTGCAGCGCCCGCTCGTCGGTGCCGCCGATGTACATGCCGGGGCGGCGGCGGACCGGCTCCAGCCCTTCCAGCACCTCGATGTCTTTAGCCGAATAGCCGGAGGCGGATAGGGCGGCGTGGGGCTCCGCCGTGGCGTTGGCCACGGGATGAGCGGGGACGGGGGCGAGCGCGGGGTCGCCGAACAGGTCTGGAAGCTTTTGCGCCTTGGCCATCGTCAGAGTTTGCGCCGATTCGGAAAGAGGCTCGTATGGCCGCTCGGCGCATGGGCGACAAGCGGCGCGTGTCGCTAGTCGTCGCCGCCGCTCTTGAACGCCCGGCCGGTGACCACGGCGGCGTCGCCGAAGCGGGTCCGAAGCTTGTCGATGGCGTTTTCCGTGTCCCACGCCTTGGCCTCGCCGCCAGCGAAGAGTTCGGTCTCCACGGCGACGGCTTCGGAGAGGTTCGAGAGGCCGATGCCGATCAGGCGAAAGGCGCGATCGCCCCTGGCTTCGTCCTTCAGCATCTCGCGGCCTTCGGCGAAGAGCGTGCGGGCGGTCTTGGTGGGGGAGGCCAGGGTGCGGCGGCGGGTGACGATCTTGAAGTCCGACGCCCGGAGCTTCAAGGTGACCACTCGGCCGGTAATGTCCTCCCGCCGGCATCGCAGCGCCACCTTCTCACAGAGCGGCCAGAGCCGATCCTCCAGGTCCACCAATCGGGAGTGGTCCTCATTGAAGGTGGTCTCTGCCGAGACGCTTTTGCGGTCATGGTCCGGATTGACGCTTCGTACATCCTCGCCCTGCGCCAGTCTTGAAAGGCGCAGCCCCGAGGTGCCGAACTTGGCCGCCAGGCTCTCGGCGTCAGCGCGAGCGATGTCGCCTACGGTTTGAAGCCCCGCCTTATCCAAGGATTTGACAAACGCCGGCCCGACCCCTGGGAGGATCGAGACGGGGCGGGTGCTCAGGAACGCTTTGGCTTCGGCTCCGATAATCGAAAACCCGCGCGGCTTGTCGAGGTCAGAGGCGATCTTGGCCAGAAATTTATTGGCGGCGAGGCCGACGGAGATGGTGAGACCGGTCTCGTCCTCGATGCGCTTCTGCATCCGCGCCAAAACGAGGGCGGGAAAGCCGTGGTTGATCCGTTCGGTGCCGGAAAGATCGAGCCACGCTTCGTCAAGAGAGAGGGGCTGAACCAGGGGCGACAATGTCCGCAGCATTCTCATTATACGATGGCTCTCGACCGTATATTTGCTGAAGTCCGGCTTGATCACCACGGCATGGGGGCAGGCCTTCAACGCCTTGAACATGGGCATGGCGGAGCGGACGCCATAGGTTCGGGCGATATAGCAGCAGGTCGTGACCACGCCCCGCTTGCCGCCGCCGACGATCACCGGCTCATCTCGAATATCCGGCCGATCCCGCTTCTCGACGGTGGCGTAGAAGGCGTCGCAGTCCAGATGGGCGATGGAGAGGGTCGCGAGTTCCAGGTGCGCGATCAGGCGAGGCGAGCCACAAACGGGGCACCGGCGGCTCGTTTGATCTTCGCCGGTCCAAAAACAGTCGCGGCAGAGCGCGGTCACCCCTCCGGCGGCCAGAGCCACGCTGCGCCCCTCACGCCCGAGCTATCGCCGTGAACGGCCTTCACGACCTTGGTGTTCAGGACGTCCGAGAAGATGTAGCGGGCGAACACCGGCGGCACGCGATCGTAGAGCTCGTCGGTGTTGGACATGCCGCCGCCTAGCACGATCACGTCCGGATCGAGGATGTCGCCCAGAACCGCCAGCGCCCGACCTAGACGATCCACATAGCGATCCAGCGCCGCGTTCGCCGCCGCGTCGCCATTACGGGCCCGGGCCATGATGGTTGCGCCGTCCAGCTTCTCGCCCTCATGCTCTCTATAGTCGGCGACGAAGGCGGAGCCCGAAACCCAGGTCTCAAGGCAATCGATCCGGCCACACCAGCATGTGTGTGCGCCTCGCTCTTCCGCCGAGGGCCAGGGGAGGGGACTATGGCCACATTCGCCGGCGACGCCGTTGATCCCGTCGATCAGCTTGCCGTCCACCACCACGCCGCCGCCGCAGCCCGTGCCGATGATGACGCCGAACACCACCTTGGCCCCCGCGCCTGCGCCGTCCGTGGCTTCGGAAAGGGCGAAGCAGTTGGCGTCATTGGCGACCCGCAGATCGCGGCCAAGGGCTTGTCGCACATCCTTGTCGAACGGCTTGTCGTTCAGCCAGACGGAGTTGGCGTTCCGAACGAGCCCGGTCTTGGGCGAGATCGATCCCGGCATTCCGAGGCCTACGCGGAGGCGCCCGACGCCGGCTTGCTTCTCCGCCTCGGCCACCACGTCGTTGACGACCTCGACCGCATCCTTGTAGTCCCCGGGGTTCGGCTTTCGCACCCGCGCCACGAACTGGCCCTTCTCGTCCAGGGCCGCCGCCTCGATCTTAGTGCCGCCGAAATCCACGCCGATTCGAATCATGCGGCGAACAGGGCCCGACCTAGGGAGGCTAAATCAGACCAGTCGTTTACCCGTGGATGGTGCGGGCGGGCGGGCGCGACTTCTCGGAGCGCCGGGTCCGCCACCATCTGGAACCGTACAACGCGAGGCGCGGCCTCAGCCACTGAATCAAGATTGCTCATAAGATCGTCCACGAACATGATGGGCCCATCGACTTTGGCGGCCAAGATGGCGACTGGAGGACCTTTGACGCCTTCGCTGAGAATCAACGGATAATCCATTCCATGGCGTAACAGCCACTGGGTGCGCAGGTGGCGCGCAGGCTCCGGCGTGTTGGTCAGGATCACCACCTGCGCCACCTCCGCTAGCCGCGCGAGCCCGGCCGCCGCCCCCGGCGCGGGCTCGATCTCACCGCAACCCATCGCGAAGAAGTCTTCATAAAGTTCCCGCGCGCGATCGAGACTGACCGGCTCCCCGCCGCCTAGCTCGTAGATATTGGTGAAGAGCGCAAAGGACAAAAGCCGCCATTCATGGCCGCGCGTTCGCAGGTATCGATTGAAGCCCTGGACGAACAGCGCCAGCACTTCATCCACGTCGATGATCGCCAGGCCCCGCCCACGATCAAGGGCGATCCCATCCGGCGTCTCGATGATCGGCGGGTCTTTCGCCACGCTCGCTCCCTACTAAACGGCTATTTAAGGATATCCGTGTCATTATTCCAGCAGAACAGGCGTCCACAACGCAGGGACGCCGATTGACCGATGGCGGGACTGATGATGACCAAGAAAGTCCTGATCGTCGAGGATAACGAGCTCAACATGAAGCTCTTCCACGACCTTCTGGACGCCCAGGGCTATGAGACGCTGCAAACCCGCGAGGGTTTGAGCGCGCTCGCCCTCGCCCGCCAGCACCAGCCGGACCTCATTCTCATGGACATCCAGCTGCCCGAAATCTCCGGCCTGGAAGTCACCAAGTGGCTGAAGGAGGACGATGAGCTCAGCCATATTCCCGTGGTCGCCGTCACCGCCTTCGCCATGAAGGGCGACGAGGAGCGGATTCGCGACGGGGGCTGCGAAGCCTACATCTCCAAGCCCATTTCCGTCGGCTACTTCCTCGATACAGTTCGCCGCTTTCTAGGGTAGTTCGCCATGTCGGCTCGCGTGCTTGTCGTCGACGATATCGAAGCCAACGTGCGGCTGCTTCAGGCCAAGCTCGAGGTCGAATATTACGAGGTGCTGACCGCGCCCGAGGGTCAGACGGCCCTGGAGAAGGCTGCGCTGGAACAGCCGGACATCATCCTGCTCGACGTCATGATGCCGGGCATGGACGGGTTCGAGGTCTGCCGACGCCTGAAGGGCAATCCGGCCACGCAGCACATTCCCGTTGTCCTTGTCACCGCCTTGGACGGCCGGCGCGATCGGCTGACCGGCCTGGAAGCCGGGGCAGACGACTTTCTCACCAAGCCCATCGATGATGTGGCGCTGTTCGCGCGGGTGCGCAGCCTGACGCGCCTGAAGCATGTGATCGACGAGCTTCGACAGCGCGAGGCGTCCGGCCGCCGGATGGGCGTCATCGAGGGCGCCGTGGCGCGGCTGAGCGCCACGGGCGCCCGCATCGTCATCGCGGACGACGTGGACCATCAGGCCCACCGCATCGCCGAAGAGCTGGCGGTCGAACACCGTCCAGTAATTGAGAGCGATCCGGAAAAGGCGCTGATCGCCGTTCGCGCCCGGGCCGATCTTCTGATCGTCAACGCCGTGAGCCGCGGGTTCGACGGACTTCGCCTGGCGGCCCAGGTGCGATCCGAGGAGATGACCCGCCACGTGCCGATCCTGGCCATCGTGGAGCGAGACGAGAAGCCGAGATCGGTCAAGGCTCTGGAGATCGGGATCAACGACATCCTCAACCGCCCGGTCGATCCCGAAGAGCTGGCGGCGCGGGTGAAGACGCTGATCCGGCAAAAGCGCTACACCGACGTGCTGCGCAACACCTTGGATCATAGCCTAGAGCTGGCGGTCACCGACCCGCTCACCGGCCTGCACAACCGGCGCTACATGACGACGCAGGCCGCCGCCCTGGTCCAACGGGCGTCCATGGGCGGAGAACCTGTGGCGGCGTTGTTGGTGGACATCGACCATTTCAAGCGCATCAACGACACTTTCGGGCATGACGTCGGCGACGAGATCTTGAAGGAGTTCGCCGTCCGGCTCGCTACAAACGTGCGCGGGATCGATCTTGCCTGCCGGTTTGGCGGCGAGGAATTCGTGGTGATCATGCCGGATACGCAACTGAAGGACGCTCTGCGTATCGCCGAACGCTTGCGGGTCCATGTGGCGGGCACGCCGTTCCGGGCGCCGGGCTTTGCGGAACCCCTGTCAGTCACGATTTCCGTGGGCGTGGCGTGCACAGAAGGGGCGGGGGATACGCCCGACGCCCTGCTGAAACGCGCGGATGAGGCCGTCTACGAGGCCAAGGCCCATGGCCGCAATCAGGTGGTCACGCGGGCGGCGTAGCCCGCAGACGCAATCCTATTTGATCTTTCCTTCGCGAAATTCCACGTGCTTGCGCACCACGGGATCGTACTTCTTCATGACCAGCTTGTCGGTCTTGGTGCGGGCGTTCTTCTTGGTGACGTAGAAGAAGCCGGTGTCCGCCGAGGAATTCAGGCGAATCTTGATGGAAGCCGGTTTGGCCATGATGAAAACTCCAGGCGTGCGCGAGAGCCGGCGCGGAGCCGGGAAATCGAGAGGCGCGGACAATACTCACGGCGAACGCCAAGTCAATGTTTCAGGCGTGAGAACGATGCGTGAGGTTAAGCCCGCGTTTTCACGTTAGCGCGGGCGGCGGTGAGGCCGGCTTCTCTGATAGCAGCCGTGAGGGCTGCGTCGCCCAGGCGTTCGGCGAGTTCCGCCAGTTCGTTCAGCATGTCTTCGATGTAGTCGCCCACTGATGCGGGCGGCGTTCCGGCGTCTGGAAAGGTCATGGAGCATTCCTAGCCGAGTTATGCTCCTTTTGCGATAGCTAATCTTAAAAACTCACGAATAACGTGCAGGCCCTTTAGCGACCATTGACAGCGGCCCCTGTCGCTTCCCACCTTTGCCCCTTGCCAAACCGCCCCTTGGCATGGTTCGGCTCACCTTCCTGATTCCCTGAAAGCGTCCTGCAACGCATGAACGTCGTCGTCGTCGAAAGCCCGGCCAAGGCCAAGACCATCAACAAGTACCTGGGCTCGAACTATACGGTTCTGGCCTCCTACGGCCATGTGCGGGATCTCCCCTCGAAAGACGGGTCGGTGAAGCCGGACGACGATTTCGCCATGATCTGGGACGTGGACCCCAAGGCCGCCAAGCGATTGTCCGACATCGCCGACGCCATGAAGGGCGCCGACCGCCTGATCCTCGCCACCGACCCGGATCGGGAAGGGGAGGCGATCTCCTGGCACGTCTTGGAAGTGCTCAACAAGAAGAAAGTGATCAAGGGCGCGGCTGTGGAGCGGGTGGTGTTCAACGCCATCACCAAGTCCGCCGTCACCGAGGCGATGAAGAACCCCCGCGCCATCGACATGGAGCTGGTGGACGCCTACCTCGCCCGCCGGGCGCTGGATTACCTCGTGGGCTTCACCCTGTCGCCGGTGCTGTGGCGGAAGCTCCCCGGATCGCGGTCGGCGGGGCGGGTGCAGTCGGTGGCGCTGCGGCTAGTTGTGGATCGCGAGATCGAGATCGAGGCTTTCAGGGCGCAGGAATACTGGACAGTGGAGGCGGATGTCTCCGCCGGCTCCGATCCATTCCTGGCGCGGTTGAACAAGCTCGATGGCAAGCGGCTGGAGAAGTTTTCCCTCGGCCATGCGGATGAGGCCACCGACGCCAAACGGGCGGTTGAGGCCGGTCAGTTCACCATCAAGAGCGTCGAGAAGAAGCCGGCGCGGCGCAATCCGCCGCCGCCCTTCACCACCTCGACCCTGCAGCAGGAAGCGTCCCGCAAGCTCGGCTTCAACGCCCAGCGCACCATGCAGGCGGCGCAGAAGCTCTATGAGGGTGTCGACGAGAACGGCGGCCTGATCACCTACATGCGGACCGACGGGGTGCAATCGGCGCCCGAGGCCTTGCAGGAAGCCCGCCAGGTGATCGCCGAGCGGTTCAGCCCCGCCTACGTCCCGGTCGAGCCGCGGTATTATAAGACCAAGGCCAAGAACGCCCAGGAAGCCCACGAGGCGATCCGTCCCACCTCCCTGGCCCGCCACCCCGGCAAGCTGCACCTCGATGGCGATCTCGCCCGCCTCTACGACCTGATCTGGAAGCGGATGATGGCCAGCCAGATGGAGGCGGCGCGGATCGAGCGCACCACCATCGACCTGGAAACCCCCGACGGCCGCACCGGGCTCCGCGCCACCGGTCAGGTGGTTCAGTTCGACGGCTACCTCGCCCTCTATGAAGAAGGCCGAGACGACGAGGCGGACGAGGATAGCCGCCGCCTGCCGGCCGTTGCCGAAGGCGCAGGCGCCAAGGTGATCGACGCCCTTGCCGACCAGCACTTCACCGAGCCGCCGCCGCGCTATTCCGAAGCCTCTCTTGTGAAGAAGATGGAGGAGCTCGGCATCGGCCGCCCCTCCACCTACGCCTCGATCCTCACCGTCTTGCGCGACCGCGAATATGTGAAGATGGACAAGAACCGCTTCGTGCCAGAGGACAAGGGGCGCCTCGTCACCGCCTTCCTGGAGCAGTTCTTCCGCCGCTACGTGGAATACGACTTCACCGCCGCCCTTGAGGAGAAGCTGGACAAGGTCTCCGCCGGCGAGATGGCGTGGAAGGACCTGCTGCGCGAATTCTGGAAAGACTTCCACGCGGCCGTGGGCGAACTTGGCGACATCCGCGTCACCCAGGTGCTGGACGCCCTGAACGAAAGCCTTGGCCCGCAGATCTTCCCTGACAAGGGAGACGGGACCGATCCCCGCGTCTGCCCCACCTGCGGCACCGGCCAGCTCAGCCTGAAGGTCGGCAAGTACGGCGCCTTCATCGGCTGCTCCAACTATCCGGACTGTCGCTTCACCCGCCAGCTTTCCTCCCCCGACGGCGATGATCAGGCCGAAAGCGGCGACCGGGAACTCGGGATTGATCCGGAGACGGGCAAGCCGGTATGGCTGAAGGTCGGCCGCTTCGGCCCCTACGTGGAAGAGGCGACGGACGACAAACCCAAGCGCTCATCCCTGCCCAAGGGCTGGGAGCCCGCAGCGCTCGATCTGGAGAAGGCTCTGCGCCTGCTCAGCCTGCCCCGCACCGTCGGCGCCCACCCGGACGACGGCGAGCCGATCCTGGCGGGGCTCGGCCGCTACGGCCCCTACGTCCAGCACGGCAAGACCTACGCCAGCGTCGATGGCATCGATGAGGTGTTTGACGTGGGGCTGAACCGCGCCGTCACCCTCATCGCCGAAAAGCGCGCCGGCGGCGGGCGGCCCCAGCGCGGCCAGGCGGCGGCCTTGAAGGACCTCGGCGCCCATCCGGAAACCGGCGATCCGGTGCGGGTGCTGGCGGGACGCTTCGGTCCCTACATCGCCAGCGGCGGCGTCAACGCCAACGTGCCCAAGGGAACAGATCCCGCCAACGTAACCATGGACCAAGCGGTGGCGCTCCTGGCCGAACGGGCGGCGAAAGGCGGCGGCAAGAAGCCTGCGCGGGGCAAGGCTAAGCCTGCGCCCAAGCCTAAGGCGGCCGCAAAAGCCCCCGCGAAAGCCAAGGCCGCCACCAAGCCCAAGGCTAAAAAGACCGCCGCGGCCTAGATTGTCGGCAACGCGACCCACGCTGGGACGTTTAAGAGGCTTCCTCTCTCTTTAGGTGACCCATGTTCAGCTTGCCCGACCTCTCCTACGGCTACGACGCCCTGCAGCCGACGGTGTCCGAAATCACCATGCGGACCCACCACGACAAGCACCACAAGGCCTATGTGGACACCACCAACACTCTGGTCGGCGAAAAGGGTCTCGCCGGCAAAACCATGGAAGAGGTGGTGCAGTTCGCCAAGGAGAAGGGCGAGCAGAAGCTGTTCAACCAGTCCGGCCAAGCCTGGAACCACGCCTTCTTCTGGGAGTGCATGACCCCCGGCGGCGGCAAGCCTGAGGGCGCGCTGGCCGAGGCGATCAACAGCGCCTTCGGGTCGTTAGACGATCTGAAGACCAAGTTCGTCGCCGAAGGCGTCGGCCATTTCGCTTCAGGCTGGGTGTGGCTGGTGTCGGACGGCGGCGCTCTGAAGGTGATCTCCACCCACGACGCCGACACCGCGTTGGTGCACGGCGTCACGCCGATCCTGGTCTGCGACATTTGGGAGCACGCCTACTACCTGGACTACAAAAATCTCCGGAAAGACTTCCTGGAGAAGTGGTTCGACGGCGTCGCCAACTGGAGCTTCGCCGCCAAGCAGTTCGCAGGTGAAGCGTACCGCTATCCGGCGCCCACTGATCAGGCGCAGGCGGCCTGAAGCTAACCTCTGTCATCCCGGCGCTCCGCTGCGTTGCAGTCGGGAGTCAGTTTAGTGTGTAGAACAACTGTTCGCGCCTCGGCGTGAACCGGCTTAAAAGAGGGGCATGGCCAAACGCCCGCCCTCCAAGCCGTACAAATCCAAGACCCATCGCCGCGCCCCGGAGCCCGTAAGGCCGCATCGTGGCCGCAGTAAGAAAAGTGCAGGCGCAGCCGAGGACTTGCCCCCCGTCGGCGTCGCCGACGTGGTGGAGCGGGATACGGACGGCGATCTCTATGTCCGGCCCGCCAACACCGAAGAGCTGAAGTTTATCCGCCTCGCCCCAAACCGCGATGAGGTGAAGGCCGGCGCGCCCGGGCTCGGCGATCGGGTGCTGGTGCGCTACGAGCGGCTGGAGGGCGGTGAGCTGGAAGCGCGCCTGATCAAGCGACTGGGTCAAAGCGCCCACCGGGTGCTGGGCGTCGTCCGCAAGGGGCGGGGCGAGGCGCGGATCGAGCCGGTGGATCGCAAGGTGAAGGACAATCTGATCCTGATCCACGACGATGCGGCCAAGGTGCGGGAGGGCGATCTCGTGCTGGCCGAACCGATGGGGCAGCGGAGCCGCTATGGCCCTAAGCCGGCCAAGGTGATCGAGGTGGTGGGCCGGGAGGACCACCCCCGTGCCGCGTCCTTGATCGCCATTCACACTCACTCCATCCCCACCGGCTTCTCGCCCACCGCCGAGGCCGAGGCTGAATCGGCAGAGAAGCCCACGCTGAAAGGCCGCGAGGACCTTCGCGCCATTCCCCTCGTCACCATCGACCCGGAGGACGCCCGCGACCACGACGATGCGGTGTTCGCCGAGTCTGACCCGGACCCCAAAAATCCCGGCGGCTGGATCGTCTGGGTCGCCATCGCCGACGTGGCCGCCTATGTGCGCGTCGGCTCGGCGCTGGACCGCGAAGCCTGGACCAAGGCCAACTCGGTCTATTTCCCCGATCGGGTCGAGCCGATGCTGCCGGAGCATCTCTCCGCCGGCCTGTGTTCCCTGCGCGAAGGGGAGCCCCGCGCTACGCTGGCTGTGCGGATGGTGTTCGGCGCGGATGGGCGAAAGCGAGGCCACAAGTTCATGCGTGGGCTGATGAAATCGGCCGCCAAGCTTTCCTACGGCCAGGCGCAGAAGGCCGTCGACGGCCTGCCGGACGACGCCACGGCCCCCCTGCTGGAGAGCGTGCTGAAGCCCCTCTGGGCCGCCTACGCCACCGTCGGTAAAGCCCGCGACGTCCGCTCGCCGCTGGATATCGACAGCCCCGAACGCCGCATCGTGCTGAACGCCGAGGGCGAGGTCGTCTCCATCAACAAGCGCGAGCGGTTGGACGCCCACCGCCTGATCGAGGAGTTCATGATCCAGGCCAATGTCTGCGCCGCCGAAACCCTGGAGCAGAGGCAGAGCCCGCTGATCTACCGCGTGCACGACACGCCGTCCGAGATGAAGCTGTTCTCGCTGGGCGATTTCCTCGCCACCATCGGCATCGGCTGGACCAAGGGCGAGCCGGCGAAGACAGCACGGTTCAACCGGCTGCTGGTTGAAACCCGCGACGGGCCGCACGCCGAAATCGTCAACGAGGTTGTGCTGAGGACCCAGATGCAGGCCCACTACAGCCCCGACAACATCGGCCACTTCGGCCTGAACCTGGAGCGCTACGCTCACTTCACCTCGCCCATCCGCCGCTACGCCGACCTGATCGTCCACCGGGCCCTGATCCGCGCACTGAAGCTCGGGCCAAATTCGGGGGGGGACGGCCTCACCGACGGCGAGATCGCGCGGCTGGAGGCCACCGCCGACCATATCACCGCCGCCGAGCGCGCCGCCATGGCCGCCGAGCGCGACGCCACCGACCGCTACGTCGCCGCCTTCCTGGAAAACCGCGTCGGGGCCGAGTTCGAGGGCCGCATCACCGGCGTCACCCGCTTTGGCCTGTTCATCCGCCTGGACGAGACCGGCGCGGACGGCCTGATCCCGGTCTCATCGCTCGGCGGTGAATACTTCGTCCACGACGATCGCGCCCACGCCCTGGTGGGCGAACGATCCGGTAAGCGCTGGCGGCTTGGCGCGCGGGTGGAGGTGCGGCTGCGGGAGGCGACGCCGATCACCGGCGGCCTGCTGTTTGAGATGCTGAGCGAGCCCGAGGCCGCCGATCCCAAGGCCCCGCGCCCGCGCCTCGGCACCCGCACCCGCAACACCCAGCAGCCGCCCCGCTCCCCGGCGCGGCGACCGACCCGGGGCCAGCCTCGATGAACCTCCCGTCTTTCGACCGGGACGGGCCCGAGCGTGCGCCGGGTATCAGGGCGGCCAGACCTAGAAACGCCGCGACCCTCATGCTGGTGCGCCGGGACGGTGGTCTGCCCCGCGTGCTTATGGGCCGCCGCCACGGGGCCCATAGCTTCATGCCCGATAAGTGGGTCTTTCCCGGAGGAGGGGTGGATCGGTGCGATTTCACTGCGCCCGCGGCCAGCGAACTCAAGCCTGAGGTGGAAGATCGACTCGGGAAGAGCGTTTCGCCCCGATACGCTCGTAGCCTGCCGCGCGCCCTGGCTCTGGCGGCGATCCGCGAGACGTTCGAGGAAGCGGGCCTCCTGCTCGCTAAGCCCTCTCCAACCCGCTCGGCCGTCGGCTGCTGGCGGCCGTTCCTGGAATCGGGCGCGGCGCCTGATCTGGCGGCCCTGGACTTCGTCGCCCGAGCGATTACGCCGCCCTATCGACCAAGGCGCTTTGACGCGCGTTTCTTCATGGCCGAGGCGACCGCGCTGATCAGCTTGGAGCGTGTAGGGGATACGGGCGAACTGGGCGAGATCGACTGGTTTACTTTCGATCAAATCGAGGCTTTGGACCTGCCCAACATCACCCGCTTCGTGGTGAGCGAGTTGATGCAGCGCCTGAAGGAATCTCACCGCCCCGTGCCGTTTGTTTCAGCAAGACACGGCCGGCGCCATTTAGAGATGCTTTGAAGCTCTTCGCGGCGCGCTCTATCGATCGATTTCATGAACCCGGCCCGAGCCAGAGATATGGCTCGCAGCTTCGGCGGCGTCTTTACTCAGCCCGGCGAAATCATCTTCTCCGGACGGACGTATTCGTCAAACTCCGCGTCGGTGAGGTAGCCGCCGCCGACCGCTTCTTGGCGGAGCGTCGTGCCGTTCTTGTGCGCGGTCTTGGCGATCTTGGCGCAGAGGTCGTAGCCAAGCTTGCCGTTCAGCGCCGTCACCAGCATCAGGGAATTGTCCAGGCCGCGCTTGATGTTGTCGAGGCGCGGCTCGATGCCCATCACGCAATGCTCGGTGAAGCTGACGGCCGCGTCGGCCAGGAGGCGCACGGTCTGGAGGAAGCTATAGGCCATCACCGGGTTGAACACGTTCAGCTCGAAATGGCCCGAGGCGCCGGCGAAGGTCATGGTGGCCTCGTTGCCGAACACGCGAGTGCAGACCATCGTGAGCGCCTCGCATTGGGTGGGGTTCACCTTGCCGGGCATGATGGACGAGCCCGGCTCGTTTTCGGGCAGGCTCAGCTCGCCGAGGCCGGAGCGGGGTCCGGAACCTAGAAAACGGATATCGTTGGCGATCTTGAACAGGCTGACGGCCACGGTGTTCATGGCGCCGTGGCTGAACACCATGGCGTCGTGGGCGGCCAGGGCCTCGAACTTGTTGGGGGCTGAGGTGAATTTCAGCCCAGTGATTTGCGCGATCTTGGCGGCCACCTGTTCGGCGAAACCGACCGGCGCGTTCAGCCCGGTGCCCACCGCCGTGCCGCCCTGCGCCAGCTGCATCAGCATCGGCAGAGTGCCCTCGATCCGCGCGATGCCGTTCTCCACCTGCTGGGTGTAGCCGCTGAACTCCTGGCCGAGCGTCAGCGGCGTCGCGTCCTGGGTGTGGGTGCGGCCAATCTTGATGATGTCCTTCCACGCCTCCGCCTTGTCGTTCAGGGCGTTCCTGAGGGTCTGCAGGGCCGGCAGTAGGCGGTGGGTGATCTCCTCGGCGGCGGCGATGTGCATGGCCGTGGGATAGGTGTCGTTGGATGACTGGCTCATGTTCACGTGATCGTTGGGATGGACAGGTTTCTTGCTGCCCATCTCTCCGCCCAGAATCTCGATGGCGCGATTTGAGATCACCTCGTTGGCGTTCATGTTGGACTGGGTGCCCGAGCCCGTCTGCCAGACGGCGAGGGGAAAATGATCGTCGAGCTTGCCTTCGATCACCTCGTTGGCGGCGGCGACGATGGTCTGGCCGATCTTCGGATCGAGCTTGCCGAGGGCCATGTTCACTTCGGCGGCGGCGCGCTTGACGATGCCGAGCGCGCGCACGACAGGGAGAGGCTGCTTCTCCCACCCGATCTTGAAATTGCCGAGTGAGCGCTGGCTCTGCGCGCCCCAATAGCGGGTGGCGTCCACCTCAACAGGTCCGAAGGTGTCGGTCTCAAGACGCGTGGCGGCGGGCATAGGAGGCTCCTCGATGGCGCGGGCGTGGTAGGACGCTCCGCCCCTTCAGGCAAGCCGCCTGAGCCGGGGGGTCTGCACAATGGGAGCCGCAAAAAGCTCGCCTGCCCTCGGACATTCCTTTAAGGCTCACGCCCATGGCGACCTGGGATCCGCACCAGTACGAGAAGTTCAAGGCCTATCGCGACCGACCGGCGCTCGATCTGATGGTGCAGATTCCTTCAGACCTGGACCCTCGCGAGATCTGGGACCTTGGTTGCGGCACGGGCGAACACGCTGCGCTTTTGGCGCTCCGGCATCCGGATGCACAGGTGCATGGGCTGGATTCAAGCGCGGAGATGCTGGCGGCGGCGCGCGGCCGGCTTAGTGATGTGAATTGGGTTCAAGGGGAAATCGAAAGCTTTTCACCACCGACGCCGCCTGACCTGATCCTCACAAACGCCGCGTTGCAATGGCTGCCGGATCATCAGGCGCTTTTTCCGCGCCTCGTCTCGGCCCTGGCGCCCGGCGGCGTGTTCGCCTGTCAGGTTCCGGCAAGCTTCGACACAGGTTGGCACATGGCGATTCGCGCAACCGCCGCCGAAGCGCCCTGGGCGGCCAAGATGAAGGGCGTTCGGGATGTGCAGCCGGTCGCTGCGGCGGCGGACTATTACAGGTGGCTCTCGCCTTTGGCCGAAACCGACGTCTGGACCACCACCTATCTTCATGTCCTAAAGGGCGAAGACCCCGTTGTGGAGTGGATGAAGGGGACGGCTCTTCGCCCCTACCTGCAAAGGTTGGAGGATGGGCCGGAGCAAAAGGCCTTCATCGACGCCTACCGCTTCAAAATAGATCAGGACTTTCCACGCCAGCCTGACGGGACGACGCTGTTTCCGTTCGCCCGGCTTTTTATCATGGCTCGGCGGTGCTGACGGCCAGATGGCGGCTCATCTCATCGGGATCCGCATGCCGGCGGGACAGATCTATCAAGGGTTCCGACAGCTCAGCCAGCGCCGCTTTCGTCGCCGCATAACCGGCGTCCACCGCCGGATCGAACGCCTTCCAATCCCGCAATTCCACGCCTTCGATCTTAGGAATGATCATCAGATCAGAGGCGTCCTTGACCGAGTTCTGATCGCGGGTGCTGGAGACTGTGGCGGCGCGGATCAGCAGCGACACCACGGGCGGCCCTTTTCGCCACTCCCCTGAGGCGACCCAGCGCCAAAGGGAGGCGGGCTTTTTGACGTCGTCAGCCGTCAGGGCCTTGGCCACCGCCACGTCGACGCCGATCACGGGGCCCCGGTGGGCGCGGCGCATGATGTCGGTGGGGAGATTGTTGGTGACCGCGCCGTCCACCAGCACGCTGCCGTCGTCCCAGATCACCGGCGGCATCACGCCGGGGAGCGAACTCGACGCCTGCAACGCCCGGCGAAGGCGCCCCCGCTGATGCAGGTGATAGTCGCCGCTGGTCAGGTTGGAGGAGACGCAAAAATAGGGAAGCCACAGGTCTTCGATCTCGATGTCGCCGAAATTCTCCTTCAATCGCTGTTTCACCAACTTCCCCTGGGTCATGGCGATCAGGGGGAGGGCGATGTCCGCGAGCGGGCTGGAATCGACGAAGGCGTGGCGAATGCGCCGGCTGATCTCCTCGTCGTTCCAACACAGCGCCGCGCCAGCGCCGATGATCGCGCCCATGGAGGCGCCCCCGATAAAGTCGATCGGCTCGTTGGCTTCTCGAAGCGCCCGGATCACCCCGATATGGGCATAGGCGCGGGCGCCGCCGCCGGACAGCACCAGGCCGATCGAAGCGCCTGACAACACCCGCGCCATCCGCCGAAGATCGGAGTCATCACCATCCCGGACGTGAAAAAGCCGGGTGGCAGGCGCGGCGTCGAGCCAGGCGGCAGAGCCTTGAGGATGTTTTCTGCCTTGAGGTTGAATCAAGACGAGGTCCATCAGCCGATGCTCATGGATCGCCCGCCCGGCGAAGGCTGACGGATCGAACGGCGGCTTCTGATCGCCCTGGCCCACCAGCAACACGCGGTCCACTTGGCGGGAGGCCAGGTGGATCCAGCTTTCTTCGTCCCGCTCGGCGACGAAGATGACGATGTCATGCCGCTGCTCCACGGTGGAGAACCATTCAGTCGGCGCCGATTGCGTCTCGGCGCCCAGGACGGCGACGGTGAAGCCCAGCTCCATGATGTACCGCTCGATCTTCTCCACCATGGGGCGGATCGGCGGCGCCTGCGACACGCCGATCAGGGCGAAAACGGTCGGTGCGCCTGAGCCTGAACGCGGTGTGGCCTGCCGGGCTCTGGTGATGGTCAGGCGCGCCATTTCGGCCATCAGGGCAGGGTCTTTTCGCGCCGCCGCCAGGAAGGATCGGCGGGGCAGAGACAAGACCTCCGAGTCCCGCATGGCGAGGACATTGGCTGTATGGGCGGTCCCTGAAATCAACGCCATCTCGCCGGCGGGCTCTCCAGGCTTGATTACGCCCAGGAACTGCTGCGGTTGCCCCTCCTCCCGGCGGATCACCCCCAGCCGCCCGGCCGTGTCGCGGTCGACGTTGATGTAGGCGGACA
>CAXTHJ010000033.1:6388-30047 GCA_964243985.1 uncultured Caulobacteraceae bacterium | reverse complement strand
TCCACCCCCGCCAGTATGGCCATGACGCCGAGGCCGCCGCTCATAACAGCCGCCTGCATCACGTTGAGGAGGGCGAGCGAGGTGTTGGCCTTCTCCGAAGCGCGGCCGTAGACCTCAAGGGCGTCGGTATAGTTTTGCGCCGCCCGCGCCTCTGCGCCGAAGGCCTTCACCGTCTCGTAATTGAGGAGCGCGTCCACGGCGCGGGCCGAAGCTTCGGCGTCCGCCTCGTTCAGGATGCGGCGATGACCGATCCGCCAGTTGGAGATGGCGAAGGTAACGACACCGTAGATGATGACGGTGAACACCGCCGTCGCCGCGAACCGCCAGTCATAGGCCTTGGCCAGGACGAGCGCCGCCAGGACCAGCGCCAACACCGTCGGCGCCAGGTTGAACACCACGATCCGCAGCAGGAAATCCACCGCCCGCGAGCCGCGATCCACCGTGCGGGACAGGGAGCCCGTGCGCTTGGTCTGGTGATAATCGAGCGAGAGGGAAAGGGCGTGGGCGAAGGTCTCGCTGGCCGCGCTCCGCTGCGCCGCCTGCCCTACCGGGCTGAAGACGATGTCACGGCCCTGCGGTGCGGCGGAGGAGAGGAAGCGCACCAGCGCCCAGCCTCCAGCCAGCATGGCGAAGAAGACGCTCAGCTTCACCGGCAAGTGGGGACCGGTGCGCGAGGCGGCGGTGGCCGCCATGCTTGCCCCCCGCCGCGCCGCACCGAGGTTGAACCCGCCGCCGACCAGGGAATTGATCGCCGCGCCCAGCAACAGGGGGGCCAGCACATCGGTGATCTTGGAGCCGAAGGTAAGGATGAGGGAGACGATCAGGCGCAGCTTCAGCTGCGGCGCCCTGGAGCGCAGCACCAGCTTGGCCAGGGTCGACATGGCGGCGATCAAGCCGAGCGGCTTTGGCGCAGCGTCTTCGGCCAGGTGGACGTCCCGTTGGGCGGAGGGCGCACTGGCGCGAGGGTTCATGGCTTCGCCGCGCCCGGCGCAGGCGGCGATGCCGCGGTCTCAGCGTCGAACACCAGGGTGGTCTGCACGCCGCCGCCGGGGATACGCCAGTCGGTGCGCCAGGCGCTGGCCTCGCGGACGGCGCGGAACACGTCGCCGCCAAGATCCTTGGCCCGCGACACCGTTAGCTGGCCCTGGACCGCGCTGGAGGGCCCTTCCACCCGCACGATATGGGCCCCCTGACCGAAGGGCTTCCGGGCGTTGACGTCGAGTACGGCGAAACGGCCCTGATCGTCCGCCTGGCCGATGCCCACGGGCTGCCCGTCCAGAACCAGGCGCACAGGCGAACGCGCCGCGGCGACGCCCGACACCGACCCACCCCCGGCGCCGTCATAGTCCACCGCCACGATCCTGAGCGGCCCGGGCGAAGCCCCGATGGTCAGGGCGCCGTAGCACGCGCGGGCCAGCACCGCCACTGGAGCCGGGGCCGGTAGGGCGATGATCGCCCCTTCCCCGTGCAGCACACGACCTGAAATCTCTCCCTCGAAGGCGAACATGCGCGGCGCGTCGGACGGCGGCAGCTGCATCGACCAGTTCCCGTCATCATTGGCCGTGGCGCTGAAAGCCGCGCCAGCGGGATCGCGAAGACGCACTTCCGTGGACGCTGGCGCCTCGCCCGAAAAGGCCAGGCCGCCGCTAGCGTCCCGCGTGGCGGCGAGGAGAGTCGGCGGGGGAAGATAGCCGGCGGGATCGGCGGGTGCGTCAGCGTCATTCCTCTCCGCCGCCGACTTCTGGCATGCGGCCAGGGCGAGGATCGCCACCAGCAAAGCCCCTGTCGCGCGGGCGGTCCGACAACCCCGCGCGGCAATTTCGGTATCGGAATGCGGCTTGTCTTCCCCTGTCAAAACGAGAATCCTGTTAGATCGTGCCCCGCACATAGGCGTCCGGTACGCCCGGTTCTACTGGAAAGGTCGATTGCGTATGACGAAGCCGTTTGGCGATGGGTCGGTGCGAAAGAGCGATGGCGACGGCGCGCTCCTATCGGTGTGCCTGTTCTGCGGCTCTTCCGCCGGCGCTCGTCCGGTCTATGTGCAGGCCGCATCCGATTTCGGCAGCATTCTGGCGAGCGAAGGCGTGCGGCTGGTCTATGGCGGCGGCGGCATCGGCTTGATGGGCGCCGGCGCCAAGGCCGCCCACGCGGCAGGGGGCGAGGTCTTGGGCGTAATGCCGAATTTTCTGCGCCGGCACGAGGTTCTCTACGACGAGGTGGAGACCAAGGTTGTCGCCAATATGCACGACCGCAAACGGATCATGTTCGAGAATTCCGACGCCTTCGCCATTTTCCCCGGCGGGATCGGCACCCTGGAGGAAGTGGTGGAGCTGATGTCCTGGCGCCGTCTCGATCTGCACAGGAAACCCATCGTCTTTTTGGACCTGCACGGCTTCTGGCAGCCCTTCTTCACCCTGATGGCGTTCATGGTGGAGCAGAAGTTCACTCCCGCCTGGATGCCCGACACCTGGGGTGCGGTCGGAACGGTGGCGGAAGTCCTGCCGATGATCCGCACCATGCGTGCAGAGGCGGCGGCCGGCCCCGGTTTCTACGGCTACGCAGACCAGAACGCGCAGGTGGCGGCCAAGCTCTGACGCGGCCCAACTAGGCGACGGGCGTCACGCGTCGCAGAGGCGGAAATCCAGGTGCATGTTAGCTTTCCGCATCACCCCGCCGGCGACGCCGTAGAACTCCTCCGCCGCGCGGTTCAGGGCGTAGCGGGCCACCACCTCGACTTTAACGAGCCCGCCCACATAGCCCGGCCAGACTGAGCGGATTTGCCCCGTCTCCACAAAGGCGATCTGGGCGTTCAGCTTGTCTCGGAGGGCGTCGAGATGAAGTTCATCTTCCGGCGGTTTCCAGGTGAGCGGATCGGACACCACCAGAACCGGCGTCATGGATTGATCGTCGAGGTAGACGTAGTCCACCAGATCGGTTTCGAGAACAGACATTACGGCCCCTCCATCGATGCAAGGAGAGGCGGTGTTCGGTGTACGGATCAAGTGCTTCCGTCGATAATCATCATAGAACGGCCGAACGCCCTCGGCTTGGGCGCCGCTGTCATTTTCATAAGCAAAACAACGCGATGCTGGCAGCCGAACTCGACAACTGCTAACGTAGCTTAGATTTAGGGCAGCACAGACAATCCCGCTTCCCGCAGGGCCCGCGCCTTCGTCAGGGCTTGAGGCGCGGAGGCTTTCCAATAGACGGCGTCCACCCGGCAATCGTTGCGCGCGCTGGTCATGGCGGCGCGGCGACGAGTAGCGGCGTGGGCCATCATGCGGGCATGGATGGCGCGGAGCGGGGTTTCAAACAAGCGAGGGGCGCCGGGGGTGGCGGCGACGTCTATCGCGCCGGCGAAGGCGACGGTTTCGGGGCGGATCCAATGCAGCATGGCGAACGCTCGATTTACACTCGGCGTCCTCAGCCCGCGTTCGGCGGCTGTGGACGGATTAACCTGAACAGTGTGTCCTTCTGACACACCGCACGTGGTTAATTACCTGAATCCCTTATCGGTTCCCGACGCAAGGAAAAACTATTCACAGGGGTGTGAACAACTTGGCCGTGAGCGCGGCCAAGCTCGCCTCAATCGTCGCGGTGGACCCGCTCGCGGCGCTCGTGCCGCTCCTGCGCTTCCAGGCTCATGGTGGCGATGGGGCGGGCGTCCAGACGAGGCAACCCGATCGGCTCGCCGGTGTCTTCGCAGAACCCATAGGAGCCGTCGTCGATTCGCCGCAACGCGGCCTCGATCTTGGAGATCAGCTTGCGCTGGCGATCTCGGGTGCGCAGTTCCAGCGAGCGATCGGTTTCGGAAGATGCACGATCCGCAAGATCTGGATGGTTTTCGGTTTCCAGCTGAAGGTGGGACAGTGTTTCGCGAGATTCGCGAAGTATGTCGTCCTTCCAAGTGGTAAGCTTGATGCGGAAATACTGCAACTGCCGGTCATTCATGAAGGGTTCGTCGTCACTCGGACGATAACCTTCTGGTACAGACGCCTGTTCCGGCGCGTCGAGAACTGTTACGGCCGCCTGCATTGACGCCCTCATACTGAATAGTCCACTGCCCCCCTACGGGCGCGCCGCTTATAACACCACTTTAAATCCGTGCAACGCGCGGCGAATTGTCTGACCCCAAGGCGTGAACATTCAAGCGGCGCGGGCATTGATTTGGCTGGCTATTTCGGCCTTGGCCAGCTCCACCGCCGCCCGAGTCTCGATCTCGTTGAGCACGCCTTCCAGACTTGGATCGTCGGTTTCGTTTCGGGCCTGGCTTATTGCGCCTTTTAGATCGTTCAGCATAGGCGCGCTGTCTTCACCGCCCAGGAGCGACAGCTTCACCGAATCCATGATGTCCAAGAGCCGCCCCGCGCGCTTGACCGCGCGGCGACGACGCTCCGTCGGCCCTGGGGTCTCCTGCAACGCCAGCAGCGCGTCGAGAGAGGAAACGGTGTTCACAGCGCCGGTAGGGCTGTTCGGCGCCGCGTCGCGGGACGCGGCGACGGAGGGCATGAAGCCGGTCGCGGCCTGGCCATCTGCGCGGGGCGTGGCGCTGGCGGCGCCCGCGCTGCTCCCGCCTTGGATCTTCATGTGTGAGCGCCGGCGTTAACCATAACGGCAAGTTTTGCGCAGGCGAGTTGCTGAGCCGTTAACGCTCCCGGCAGCTTTTGCCGAACGGTCCGTAACCGCTGCTAACGCCACGGCTTATCTGTTGAATCTATTGCCATAAATTATCCGCTTCGCCGCTCGCGGCTGGCACGATCGTCGCATGGTTAAAGGCGAGATCGCCGACGGGCGGTCCTTGTTGACGCCGGAGCGGTGGTTGATGCGTTTTCGAGTTCTGTCTTCCCTCATGCTCGGCCTAGCGCTGATCGCCCCTTTCGACGCGTCCCCAGCCGCCGCGCGCTCCCGCATCAAGGACATCGTCAGCTTCGAGGGCGTGCGCGAGAACCAGCTGGTGGGTTATGGCTTGGTGGTCGGCCTGAACGGCACCGGCGACAGCCTGCGCAACGCCCCCTTCACCCAGCAGAGCCTCCAATCCATGCTGGAGCGCCTGGGGGTCAACACCCGCGCCGCCACCAACATCGACACCAAGAACGTGGCCGCCGTGATGGTCACCGCTAAATTGCCCGCCTTTTCCGCCACCGGTTCGCAGATCGACGTTTCGGTCTCGGCCATGGGCGACGCCAAGAGCCTGCTGGGCGGCACCCTCCTCGGCACCACCCTGATGGGCGCGGACGGAGAGGTGTATGCGGTGGCGCAGGGCACGGTGCAGACGGGCGCCATCTCCGCCGGCGGCGCCTCCGGCTCGTCCGTCACGCGCGGCGTACCTACCTCCGGCCGCATCGCCGCCGGCGGCATCGTGGAGCGGGAGCTCGGCTTCAAGCTGGCGTCCCTCGGACAGATGCGCATGACGCTCCGCAACCCCGACTTCACGACCGCCAAGCGCATCGCCGAGGTGGTGAACAAGATCTATCCCGACGCGGCCACCGCCGAGAACCCCACCATCGTCACCCTGAAGACCCCCGCCGGCGAAAGCCTGATGGACTTCGTCACGTCCATCGAACAGCTGCAGGTCGATCCGGACGGCCCGGCCAAGGTGGTGATCGACGAGGTGGCCGGCATCGTAGTGATGGGCGACGAGGTGCGCATCTCCACCGTCGCCATCGCTCAGGGCAATCTGACCATCTCGGTGCAGGAAACGCCGAAAGTCTCTCAGCCCGGTCCGTTCAGTCAGGGAACCACGGTCGTGACGCCCCAGTCCAAGATCAAGATCGACGAAGAGAAGGGCAAGAAGCTGATCCTGCTGAACTCCGGCGCCTCGCTCTCGGTGCTGGTGAAGGGGCTGAACGCGCTTGGCGTCTCGCCGCGCGACATGATCTCCATCCTGCAATCCATCAAGGCCGCCGGCGCCCTGCAGGCCGACATCGAGGTGATGTGATGGACCTTTCCAACCTTTCGGTTCCGCTGAACCTGCTGACGCCGGCCATGGCTCTGCCGGCTTCGCCTCAAACCGCCCCGTCGCAGCCCTCCTCGTCTCCGGCGATGGCCAGCAGCGCCACCCGCGCCAAGATCGACGCCACCGCGAAGTCGTTCGAAACCCAGTTCCTGTCGGTGATGATGGGCCAGATGTTCGAGGGGACCGAGGCGGCCGCGCCCTTCGGCGGCGGCGAGGGCGAGGCGGCGTTCAAGTCCTTCCTCACCGACGCCTTCGCCAAGTCGCTCTCCAAGCATGGCGGCATCGGCCTGGCCAAGGACATCTCCAAAGAAATGCTGAAGATGCAGGGGCTGACCTGATGACCCTCCACGCCACAGACGCCGACGACCGCGCCGAACAGATGATCACCTTGACCGAGCGCTTGATCTCACGCCTCACAGCCGAGACGCAGGCGCTGGAGGCCCGTCGTCCGCAGGTGATGGCGGCGGGGGCGGAGGAGACCCTGCGCCTCGCCAACCTCTACCGCCACGAATCCCTGCGCATCCGGCACGATCCGTCCCTGCTGAACGGCGCCCGGGCAGTGTTGAAGACGCGGCTGATCCAGGTCACCATAGCCTTCCAGGCCATCCTGGCGCGCCACGGGAGAGCGGTGACGGCGGCGAAATCTCTAACCGAAGGGTTGGTGCACGCCATCGCCAGCGAGGTGGCCGCCCAGCGGGGCCGCGCCGCGGGCTATGGCCCGACCGCCGTGGCCGCGCGAGGCGACGCCTCGGCCATCACCCTCAATCGCCGGGCTTAACCGCGCCGCGCAGCCTGGACTTCCGGTCCGACCCCATCGGCCGGTTGCGCGAAGACGTATCCCGCCCGTTTCAGGTCGGCGATCAGGCGCATGAAGCGCATCGCCACCACAGGGGACCGGCCAAGGAGCCGCTGATCCTGCATCACCTCTGTCGGAGCGATAACGCCGTCGTGCAGGCGTAGTAGAAAGCCGTCTTTGACCAGCCGGTTTACGTGGCGGCGCACCGTTTCAAAGGGGAGGTTCAGCTGCTCGGATAGACGGCGAACGCTGACCGGCTTGCGCATTGCATTGGGCGGCGGGGTGTTTATGCCGGCGTAGGCCCAGGCCTGCTTGGGGTCATAGGTGAAGCCCCGCGTGTTGGCGGTCATCACCCCGGCGAAGACGAACCCGGCGGTGAAATCGCCGAACAGTGGGGAGGATCCCTCCACCGTCCGCAACATGAATTCCGTCGCCAGCCAGCTGACATGGCGCATCGAGGGCGGCGGCACGAGGCGGGTGTCGGCGGACGGCGCCATGCCGCCGACGGCCGCGATCTGATCAAAGTCGAAGCCGATGCCAATAAGGCGCGCAAGAGTCTCGCCCAGCACCCTGCTGACCTCACGCTCCGCCGCCCCAAATTCAGGTCGCATTAAAGCGGCCGCCGGCGCGATGAAGCCCCGCGGGGTCTTGGCGCAATACCCCCTGGCGATCAGCCGATTGGCCGCCCCCCGGGCGGTTTCGTAGGGAATGGCGAAAGACTTGGCGACAGCGTTGATGCTGACGGGCCTGAGCTGATCGTCGGTCAAACCGTCCATCGCCTCGAACAATTCCCGCGCCGCCGCCGCATTATGGGCCAGAAGACTGAGGTTTGAGGTGTGGATGGTGGCGAACACCACCGTATCCAGAAGATCACCCCCCAAGGGCCGCGAATAGGCCTGCACCGCGCCCAGCATGAATTCCAACATGCTGCGGACGATCACCCGCGTCGGCTGAGCGTCGTCGCTCATTTGGCTTCGCTCCCCAATCGACCAAGCTTGGCCTTAGTACCGAAACTGGGTCAGGCAAACTAGCTATCGTTAAATTTTGACTTACCAATAATCCGCATCGGGGCGGGGGATCAGGAATTGGGCGATGTCGAATTGTTGAGCGACTACAGACAAAGACATAGCGAAGAATTAGTCGACGAGATAACCTATACCTTAAGATGCTTAGGGGGTTCAGCGCACATTAGCACGCTTATATCCATTATAGAGGCCAAGCTGAGTACAGGTAAAGGGGAACGGGTCCGCAACGTAGAGGCCGAAGTGCGAGCGACCCTTGGCGCCTATGATTTGCACAGTGGCGACGGGGCGGCCACGCCACTCTTCAAGCGGCCGTTCGGGGTGGACTCCAGGCGCTGGGCGTTGCATCAACCCGCCCCCAAGCCGCCGGCTTGTCTAAAATCCATCACGCCACGAAATGAGCATGTCACCCCATCTACAAACTAGGGCGCGTCAGCCGCGCTGGCCCAGCGCCGAGGTGCGCGCCGCCTCCGAAGTCGACATGATGATTCAGGAACATGCCGTCGCCGGCGATCCAGACCTGATTGAACGGCTGGCGCTAAAGGTCCTGCTGATGTTCGAGCCCGAGCGGCCGCCGGGCAAGGTCGACCTTCTGGTGGTGGATGGCCTGCGGGCCCGGGCCGCGAAAATCCGTGACCGCCGCCGCTGCTGAAGGTCGCTTCCACAGGACGGCCAGACAGGATCAAAGCTTACAGTTCTTTTTTCGTTCTTGCTGAAATCGCGACTCCGGGTACTAAGTTAAGAGGCTTGGTTCGCGATCCCGCGCGAGCCCTCCGGGCCCCCAGATGTACGATCCCAACGCCTCCATCCGTGTGCGCGGCGCGCGTGAGCACAATCTGAAGGAGGTCGATGTCGACATCCCCCGTGGTCAGCTCGTGGTGCTGACCGGGCTGTCGGGATCGGGCAAATCGTCTCTGGCGTTCGACACCATCTACGCGGAAGGCCAGCGGCGGTATGTTGAGTCGCTTTCCGCTTACGCCCGTCAGTTCCTGGAGCTGATGGGCAAGCCGGACGTGGATTTGATCGAGGGCCTGTCTCCCGCCATCTCCATCGAGCAGAAGACCACCTCCAAGAACCCCCGCTCCACGGTCGGCACGGTGACCGAGATCCACGACTACATGCGCCTGCTCTGGGCGCGGGTGGGCGTCCCCTACTCCCCCGTCACCGGCCTACCGATCGAGAGCCAGACCGTCAGCCAGATGGTGGATAAAATCACCGCCCTGCCGGATGGCGAACGCCTGCTGCTGCTCGCCCCCGTGGTGCGCGACCGCAAGGGCGAGTACAGGAAGGAGATCGGCGAGTGGCAGCGCGCGGGCTATCAGCGCCTGAAGATCGACGGGGAATTCTATCCCATCGAGGACGCGCCCACCCTCGATAAGAAGTTCAAGCACGACATCGACATCGTGGTGGACCGCATCGTCACCAAGCCCGGCCAGGAGCAGCGGCTGGCGGATTCGATCCAGACCGCCCTCGGCCTCGCCGACGGCATCGCCGTGGCGGAATGGGCGGATAAGCCCGCCGAAGGCGAAGAGCCCCGCCGCATCCTCTTCTCCGAAAAGTTCGCCTGTCCGGTCTCCGGCTTCACCATCTCCGAGATCGAGCCGCGCCTGTTCTCCTTCAACGCCCCGGCCGGCGCCTGCCCCGCCTGCGACGGCCTCGGACAGAAGCTGACCTTCGACGCCGACCTGGTGACGCCCGACAAGGACAAGACCCTGCACAAGGGCGCGGTGGCGCCCTGGGCCCGCGGCCCCTCCCCGCTCTACACCCAGACGCTGCAGGCGCTGTCGCGCCACTACGGCTTTTCCATGGACAAGCCCTGGCACGAGTTGCCGGAAACGGCGCGGAAGGTAATTCTCTACGGAACGGGCTCTGAGAAGATCAAGTTCGTCTATGACGATCAGGCACGCAAATATGAAGTCTCCAAACCGTTCGAGGGGGTGTTGCCCAACCTGGAGCGTCGCTGGAAGGAGACCGACAGCGCTTGGGTGCGTGAAGAACTCAGCCGCTACCAGTCGCAGACGCCGTGCGAGGTCTGCCACGGCCTGCGCCTGAAACCCGAAGCCCTCGCCGTGCGCGTCGGCGGGGTGAACATCGGCGACGCGTCGCTGCTGTCGATCACCGAGGCCCTGAAGTGGTTCTCCAACCTCGAGCCGACCCTGACGCCCCAGCAGCAGGAGATCGCCCGCCGCATCCTGAAGGAGATCAACGACCGCCTTAGGTTCCTGGTGGAGGTCGGGCTGAACTACCTGACCCTCGCCCGCGCCTCTGGCACCCTTTCCGGCGGCGAGAGCCAGCGCATCCGGCTCGCCTCGCAGATCGGCTCAGGCCTCACCGGCGTGCTTTACGTGTTGGACGAACCTTCCATCGGCCTGCACCAGCGGGACAACACGCGCCTCCTCAACTCCCTGAAGGGGCTGCGCGACCTCGGCAACTCCGTCCTGGTGGTCGAGCACGACGAGGAGGCCATCCTCACCGCCGACCACGTGATCGACATGGGTCCCGCCGCCGGCGTCCACGGCGGCCATGTGGTGGCGGAGGGCACGCCGGCCGACATCATGGCCGAGCCGAAATCGATCACCGGCCAATACCTCACCGGCGCCCGCGAGATCGAAATCCCTGAAAAGCGCAGGAAGCCCGGCAAGAAGATGCTGAAGATCGTCGGCGCCCGGGGCAACAACCTGAAATCGGTCACCGGCGAGATCCCCGTCGGCGTCTTCACCTGCATCACCGGGGTCTCGGGCGGCGGCAAGTCCACCTTCACCATCGAGACCCTTTATAAGGCGGCGGCCCGGCGGCTGAACAACGCCTCTGACGCCCCCGCGCCCCACGACAAGATCGAGGGGCTGGAGAACTTCGACAAGGTCATCGACATCGACCAGTCGCCCATCGGCCGCACCCCCCGCTCCAACCCCGCCACCTACACCGGCGCCTTCGGCCCGATCCGCGACTGGTTCGCCGCCCTGCCTGAATCCAAGGTGCGGGGCTATGGCCCCGGCCGCTTTAGCTTCAACGTCAAGGGCGGGCGCTGTGAAGCCTGCCAGGGTGACGGGCTGATCAAGATCGAGATGCACTTTCTGCCCGACGTCTACGTCACCTGCGACGTCTGCAAAGGGAAGCGCTACAACCGCGAGACCTTAGAGGTCCTGTTCCGCGGCAAGTCCATTTCCGACGTGCTGGAGATGACGGTCGAGGAGGCGGCGGACTTCTTCAAGGTGGTCGGGCCGATCCGCGACAAGATGGAGACGCTCAAGCGCGTCGGCCTCGGCTACGTGAAAGTCGGCCAGCCCGCCACCACGCTCTCGGGCGGCGAGGCGCAGCGGGTGAAGCTGTCGAAGGAGCTGTCGCGCCGCGCCACCGGCCGCACCCTCTACATTCTGGACGAGCCCACCACGGGCCTCCACTTCGAGGACACCAAGAAGCTCCTGGAGGTGCTGCACGAGCTGGTGGACCAGGGCAACACGGTGGTGGTGATCGAACACAACCTCGACGTGGTGAAGACCGCCGACTGGCTCCTGGACTTCGGCCCTGAGGGCGGCGACGGCGGCGGCCTGATCGTCGCTAAGGGTACGCCGGAGCAGGTGGCGGCGGACGCCGAGAGCTGGACCGGGCGCTACCTCAAAGAGGTGCTGGATCGCCAGGAGGCGCGCCGAAAGGCCCGGGTTCAGACGGCGACATCACGGGCCAAGAAGCGGGCGTAGGCTTTGGCGCGGTCAACGCCTTGTAGATCGCCGCCCGCGGCGCCAGGAACACCGGCCAGATCAAGGCGTAGAGCGCCCCCGCAAGCACCAGATAGACGATCCGTGCGGGTGTCAGGTAGGCGCTGAGCGAACTCATGTCCGGTCGGAAGATGAAGGCGAAACCGTTCAGGCCGCCGGCGGCGATGGCGGCGCAGGCGAGCAGGACGATCATCCCCAACAGACCGACAACCAAGGCCAAGACCGCTGTCAGGACATAGGTCCCGAACATGGCCCAGAACTGGCCACGGGTGATCCTCCACGAACCGAACAGATTCACCTTCTTGGTGTCGAACGTCAGCGGAGAGGCGAGGGAAAGCCGCGTCGCCACGTAGATCCAGGCGCAGACCGACAGGATGATCGGGACCGCCACCGCGATAACGCGCATGGTCACAACCATCGAAGCGTTGTTCCCAGCCAACTGTACCAGCAAGGCGATCCCGAAGCCTGCAAGCAGGGCGCAAATGATCGTGCCGATATAGGCGGCGAAGAACACGATCCCTGTCAACAGAAACAGCCCGAACTGTCGAAGCTCATCCACGCCAACACGAAGGTAACCGAAGCCGTCCTGCGCGGGTCTCAGCACCGCCCGGTTTATCGCCGTGTAGATCACCGCGTAAAAGGCGATCGAGAGCGGGAACATCAGCAGGTAGAGCGGCACAAGTTGCCGCAAGAGCTCGAACTTCTGCGCCTGCGTCTGCGGGTCAGGCGTCAGGGAAGCGCCTTGCAACGCCATCATCTGCGTCATCGCCGGGCCGGCCATGGTCACCATCAGAATGCTGAACCCGGAGGTCAGCAGGACGTGCAATAACGTCCACCAGACCAGCGCCATGGGGCTGCGGCGCACGACGCCAAACCCCGCCATCGCCGCGTCGGTCGCGGAAAATTTCGCCATCGGATCGCCTCCCAGCCCATCAGCTTACGCAAACTCAGAGGCTTTGCGATAGCCGTCGCGCGCGAGTTGTTTTCAATCAGGTCACGCCGCACACCATCAGAACGAAGGGCGCTGGGATTTAGCCCCAGGGCTGTCCGGGCTTAGCCGCGACGGGCGGCGGGGCGATGCGGCCGGTGAGGTCGCGGAAGATCGCCGCCGCCGGGGCGAACATGATCAGATAGGCTAGAGTGGCGAGCAGCGAGCCAAAGATCAGGTTCGCCAACCTGAGGGGAGACAACAGGCCCGCAACGCTCATGTCGCTGGACTTCATCATGCCGAACAAACCCGGCAAGGCGTTCATCCCCCCCTGCGCCATGCCCACGGCTCCTACCGCAAAGGTGAAGATCACCATGGCCAGGAGGCCCACCACCACAGTCAGCACGAAGGCCAGGGCATAGGCGCCGAACATGGGCCAGAACTGGCCTTTGGAAACCGGCAGGGCGCGAAGAAGGCTGATGCGACCGTCGGCGAAGGTCATGGCCGGCGCCATGGAGAAGCGCACCGCGGGGTAGATGAAGGCGGCCACGACGCCGAGGATCACCAGGATCTGCACCGGCAAAGCCCCTGGGCCCAGACGCTCGGCGCCCATGATCAGCAAAATGGACAGCAGCTCCACCACTATGGCGTAGACGAAGCAGAGGCCGAAGATGATCAGGGCGAGGCCAAACTGGCGTAGCTCCTCAAGCGAGAGCCGAAGATAGGCGAACGCCTTGTCAGCCGGGCGCAGGATGGCGCGCAGCACGGCGGTGTAGACCACGGCGTAGAAGACGAGGCTGAGGATCAGGATGGCGAAACCGGCCGGCGCCAACGCCGCGGTCAGGGGCATCACCTGGTCAGGCGTGGGCGCCGCGGGGCCGGCCTCCATCGCCATCAACTGCTGCACCGCCGGTCCGCTGATGCCCATCAGGAGTACGAGGGAGGCCACCCCGTAGACGAGGCGCGCGCCCGCCCAGATCAGCACGGCGAGCGGGCGTTCCCGAGTCAGGCGGAAGCCTTCCAAGGCGGCGTCGGAGGGGGAGAAGCGGCTCATGGCTCCGCGTGCTCCGCTTCGTCAGCGCCGTCAAGGGCGAGGGGTTCGGGGGCGTGACTCTCGGGCGCCTCGGTGTGCGCCGATGTTTCGACCGTTGGCTCGGTTGGGGGTTCAAGCTCCGGTGGGTGCTCGGAATCAGACAGCCAAGGCGCAAACAGACGTGAGAAGCGGCCGGTCTCGGGCGAATAGCCCACGACGCTGTGTGGATAGGCGTGGGGCTCCGCCGGTGTAGGCTCGGGGGCGGGAGCCTCGTGCTCATCGGCATCTTCGACGCCGGGGCCGGGCTGGGGCGCGCCAAGATAGGCAGCGTACGGATCGGGCGTCGGCTCGTGCGACAGCCACGGAGCGAAGACCCGGGAGAATCGGCCGGTGTGGCTGAAGAATTCCACCACGCTGAAGGGCGGGTCCGGATCGGGCTCCGGCGCTGGCAGCTCCGGCTCGGGCTCCGGCTTGGGCTCCGCATCCGCCTCCGGTTCGGCCTCAGCAGCGGCTTCCGGCTGGGCGGCCTCGATGATCGTTCTGGGCGGCGCGAGGACGCCTGATTCCACCGGCGCCAGCATGTCGTAGAGGGTGGTCAAAAGTCCGATGCTGATCGGCGCCTGCACCACGCTCAGCATCGCTCCGACAATCAGTCCGGCGCCCGCCGCCTGGGGCAAGGGCCAGGACCCATGTAGCCCCACCGGCACGTCCCCAGGCTCGATCCAACCGAACGCCTGCAGCGCCAGCCCGATGGCGATGACGGGAAGGTGCGCCAGAAGGACGGCGGCGACGATGCGGCGACCCTGCCGCTCGGTCAGGGGCCAGCTGCTGAAAGGCAGAGTGCGGCGTCGCTCCACGCTGAGGGCGGTGGCCAGACTGAGGCGCGCGCCGGCGTAGGCGACCGCCGCGAAGAGGGCCGTCGCAAAAACGACCGCGACCAGGAACCACCACGCCCACGGCCCGGCCGGCCCAAGGTTCACGCTCCCGAATCGGCGCAGCCCCACGTAAAACAGTCCCGCGAGCAGGGCCAGGGGGATCATGATCAGGAGGACGGCGAAGCCCAGAACCGCGTTCACGGCGAGGATTCGCCATTCGACTCCGCCGAGCTGCAGTCCTCCCGGCCCAAGACCCCTATAAGCCTGGCCGCCGAGGCCCAACCGATAAAGGGCGCCTAAGAGCGGCACGTAGAATAGGAGAAGCGCCCAGCCGAGCTTAGCGCAGAGGTTCGCCGCCTCGGGCGTCAGCCGCCCGTGCCCGCCGACGATGATCAGCATCCATCCCAGGGTGGTGACGGCCATGGGCGCCCACGCCTCGCGCCAAGCGTCGCGGGCGAAATCCACCGCGTCCTCGATCGCTTCCGAGACCGAAAGTGGGGTCTCCGTCATTCAGGCGGCCCCCTCGGCCAGTTACGCAAGCCCAGAACTGGAGCCTCATCGGGACGCGTCGCCGATTTTCGCGAGTCCCGCCACAATTTTCACCCCTGCGGCGATGTTAAGCCGCGAACGCGCCGTTTCGGCGACGGACAGGAGCCGCTACACTCGTGGGATCATGACCAAACCTATCCATGTGATCGGCGGCGGCCTGGCGGGCTCTGAAGCCGCCTGGCAGATCGCCGAAGCCGGCGTTCCCGTGGTGCTGCACGAGATGCGGCCGGTACGCACCACGCCGGCGCACCAGACGGAGGGCATGGCCGAATTGGTCTGTTCCAACTCCTTCCGCTCCGATGATTGGGAGCACAACGCGGTGGGCCTGCTTCACGCCGAGATGCGCCGCTGCGGCTCGATCATCATGGCGGCGGGGCACGAGAGCCAGGTGCCGGCCGGGGGCGCGCTGGCGGTGGATCGGGATGGTTTTTCCGCGCAGGTGACGGCGCGGCTGGAGGCGCATCCGCTGGTCACCATCGTCCGCGAGGAGATCGCGGGCCTGCCGCCGGCGGAGTGGGACAATGTGGTGATCGCCACCGGCCCCCTCACCTCGCCAGCCTTGTCCGAAGCGATCCTGGCCCGGACCGGCGAAGGCGCCCTGGCCTTCTTCGACGCCATCGCCCCCATCGTTCACACCGACAGCATCGACATGAGCATCGCCTGGCGCCAGTCCCGCTACGACAAAGAAGGTCCTGGCGGGGACGCCGCCGCCTACATCAACTGCCCGATGGACGAGGCGCAATACGAAGCGTTCGTGCAGGCGTTGATCGACGGCCCTAAGGCGGAGTTCAAGGATTGGGAAAAGGACACCCCCTATTTCGACGGCTGTCTCCCCATCGAGGTGATGGCCGAGCGGGGCGCCGAGACCTTGCGCTATGGCCCGATGAAGCCGGTGGGCCTGACTAATCCGCACAATCCGACGGTGAAGGCCTACGCCATCGTGCAGCTTCGCCAGGATAATGCGCTCGGCACCCTCTACAATCTCGTCGGCTTCCAGACCAAGCTGAAGCATGGGGCGCAGGCGGAGGTGTTCCGCACCATCCCCGGGTTGCAGAACGCGCAGTTCGCCCGCTTAGGCGGCCTGCACCGCAACACCTTCCTGAACTCGCCGCGCCTGCTCGACGGCCAGCTTCGCCTCAACGTCGAACCACGTTTGCGCTTCGCCGGTCAGATCACCGGCGTGGAGGGCTATGTGGAGTCCGCCGCCATGGGGCTTCTGGCCGGGCGGTTCGCCGCGGCGGAACGGCTGGGGAAGAAGATCGACGTCCCGCCGGAGGTCACGGCGCTGGGCGCTCTCATCGTCCACGTCACCGGCGGGCACATGGAGCACGGCTCATTGGATGGCGGCAGCAGGGGGTCGTTTCAGCCCATGAACATCAACTATGGCCTCCTGCCGCCCCTCGTCGGCGATGCGCCGAAGCGGAGCGAGGATGGCAAGAAGTTCACCCCCACCCAACGGGGCCGGGCCAAGAAACGGTTGATGAGCCTTCGCGCATTGGAGGCGCTGGACGACTGGCTTCTGGCAAGAAAGGCGGCGGCGTGACACGCTGGGCGCTAATCTTAGCAGTCTCCGTCGCCCTGACCGGCTGCCAGACCCTGGAGCGGCCGTTGGAGGACACCTCGCTCCACGTGGCGTTCGAGCATGACGCCCGCCGTGAAGGGGTGCGCCGCGTGGCGGTGATCACCGAGGATTATTACTACTGCTATCCCCTGACGCGGCAGGTGATCCGGGTGCCGCGCGGGTTCGAGACTGACTTCGCCTCCATTCCCGCCTGGGCGATGGCGGTGATCGACCCCATCGGCGACAACGCCGAGGCGGCGGTGGTGCACGACTTCCTCTATGCGGTGGGCGAAAAGGGCCAACGGGAGCAGGCGGACGCCATCCTGCTCTACGGCCTGCAGCAGGCGCATGCGCCGGCGCTGCAGAGCAAGCTGATGTACGAGGCGGTGCGAGCCGGCGGGGCGCAGAACTACGGCGCGCCCGGCGAATGGCGCTTCGTCGATCCGGAGACCGAGAAGCCGGTCAAGTCGCCGAAGAAGCCGGCGAGCGCGGTGGTGGCGACGCTCAGGAGCTGCGACGATCTCCGCGCCTCGCTGCCGAGGCTGCGGCTGCTCGCCGGTTTGCCTAAGATCTAAAGCTCGTCATCCCCGGGCGGCGTAGCGGAGCTGCGCAAATTCCGAGAATGACTAGCCTTAAAGTTTTCCCGTCACCGACGCCCACAGCAGCCGCGCGCGCTTCTCAAGATCGGATGAGGTCCCGCCCTGCGCATAGAGCTTCGCAAGCGCGGCATAGGCCGACGCCGGAAACGCCGGCACCGGCAGAGCGGAGACTTCGGCTGTCGCCGTCTTCAACGCATCAGCCACCCGGTGGCGGACATGGGCGGCGATCTCGTCATCCGACGCTTCGCCCCACGCGACAGGGGTCCAATCGCGGGCTCTCGCGCGCCAGGCGGGGCGCTGGCGCAGCAGCCTCGACCAGCCCCAGGCGCGCGCCGTCTGCGTCAGGGGCGGGTCGATCCCCGGCGCCAGCAAACCGGCCGCGGCGCGCATCAGGCCGCCGTCTACACTGTCCAGGTAGGCGAGAAGCGCCGTTTCGTCGGCGAACGGGCGCGGCTCCAGCTCCGCGTGGCGGGCTTCAATCGTGGCGTCGAGCGCGGCGGCGTTCAAGCCAGCGGCGCCCTTCAGCGCCTGCAGCGCCGGATGACCCAGCGCCCGCGATCCCGCGATCAGCGCTTCCACCTCCTCCCGCCACCACGCCAGCCGGATTTCGCCCGCCAGCGGCGTACTGGCCGCGCCGGCCACCTTGGACAGCTCGACATGCACGGCGTAGAGGGCGATCACCGCCGCCCGCGCCGCCGGTTCCGCCACCAGCCGGCTCGCCAGCCACAGGTCCGGCTCGGCGCGGCGCACCTCGGCGTCGAGGATTGGATTGGGATCCATCATAGGCTCACAACGAAAAAGGGCCCGCCGACGGCAGGCCCTTTCGTAAAATTTTCCGTCCGCCTAACCGAACAGCGTCTGATTCATCGCCATGGTGGTGAGCATGGGGATGGAAAGGAGGGTGTTGGTGCGTGACGCCAGCATCGCCACCCGGCCGGCCTTGGCCTTGGTCTCCGCGTCCGCCTCGACGATGCCGAGGGCGCGCTTCTGGTTCGGCCAGATGATGCCCCAGACGTTCAGGAACATGATAGTCGCCAGCCACATGCCGATGCCGATGAAGGTGTGCTGCGGAACCTTGAAGCCATCGGTGGCGCCCAGTGTGATCGCACTGACAAGGTAGCCCCGGTTCCAGGCCAACAGCACCCCGAACACCCAAGTGGAGAGCGCCGCCCAGCGGAACCAGAAAAGGGCCGCGGGCGCAATGAACTTGGAGACCGCCGGCTTCTGCTCGGCCGGGATCAGCGCCATCTGCGGGATCTGCACGAAGTTGAAGTAGTAGAGCAGGCCGATCCACATGATGCCCGACAGAACATGGAGGAAGCGCAGCACCGCCTGCCAGTAAATGGCGTCGATGTGACCGCCGTTGGCCTTGGCGTAGTGCATGCCATAACCCACCAGGAACACCAGAGCGATGGCTGCGCTGAGGATCACCGTATTGCGTAGATTGGAAAGAATCGCGCCCATGGTTCGCCCCTGAAATTATCCTTGCCGGAAGCTTAAGCGGTTTTGTCGCAGGATGCAGCCGATTTTTCGCGGCCTTTCAAATGGCGATCAGGGCGGCGGCGAGGCGGCGGCCTTCTTCGGCGAGAAGGTTGTAGAGGCGGCAGGCTTCGGCCGTGCTCATCACCTCCAGCCCCAAGCGGGCGGCGTGCATGGCCTCCCGCACGGGCTTGGGCGCCGGTGCGACTTTGGGGCCGGTTCCGAGGAGAAGAAATTCCACCCGTTCCAGTCCGGCGGCGAAGACGGGTTCAAGGGTCGCCGCCGTCACTTCCGCCAGGCTCGTCACCGCCCACGGATGCACTCTGTCGTCGAGGATCAGGATCGAGCCTTCGTACCGCGCCCCCGCCACACGGAACCCGCCGCCGCCATAGGCTTCGATGCCCGGCGCGATCCGCATCGGCTATGGCCGCGCCGTCGCTGCCTTCAGCGGCTTGTCGTCCTCTTCACCGCGCTTGACGCCCCAGATCAAGAGCACCGGCAGCGCTACGTACACCGAAGAATAGGTGCCGATCAGGATGCCGAACACCATGGTGAAGGCCAACGGGAACAGGGACGGCCCGGCCAGGAACAGCATGCCGCTGAGGGCCAGGAGCGCGGTGGCTCCGGTGATGATGGTGCGCGACAGCCGCTCGTTTTCCGAAAGGTTGATGACCTCGGCCAGCGGTGTCCGGCGATATTTGCGGAGGTTCTCCCGGAGCCGGTCAAAGGTGATCACCTTCTCGTTCATGGAGTAGCCGATCACCGTGAGCAGCGCCGCGATAGAGGTCATGGAGAACTCGATCTGCATGGCGGAAAGCAGCCCGATGGTGAGCAGCACGTCGTGGAAGATGGCGAGAATAGCGCCGAGGCCCTGCTGCAGCCCGAAGCGGAAGCCGATGTAGACCAGCATCAGCAGGATGGCGACGCCCAGCGCCATGAAGCCGGAGCGGAACAGTTCGCCCGAAACCTTGGGGCCCACCACCTCAGTGGAGCGGAACTGCACGCCGGGGAACTGGGCGGCGATCTTGGCCTTGACGGTGTTGACCTCGCTGGTGGGATCGACGCCGGGGGTGGGCTGGAACTTCAGCTCGGCGTCATTGGGGGCGCCGAAGCCCTGCACGCCCGCGTCGCGCAGGCCCATCTTCTCCAGGGCGGCGCGGTACTGGCCCTGCGGCGCGGGGCCAGGGGAGACCACTTCGATCACCGTGCCGCCCTTGAAGTCGATGCCGAGGTTGAGGCCAAGGGTGGCGAAACAGATGATCGAGCCGATCACCGCGATGACCGACAGGATGGCGGCGAAGGGCGACAGGCGCACGAAGTTGATGTGCGAATGCTCGGGCAGGAAACGGCTTAGGGGCCAACGCATGGGGGCGTCCTAGATCGGAAGTTGCTTGGGCCTGGCCTGCCGGAACCACCAGCCGATCAGAACCTGGGTGACGAGGATGGCGGTGAAGACCGAGGTCAGGACGCCGATGGAGAGGGTCCAGGCGAAACCCTTCACCGGCCCGGAGCCGAACTGAAACATGATCGCCGCCGAGATCAGCGTCGTCACATTGGCGTCCATGATCGAGGGCCAGGCCAACCGATAGCCTGAGTCTATGGTCAGGATCAGGGAGCGCCCCGCCCGCCCCTCGTCCCGCCTCCGCTCGTAGATCAGGACGTTGGCGTCCACCGCCACGGCCAGGGTCAGGATCAGGCCGGCGATGCCAGGCAAGGTCAGGGTCGCCTGGGTCAGGGACATGAAGGCGATGATCAGGAACACGTTCATCACCAGCGCCGCCGCCGCGAAGACGCCGAACAGGCCGTAGGCCAGGACGATGAAGACCACGATGGCGAGCGCGCCGATGCCGAGGGCGATGGTCCCGGAGCGAACCGCATCCGCGCCAAGCTCGGCGCCCACCGTCCTTTGCGAGATCACGTTCAGCTTGGCGGGCAAGGCGCCGGAGCGGAGCAGCAAGGCGAGCCGCCCGGCGCTTTCCTCGGTGAAGTTGCCGGTGATCTGACCGCTGCCGCCAGTGATGGCGCCTTGGATGGTGGGCGCTTCAATAACTCGGCCATCAAGAACGATGGCGAAACGCTTACCGATGTTCTGTCCGGTGGTGTCGCCGAACCGGCGGGCGCCCACGCCGTTGAAGCGCATGGAGATGTCCGGCCGGCCGTTCTCGTCAAAGGCCTGCTGGGCGCTAGTCAACATTTCGCCGGTCACTACCGCGCGGCGCTGCAAAACGTAGAACTCAGCCAGCTTGTCGTCGCTGGGGGCCACCACATCCTCGGGCGGCACATGGCCGGCGGCCACGTCGGCCGGCGGAATGGTTTCGTCCACCATCTGGAAGGTCAGCTTGGCGGTCTGGCCGATAATGGCCTTCAGCTTTTCGGGATCGTTCAGGCCCGCCGCCTCGATCACGATGCGGCTTGTGCCCTGCTGGGTGATGGAGGGTTCGCGGGTGCCGAGGGCATCGATCCGGCGGCGGATGATCTCGATGGTCTGCACCACCGCCTTGGCGGCGGCGGCCTGTGCGGCCTGCGGGTTCTGGGCGATCTGGATGGTCTGGTCAGGGCCGCGGGTGAAGTTCAGGTCGGGCGTGGCGGTGTTGGGGATCGGTTGGGCCAATTTGATCAGGGCCTGATATGACGGCTCGACCTTAGCCGGATCGGTGATCCGCACCGAAACCCCGCCGTTGACCTGACCGAGACCGGAGAAGATGGTCTGGCTGGATTGCAGGGTGGTCCGAACCTCTTCCACGAGGTTCGTCATTTGCTCCTTCTTCAGGGCGTCGGTATCCACCTCATAGAGGAGATAGGAGCCGCCCTGCAGATCGAGGCCGAGGTTCAGCCGCTGGTTCGGCAGAAAACCTGGCAGCGACCCGGCCGGAACCAGATTTGGCAGGGTGAACAGCACGCCGAACAGGAGCGCAATCACGACCAGCGCGATCTTCCAGGGCCGAAGTTGGATCATAACCTACGCCTTCGCCGGGGCCGGCTTCTTACGCCTTGGCGTCATTGGCGACGGCGGGCGCGCCGCGGGTGCGAACGTCGGAGATCATGGTCTTGACCACCTTCACTTCGATCTTCGGGGCGATCTCGACCGAGACTTCAGTATCGCCGACGCTGTTCACCTTGCCGACGACGCCGGAGGAGAGGACCACGGTGTCGCCCCGCTTCACCCCAGCCACTTCTTCCTGATGCTTCTTGGCGCGCTGCTGTTGCGGCCGGATCAGAAGGAAATAAAAGAGGACGAAGATGAGGATCAGGGGGGCGAACTGCAGCAGCATGTCCGTAGGGCCCCCTTGGGGCGCGCCGGGGGTCGCCGCATGGGCCGTGGTGCCGAACATAGAAACTCCCGTCGTGGGGCGTGAATAAGGGATCGCCCGGCGGAGCGGGTCCGGCCGGGGCGAAGGGGCCGGAAGCTATGCGCAGAGCGTTTGATTTGCAATGCGGGTAATAGCATCCCTCTCCCCTTGCGGCAGAGGGTGGCCCCGAAGGGGTCGGGTGAGGGGTCACGCCGCCGCTAGTCGGTTTTCGTCCAGAAACCCCTCATCCGTCGGCTACGCCGACACCTTCTCCCGCAAGGGGAGAAGGGCGAACTGAAATGACAACACCATCGCCTGCCCCTATGAACCCGCCCATGACCGACGCGACCACCGCCGCCCTTCTCGCCCGCATCGCCGACGCCCTGGAGCGGCTCGCCCCCGCCGCGCCGCCGGAGCCGGACTTCGCCGCCGCGCGCCTGTTCCACTATGACGCCGAGCCCGGCCGCTTTTCCCCGGCGCCAGACTACAGGCTGCCGCTGGAGCTCCTCCTCGGCATCGACCGGCAGAAAGAGCGGCTGACCGAGGCGCTCCGCCGCTTCGCCGCCGGGCTGCCCTCCAACCACGCGCTGCTCTGGGGCGTGCGCGGCACGGGCAAGAGTTCGGTGGTGAAGGCGGCGGTGATGGCCGAGCCGTCCCTGAAGCTGGTGGAGATTGACCGCGACCACATCGCCGCCCTCCCCGCCCTGTTCGAGCGACTGCGGGGGCGCGCCGAACGGTTCGTGGTGTTCTGCGACGACCTCTCCTTCGACGAAGGCGCGGCGGCGGCCAAATCCCTGAAGTCGGCCCTGGAGGGCGGCGTGGCCGGGCCGCCGGAGAATGTGCTGTTCATCGCCACCTCCAACCGCCGCCACCTTTCGCCCCAGGGCCACGAAGAAGCCAAGGGCATGTTGGCGGCGGCGGAGCAGGCGGAGGAGACGGTGTCGGTCTCCGACCGCTTCGGCCTCTGGATCGGCTTTCCGCCCATGGATCAGGCCCAGTATCTGGCGGCCGTGAACGCCTACGCGGAGCGGTTCGATCTGATGGCGGAGGATCTCGACCGACGTGCGCTGCAATGGTCGCAGCTTCGCGGCGCGCGGTCAGGCCGGGTGGCGTTCCAGTTCATCCGCGACCTGGCGGGGGAGCTCAGCGTGCGCTTACCGGTTTAAGGCAACAGCCCCGCCGGATCGAACGGCTTGGCCTTGTCGTGCGGGTTCTGCGCGTAGCGAATTTCAAAATGAACCTGGGGCTTATCAACCGAGCCGGAGACGCCTGCCACGCCCACCTGCTCGCCCTGCGCGACCTGGGCGTTGTTCTTCACCGTGATCTTGCCGAGGTTGCCGTAGAGCGTGGCCCAGCCGCCGGTGTGCTTCATCAAAACAAGATTGCCGAACGCGGGAATCGAGTTGCCGGCGTAGACCACCGTGCCCGCCGCCGCCGCCTTCACCGGATCGCCGGTGGTCGCGGCGATGTTCACTCCGTCGTTGCGCTGGCCCGCGCCCTTGGGCCCGTAGCTCGACACAATCTCACCCTTCACCGGCCAAATGAACCTGCCCTTGCCGAGGGCGACGATCTGGCCTTCCGACTGAGGCGGCGTGTCGGGGCGGGGCGGCAGGGGCTCGACGGCTGTTTTGTCGCCGCCGGGCTTGGCGATGATTGGCGGCTTCGCGGCGCTCGACGCCGCAGCGCCTAAAGTTCCGGCCGCCGCACCCGCCACGATCGGCGCCGCATGGGGGTAGGTGTTGGCGGCGACGGTCTCCGTAGGCTCGGTCAGGCCTTCCGGCCGGGCGCCCCGCGCGGCGGGGTTCGGCCCTTTGTCGCGCACCAGGGACGGCAGGGCGATGCGCTGCCCCGGCTT
>CAXTHJ010000033.1:4192-6378 GCA_964243985.1 uncultured Caulobacteraceae bacterium | reverse complement strand
CAGCGGGATGTCGTTGAGGTTGGCCAGCGAGCGCGGATCGATGCTGAACCGCCGCGCCACGCCGAACAGGGTGTCGCCGTCATGCACCGTATAGACCGCCGGCTGGGGCACCTTCAGCATCATGCCGGGGTTGAGCCTGTAGGGCGGGCGGAGACCGTTCAGGTCGATCAGGGCGCGAAGGGGCGTCCGTACCCGCTCGGCCACGTCGTAGACGGTCTCAAACGGCTGCACCTGGACCTGATGGGGCGCCTCCAGAGCGGGCGGCGGCGCGGGGCGCAGGCGCGGCAGGCCGTCGGTCTGGCGCCCGCGCAAGTAGGCGTCATCGCCTGCCGTGGGCGGATAGGCTGCGGGCTCTGAGGTCGGCAATGGCGGTGAGGGTGTAGCGGCTTCGGAGCCCGGCGCGCCGAGAGGTCGCGTTTCAACGGTGCTTCCCGGCAAAGCATTCGGGGGAGCGCCCTCGTCCGACGCCGGCTGCGGCGGCGTTATTGCTTGCGGCGACGCAGTTTGCGATGGCGGCGTCTCACCGTCCTTGATCGGGTAGCGAGGCTGAACGACGCTGACGCCGCCCTGCCCCATCTGTTCGCCCGGCGTAATCGGATAGTGTGGCGCGGCCTCGCATCCGGCCAGAGCCATTACCCCCGCCGCCGCCAGGACCGCCGTCAACCCAAGTCGAATCATCGTCGTCAAAGTTCTTTCGCCACGCCGCCCAGGAGGGGAACGAACCGCACGTCGGTCAAGGCCTCCTCCGAAAAGCCCCCGTGTCCGTCGCCCACATAGCGCTTCAGGCTCTGCACCGGCCCCCGCCCGATCGGGGCGACCAAAACGCCGTTGCGCTTCAGTTGGGAGAGCAGCACCTTTGGCGCAGCATCCATCGCGGCTGTGACCATAATGCGGTCGAAGGGCGCCTGTTCGGGCCAGCCCTCGCCGCCGTCGCCGAACTTGGTGATGATGTTCATCAGGCCGAGGCCCTTCAGCCGCGCCTCCGCATCCTTCAACAAGGTGCGATACCGCTCGATGGAGTAGACCAGGCGCGCGAGGCGCGACAAAACGGCGGTCTGATAGCCGGAACCGGTGCCGATCTCCAAAACGCGGGAGCGGGGCTCGAGCGTCAGGGCCTGGGTCATCATGCCGACGATCAGGGGTTGGGAAATGGTCTGACCGCAGGCGATCGGCAGAGCCGAATCCTCCCACGCCCGCTCCTGGAACAGGTTCGGCACGAACAGGTCCCGCGGCGTCCGCTCGATGGCGTTCAGCACCTGGGGGTCGGTCACGCCGTTGGAGCGCAGGCCCAGCACCAGCCTGGCGCGGTGGGTTTCGCCCTCGGTGGCCGGCTTTTCCGCCACCTACGCCGCCTGGATCTCGTCAGGCGCGAACCTGGGCGGCGCGCCGCCGAGCACGCCCTTCAGCTTGTGCAGGGTCTCCCGGTGGGTCATGTCGATGTGCAGGGGCGTCACGGTGATCTTGCCGTCGTACATGCCCTTGATGTCGGTCCCCTCCTCCGGCGTCGAGGGCGTGACGTCGAACCCCATCCAGTAGTAGTCGCGGCCGCGCAGGTCGGTGCGCTTCTCGGCGTGGCGGATGTGGTTGTCGCGGGAGCCCTGGCGGGTCACCTCCACCGCGGTGATTTCATCCGGCGCGCGGGCGGGGAAGTTGACGTTCATCACGACGTCGGATGGCCAGCCGATCTGCAACAGGCGTTGGATCAGCCCCGCGCCATAGGTTTCCGCCGTATCCCAATGCACCACCACTTCGTCGTGGAAGCGGGTCAGTGCTTGGGACAGCGCGATGGCGGGCACCCCCAACGCCATCCCCTCGATGGCGCCGGCGACGGTGCCCGACATGGTGACGTCCTCGGCGATGTTCTGCCCACGGTTGACGCCGGAGAGGACGAGATCGGGTTTGCCGCCCTCCACCAGATCGCGGATCGCCATCATCACGCAGTCGGTGGGCGTGCCGGTGATGGCGAAGGTCTTGGGATCGAGCTTCCGCAGGCGGATCGGGTCGGCCAGGGTCAGCGCCCGGCTGGCGCCCGACTGCTCATACTCTGGCGCCACGGTCCAGACGTCGTCGGTCAGCTGCAGCGCGATCTTGCGGAGGGATTGCAACCCCTCGGCATGGATGCCGTCGTCGTTGGTGAGGAGGATCCTCACGGCGCCCTTCTCCCTCGAAGGGGGAAGGGTCGGGGT
>CAXTHJ010000033.1:0-4182 GCA_964243985.1 uncultured Caulobacteraceae bacterium | reverse complement strand
GGACGGCAAGGTCGGCGTGAGCACCCCCACTCCCGACCTCTCCCCCCTCGAGGGGGAGAGGAGTCACGCGCCGCCCCCGATGTGCGTCGCGCCGCGCATATACGGCTGCAGCACCGCCGGGATCGCGATCCGCCCGCCCTCGTCCTGGTAGTTCTCCATTACCGCCACCAGCGTGCGCCCCACCGCCAGCCCGGAGCCGTTCAGGGTGTGCACGAACCGGCCGCCCTTCTCGCCCGCCTTCTTGGTGCGAGCCTCCATCCGACGGGCCTGGAAGTCGCCGCAGTTGGAGCAGGAGGAGATTTCGCGATAGGTGTTCTGGCTCGGCAGCCAGACCTCCAGGTCAAAGGTCTTCTTCGCCGAAAAGCCCATGTCGCCTTTGCAGAGGAGCATGGTGCGGAAGGGCAGCTCCAGGCGCTTCAGCACTTCCTCCGCGCAACCGACCATGCGCTCGTGCTCGGCGTCGGAGGCCTCGGGCGTGGTGATGGAGACCAGCTCCACCTTGTAGAACTGGTGCTGGCGGATCATGCCCCGCGTGTCCCGCCCCGACGCCCCGGCCTCTGAGCGGAAGCTGGGCGTCAGGGCGGTAAGGCGGAGGGGGAGTTCCTCCTCCGCCGTGATCTGCTCACGCACGAGGTTGGTGAGGGAGACTTCGGCGGTGGGGATGAGGAAGAGCGGGTCACGTGCAGTGGCTAGCAAATGGAAGAGCCAACTCGGCGCTTCGGGATATTTTGTCGGAATGCGCTGTTCTTTAGGGTCACGGAACGCCAAACGCATATCCGCAATATTCCAGCCCGCCTGGAAAAGATCTTCCGCAAACTTCGGCAACTGCCCCGTGCCGAACAGCGCCTCGTCCTTCACCAGCAGCGGCGGGCTCACCTCGGTGTAGCCGTGCTCTTCGGTCTGCAGGTCGAGCATGAACTGGCCAAGCGCGCGCTCCAGCCGCGCCAGGTCCTGCTTCAGCACGACGAACCGCGCGCCGGACATCTTCGCCGCCGCCTCGAAATCCATCATGCCGAGCGCTTCGCCGAGCGCTACGTGATCCTTGGGCGTGGCGTTGATCTTGCCGGCAGGCGCGGCGGAGCGGTCGCTCCAGCGCCGCACCTCCACATTACCGGCCTCGTCCGCCCCGTCCGGCACCTCGGCGGCGGCGAGGTTCGGCAGAGCGGCCAGCACATCCTTCAGCTCGGCGGCGAGGCGGGTCTCGTCGGCGGCGTGCTGCTCGATCTCGCCCTTCAGCGCCGCCACCTCGGCCATAAGCCCTTGAGCCTTGGCCTCGTCCTTCTGCGCCTTCGCGGCGCCAATCAGCTTGGACGCCTCGTTCCGCCGCGCCTGGGCGGTCTGAAAACTGGTCTGCGCGGCCCGGAGCTTGCCGTCCAGATCGAGGATCGACACCACCACCGCCTCGGCATCCTTCACCCCACGCGACAACCAGCCGGCCGCATAGGCGGAAGCGTCGTCACGGATGGCCTTGATATCGTGCATGGGGAGATTCGCGTGCGGGAGGCCGTCTGTTTAGGGGGCCGCGGGCCGCGCGCCAACCCTAATCCCGTCATCCTAGGCCTCGTGCCTAGAACCCATGAACTCGACGCCAGCCAATAGGGTGCGGCGCTCACCAGCCCACTTCTGAACCGCGGCGCTTATGGGTCCTAGGCACGAGGCCTAGGATGACGACCTTTGTTGTGTTCGCGCGAACTAGGCCAGCGCCGCGTCCTCTTTCGCCCGCCGCATGCCGATGATGCGCACGCACAGGATCGAGCCCTCATAGAGAAGGTAGATCGGGCCGGCGAGCAGGAAAGGCGAGATCATGTCCGGCGGCGTCACCATGGCGGAAACGACGATGATGCCGAGGAGGGCGTATTTGCGAAACCCCGAGAGCTGCTTGGCGTCCACCAGCCCCGCCAGCCCCGCCAGCGACAGCACCACGGGAAGCTGGAAACAGAGGCCGAACGCCAGGAGGAGTTTGGTGACGAGGTCCAGATAGTCCGACACCTTGGGGATCAGGACGATGTTCACCGCCGTCGACTGCACCTGCTGGCTGAGGGAAAACCACATCACGAACGGCAGCATGACGAAGTAGACCAGCGCCGCCCCTGCCAAAAACAGGATGGGCGAGGCCATCAGGAAGGGCAGGAAGGCCTTGCGCTCCTTCTTGTAAAGCCCCGGCGCCACGAAGCGGTAAAGCTGCCAGGCCAGCACCGGGAAGGTGACCATAACCGCGCCGAACACCGCCAGCTTCATCTTGGTGAAGAAGATCTCCAGGGGCCCTGTAGCCTGCAGCGTTGGGATGTGGGTCGCGACGGGGTGGATCACGCCGGAGACGGCCAGGATCAGGTCGAACGGACCGGGCTTGATCTTCTGGCCCGACAGCGCGGAGGCCATCTGGAACGGGCGCACCAGAAAGAGGTAGATGTCCTGCGAGAAGAGGAAGCAGAGCACGAACCCGACGAGGATCGCCGCCGCACAGATGATCAGGCGCGAGCGCAGCTCCGCCAAGTGGGTCATCAGTGGGGCGCGGGAGCCCTCGATATCGGCGTCGTCGTAAGTGCTCACCCTTCGGCCTCGTGGGCGGAGGGCGCGGCTTTGCGTCGGGCGCGGGGCTTCTTGGGCTTAGCGACAACTTCATCCTCCCCACTCGTAGGGAGGGGGACCAGCGATCCCCGGGTCAAGCCCGGGGATGGTGGAGGGGTCGGCGTGACCTCGACCCCCTCACCACCCTGCGGGTAGTCCCCTCCCCCATCCGCGATGGGGGAGATATCAGCAGGCGCACTTTCTGCGGCAGGCGATGGGTAGCCGCTAGGATAGGGATTGAAGTCCGAAAAATGCTGCTCGATCTCGCCCATCACCGGCGCGCTGGAGGTTCCGCTGCGGAGCGCCTCGACCTCCTTGCGAAGATCATCGAGTTCGGACTGGCGGGCCATTTCGTCAAAGCTGGCGCGGAACTCGGCGGCGAGACCGCGCATCTTGGCGGTGAACTGGCCGACCTTGCGCATCAGCATGGGCAGGTCCTTGGGCCCCACCACGATCAGCGCGATGGCGCCGATCAGCAGCATCTCGAACGCGCCCTGCTCTAGCGGAAACATGCCGGCCTATTCTTCCGTTAGAGCCTCAGAGGTGGATCAGCTCTTGATGTCTTCGCGCTCGGGCGTGGTGACCTGGGTCACCGGCGTCGGCTGGATCATGGTGGGCGAGACGGGAGGCGCCGGCTTGTCCTCCTCCTTCAGGCCATCGCGGAAGGCTTTGATGCCCTTGGCGGCGTCGCCCATCAGGCCGGAGATCTTGCCCCGGCCGCCGAAGATGACCACGACGGCGACGAGAATGATGATCCAATGGATCGGGCTGAGGCTGCCGATCATAATGCTTGCTCCTTGCCCTATCGTGGGGCGAACGCGCTTTGACCCCAGAATATAGGCCATCGCAAGACCTGACGCCATGCGATGCGGCGAAACGTCAAAGCAGGGCGGACGCCGCGTCGTAGCCGTAGAGCCAGTCGAACCGCGCCGCGCTTCCGCCCGGATGCAATCGGTCGAGCACGGCCGCGGCGCCGAACACCCCCGCCGCCACGGGGCCGGGCAGGTGGAACAGCGTGGCGTTACGGCGGGACCACGCCTGGACCTTGGCCGTGCGGTCGCGCCGCGCCTGCTCGTAGCGAAGCAGCGCCGCCTCCACCGAACCGCCCAGCGTTAGGGCGCTGGCCAGCACCACCGCGTCCTCGATCGCCATGGCTCCGCCCTGGGCCAGGAAAGGGAGCATGGGGTGAGCGGCGTCGCCGAGGAGGGTCGCCGAGCCTTTCGACCATCTGGGGCGGGGCGGCCGGTCGTACAGCGCCCAGCGCCAGACCTCATCCGCCGCGCCGATCAGGGCCGAAGCGGGGGCTGGCCAGCCCTCGAACTGCTTCAGCAAGACCTGCGGATCACCCCGTTCGGACCAGGATTCGACTCGCCAGTCCTCCTCGGTCACCGCGACCACGTTGATCCTCGAACCATCGCCCATGGGATAGCAGACGAAGTGCCGGTTCGGGCCAGTCCACACCCGTCCAAAGGTCGGTATCAAGTCCGGCGGCAGACGATCCCTCGGCACGACAGCGCGCCACGCCACCTGACCCGTGAACCGCGCCGGCGCTTCTCCGAAAAGGGCGGCGGCGACCTGCGAGCGCACCCCGGACCAGCCCGCCACCACATCCCC
>CAXTHJ010000032.1:0-30518 GCA_964243985.1 uncultured Caulobacteraceae bacterium | reverse complement strand
GTCATGAACGGCGGGGCTCCTTGGCGAGCACGCGGACGAGGATGTTGATGAAGAGGACGGCGCCGGCGATCAGTAGCGACCCGACCCAGGCCAGGCGGCGCCAGTCGTCATAGGCCGACAGGGCGTAGTTGAAGATCACCACCGGCAGGTTGGCCATGGACCGGCCCATGTCCAGGCTGAAGAACTGGTTGTTCAGCGAGGTGAACAGGAGCGGCGCCGTCTCGCCGGAGATACGGGCGAAGGCCAGCAAGGCGCCGGTGATGATGCCCCCCGACGCCGCGCGCCAGAGCACCGACTTGATGGTGACCCAGAGCGAGGCGCCCAGAGCCACGCCGGATTCGCGCAGCTGCTTGGACTGCAGCCGCATCACGTCTTCCGTCGTCCGCACCACCACGGGGATGGCGAGGAGCGCCAGGGCGATGGCGCCCGCCCAGCCCGAGAAGTGGCCGATCGTATGCGACACCAGGACGTAATAGATGAAGAGGCCCACCAGGATCGACGGGGCTGAGAGCAGGACGTCGTTCACGAACCGCACCACCGAGCCATAGGCCGAGGTCCAGCGGTTGCGCCCGGCGTACTCCGCCAGCCAGGTTCCGGCGAGGATGCCGATCACCACCGCGATCACCATGCCGAGCGAGCAGAGCATCAGAGAACCGATGATGGCGTTGCGCAGGCCCCCGGGAGAGCCCGGCGCCGGCGTATCCTGGGTGAAGACCGCCAGATTGATCCCCCCCGCCCCGTTGATCAGCAGGGATGCCAGGATCGCGGCCAGGGTGATGATGGCCAGCACCGCGGCGAAGGTGCAGAAGCCGATGAAGAGGCCGTTGAAGAATTTACGGCGCGCGCGCTTGTCGAACATCGGCGGCCCCTAATACTTTTTCGCCGTGCCCAGAAGGGCGCGGGCGATCGCCAGGACGACGAAGGTGATCAGGAACAGGACGAAGCCGAGGGCGATCAGGGCGGAAGTGTGCATCTCTCCGGTCGCCTCGGCGAACTCGTTGGCGATGGTGGAGGCGATGGTGGAGCCGCCGTCGAAGATGCCTTTGGGAAAGCCGTGTGAATTGCCGATGACGAAGGTCACGGCCATGGTCTCGCCCAGCGCCCGGCCAAGGCCCAGCATCACCGCGCCGATGGCGCTCCGCCGAACGTAGGGCAGGGTCACCGACCACACCACCTCCAGCGGCGTGCAGCCGACGCCATAGGCGCTTTCGCGCACCTTGGGCGGCACAGTCAGCATCAGCTCGCGCAAGGTGGCGGCGATGAAGGGCAGGATCATGATGGCCAGGATCAGCGAGGCCACCAGGATGCCCGAACCGTTGGGCACGCCGGTGAAGATTGTCTCCCAAATCGATCCGGGGGGCGCCCAGGAGATCAGCGGAATCTCGATCCAGTTGGCGAACAGCGGCGCGAACACGAACAGCCCCCACATGCCGTAGACGATGGAGGGGATGCCGGCCAGAAGCTCCACCGCGATGCCGATGGGCCGGCGCAGGATCGAGGGGCAGAACTCGGTCAGGAACACCGCGACGCCAAGGGCGATGGGCAGGGAGAACAACAGGGCCAAGAAAGCGGTGATGAGGGTGCCGACGATGGGCCCGGCGCCGCCGTAGACCTCGGTCACCGGGTTCCAGGTGGTGGAGGTGAAGAAGCTCAGGCCGAACTTGGACAGCGCCGGCCAGCCGCCGATCAGCAGCGAGGCCATCACCCCGCCCAGCGCCAGGAGCAGCACCGTCGCTGCGCTCATGCACAGGGCGGCGAAAATCGGATCGAAGGTCGATCCGACCGGCTTGGCGCGCTTGGTCGACGCGATGGGCGCGGAGAGGGAGGCGTCGGTCATAGGATCTTTTGATTGTGAGATAGGGGCGGCGCTTGCGCGACGCCCCTCACTCAACGCGACTTAGTGGGCGACGTAAACGGGCTGACCGTTGCCGCCCTTGATATTCATCGCCCAGGCGCGACGGATCCCGGCCTTCACCGGCTCCGGCAGGGGCACGTAGGACAGGGACTTGGCCATACCGTCGCCGTTCTTGTAGGCCCAGTCGAAGAACTTCAGCACGCCTTCGCCCGTCGCGGCGTTGGCTTGCTGCTTGTAGATCAGGATGAAGGTGGCGCCGGTGATGGGCCAGCTGTCCCCACCGGGTTGGTCGAGGAGAAGCAGGTAGTAGCCACGGGCGTGCGCCCAGTCGCCATGGCTGGCGGCGGCGGCGAAGGCGCTTTCGGTCGGGGCGATGTATTGCCCGTCGTGGGTTTGCAGATTGACGGCCGCGAGACCCTTGTTGGCTTGAATGTAGGCGTATTCCACGTAGCCGATCGAGCCTACCGTCTGACGCACGAAAGCGGCGACGCCGTCGTTGCCCTTGCCGCCCTGGCCGGTCGGCCATTCGACCGCGTCGTTGCCGCCGACCTTCTGCGCCCAGGCGCCGTTCTTGGCCGACAGATAGGTGGTGAACAGGAAGCTGGTGCCTGAACCGTCGGAGCGGTGAACGACGCTGATCGGCAGGCCGGGGAGGCGCACGCCGGGGTTCAGGCCGGCGATGCGGGGATCGTTCCAACGCTTGATTTCGCCGAGGTAGATGTCTGCGAGAACTGTCCCGTTCAACTTGATCTGGCCGGACTGGATGCCGGGCAGGTTCACGACCGGGACCACGCCGCCGACCACGGTGGGGAATTGGAACAGGCCGGAGGTGTTCAGCACTTCAGGCTTCAGCGGCTTGTCGGAGGCGCCGAAATCGACAGTCTTGGCGTTGATCTGCTTGATGCCGCCGCCGGAGCCGATGGCTTGGTAGTTCAGGCCCGTGCCGGTCTGGGCCTTATAGGCTTCGGCCCACTTGGCGTAGATCGGCGCCGGGAAGGTGGCGCCGGCGCCGGAAAGGTCGGCGGCCTGGGCGGCGCCAACGGTCATAACCGCCGCGCCGAGCGCAGCCGTCAGGGTCTTCAGCATGTTTCTCTCCTGGAAGGACCAGCCCGGCCCAAAAACGTAACCGGACTTAGCGCGGCGACATCACAGTTCGATGACGGCCGGTGAAAACAATTAACAGTATGCTGACAGCGTGGCCCGATCAGCGGTCATAATCACGACGCTGCGGGGGCTTTGCCCCGGCGTTCACGAGGTCGAAGCGCCTGCCGCCGGGCGCAGGACAAGGCGGGAGCAAGACCGTCCGTTAGTGCAGATGCAGGCGGCGGCAGGCGGCTTCCAGGTCGGAGCGTCCGAACGGCTTGCCCACGATCACCGCGTCGGGCCGATCGGTCAGCGCCTTCGGGTCCCCGGTGACGTAGATCACCGCCAGATCGCCGAGTTCCCGCTTCAGCGCGCCCGCGGCCGAGCGGCCGTCTCCATCGAGAAGCCCCACGTCCACAGTCACGAGATCCGGCCGTTTCAGCCGCGCCTGCTCCAGCGCCTGCGCCTCGGTGCCGGCGAAGGCGAAACTCTCAAAGCCGATGTCGGTCAGGTGATGGACCATGTCCATGCCCACCAGCATCTCGTCCTCTATGATCAACACGTGCCGTCCGTCCGCCATGGTGCGCTCCGATTCTGGTCGTGTTTTCCGGGGCTTGCAGTTCCAATGCTCCAAGGCGCCTAAGGTTCGCGATCCCTCTGTCGAAATGATGGCCCGAAGTTGCGGAACCGTGGCATTTTGCGGCTAAAGCGTTGTTAGGCATTTTGGGCGGCGAACCGGTCTCCACTTCGCTCTGGAAATGCTCTAGTCAAGCTGAGCCGCCGGCTTGGCGTGGGGGAGACCTGTCCTTGCTGCTGCAGCCCGGAAGCACCTGCTGGCGTGTAGAGACCGCGCCGCGCCTCGGCCTAATCATCGACATGGCGGACTATTTCGCCGCCGCCAAGATGGCCATGAAGAAGGCCAAGCGATCGATCCATCTTCTGAACTGGGCCTTCGATCCTGACACCTACTTCCTGCCAGATCAGGAGGGCAAGGGCCCGCCGTCCGACACCTTCGGCCCCTTCCTGCGCGATCTCGCCTGCGAGAACACCGACCTTGACGTGCGCATCCTCTGCTGGCGCTCGGCCCTGCCGGTGGCGGCGACGCAGAACTTCTTCCCTCACCGAGCTAAGGAATGTTTCAAGAATTCGCCGGTGAAGTTCCATCTGGACGGCTCCCTGCCCATGGGCGCCTGCCACCACCAGAAAGTCATCGTCATCGACGACGAGATGGCCTTCTGCGGCGGCGGCGACATCGCGCCCGACCGCTGGGACACCGAGGCGCATCTGGACGACGATCCCCGCCGGCAGAAGACCGCCGGCAAGGACTACGAATCCCGCCACGAAACCATGAGCGCGGTCGACGGCCCCGCCGCCCGCGCCCTTGGCCGCCTGTTCCGGATGCGGTGGGAACGGTCTCTCGGCGAGGCGTTGCCGGCTCCCGAGATCGACGGCGCCCTGGCCGACAACCTCTGGCCGGAATGCCTGGACGTGGTGGCCAGGAACGTCACCGTCGGCCTTTCCCGCACCGAACCCAAGTGGCATGAATACAAGGAGGTGCGGGAAGCGGAGACCTTGCATCTGGCCGCCATCGCCGCCGCCAGAAGCTGCATCTACATGGAGAACCAGTATTTCGCCTCGCCCATCATGGCCGAGGCGCTGGCGTCACGCCTGGGCGAGCCGGACGGGCCGGAGATCTTCCTGGTCTCCACCCAGCATTCGCCGTCGTGGTTCGATCAGATGACCATGGACCGCACCCGCATCCTCTTTCTGAAACGGCTGAAATCGGTCGACACATACAACCGGTGCCATGCCTACTATCCCCTGACCAAGAAGGGGCGTGGGATCATCGTCCACTCAAAGCTGACCATCATCGATGATGAGCTGGTTCGGGTCGGATCGGCCAACCTCAACAACCGCTCCACCGGCTTCGACACCGAGTGCGACCTGTCTGTGGAGGCGGCCGAAGGTGTGGCGGGGGATGAGACCCGCGCGGGGATCAAGGCCTTCAGGAGCCGCCTCCTGGGTCACTGGCTGCATCAAACGGCGAAAGATGTGGAGGCGGCGATCGAAACGGGCGGAAGCCTGCACGCCGCCGTGGAAAGCTTCGATGGGCCTGGCCGCCAGATGCACCCCATAGAGATCAAGCCTATCGGCCCGTTCTGGGAACTGGTGGCCACCCTCCACCTCGGCGATCCCGCCGGCCCGGTGGACAGCTGGCGCCCCTGGCGTCGCCGCAGCGAACTGGAACGCCAGACGAAGGAGCTTTCCGCCCGCCTCGCCATGGTGGGCCTCGAAGCGCCGGTGGAGGCGCTAAGCCCGCAGACGGTTTGATCCTGACTATCGGGGACTCGAACCGGTTGGGTATCGGCGTCCGACCTTCAAAACACCTCACCCGCACTTGCCCGGATGAAATCGACGAAGGCGCGCAGCGGCGCGGGCAGGTAGCGGCGGCCGGGATAGTAGAGGAAGGGTCCGGGGAAGCGCTGCCACCAGGGCTCCAGCACCGGCTCCAGCCGGCCGTCATCGAAGTATGGGCGCAGCCAGCCGTCGAACAGCTGGACGATCCCGCCGCCGGCGAGGGCCGCCTCCACCGCCAGATCGGCCCCGCCCCCGGCGCGCACGATCAAGGGGCCGCTCGGCTCCACCCGCACTACCTCGCCCTCCCGCTCGAATTCCCACGCGGCCATGGCCCCGCTGGCGAAACGGGCGCGCAGGCAGGCGTGGCTCAAGAGGTCGCGCGGGTGGTCCGGCCGGCCACGGCGGTCGAGATAGCCCGGCGCGGCGCCGAGGGCGAAATGCTGCTCGCGGGGGCCGATCGGAACCGCGATCATGTCCTGCTCCAGCCGTTCGCCATAACGAATGCCGGCGTCGCAGCCTTCCGCCAGCACGTCGACGAAACCGTCCTCCGCGATCACCTCCAATTCAATGTCCGGATAGGCGGCGAGGAAGGCCGGCACGATTTTAGGGAGCACCAGCCGCACCGCCACTACCGGCACGTTCAGCCGCAGCGGCCCCGCGGGGCGCTCCCTGAAGCCATTGACCACGTCAAGCGCCGCTTCGACCTCTCCGAGCGCGGGTCCTAGGCGGTCGAGCAGCCGAGCGCCCGCTTCGGTGGGGACGACGCTGCGGGTGGTGCGGTTGAGCAGCCGGACGCCGATCTGCGCCTCCAGCCGCCGCACAGCCTCGCTAAGGCCCGACGCGCTGGCGCCGCTGGCCCGGGCCGCGTCGCGGAAACCGCCCGCCCGCGCCACCGCGACGAAGGCGGTGAGGTCGCCAAGGTTTGTCGCCACTGTTCGCCTCTTCGTACAACCCGTGCGGATTGGAGCTGCTTATCGTGCAGACACCCAGCCTCCATATCAAGCGCCACACCCGAGGAGACATCACCATGCCTGCCAACAAGATCGCGATCGTCACCGGCGGAAGCCGGGGGCTCGGCCGCAACACCGTGCTCAGCCTCGCCAAGCGCGGGATCGATTCCATCTTCACCTACAACGCCAGCAAGGCCGACGCCGACGCGGTCGTGGGGCTGGTGGGCGAGGCGGGCCAGAAGGCCGTCGCCCTTCAGCTCGACACAGGCGAGGTCGGGAGTTTCGATGCGTTCGTGGAGGGCGTGCGCGGGGCGCTCAGCGGGCTCGGCGCCGAGCGGTTCGACTTCCTGGTGAACAACGCCGGCACCTCGCACCATAACAGCATCGAGCTGACCACGGAAGCGGAGCTGGACGGGCTCTACAACGTCCACTTCAAGGGCGTGTTCTTCCTGACCCAGAAGCTGCTGCCGCTGATCAATGACGGCGGGCGGATTGTGAACCTGTCGTCGGGTCTCACGCGCATGATCTATCCGGGCAGCGCGCCCTATGCGTCGATGAAGGGCGCCGTCGAGGTCTTGACCAAATACATGGCCAAGGAGCTTGGGCCGCGCCGGATCGCCGTCAATGTGGTGGCGCCAGGGGCCATCCAGACCGACTTCAGCGGCGGGATGGTGCGCGACAACCCTGAGGTCAACAAAATGGTCGCCGCCGCCACGGCGTTCGGCCGGGCCGGGGTGCCCGACGACATCGGCCCGATGATCGCGGCGCTGCTGTCGGAAGACAACCGTTGGGTCAACGCCCAGCGGATCGAGGTCTCGGGCGGCGCGATGATCTAGCCGTCCAAGGGGATGGGCTTGTTCGGCTCGCCGAACCTCAACTCCGCCCTTTGCCCACTGGCGGCGGCGGTCGAGCCCAGCTTGAGCACTCACGATAATCCGTAGTTGACTCGTTTGATCTACATGTGTCAGAAATACATGACACATGTATTCGGATGGAGAGCGAAATGGTTTGTCGATTGAGTGTTGCGCTGGCGGTCGTGGTTTCAATGAGCGGCGGCGTGGCGATCGCCGCGGACGATGCGAGGCCCGAACTGGAGGTCCATTCGTCTGCGTCAGCAGCCGACACGCTGAGCGCGATCAAGCGTCACTGCGTGGATGAGGGTGAGCCGGTGGCGGCGCGGGACGAGCGATCCGTGACCTGTGAACTGCCTATGGGGCGGCCGGAGCGGATCGCCGCGCGCGTTCTCCTCCACGACCTGTTCGCCCCGGCGCCGCGCGCCTTCGTCCGCTTCAGCGTCGTGCAGACACCCCCGGATGGATCGACGATCCAGGTCTCGGGCTGGGTGGCGGATTCGCGGCCAAACGTGCGCATGGCCCGCCTCGCCGGACCAAGGTTCAAGGCGCCCATGCTGACATTCCTCACCAACTTGAACGTCCCTCCCCGTCTTGCGCCCAGCGAGACGATGCAGAGCCTGGTCAGATGAGCGCCTTGCTCCTGACCCATATCGTCGGCGGCGGGATCGGCATCGGCAGCGGCGCCTTAGCCCTGGCAGTGCGAAAAGGCGGCGGGGTTCACCGGGCGAGCGGGGGCGTGTTCGTCATCGCCATGTCAGTGATGGCGGGCGCGGCGACCCTGCTGGCGCTCACCCTGCCCGACTGGGCCAATTTGCCCGGCGGCCTCTTCGCCCTTTATCTTGTGATCACGGGCTGGGCGACGCTGACGCGAAACGAAGCCTTTGGCCGACTTGCTGAGCAGTTTGGCCTGGCGCTGGGCGGGGCCGCCTCAGCCTTGTCGCTGCTGTTGGCCTTTCAGGCGAACGCAAGCGCGACGGGGTTGATCAACGGCAAGGCCGCCCCCCTGTTCGCCATCGTGGCGGGCCTCGCCGCCTTCGCCGTGCTGCTTGATCTCATGGTGCTCCGGACCGTTGAACTGTCCCGCCGCCGACGGCTGGCTCGCCACATCTGGCGCATGTGCACCGCCCTGTTTATCGGCACAGGCTCATTTTTCCTGGGCCAGCAAAAGGTCATGCCGGTTTGGATGCAGGACTCGCCCGTCCTGTTCGTCCTCGCCCTGGGCCCATTGGCGGCGATGCTGTTCTGGCTCGCCATGACGGCGATCGGACGCGGGGCGCTTGTTCCATCCCCGGCCATGCAGACAGGAAACGCCTGAGCTTCGACGGCTCGGTCGCCAGCCGCTCCTCACCCCTTCACCCTAAAATCCGCCACCAGCGGAAGGTGGTCGGAAGCGACTTTCATCAGCGCGCCGTCGGGGGCGTGCATGTTGCGCACCTCGATGGAGGGGCTGATGAACATGTGGTCGATACGGATCATGGGGAAGCGGGAAGGGAAGGTCAGGGCGCCGCCGCGCACCCCCGCCGCCCGCCGCGCGTCGCGAAGCTTGGCGTGCAGCATCTTATAGGCGGCGTAGCGGGGCGTGGCGTTGAAGTCGCCCAGCAGGATCAGCGGGTCAGCGCATTTGGGGTGCCCAAGCCATTCGCCGCCGAGGAGGTGTTCCGCCTGCACTCGCTGTTCCATCGGCACGAGCCCAAGGTGGGTGTTGACGATCTGCACCTTGCGGCCGTCCTCGACGGTGACTTCGATCCACAGGGCGCCCCGGCGCTCCAGCCCCTTCAGACGCGAGGGACAGGGCAAGGGTCCGGTCTTCACCAGCTTCACCGGCAGGGCGGTGAGGATGGCGTCGCCGTAGCGCTCCTCCTCCACATGCACCGCGGCGTTGAAGTGGAAGCCCATCCCCAGGCGCTCGGCGATGGCGTGAGCCTGATCCACCTTGCCGGTGCGGTGGCGGCCCACGTCCACCTCCTGGAGGGCGATGATGTCCGGCCGGGACTGGGCGATCACCTCGGCGATGCGGCCGACGTCCAGCTTGCCGTCGACGCCCCGGCAGCTGTGGACATTGTAGGTGAGGATGCGCGGCATGGTCCGCCGATCTTAGGGGCCGCGCCCGCGCCGGCGTTCAGCCGAAGAGGCGCAGGGACTTTAGTTCTGGGCGTTTTCGGCGTGGTCGCGGGCGTGGTCGGCGGCCTTGCGCGCGGCGACGTCGGCCTTGTGACCGGCGGTGTCCAGAGCGGCGCCCGCTTTGGCGGCGGCGTCTCCGGTGGCGGCGGCCAGCTTGGCCGCGCCCATGTCGGCCTTGGCGCCCAGTTCCTTCAGCTGCGGCTTGGCGGCCTCGGCTTCGGTATTCAGCGCCGCGCCGGTCGCGACCACGGCCGCCTTCAGATCAGACCCCGCAGCGTTCAGGTCCGTCTTGGCCGCCGCCGCCGCCGGCTTGTTCGGATCGCCGCAGGCCGAGAGCGTCACGCTCATGGCCACCCCCACCAGCAGCGCGAACGGCGCTGCGGACATGGAGCGCCAGAAGGGCGGCATAGCGCCGGGCCGGGCGCGCACAAGTTTGATCAGCGTCGGCATGGGCGATGGTCCCGATGGATGTCGGGATCAGAACCATCGCTCACGGCTTAGGTTCCCGTCCCAAGCCGATCGCCCGCCAGATTACGCCTTGGGCTTATAGATCTGGTCGAACACGCCGCCGTCGGCGAAGTGGGTCTGCTGCACCTTGGTCCAGCCGCCAAGGTCGCGGATGGTGAACATGGGAATGTTGGGGAACTGAGCCGCGTACTTGGCGAAGATCGCCTTGGCGGCGGGGCGGTAGAAGTTCTTGGCGATCACTTCCTGCCCGGCGGTGCTGTAGAGGCCTTGCAGATAGGCTTGGGAGACGGCGCGGGTGCCGCGGTGATCCACCACCTTGTCCACCACCGCCACCGGCGGTTCGGCCAGGATGGAAGACGGGGGCGTGACCAGCTCCACCTTGTCGCGGCCAAGCTCGTCCAGCGCCAGCCACGCCTCGTTCTCCCACGAGAGCAGCACGTCGCCGAGACCCCTCTGAGCGAAGGTGGTGGTCGATCCCCGGGCGCCGGAATCCAGCACCGGCACCTGACTATAGACCTGAGCCAGGAAGGCGCGGGCCTTGGCGTCGGTGCCGCCGGGTTGGCGCAGGGCGTAGCCGTACACCGCCAGATAGCTCCAGCGGGCGCCGCCGGAGGTCTTCGGGTTCGGGGTGATGATCTGCACGCCCGGCTTGGCGAGGTCGGACCAGGTCCGGATGTTCTTCGGATTGCCCTTGCGCACCAGGAACACGATGGTCGAGGTGTAGGGGGTGGAGTTCAGCGGGAAGCGCGTCTGCCAGTCGGGCGCCAGCAGGTGCGCCTTGGCGGCGATCTCGTCGATGTCGCCGGCGAGCCCCAGGGTGACCACGTCCGCCTGCAGCCCGTTGATGACCGACAACGCCTGTTTGCCCGAACCGCCATGGCTCTGCTGGATGGTCACGTCCTGACCGATGCGGTGTTTCCAGTCTGCGGCGAAGATGGGATTGTAGGCTTTGTAGAGCTCGCGCGTCGGATCGTAGCTGACGTTGAGGATGGTCACCGGATCTTTGCCTTGCGCCAAGGCCGCGCCACCCACGAGGGATAGGCCGCCGCCGATCAGGGCGCCGCGTCTGGAAAGGATCATCGTTTGCTCCGAGCGTTTTCTCTCTGCCCTTAAGCAGACACGAGCCGGTGAAGTTCCGGAAGGGCAAATATGGTCAAGCTGGCGATAGGTTTTCTAATGATCCCCGGCGTTGCTTGTTTGCTTCCCGCCGCGCTCGACCGGCCGCGGTTGAAACTGTCGCAAATCGGCGCGAGGGATTGGAGATAATCGGATACTCTTCAGCCATGGCCACCAGTCCCCGCAACGTCGGCGCCTTCCTGAACCTCGCCCGCAGGCCCAAGCCCGGCGCGCCCGCCGAGACGATCGCCGCCGTTTCCGCCGCCGTGCCCCACGCCGCGGCCCTCGAAGCCCTGTCCGATCCCTTGATGCTGGTGTCCGGCGAGCATCGGCGGGACCTGACCGGCCGCATCATCGTCTTCGCCAACGCCGCCGCCCGCAGCATGTTTCGCCTGCCGACCGAGGGCGGGCGGCTGGTCTCCGCCTTGCGCAATCCCGAGGTCCTGGAGGCCATCGACGAAAGTCTGTTCGGCGGCGTCGCCCGCGAAGCCTTCTATGAGCCGCGCGGCGTGCAGGAGCGCGTGTTCAAGGTGCGCACCACCCCGCTCCACTATGCGGACGGCACCGAGCGCCTGGCCCTGGTCCACTTTCGCGACGAGACCGACGCGCGGCGGGCGGAGAAGTCCCGGGTGGATTTCCTCGCCAACGCCAGTCATGAGCTTAGGACGCCCCTCGCCTCCCTTTCCGGCTTCATCGAAACCCTGCGCGGCCACGCTCGGGACGACACCGAGGCGCGCGAACAGTTCCTGCGCATCATGACCGTCCAGGCCGAGCGCATGAGTCGGCTGATCGACGATCTGATGTCCCTGTCCCGCATCGAGCTGAACGAGCATGTCCCGCCCTCCGGCTCCTGCGATCTCGCCCTGGCGGTCATGGACGTGGTGGACGCCCTAAAACCCATGACGGCGGAAAAGACCGTCACCCTCGACCTCAACCTGCCCGGGCGGGGCGTGGCCGAGGTCGCCGGCGATCGGCACCAGATCGTGCAGGTGGCGCAGAACCTCCTCGACAATGCGCTGAAATACTCCGCCCCTGGCGGCGTGGTGCGCGTGGAGGTGCAGCCGGGCCTTACCGCATCGGAGGCCGGCGGGGTGGTCAGCCCGGCCTTTTCCGCCGCTGACGGCGCGAGCCGCCTGTCGCTCCTCACCCCCGACCGGCCGCAGGACGGCGTGCGCTACGTCCTTCTGCGCATCACCGACTCCGGACCGGGCATGGCCCGCGAGCATCTTCCCCGGCTGGCGGAGCGCTTTTACCGGGTGGAGGGACAGAAAAGCGGGGAGCGGCTGGGCACCGGCCTCGGCCTCGCTATCGTCAAGCATGTGATGAACCGGCACCGCGGCGGCGTGATCGTTGAAAGCGCGCCGGGGATTGGCACAGCCTTTTCAGCTTACTTCCCGGCCCTTTGAACCCTCGCCGTCGTAATAAAACTGTCACAAGATCGTCATGACGCGACTGCAATCGGTGGGCATTTTCCCGGCCTTCCCGCAAGCTGCGATTCACGCGGTCCGGTGATTCGGTGACGGCCATGAACGAACACACGCTCAAGTTTTTTGGCGAAGAACTGGCTCAGCTGAAGGCCGAGGTGGCGCGCATGGGCGGGCTGGTAGAAGATCAGGTGGCCGACGCCGTCGCCGCCGTGGCCGACCGGGACGTGGGCCTGGCCCAAACCGTGATCGGCCGGGACGAGAAGCTCGACGCCCTGCAGCGGGAGATCGAAAAGAAGGCCATCCGCATGATCGCCCTGCGCCAGCCCGTGGCGCAGGATCTTCGCCGCACCGTCGGCGCCATGAAGATGAGCCTCAATCTGGAGCGCACCGGCGACTACGCCAAGAACATCGCCAAGCGCGCCCTCATTATCGCCGAAGCCGATCCCATGACGCCCCTCACCCGCTCGGTGGAGCGCATGGGCAAGCTTGTGGTGCTGCGGCTGAAGGATGCTTTGGACGCCTACACCTCCGGCGATCTCGACCGCGCTCTTGTGGTCTGGAACGCCGACGAGGAGGTGGATGAGCACTACAACTCCATGTTCCGGGAACTCCTGACCTACATGATGAGCGATCCGCGCACGATCTCCGCCTGCGCCCACCTGTTGTTCGTGGCCAAGAACCTGGAGCGGATCGGCGACTACGCCACCGGCGTCGCGGAGATCATCCACTACGAGATCACCGGCGACGACATCGAGGGCGACCGGCCCAAATGGAAGGGCGTCGGCGGCGAAGGGGTCTCTGCATGACCCCATACGTGCTGGTGGTCGAAGACGAAGACGCCCTCGCCACCCTGCTGAAATACAACCTCGACAAGGAGGGGCATCAGATCGCCGTCGCCTCGGACGGGGAAGAGGCGCTGATGATGATCGAGGAGCGCCAGCCGGACCTCGTGGTGCTGGACTGGATGCTGCCCAAGGTCTCGGGGATCGAGGTCTGCCGGCGCCTGCGCCAAAAGACCGAAACCCGCAATCTGCCCATCATCATGCTGACCGCCCGGGGCGAGGAGAGCGACCGGGTGCGGGGCCTGGACACCGGCGCGGACGATTACATCGTCAAACCCTTCTCCATGAGCGAGCTGGCCGCCCGCGTCCGCGCCGTGCTGCGCCGCATCCGGCCGGGCCTTGCGGAAGACCGCATCCACAATGGCGCCCTGGTCATCGACCGCGTGGCGCACCGGGTGAAGCGGGACGGGCGGGAGGTGCATCTTGGCCCCACCGAATTCCGCCTGCTGGATTATCTGATGCAGCACCCCGGCCGGGTCTTCTCCCGCGAGCAGCTGTTGGACGCGGTCTGGGGCGCGGACGTCTATGTGGAGGCGCGGACGGTGGACGTGCACATCGGCCGCCTCCGCAAGGCCCTGAACACCGGCAGCGAAGACGATCCCATCCGCACCGTGCGCTCGGCGGGCTATTCGCTGGAGGCTTAGGGCCTCAAGCTAACCGCAGGGCGCGGCTTCGCCGGAGTGAAGGTCGATGCGGAAACAGTGCTCCTGTCCGCTTTCCAGGTCCTGCACCAGGATGGAGACTGTGGCCGCCTCATCGGGATGAGGCCACCCCTCCGCGAAGGCTGCGGCGGCGGCCTCGAAACTGATCTCCTCCACCACGGTGGGCGCAGGGCTCCCGCTGTAGCGAGCGCGGACGGCGAACGGGCGGGGGGAAGAGGCGGCGTCGGTCATGGCGAGGTAAACGCTGCAGCGCGCAAAAGGATTCAAGCACAGCGCTCGCCTTGCCGCGTCCACGACGATAGAAGCGGCCTAAAAATGGAGAGGACCGCCTATGAGCCTGCTGACCCTGGAGAAAAAAGGGCCCATCGCCCTGCTCACCCTCAACCGGCCTGACGCCATGAACGCGCTGGGCGCCCCCGGCGACGGGGACGTGGTGGCCGGGGTCTGCGCCGAGGTGAACGCCGACCGGTCCATCCGCTGCGTCATCCTCACCGGCGCGGGCCGGGCCTTCTCCGCCGGCGGCGACGTCAAGGCGATGAAGGCCAGGGAGGGCGCGTTCGGCGGGTCCGGCGTCGATATCCGCGACGGCTATCGCAACAACATCCACCGCATCGTCCGCTCCATCTATGGCCTGGAAGTCCCCTCCATCGCGGCGGTGAACGGGGCGGCGATCGGTCTTGGGTGCGATGTGGCCTGCATGACCGACATCCGCATCGCCTCCGAGCAGGCCAGGTTCGGCGTCACCTTCCTGAAGCTCGGCCTGATCCCCGGCGACGGCGGCGCGTGGCTGCTGCCCCGCGCCATCGGCATGAGCCGGGCGGCGGAGCTTCTCTTCACCGGCGACGTGATCGACGCGGCGAAGGCCGCCGAGTGGGGTCTCGTTTCCAAGGCCGTGCCCCACGGCGCCTTGATGGACGAAGCCATGGCGCTCGCCGCCCGCATCGCGCAGCAGCCGCCCCATGCGCTGCGCCTCGCCAAGAGCCTGCTGAAGCACGGCCAGACCACCACCTACGACACGCTGATGGAGATGAGCGCCGCGGCCCAGGCCATCAGCCACCTGACCGAGGATCATATGGAGGGGGTGGACGCCATTTTGGAAAAGCGGGCGCCTGTCTTCAAGGGGGTCTGAAAACGGTGGGCGAACTTCAGGAGGGTTGAGCCCGACGGCTCATTGTGGCGTATGACGCACGAACCTTCCGAGGACTGATGTCATGCGCGGCCGTTTGCTCTCCTTATCCACCCTGGCCGCCACGCTCCTGACCAGCGCCGCCCTGGCGCAAACCCTGCCCGTCACGCCGATCGACCCGGCGAAACTCTCAGCCATCGACAAGGTGCTGTCCTCGGACGCCTTCGAGGGCCGCGGCCCCGCCACCCGCGCCGAGCCCAAGGTGATCGACTACATCGTCGGCCAGTATAAGGCGCTCGGCCTGCAGCCCGCCGGCGAAAACGGCGGCTGGCTCCAGAACGTGCCCCTGCGCCGGTTCGAGCTGACGGGCCCGATCAACCTCTCGCTAAGCGAAGGCGGGCAGATCAAACCCCTGGTCCAGGCGGAGGACGCCGCCGTGATGACCGAGGTTCCGGTCGACCATGTGGACATCGAGAACGCGCCCCTGATGTTCGTCGGCTATGGCGTCAAAGCGCCCGAGCGCCACTGGGACGACTTCAAGGGCGCCGATCTTCACGGCAAGATCATGGTGGTTCTGATCAACGACCCGGATTTCGAGGCCAAGCCCGGCGACGGCGCCTATGGCAAGTTCGACGGCGCCTCCATGACCTACTACGGCCGCTGGACTTATAAGTTCGAGGAGGCGGCGCGGCAGGGGGCCGTGGGCGTCTTGATCGTCCACGAGACGGCGCCGGCGGCCTATGGCTGGGGCGTGGTGAAGAACTCCAACACCATCCCGCAGTTCGACATCGTGCGCGATCATCCCTTGGCCTCTCATCCCTTGCTGCAGGGCTGGATCCAGCGGCCCATCGCCGTGGATCTGTTCAGGTCCGCCGGTCTCGATTTCGAGGCCTTGAAGACAGCGGCGCGGCGGGCGGACTTCAAGCCTGTGGACCTGAAGGGCGCCAGCTTCTCCGCCCGCTATGGCGTGAAGGTGGAGAGCATCGTCACCCACAACATTCTGGCCCAGATCCCCGGCACGACCAGGGCCGGCGAGACGGTGCTCTATTCCGCCCACTGGGATCACCTGGGCATCGGGCCGCCCGACAAGCGCGGGGATGTCATCTACAACGGCGCCTTGGACAACGCCTCGGGCGTGGCGGGAATGCTGGAGATCGCCCGCGTGTTCGCGGCGGGGCCGAAACCTCAGCGCACCGTCGCCTTCATGGCGGTGACGGCGGAGGAGAAAGGCCTGCTCGGTTCGGAATACTACGGCCTGCATCCGATCTTCCCCCTGGCCACCACGGCGGCGGACCTCAATCTCGACGGGGCGCAGATCGCCGGCCCGGCGCACAATATCGAGGTGCAGGGCATCCCCAAGAACGCCCTGGTGGACATGCTGGAGGCCGGCGCCAAGCGAGAGGGCCGCTACCTCTCCACCGACGCCCATCCTGAACAGGGCCACTTCTTCCGCGCCGACCACTTCTCCCTGGCCAAGGTCGGGGTGCCGGCGGTGACGCTCGGCGGCGGCAACGATCTCTTCAACGGCGGGACGCCGGCGGGCGAGGCGGCGTCGAAGGATTACGTGGCCAATCATTATCATCAGCCTTCGGACGAATGGAATCCCGGCTGGGACTGGCGCGGCGCGGCCATCGACCTCGGGCTCTACTACGACCTCGGCCGCACCTTGGCCAACGCCGACATCTGGCCTCAGTGGCACGCCGATTCCGAGTTCAAGGCCCGGCGCGACGTGACGGCGGCGGAGCGGAAGTAGCCTTCGATGGCGGAGGTTCTTCAGCTTTCCGGGCTCGCTGACGCCAAGGCCGCTCAGGCTATGGAGGTGCTGGAGCGCGGCGGCCTGATCCTCTTTCCGAACCTGCCGTTCGAGATCGAGGGGGCTGAAAGGGCGTTGATCGATCCCGGCATTCTCAGCGAGACGTCCAAGAACGTCAGCTATGATCCGTCTACGGACAAATTGGGCGGCTCGAACCTTCAAGGCGCGCGGCTGGAGACCGCCAAGGGCATGGTGAAGCGCTACGGCGAGCGCGCAGACGCCCTCCTGGCCGCCCTGACGCCGGACTACGTCCCGCATCTGCAGAAAAAGCGCACCAGCTTTCGCCCAGGCGCTATCGAGACCCGCGCCTTGAGCCCCCGCAAGGACGACAAGCGCCTGCATGTGGACGCCTTTCCGGCCAGCCCGGTGCAGGGGCGGCGCATCTTCCGCGTTTTCACCAACGTCGATCCGGCGGGAGAGGCGCGCCTCTGGGCTGTGGGGGACCAGGATTTTGAGGCCTTCGCCACCCAATACCGGCCGCGCATCGCGCCCCGCGCGGCGGGCGCATGGCGTGAAACGCTGGGCCTGACGCGGGGTCGACGCACCGCCTATGATTCGGCCATGCTGCAACTTCACGATCAGGCCAAGCTGGACGACGGCTGGCAGGCCGCCGCGCCGAAAACGCAGATCGCTTTCCCGGCGGGCTCCACCTGGGTGATCTATACCGACAGCGTGCTGCACGCCGCCCTCGGGGGCCAGCACGCCTTTGAACAGACCTATCTCATGCCGATCGAAGGCATGGCGGACGAGCGCCGGTCACCGCTCCGTATCCTGGAACGACTGACCGGACGCCCGTTGCTCTAATTAGAGACTGTTAGTTGGAGCCTGGAGCCGCGCCGGGCGCCGGTTCCGTCGTGGTGGTTTCAGTGGTCATCGACTTCATGTGATGGCGCGCACCGCCGCTGGCCATGCGGGTCGATTGATAGCGGTTCACGCAGCTATCTTCATGCTTGGAGGTGCAGACCTTGTAGGTCGCGGGCGCCGAGCCGGCGGTGTTGGACGCCGTGGTGCTGGCGGGGTTGGAGCCCGGATCAGATTGCGCGCTCGAAGCCGGGGCGGGCGTGGCCGACGGCGAACCCATGGCGTTAGGCGCCGTGCTGCTGGCCGGGTTGGAGCCCGGATCGGACTGGTCGTTCGACGCCGGAGGGGTGGAGGTCGCGGCGGGCGGCGCCATGCTGCCGGCGGTGTTGGAGCCGGGATCGGACTGGCTGCTGGTGGGTTGAGCGATGGCGGCGCCGCCGATCAGCGACAGCGCGGCGGTGGCGATCAGGAATTGCTTCATGGGGTCTACTCCGTTGAACTCCACCCCCGACTGGAGCAGGTTTCAGCGCGCCGGGAATCGGCGGACGCTGTGAAAACACCCGTTAACGGCGTTGGTTCTAGCTAAGCTTGAAGGAAAGCTGAGCGATTCTTCCAAGCTGGTGTAGCCTTTGCCCGCGGCGACGAACCCATGACACGCCGGCGAGGACACCCGATGCCAAAAGGCGCGCCATGAGGGAGATCGCCGCCGCCCCGCCTCTCGCCGCGCCCGGACTCTCCCCGCAAAGGACGCCCGCCAAGCCGAAGCTGAAGACGGTGGTGATCTATCGCACCAGGCCGTGGGTGCGGGTCTGGCACTGGGTCAACGCCCTAGCCCTCTTTTTCCTGCTGGTCAGCGGCCTGCAGATCTTCAACGCTCACCCCGCGCTCTATTGGGGCCAGGCGGCCGACTTCGATCATCCCTTCATCGCTCTGCGCGCCTTTCCCCACCCGGAGGGTCTGCGCGGCGTGACCTTTATCGAGGGCAAGGGCTTCACCACCACCGGCGTCCTCGGCGCCTCCAAGTTTCACGGCGTACTGCAGAGCCGGGGCTTTCCATCGTGGCTGACCATTCCGGGCCTGCGGGACCTGGCGGCCGGACGGCGCTGGCATTTCTTCTTCGCCTGGATGTTCGCCATCAACGGCGCGCTCTACTTCGCCTACCTGATCGTCAGTCGGCATCTGGGGCGCGACCTCTGGCCGTCCGCGGCCGACCTGAAGTCGATCCCCCGCTCCGTTCTCGACCACATCCTGTTCAAGCACCCGCACGGAGAGGCGGCGGCCAGGTTCAACGTGCTGCAGAAGCTGGCCTATATGGTGGTCCTGCTAGTCCTCCTGCCGCTGATGATCCTGACCGGGCTGACCATGTCGCCGGGAATGGATGCGGCCTTGCCGGTGCTGCCTTTAGCGTTCGGCGGGCGGCAGTCGGCGCGGACCATCCATTTCCTCTGCGCTTTTTCCCTGGTGATCTTCTTCGCCATCCACATCTTCCAGGTCTTCGCGGCCGGGCCCATCAACGAGATGCGCTCCATCGTCACCGGCCGCTTCGCCATCAAGGTTCCGGCGGAGCTGGAGGCGCCACGCCCCGCGCCCGAGCCGGCTTCGTCGCCCATCGTCGAAGGCGCCGCGCCGTGAGCGACCACTCCATCGACCGCCGCTGGTTTGGGCGGGCCTTGGCCAGCGCGGGCGCTGTGGCGCTGTCGGCGTGCGACAAGCTCAACAACTCCCCCCACGTGATGAAGGTGGTCTACAGCGCCGAGGGCCTGACCCGCCGGGTGCAGCGCCTGATCCTCTCGCCCGGCCAACTGGCGCCGGAGTTCAAACCCGCCGACATCTCCCCCGTCTTCAAGGCCAACGGCTCCAAGGATGTGGACGACGACGGCTATCGCGCTCATCTCGCCAATGGGTTCAAGGACTGGAAGCTGGAGGTTGGCGGTCTGGTGGAGCGGCCGCTCAGCCTGTCCCTGGATGATCTGCGTCAACGCCCCGGCCGCACCCAGATCACCCGCCACGACTGCGTCGAGGGCTGGAGCTGCATCGGCAAATGGACCGGCGCGCGGCTCGGCCCGATCCTGATGGAGACGGGGCTGAAGCCGACCGCCAAGTTCATCGTCTTCTACTGCGCCGACACCATCGATCCCGCCGCGGGGGCCAAATACTATGAAAGCATCGGTCTCGCCGACGCCTTTCACCCACAGACGCTCCTGGCCTATGAGATGAACGACCAGCCCTTGCCGGCGCCCCACGGCGCCCCCCTGCGCCTGCGGGTGGAGCGCCAGCTCGGCTACAAGCACGCCAAGTATGTGATGAGGATCGCGGCGGTGGACAGCCTCGCCCCCATCAACGGCGGCAAGGGCGGCTACTGGGAGGATTCTACCGGCTACGAGTGGTACGCAGGGATTTAGGGGCTAAATTTCGGCAGCACGCAGGAAAAGCAGCCGTTCCAACGTCTCAGGCGAGGGTGGTCGCCTTGAAGCCGGTGGCCGCCTCCATGGCGCGGTGCAAGACCGCCGGATCGGATATTCCCTGGCCGTCGAAGCGGGGCGTGTAAGGCGCCGCTAATCTCGCCGCCTCGTCGTCGGTCAGCGTGATCGAGAGCGCGGCGACGGCATCGTCGATATGTTCGACCTTGAGCGCGCCTACGAGCGGCGCCGCCACCACCGGGTTGCGACGCAGCCAAGCCAATGCGATCTCCGCTTGACTGACGCCGCGTTCCGCCGCGACGGCGCCCACAGCTTCGACGATGGCCCGGTCGCTCGCCGCAGTGGCTTCGTTTTGCTTGACGGCAGCGGCTTCGGATTGCGAGCGCGCCGTGGTCTGTCCCCAAGGGCGCGCAAGCTTGCCGCGCTCGAGCGGGCTGTAGACCATCGTCTGCACGCCCTCATCGGCGCAGAGCGGGATCATCTCGCGCTCCTCCTCACGGGCGAGCAGATTGTAGTTGTGCTGCATCGAGATGAATCGGGTCCATCCATTGACCTTTTGCAGATGCAGCGCCTTGCTGAACTCCCAGGCCTTCATCGAGGAGGCGCCGAGATAGCGAACCTTGCCCATCTTCACGAGATCATGGAGCGCTTCCAGCGTCTCCTCCCATGGAGTCAGCTGGTCGCGGCGATGAATCTGGTAGAGGTCGATATAGTCCACGCCGAGCCGGCGCAGGCTATGGTCGATCTCGGTCATGATCGCCTTGCGCGACAGGCCGATCGCGTTAGGACCGTTCCGCGTGGCCGCGGCTAATTTGGTGGCGATGACGACGGCGTCACGGTTGATGAAGTCCTTCAGCGCCCGACCGAGGATTTCCTCACTGCCGCCATTGGAATACAGGTTGGCGGTATCGAAGAAGTTGATCCCTGCGCCGAGCGCGTGGCGAATCAACGTGCGGCTGGCCGTCTCGTCGAGCGACCAGGCAGGATAGCCCCGGGCGGGATCGCCAAAACCCATGCACCCGATGCAAATGGGCGATACGTCCAGACCTGAACGACCAAGTTTGATGTATTGCATGTGGCCTCCTTAAGGGCTTAAAGCGGATAGCTCTCCGGTTGTGGTCCTTCATACCGGAGAGTTCTCCGCTTGCGCAAGGGGGGCCTGGTGTCAGAAGACGATAAATTGCGCGCCGATGCGCGGGCGAACCGCGACCGGATCTTGGACGTGGCGCGGGATGGGTTCGCCGCTGATCCGGACGTTTCGCTCAATGCCATCGCCAAGGCGGCCGGCGTAGGAGCGGGTACGCTGTACCGCCATTTCCCGAGCCGGGAGGCGTTGCTGGTCGGTGTCTATCGCAAGGAGATCGATGCGCTCGTGGCGCTCGCACCGGCGCTGCTCGATGAGCATCCGCCGCTAGAAGCCCTTCGCCTGTGGTGCGAACGTTTCGCGCAGTTCGGTAGCGTGAAGCATGGTGTCGGCGATACGCTTCGCGCAGCGATTTCGGATCAAGACGTTCAAGACACCTACTGGATTCTGGTGAACGCCGTTCGCGCGCTGATGGATCGGTGCGAACAGGTCGGCAGCATAGCCCCCGGCGCCGTCCCTGAGGATGTGCTCGTGATGTTATCGACCGTGCTGCGGATTGCACCAACGCCCCGCGGTAAGGAGCAGGTGACCCGCGTGTTAGCGCTGATCTTCCGTAGCCTGACGCTCAGGTCGTGAGCCGGGTGGAGCTACCGGTGGTGAGGATGGCGTCGGGCATGTCCCACATTCGGCGCACCGCCCGCCGGCGCGTCGTTCGGATAGACGGCTTACTGCGAGGCGCCCGGGGCGCCCGAACGGGTCGGAGTCACCGCCATCTGCACCGGCTGCACTGTGCCGGCCTCCTTGGCCACGCACTGCCCGGTGTCGATCAGCACGTGCTGGCCGAGGCAGAACACGTCCTCGTACCAGGGCTTGGCCACGGCGAGGCACTGATAGAGGTTCAGCTTGGACATGTTCAGGCAGAAGCCGCCGCTGGATTCATTGAGCAAGCTTTCCACCTGGGCGTCGTTCTCATCGCCGCCCTCGCCCAAGGCCGCCAAAGCCGCGACGGCCAAGGCGCGGGTCACCACCGGCGTATAGGGCGGGCCGGACGCTTGCCCGGAGACCAGCAGGTCTCGCGAGACCACCTTGGAGTCCGGGCCGCCCACGGCGCCGCGAAGCTGGTTCACGTCCTCCGGCACGGGAGTCATCGGCGCGTTGGAGACCTGCTTGGCGTGAGCGAGGCGGCCCACCGGATCGGTGATGTCCCGCTTGGACCAGGCCTGGTGCTGAACGTCGTAGGCGAACTGCTTCACCATCTCGCCGGCGCCGCGCACCCGGGCGCTGTCGGCGTTCAGGGTGGCGATGACGAGGCCGGCGGCGCTGGGGGCGCCCGGAAGCGCCGCCACATAGCCCGGATCGGAGACCAGGCGGGCGGCGAGGGAGTGGCGGCCCTCGGGATCGACGGCGAAGGTGCGGACGCTGGCGACAAACTCCGGATCCTGCAGGGCCACCAGGGCGCCATAGGCGATCACGCCGCGGGAAAGCTCTTGCGCCTCATAACCCTCGCCCGTGCTGAGGGAGGCTTCGATCTGCGGGCCGTTGGTGAAGGAGGGCGTGATACGGCCGGCGCGCTGCATATAGACGTGATAGTCGCTGGCCTCTTCGATCACCCGGCCGGAGAGCGTGACCGGCGGCGGCGCAACGGCGTTCGCCGGAATGGCCGCGGCGGAGATCGGCTTGGGCCCTTCGGCGCACCCGGCCAGGCTCAGGGCCGCGCAGCCCGAGATCGCGATAAATCCGAGCGCCGCCTTGGCGCCGTTGATTTTCAAGAGGGAAGCTAAGGTCATAAGGACGCCGATCCGGGAAAGGAAAGTAAAAGCCAAGCTTGCCCCGCCGTGGCTTGGCCGTTGCGATGAAAAACGATCCTGACAGGGTTTCGTTAACCCCGTCTTGTCTGATGCGATCAGAGGATCGTCCTTTATCAATCGAACAGTTTAGAGACGGATTCTTCGTTGGCGATACGGCGGATCGCCTCACCGATCAACGGCGCGACGGAAATCTGGCGAATCTTGCTGCAGCCGGACACCCGCTCGGGCGCCTCGATGCTGTCGGTGATGACCACCTCGTTGAGCACGGAATTGTTGATCCGCTCCACCGCCGGGCCGGACAGCACCCCGTGGCTGATGTAGGCGGAGACCTGCGTCGCGCCCTGGTCCACCAGCGCCTTGGCGGCGTTGCAGAGGGTGCCGGCGGAATCCACGATGTCGTCATAAAGAATGCAGCGGCGGCCCTCGATGTCGCCGATGATGTTCATCACCTCGCTCTCGCCCGGGCCCGAGCGGCGCTTGTCGACGATGGCGAGGTCGATATCCAGCCGCTTGGCCAGGGCCCGCGCCCGCACCACGCCGCCCACGTCCGGGGAGACAATCATCAGGTCCGGCGTCACCTTATACTGCGCGCGGATGTCGGCAGCCAGCAGCAGAGCGGGCAAGAGGTTGTCGGTGGGGATGTCGAAGAAGCCCTGGATCTGCCCGGCGTGCAGGTCCAGCGTCAGCACCCGGTCGGCGCCCGCGCGGGTGATCAGGTTGGCCACCAGCTTGGCCGAGATCGGCGTGCGCCCGCCGGTCTTCCGGTCCTGCCGCGCATAGCCGAAATAGGGCATCACCGCGGTGATCCGCTTGGCCGAGGCGCGCTTCAAGGCGTCGATGACGATCAGAAGCTCCATCAGGTTGTCATTGGCGGGGTAGGAGGTCGACTGGATCACGAACACGTCCTCGCCGCGGACGTTCTCGTCGATGGTGGCGAACACCTCGTTGTCGGCGAAGCGGCGCACCTGCGCCTTGGTCAGCGGCGCGTCGAGGTAATCGCCGATGGCGGTAGCGAGCGTCTTGTTGGAGTTGCCGGCCAGAAGTTTCATGCCAGAAGGTTCATGAGGATCGGTCCCGCGGCGCCCGCCGTGCTTCTAGGCAAGCTCGGCGGCGGGGGCAAGGCATTGCAAAGCCGGGGCGCGCATCTCTCGCCATCAAAACCAGTTCGAGGAGGGCTGCGCCCAGCCGCGAGGGTTACGTCGCCCGGCGACCGCCGTGGCGAGGCGGGCCATGCCGAGGCGCCTGCCGCTCCGCCTCGGTGTCCGGCAGGGTGTCGAGGGTCAGGTAGCCCAGGTGCTTGAAATCCAGGATGTCGAACCGCTGCTGCGCCCGCGCCTTGAAGTCTGAAAGGGTGATCGTGCCTGCAAGGCGGATGTCGCTCCCTTGCACAGGCTCCGGATCGGCGAGCAGGCCATAGCCGGCGGCGCCCACCAGAGGTCCGTCATTCAGCTTTCCGTTATCCTGGATTCGGCTGTCTCCGCCGCTGGTCATAGGCGGTCCGCCGCCCGGACCGCCGCCAGGGCCGCCCCCTATGCCGCCGCCCGGGCCGCCGCCAAACTGCGCCAGCCAGAGCTTGGGCGCGCCGTTCCGGCGCAGCGCCTCGTAGGCCAAGCCCAGGATTTCCGGCACGGTCTTGTGTTCGTAGTAATAGATCTCCCGGTGATCGATCACCCCGTCTTTGTTGATATCGAGCACATGGAAGAAGCGCACGGCGTCGGCCTGGAACTCCGCCAGGTCCAGCTTGCCGTCGTGATCGGCGTCCGCCTGCTTGAACCAGACGCTCACAGGATAGGGCGCAGGGGACTTGGCGCGGAACGGCTCGCCCATGGGGCTGATGAACAGCATGTCCGCCGGCTCCTCCGCCCTTGGGCCACGCGGACCGGCCGAGGAGGGGCCGTCTCCGCCGGCGCAGGCGGCGAGGGCTGCGGCGCCCAGGGCGAGGACGAAAGCGAGCATACGGCGGTCGGTCATCAAAACATCCGAATATCTGCGGCGGCTTAGCCGTGCGCTATTACGGCCGGATTACGCATCCAGTTCAAGTGCTGGCGTTCGCCGGCTTTTCAAGCGCGGGCGTGATGCAGGGCCGTCAGATCGCTGTGGATAAAGGGACCGGACGCCGCTCGGCAATCCATGAGAGGGATAAAGATAGCGCCCGCTTGCCCCGACCCGACCATCGGCCTATCGTCCACCCGTTCTCCGGGGAGCCTCTGTCGAGGGGCTGAGACACCGCTGATAGCGGGAACCCGCCGAACCTGATCCGGGTCATGCCGGCGAAGGGAGCGAACGCGTCCGCCCGATCACGGCGGCGATTGCATCATTCGCTATCAGTCCGGGTCTCCACATCGAGGAGACGGCCGTGAACGCGCAAAACCCCAACTCGCTCTCTAAAGTCACCCCCATCCCCACCGGCGAGCTTCTCACCGGCGCCATACCCGGCAGCCGCAAGATCTACGTGCCCGGCGTGATCCACCCCGACCTGCGCGTCCCCTTCCGCGAAGTGGCTGTGCATCCGAGCGCCAAGGAGCCGCCGATCACGATCTACGATCCCTCCGGCCCCTACACCGATCCGGACGCCGCCATCGACATCGAAAAGGGCCTGCCCCGCCTCCGGGACGCCTGGGTCATGGCGCGCGGCGATGTGGAGCAGGTGACGCCCCGCCAGATCAAGCCGGAGGACAACGGCAACGTCGCCGCCGACTACCTCGTGCCGGAATTCCCTACAAAACGCCCGGTGATGCGCGCCAAGGGCTCGGCCTGTGTGACGCAGCTCGACTACGCCCGGCGCGGCATCATCACCCCGGAGATGGAGTTCGTGGCCATCCGCGAGAACCTCCGCCGCGAAAGCATCCTAAACCCCGTCCGCGACGGCGAAGACTTCGGCGCCGAGATCCCCGAGTTCGTGACGCCTGAGTTCGTGCTCTCCGAGGTCGCCCGCGGCCGCGCCATCATCCCCGCCAACATCAACCACGGCGAGCTGGAGCCGATGGCCATCGGCCGCAACTTCCTGGTCAAGATCAACGCCAACATCGGCAACTCCGCCGTCGCCTCCACCGTGGCCGAGGAAGTGGAGAAGATGGCCTTCGCCATCCGCTGGGGCGCCGACAACGTGATGGACCTCTCCACCGGGCGCAACATCCACAACATCCGCGAGTGGATCGTCAGGAACAGCCCCGTCCCCATCGGCACCGTGCCCATCTATCAGGCCCTGGAGAAGGTGGACGGCGTGGCCGAGGACCTGACCTGGGAAGTCTATCGCGACACCCTGATCGAACAATGCGAGCAGGGGGTGGACTACTTCACCATCCACGCCGGGGTGCGCCTGGCCTATATCCATCTCACCGCCAAGCGCGTTACCGGCATCGTCAGCCGTGGCGGGGCGATCATGGCCAAGTGGTGCCTGGCGCACCACAAGGAGAACTTCCTCTACAGCCACTTCGAAGACATCTGCCAGATCATGCGCGCCTACGACGTGTCGTTCTCGCTGGGGGATGGCCTCCGCCCCGGCTCCATCGCCGACGCCAACGACGCGGCGCAGTTCGCCGAGCTCGACACCCTGGGCGAGCTCACCAAGGTGGCCTGGAAGCACGGCGTGCAGACCATGATCGAAGGCCCCGGCCACGTGCCCATGCACAAGATCAAGGCCAATATGGATAAGCAGCTGAAGGTCTGCGGCGAGGCGCCCTTCTACACCCTGGGGCCGCTGACCACCGACATCGCGCCGGGCTACGACCACATCACCTCGGCCATCGGCGCAGCCATGATTGGCTGGTTCGGCACCGCCATGCTCTGCTACGTGACGCCCAAGGAGCACCTAGGGCTCCCCGACAAGCAGGACGTGAAGGACGGGGTGATCGCCTACAAGATCGCCGCCCACGCCGCCGACCTCGCCAAGGGCCACCCGGCCGCCAGAGCCTGGGACGACGCCCTTTCCCGCGCCCGGTTCGAGTTCCGCTGGGAAGACCAGTTCAACCTCGGCATCGACCCCGAAACCGCCCGCCAATACCACGACGAGACCCTCCCCAAGGAGGCCATGAAAACCGCCCACTTCTGCTCCATGTGCGGCCCCAAGTTCTGCAGCATGAAGATCTCGCAGGAAGTGCGCGACTACGCGGCGGCGCGCAGCCCGAACGGCGAGGCGGAAGCGGGGATGGCGGAGATGAGCGAGAAGTTCAAGGCGGGCGGTGGGGAGATTTACGTGCCGGCGGAGTAACGGCGCGCTATAAGCGCGCCGTGCTCCAAGAGCAGGTGTCGCCTTGAGTTACAAATACTCAAGCTCCTGCTTTCACGCCGTTAGCAATACCCAGTGCCAAATTCATGACATTGGTTGCGGTCCCAGAGCTTGATGATCGATATTCCGCTGTCGGTAATACGTACCAAAATCCATCATCTGCTTTGATGCTGCGAACAAACCCCGCAGCCTCCATACGTGTATGGAGCGTATTATACTCCTCCCAAGTAGCGCCATGTAACTCAACGCGCGTCGTAAAGCCGGTCATTTCGACCTCCGTCATGTGACGGCTTGACAAGCGGGGGGTCAGAAGGGGAATCTCCCCTCGGTGCCTAACCACCCGACGTTCCTGGTCGCCGAAAAGCTCAGGAGCTCGAACTTGAAGCCGTCGGAGTTGCACCTCCGGCGGCTTCGTCGTTCAAGACGTCATAGTATAGACGTGACTCCGCCTGACGCGGGAGTCAAGCGAGCAAAAGACACAAGATATGGGGGGTCAGTGCCTATAATGGGCACCAATGGCTGATTCATTCTTTCGTCGGATGATTCTCGCAGGCTGCCAAGCGCAAATATTGATTCTTTAAATGACCGAATTCCAAGTAATGAGAATTATAAGAACAAAAATAGAACAAACTTTTGAGCATACTAAATCCGCTCATCCCCGCGGAAGCGGGGACCCAGGTTTGATGTGAGCTTCCCCGGTCTCCGTTGCTCACGATAGAGGGCGCGTTGTCATGCAGCGATTGCGGGGCGGTTTAAGCCTGGGTCCCCGCGTCCGCGGGGATGAGCGGATTGGGGTTCCTCGGTGATCCATGAGCTTCTACGTCTACATTTTGGCCAGCCGACGCAACGGGACGCTCTATATCGGCTCGACCGACGATCTGGCGCGGCGGGTTTGGGAGCATCGGGAGAAGGTTCGGCCGGGCTTCACCGACAAGTATGGGGTAACGCGGCTGGTCTGGTACGAGGTGCACGATCTGCGCGAGACCGCGTTTCAGCGCGAGCGCCAGATGAAGAAATGGAACCGGCTCTGGAAGATCGAACTGATCGAGCAGATGAACCCCGGTTGGCACGATCTCTACGAGACATTGAACGGCTGAAACCTGGGTCCCCGGGTGGCTTCGCCGCCCTTCGGGTCCGCGGGGATGAGCGGGGTTGGAGGTGGTTGGTGCAATCCCCCTCCATCTCGTCATCCTAGGCCTTGTGCCTAGGACCCATACGCGCTGCGCTTTCCAGGTGGGCTGGGTTGGCGTCGCTTCCGCATGATCGAGCGTCGCGTTCATGGATCCTAGGCACCAGGCCTAGGATGACGGCGGTGGGGTGGTGGGACCGAAAAATTACGTGAACAGATAGGGGGATAACTCAAAATCTATCCCCGCCCTCTAAAAACACCCCCATACTCCTCGATGACTCCGCCGCACGGGGAGGGCCATGGATCCGGCCCAGGGGGTGGTGCAAACCACCCACGGTTCTCCTGCAAGAGAGCCTGGCGCGGCGGGGTGCGGCCGAGCGGGGCTGCGCCGTCGAAATCCGATGCCCCCGTCCACGCAGGGCGGGCCAAGCGGGAGGGCGGCCAAGGGCGGAGGGATGTATTCCGCCTATCTTGTCTGCGCCGAATGCAGACCTGCCCGCCCGCGGACGGTCCGGTTGGATGCCCGAGAACGGCCCACTTCCGGCGTCTGCGGAGCCCTCGAAGGAGGGCGAGAACGAACCGCGCGGAGCGTCAGTCCCTGCGCCGAAACCTAAATCGGCGCGCATCACCCCACGGTCCTCCGGGCGCAAGGCCCGGCGCTCCGCCGCACTCCCCACTCCACCATCCGCGTCAGGCGGAGGGGCGAGACCGCATGTCCTATTGCTCAGAGGGTCGAGACCCAGATCAGGGCGATCGGCGCCACAACGCCGAGCCCCAGCGCGATCAGCGATCCCGTCCGCGCGCTGCGGTTCTTCAACCCGATGTAGACGCCGAGCAGGGTGGAGAGGATCAGCCCTACGGCCAGGAGGCCGACGAAGATCTTCAGCGGCCCCGAGGCATAGTTCGGTTTTTCCGGCGAGGCGTGGTCGTGGTCGTGATGCTCGCCAGCCGCTTTAGGCTGTTTCGGCGGTTTTGGGTGCGGCAGCTGCTGATCCTTGTGCAGGGACGCGGCGGTCACGAGCCAGGCGGGGGGCTCATGGGGCCCGCCTGAGCGGTTCTCGTGCAGGCCGAACGTCTGCAGTCCGCCGGTGAAGGCGAAGAACAGGATCGCCGGCGCGAAGAATAGGCCGAGGTATTGGTGGATCTGGCGCATCAGGCGGTTGGTGGAAGGGCTCATGGGGTCTCCGCGCCGGGTTCGTTACGGCGCAAGGTTCGCCGGTTTCGCCGCACTTGGGAAGACCCGCCCCCCGCCTCTTGCCCACAAGACGCTTCCATGCCGCAATGGCGGGCCATGAGGGTGCTGCATTTCATTCGCGTCGTCCTGGGCGCTATGGTGGTGGTCGGCCTGATCGGCGCGGCGGGGGTGGCGCTATTGTTCGTGCTGCCGGACGGGGAAGGGCGTTCGCCCCAGATCGCGACGGGACAGCGCGCGCCGCCCCACCGCACCCTGGCCGCCCAGCTGACGCCCGCCGCCCGGGCCTTCTTCAAGCCCCCCGATTTCTTCGCGCGGAAACCGCCCGGAGAACCCACCGCCGCCGAATGCGCCGCGCCCGCCAATTTCGCTGCGGCGGCGACGGATAACGCGGCGGGCGAGACCGCCGCCGTCGTCTCGCCCTTCGGCAAGCCGGAGACGGGCTGGGCCGTCTACGCCCCTCTGATCGGGCATGAGATCGGGACGGCGTGCGGCGCCGAGACGCCAGCCTTCGCGGCGGCCCTGGCTCACTGGCAGACGGCTCACAAGCTGGCGGCCGCCGAAGGGCGCGTGGATCAGGCGACCCTCTCGGCCCTCGGCGTGGCCTGGCTGCTCCGCCGCCCGTTCGTGATCGCCATGAAGGGCGGCTGCCCCGCCTCGCCCAACGAAGCGACCCTGGCCAAGGCGGCGCCCGCCGAAGCTTACGGCGGCAAGGCGGTGCTGGCGCGGCGGGGGGCGCTGGACGCCTACCGCCGCATGGTCGCCGCAGCGCGAGCTGAGATCACGGCGCCCCCACCCCTCCTCACCATCGCTTCGGCTTATCGGGGCCCGGTGGAAGAGGCGGCGCGGTGCGCGGACGGCGGTTGCGGCACGCTGGCCAAGGCGCACTGTTCCGCCCATCGCACCGGGCTGGCTTTCGACCTCTATCTGGGCGCGGCGCCGGGGCGGGAAGCCTTCTCCACCGCCGACGCCGACCGGCTGTATCAGAGCAAAACGCTCGCTTACAGATGGCTGGCGCAGAACGCCGGGCGATTTGGGTTCACGCCATACCCGTTCGAACCCTGGCATTGGGAATGGACCGGCGAGCCGGTTTAGCCTTTCGGACGGCGAAAAGGGCGGCCCCGAAGGACCGCCCTCTCGTTGACTCAGCCTTAGCCGATTAGGCTTGCGGCGGGGTGGCG
>CAXTHJ010000031.1:0-30945 GCA_964243985.1 uncultured Caulobacteraceae bacterium | reverse complement strand
GGGGTCAAGGGTGGGGGTGCAAGCGCTTAGGGCGGCCGTCGTCGCGCTAACACCCCCCTCACCCTGCCCTCTCCCCCGCAGGGGGGGAGAGGGTTTTGAGGGCCTCACTTCAGCGCCGCCGTGGCCGCATCGACGCGCGCGGCGTAAGCGTCCAGCACCTTGGCGGTTTTGCCGACGTAGGTCTGCGCTTCGGCCCAGCGACCGCCTTCGATGGCTTCGCGGACGCCGGGGAGCGTCTTGGCGCCGTAGCCGGTCAGCACGCCCGGCGCATAGGCCAGGTTCTTGAACCACGGCCGGCCGGGCAGACCCTCAGGGTCGAGCAGCGACTGGTCGATGTCGCGGAGGATCGCGTTGACCCTGGCGGCCTGAGCTGCGCCGGCGCCCCCCTTCGCCGCGTCGTCATAAGCCTTGGCGCTGGCCTTCAGTTTGACCACAGCGGCGTCCAGCGGCGCGAAGTCGATCTTCGGCACGGGACCGTCTTCCGTCGGCGGCAGGTTGGTCTCGGCCGCATCGGCGGCCAGGGTGAAGGCGCGGTCGCCGAGGAGCTTGGTCTGCACCGCCGTCTTGCTCATCATGTCGGTGTTGAGCTTCTTCAATTCGTCCACGTAACCGGCCACCGTGTCGGCGAACCCGCCGAACTGCATCGGCAGCACCTCCGCGTCCGCTTCCCGGAGCACCAGGCGGCCGGTGACCTCCGACAGCGCCACGCCGTACTCGAAGGTCGGATCGCCGAAGCGGGCGTAGTGCTCGAAGGTGTCGTAGGCGGAGTGATAGACGCCGCCCTGCTCGTCCTCGCCGCCGAAGCCAAGGTTGATGGTGGCGAGCCCCAGGTGCTGCAGGAAGGCGGAGTAGTCCGACCCCGATCCCAGCGCTCCCACCGGCGTATCGCCGCCGCCGGCGATGATCTTGGCTTCCTTCTCCTGGCGGGGATTGGTCAGGGCGCCGACCTGGATCGCCGCGCGAAGTCGCGCGCCGACCGACGCTTTGGTCTCCGGGTCCGGCACATCGGCGGCGACCTGATTGACCAGCCGCTGCAGGTCATGGCTGGCCTCGGCGCCGAGGAAGCCTTTGCCGTTGGTGTCGGAGTTGATGTATATCGCCGCCTTTTTGGTGAGCTCGTCGGCGTGCTGCTCGGCCCATTCGGTGGAGCCGATCAGGCCCGGCTCCTCGCCGTCCCAGCTGGCGTAGACGATGGTGCGCTTGGGTCGCCAGCCGGCCTTGGCCAGGGCGCCGATGGACTGCGCCTCGTTCAGGAGGGCGACGTTGCCGGCCAAGGGGTCCCAGGCGCCGAACACCCAGCCGTCGTGGTGGTTGCCGCGCACCACCCACTGATCGGGGGCCTCCGAGCCCTTCATCACGGCGATCACGTCATAGACCGGCTTCAGCCCCCAGTCGGATTTGACCAGCAGATGCGCCGGCGCCTTGGACGGTCCCATGTGGTAGGTGATGGGCAACTGCCCGCGGAAGGTCTTCGGCGCCACCGGGCCGGTGAGGGATTCCAACAGCGGCTGCACGTCGGCGTAGGAGATGGGCAGGGCGGGGATCTTCAGGATGGTCGGCGCGGTCTCGCGGGTCAGGCGCTTGGCGTCCTTGGTTGCGCCGATGCCGGGGGTCAGCGGATCGCCCGGGTAGATCATCATCTCCTGCACCGAGCCGCGCTGCACCCCGTCGGCCGGGCGGGCGCCGCCCTTGGGATAGACATCAGCGGCGCCGTAGCCGTCATCGGCCGGATCGGAGTAGATCAGACAGCCCACCGCGCCATGCTCCTGCGCCAGTTGCGGCTTCAGTCCGCGCCAGCCGCCGCCGTAGCGGGTGATGACGATCTTGCCGCGCACATCGACGCCGGCGCGGGCCAGGGCGATGTAGTCCTCCGGCATCCCGTAGTTGGCATAGACCAACTGGCCCGTCACATCGCCGTCGCCCTGATAGGCGAGATAGGGGGGCAGCACGTTCTCGGTCTCCCGCGCGGATGTATCGCCGGGGATGCCGGGCTCATGCAGCTTGGCGGTGAAAGGATGGTCGCCCAGCAGCTCCAGCTTCACGGCCAGCGGCGTGGGATAGAGGACGTAAAAGGTCTCGATCCGCGCGTCCCAGCCCCACTCCTTGAACTTGGAGAGCATCCAGTCGGCGTTTTCCTTGTCATGGGGCGCACCCACCTGATTGGCCTTGGAGGACATCTGCTTCAGCCACTGGCGCTGCTCGTCGGCGCTGAGCCCTGCGTCGAACTGGCCCTCGATGGCCCGTTCCTTCTCCGCGGCCGCCGGGCTGAAACCCAGTAGCGGCGTCTGCGCCATTGAGCCCCCCGCTGTGCTGGCCGATAGAAGAGCAGCGGCGAAGGTGGTGGCGAGAAGCAAGGTGCGACGCATGAACAGCTCCGGCGATTTAACTTGGCCGATCGAGCGGCCTTAATCTGACCATAGCGCGGAAATCTCCGTCCGCTACGCTCAGGTGTCACAAATCATAAGAACAAGTCGGGTCTTTTCAGTTTCAGCGCCTGCACCAGCACCAGGAGCTTCATGTCCGTCACCTCACCCCCGCCTCCAAGATTTGCGAGATCGGCCAGCGGCGTCTCCAGCACCGTGATGTTCTCCTGCTCGGTGTCGAGCCCGCCGCCCGAGGTGATCCGGTCCTTGGCGGAGTATTGCGCAAGGTACATGGTCATGGTCTCGGTGGAGACGCCGGGAGAGGGCCAGGCGGCGCCGACGAACTCCAGTGCGCCGAGCATCAGCCCGGCCTCCTCCATCGCTTCGCGGCGGACGCTGTCCTCCACCGAATCGGTCCCGTCGATCATCCCGGCGGGAGGCTCGAGGAGATCGTCCGCGCCGGTGACCAGCTTCACCGGCGAACGGAACTGGCGCACCAGCATGGCGACCTTGCGTTCGGGATCGTAGGGCAGGACGGAGACGGCGAACCCGTGATGCTCCACCTCGCGCTTTAGTTCGCTGCCGTCCGGCAGGCGCACGGTCACGCGCTCGATGGTGCTGTATCCCTTATAGGCCTGCTCCCGCTTGACGATCTCCACCATCAGCCGAGGCCGATGCGACGGGCGGCGGTGAGGGTGTTCTGCAGCAGGCAGGCGATGGTCATGGGGCCGACGCCGCCGGGCACAGGCGTGATCGCGCCGGCCACCGTTATCGCCTCGGCGAACGCCACATCGCCCACAAGCCGCGTCTTGCCCGCCGCCGCCTTTTCCGGGTCTTTCGACGGGACGCGGTTGATGCCGACGTCGATCACTACAGCGCCGGGTTTGATCCAATCGCCCTTCACCATCTCCGGCCGCCCGACGGCGGCGACCAGGATGTCCGCCTCACGGCAGACCGCCGCCAGGTCGATCGTGCGCGAGTGGGCGATGGTGACGGTGCAGTCGGCCTGCAAAAGGAGCTGCGCCATCGGCTTGCCCATCAGGTTGGAGCGGCCGATCACCACCGCCCGTTTGCCCGATATATCGCCCAGCACATCCTTCAACAGGATCATGCAGCCGAGGGGCGTGCACGGGGTGAGGGCGGGCAGGTTCGAGGCGAGGCGGCCGGCGTTGACGACGCTGAGCCCGTCCACGTCCTTGTCAGGATCAATGGCGGCGATCACGCGGGCGCTATCGAGATGGGCGGGTAGCGGGAGCTGCACCAGGATGCCGTGAATCTTGGGGTCGGCGTTCAGCTTGGCGACCAGCGCCTCCAGATCGGCCTGCGCCGTCTCGGCGACGAGGCGGTGGGTTTCCGAATACATGCCGGCGGCCTGGGTCTGCTCGCCCTTGCTCTTCACGTAAACGGCGCTGGCCGGATCGTCCCCCACCAGAACGACGGCGAGCCCTGGGACAATCCCATGCTCCGCTTTCAGCCGCGCCACATCCGCCGCCACCTCAGCGCGCAGCCGTTCAGCATAGGCCTTGCCGTCGATTAGCCGGGCGGTGGCGTCACTCAAGAGCGGCCTCGTAGCGTTGGAAGAGGGCGTTTCCTAACGGCGCCCGCGCGCCAAGTCGACAAGCGGCGACCGCAATCTGCTTGCCCGCACGGCGTTCAGGCGGGATATGGGGTCATGACCTTATCCGACCTCCAGCACCTTCTGGAACGCGCCGCGTCGGTGAAGATCGCCGTGGTGGGCGATCTGATGCTGGATCGCTACGTCTATGGGGCGGTCGAGCGCATCTCGCCCGAGGCGCCGATCCCGGTGATGAGCCGCAGCCGCGAGACCGCCATGCTGGGCGGCGCGGGCAATGTGGCGCGGGGGCTGGCGGCGTTGGGCGCGCGCGTTGAGTTAGCCGCGGCGACGGGCGAGGACGAGGCGGCGGATGAGCTGGCGGGGTTGATCCAGGCAGAGCCGGGCCTTGAAGCCGACCTCTTGATCGACCCCTCGCGGCAAACCACGGTGAAGACCCGCTTCGTGGCGGGGGGGCAGCAGCTCCTGCGCCTGGACGCCGAGAGCCCGCATCCCCTCGATGGCGCCGCCGAGGCCAAGCTCGTGGCGGCGGCGCAGACGGCGATTTCCGGCGCGGCGGCGGTGCTCCTGTCCGACTACGCCAAGGGCGCGCTCACCCCTTCTGTGATCGCCGCCTGTCTTTCCGCCGCCAGAGCCTGCGGTGCGCCGGTGATCGTCGACCCTAAGGGCCGCAGCTTCGCCCCCTATGGCGCGGTGGACCTGATCAAGCCCAACGCCAGGGAGTTGGCGCTGATCACCGGCCACCCGGTCGACACGGATGGGGAGGTCGAGACCGCCCTGACGGTGGCGCTGGAGGGCTGCGAGGCCAAGGCGATCCTGGTGACGCGAGCAGGGGCGGGCATGTCCCTCGCTGTGCGCGGGCAATCAGTGCGCCACTTCAAGGCCCGGGCGCGGCAGGTGTTTGACGTCTCCGGCGCTGGAGATACTGCGCTGGCCGCCATCGGGTTAGCCTTGGCGAGCGGGGCGCTCATACGAGAGGCGATCGAGTTGGCCATCCTTGCCTCGGGCATCGTGGTGGGCAAGGCGGGCGCCGCCGCCGTCTCCCCGGCCGAACTGGTCGATGCGGAGGTGGCTGAACGCCTGGCCGTGCAGGAGACCAAGATCGCGCCGCTGGACGCCGTCCTGGCCTGCGTCGCCCACTGGCGGGGCGCGGGGCTGAGGATCGGCTTCACCAACGGTTGTTTCGACATCCTGCACCGGGGGCATGTGGCTTATTTGGCGGAGGCCAAGGCGGCCTGCGACCGGCTGATCGTGGCGGTAAACACCGATGCCTCGGTACGGGCGTTGAAGGGCGAAGGCCGGCCGGTAAACGATCTGGAAGGCCGGACGATGGTGCTGGCGGGCCTCGCTTCGGTCGATCTGGTCACCCCCTTCGATGCGGAGACGCCCCTCGCCCTGATCGAGGCCATCCAGCCCGACGTGCTCATCAAAGGGGCTGACTACACAGTCGAGACCGTAGTCGGCGCCGACGTCGTGCAGCGCTACGGCGGCCAAGTGGTGCTGGCGCCCCTGCTGGAGGGCTATTCCACCACGGCGGCGATCCGGAAGATGGCGGGACGCCCTTGAGCCGCCGCTTGATCCTGGTCACCGGCGGCGCGGGCTTCATCGGCTCTAACCTCGTGGCGGGCCTGTGCGCGGCGGGCGACTACGACATCGCCGTCTGTGATCGTCTCGGTGCGGCGGAGGAAGGCAAATGGCGCAACCTCTTCAAGCACCCCATCGTCGATTTCATCGCGCCAGAAGCGATGTTCGACTGGCTGGCGGCGCAAGCGGGCGAGGTGGAGGCGGTGATCCACATGGGCGCCATATCCTCTACAACCGAACCTGATGCGGACTTAATTCTTCACACCAACTTCACCCTCTCTAAGGACCTTTGGACCTGGTGCGCGGCGAACGATGCGCGGTTGATCTACGCCTCCTCGGCCGCCACCTACGGCGACGGCGCCCTGGGCTTCAAGGATGATGACGATCTGGAATCCCTGGCGCGGCTTCGACCCTTGAACGCCTATGGCTGGTCCAAGGCCCTGTTCGATCTTTATGCCCGGCGGGAAGCGTCACGCGGCCACACGCCGCGCCAGTGGGCGGGGCTGAAGTTCTTCAACGTCTATGGACCTAACGAATACCACAAGGGCGGCATGAAATCAGTGGTGGCGCAGATCTGGCCCACCGCCAGGACGGGCCGCACCATCACCCTCTTCAAATCCCACAACCCGGACTACGCCGACGGCGGGCAGCTTCGCGACTTCGTCTATGTGGAGGACGTGGAGGCTGTGGTGGGCTGGCTTCTGGCGCAGGCGACGATCAACGGCGTCTTCAATCTCGGCAGCGGCGAGGCGCGTTCGTTCAAGGACTTGGCGACGGCGACGTTCAAGGCCGCAGGTTATGCGCCGAAGATCGCCTACGTGGATACGCCGGCGCTGATCCGCGATAAGTACCAGTACTTCACCCAAGCCGACATGACGCGCCTACGCGCCACCGGCTACGACGGCCCGTTCACCGGGCTGGAAGACGGGGTGCAGGATTACGTCTCAAACTATTTGGCCAAGGACGATCCCTACCGATAAGCCCAGCCGTTATGGCGCCGCGGGCAGTTTCACATCGTAATGGTGATGGATTTCAACCGTGCCCGGCGCGGCGACGGTCACCACCGGTATGGCCGCCCGTTGCTTGGGATCGGCCCCGTATTTGTTGGGCCCGGGGGTGCCATCCAGGAGGCTCATCACCAGGAGCGCCAACGGACCCAAAACGGGAATCAGGAGGAGGAGCGCCCAGGCCGCGCCCATGTTGATGTCATGAAGCCGCCTGAACAAAACGGCTAAGCTTGGAATGAAGATCCCGAGCGCAAAGACCAGAAAGACCAAGGACAGAATCGCGGAGGCCGCGCTGCCGCCTGCGCCGGTCGATGCTGCACCGTTGGCGGCGTTGACGCTGGATGCGCCTGTGGCGCCGATCAGAATTACATCGACGATTAAAACAAACAGGCCGAACAGCCAGTATTCAGCCCGCCGCGCGCGGCCGCTGAACTCGGCGTACTTCATCAAAGGCTGAAACATCAACATAGGCCACCCCGCGCGGAGGTTCACATGCCGGCCGAGCCTATGTCAACTTTGAGGTGAGCTGTTCCGCAACGCGGGTCAGAAATCCGGGCGGTCGATGGGGTCCACCTGCTTGCGGTCGCGCTTGTAGAGGCCGTCGGCGAGGCCGCCCAGCTTGGCGATGGCGTCTTCGTACTGCTGGCGCAGATCGTCGTGCGCAGGCAGGGCGTCACGCCCGGCGCGCAGCTGATGCAGGAAAGAGTCGATCACGCGATAATACATCTGACGCTCCGGCGTTTGTCACATTAATGGTGCTTATAGAGGGGGCGCCCCGGCGCCACCAAGGGGCTTTTCCGGAAAAGTCTCCAAGTACAAATCTTGGCGGACTGGGACAAAGACGGGTAGGGCTTGGGCGAACGGGGTGGGATCATGGTCTCCAAGGCGCGGCGCGAAATTCTAAAGCTCGGCGCCGGCGGTGCAGCGGTGACGGCGGGGGCGGGCGTCTTGCCCACAACCCTCCAGAAGGCCCTGGCGCTGCCCGCCCGCAACGAGGCCGGCTCCATCATGGACGTGGAGCACGTGGTGATCCTGATGCAGGAGAACCGGTCCTTCGACCACTATTTCGGCTGTCTGAAAGGCGTGCGCGGTTTTGACGACCCTCGCGCCATCGACTTGCCGAACGGGCGGCCCGTGTGGTTCCAGCCCACCGCCCCGGGCGCCGATACCCACGTCCTGCCCTTCCGCCTCGACGCTCGCAAAACCAGCGCCGAGACGATCAAGAGCCTGGATCATAGCTGGAAAGGCTCACACGAGACGTGGAAGCATCACGACGCCTGGGTTCCCGCCAAGACGGCCATGAGCATGGGCTATTTCACCCGCGAGGACATTCCCTTCTACTACGCCCTGGCCGACGCCTTCACCGTCTGCGACGCCTACCACGCCTCCATTTTCGGGCCGACCAACCCCAACCGCATGTTCCTTTTCACCGGCGCCTGCGGGATAAATGTCGGGCTCGACAGCGAGAACGCGGTGACTAATCCGGAGACGGAAAAGAACCTCACCGCCGATCCGGCCAATGACGCGCCGCAGTTCCCTGGGTTCGCCTGGACCACCTACGCCGAGCGGCTGGAGGCCGCGGGCGTGAGCTGGAAGGTTTACCAGGAGTACGACAACTACGGCGACAACGGCCCGGCCTATTTCAAGGCGTTCCGCGGGGCAGGGGCGAAGACGCCCATGGGTCAGAAGGCGCGGGCCTGGGCTGAGGGCTCCAACGCCGAGAACGCCAAGGAGTCCCGGGGCGAGCATCTGGTGGCGGCGTTCGAGAAGGATGTGGCGGCGGGGACGCTGCCGCGGGTCTCCTGGATCGTCCCGCCGCAGATCGTCTGCGAGCATCCGGAGGCGAGCCCGAGCTATGGCGAGCAGTTCACCGCCCGCCTCCTCGCCGCCCTGATCGATCATCCGGAGGTTTGGGCCAAGACGGTGTTCCTCTTGAACTACGACGAGAACGACGGCTTCTTTGATCATATGCCGATCCCCGTTCCGGCGACGGCGGGAGCGGCGGGTAAGAGCAATGTGGATATGGCGGGCGAGGTTTATCGGGGCGTGCCGATCGGCCTTGGCCCCCGCGTGCCGATGATCGTCGTCTCGCCGTGGAGCAAAGGCGGGTTCATCAATTCGCAGGTGTTCGACCACACCTCGGTGATCCGGTTCCTGGAGGCGCGGTTTGGGGTGCATGAGCCCAACATCACCCCCTGGCGGCGGGCAGTTTGCGGCGACCTAACCTCGGCCTTCGACTTCCAGACGCCCAACGCCGCCCCGCCGCGCCTGCCGGACACCAAGCATTACGTGGAGAAGGTCGATCTGACGGCCAAATTGCCGGGGCCGTTGGTGCCCATCGCGCCGCCCCTGCCGCAACAGGAGCCGGGCCAGCGGCCGGCGCGGCCCTTGCCCTACGATCTGCACGTCTCGGGCGCCCTCGCCAACGACGGTTTCCATCTGGTGTTCGCCAACCGGGGCGGCGCGGCGGCGGCGTTTCAGGTTTATGCCACGGACGCCGGCGCTGGGCCGTGGTTCTACACCGTGGCGGCCGGGGGAGATCTTTCCGATGTGATCGCCCTGCCGAACGGGCCGTTCAATGTGGCGGTACACGGCGCAAACGGCTTCTTCAGACGGTATAAGGGGCAGGGGATGGACGTGGCCGCGCCCACGTCGGTGCTGAAACAGGCCGGCGATCAGCTGGTCGTCGCCGTCGCCAATCCCGGCGAGCGCCCCGCCACCGTGATCTTCACCAGCGCCTATGGCGGCAAGCCGGAAATCCGCGTTCTGGCGCCCAAAGCCAAGGCGGAGGCGGCGTTTCCTCTGAAGCCCAGCGCGCACTGGTACGATGTGGAGGTGACTTGGCGCGACAATCCAGAATACCTGCGCCGTTTCGCCGGTCACATGGAGACGGGGCAGGCCAGCCTCAGCGATCCGCAGATCGGCGAGGAGGGCGGGTTTGCGGGCGGCCTGCTGAAACGGTTCAAGCTTTAAGGGTCAGTCCAGGGCGTAGACCACGCAGACCTTCCGCTCCAGGGACTGCAAGGGCGGCTGGAGGGGCAGGACGTCCCCCGGCGCCACCTCTTCGCCCGGCGCGGCTGGCGGCGGCGACGGTGCGGGCGCCATCATCGCCTTGCGCTGCGCCGTGACGGTGACTTCCTGCACGCCGCCGGCGCCTTGGCCGTAGCTACGCGGCGCGCCGGCCACCAGCACGTCGGTCTCACAGGCGCGGGCGGTCGGGTCGATCAGCATCACCTTGCCGAGGCGGGCGCCTGTGGCCTCGGTCGCCAGCCTGGCGCGGCGGGCGGCGTCGGCGGCGGCGGCCTTGAACAGTTCGGTGTTGATCTCGTTGTCGGGCTCCAGGCGGAAGTAGACTTGCTGCATGGAGGCGGGGCGGGCGGAGACCACCGCCGCATAGGCCCGCTCCAGCACCGATAGGTCGCGCACCTCCACGCTGAAGCGCACGCTGGCCTGATACCGCTCGATGCGATCGGCCCGTTCATTGGTCTGCAGCTCGCCCTGCTTGTCTTTATATTGTTGATAGATCGGCGTGATGGTGAGGCTGGTGGTCACCTGCGCCTTCTCCGGGCCATAGGCTTGCAGGCTGCGCGCCACTGCCCGCACCTTGTCCGCCGCCTGCTTGGTGGCCTCCGCCAGGGCGGGATCGACCACCGAGAACTGGGCGCTGAAATTGGCGCGGTTGGCGGGGATGTGGGTCTGCACCTCGCCGGTGGCGGCGATGATGGGCGCGCGCATCCACCAGGGCGCAGGATCGTAGGTGGGCGGGGTGGCGCTGAAGCTGGCGGAGACCGGCGGCTGCGCCGTCGCCGCCAAGGTCGGCGCCCCGATGGCCAGGGTGGAGATCAGCGCTGCGATGACGATCTTCATGAAGTCCTCCCACCACTGCAGCTTAACATGCAGTTGGGCCATCGTAAGGCGGTCGGGGACGGGTTGGATTCAGCCGTTGGCGTCGGGCAAGTCCATTCGGCGTGTGCAAATTCTAAATCTGGTGCTGGGCTGACGTGGCCGGCCCGGTGGATGATGTAACGCCCGAGTGACCGAAGCACGCTTGCCATCGCCGCCGGATCGCCGTCACAGTCGCGCGTCATGCCCTCGCCCATCGAAGACGCTCTGACCGCCCTGTTAACGCCCCTGCCGCCTGGAAAGAGCGTTAGCCCCGAAGACCTGGCGCGGGCGCTCGATCCGGAAGGCTGGCGGCGGATGCTGCCGAAGGTGCGGGCCGAGGCGGTGGGTCTGGCGCGCCAGGGCAAGATCGTCATCACCCACCACGGCAAGCCCGCCAATCCGGATAGATTCAAGGGCGTCTATCGCCTGCGTCTGCCGGCGGAGGACGACGTCGCGCTGAAGTCCGCGCCCGCGTCCGCGCTTGAGTCGTAGCTTCCCCGGGCGGACCGCGACCAGTCCAGCAGGGCGTCCCGCTCCCAGAACATGCCGTAGCAGATCGGCTTATAGGCGCCGCTGAGATAGAGCCGCTTGCGGGTCGTCGAGCGGGATATGGCGAAGGCGGTCTGCATCGGATCGGCCCGCAGCCGCACCAGCCGCCCGCCGCCCGCCTCCGCCGTCTCTCGCGCGAAGGCGAGATTGGGGCTGATCGCGGACAATTCGGGCTGATAGAGCCAGCTCGCCCCGTAAACGCCTGCTAGGTCCGGCCGTAGCGCCAGAACATCAGCCAGCCGGTGGTAGCAGCGCAGAAATCCGGGACTGTTGAATTCGTTGAGGTTCCTTGTATCCACATGCAGTTCAATCCAGGGATTGAGGCTCCAGGCTGAAAGCCAATGGAGGGTGTGGCGCGCGCCGTGTTGATCGTACTGCCGGCGGGCGCCCGCCGCCGCGCGCTTGAGCCGAGCGACGCAAAAGCGTGGCGCCTCGGGCGTCGGCACGGAGATGGTGAGCGCCCCAACCGGCGCCGCTAGGCCGGCGGCCAGGGCGATGTCCTTAGCGAAGAGATCGTCGTCATAGGCGTGAGCGCCGTTCAGGAACCGCGCCAAACGCATGTGCATGGCCGGGTAAAGCGCCAGCACACTCTTAGGAAAGGTGAGCGCATCAGGGCTCAGCCCTAGTGCCAGCGTCGCCACCGCCCCACGGCGAAGGCTGTCGTCGATCGGCGCTACATGGCGCAGCAGCCAGCGTTCCGCCGCCTTGCCGGGCATGAGCGGATCGACGCTGCGATCCGCGGTTCGTCTTACGGCCTGCGCCAGTCGCGCCCCGCCAAAGTCGAGCGCCAGCGCGGCCTCCACATTCAAAGTTTTTAACACGCCCTCGTAGGTTGCACGTAGATAGGTGCTGAAATCTAAATGGTCGTCTTCCGAAATCTCTATATGCGCCATAATTGTTCCCCCTTGTTAGCGTGAGGGATGCGTTTTTTGCCATTTAAGCGATAGTTAATACAACCAGTAGTATAGCTTAACGGGCGGAATAAACCCACAACGTGTGATTGAGTTTAAGCGGTCTCGAGGGTGCGGGATGGCGAAGGCCGTCGGGACGCCTACATCGCAACCCATGTCCCTCGACAATCTTCTGGCGGAGATCGCCGCCTGCCGGGCCTGCGCAGGAGACCTGGCGCACGAGCCGCGCCCGGTGGTGCGCGTGTCGGCCCACACGCGGCTCCTGATCTGCGGTCAGGCGCCGGGCCGCAAGGTGCACGAGAGCGGCCTGCCGTTCGATGACGCCTCGGGAAACCGCCTGCGGGATTGGCTCGGGGTGGACCGCGACACCTTCTATGGCGACCCACGGATTGGCGTCGCGGCCATGGCCTTCTGCTTTCCGGGCACAAATCCCAAGGGCGGCGACTTTCCGCCGCCGCCCCGCTGCGCCGCAACCTGGCGCCGGCCGCTCCTGGACAGGCTGTCCAACGTGGAGCTCACCCTGCTGGTGGGCGGCTACGCCCAGCGGTGGGCGCTGGGAGAGCGAGCCGCAAGCAGCGTTCGCGGGACGGTGGAACGGTGGCGCGAATATCTGCCAAACTATCTGGTGCTGCCGCACCCGAGTTGGCGCAACACCGCGTGGCTTCGGCGAAACGCCTGGTTCGAGGATGAGGTCGCGCCTTATCTGCGCCTCAGAACCGCAGATATCCTCGCATCATGAACCGTCGGGCTTTCGGCCTCCTCTCTTTGTCGGCTCTATCCGCTTGCGCGCCTCTCACGCAGGGTCCGGGCCTGCGCCCGATGGGCTTTGCTGGGCCGAGGCTGGAGGCCGAATTCTTGGTCGCCGCAGACGGAACGCGGCTGCCCCTCAGCGTATGGGCCGCCCTCGACGCGGCCGGCCAGCCCACCGAGCCCTGGGCGGTGATCCTGGCCCTGCACGGCATGGACGATTACGCCGCCGCTAACGTGATCTCCGGGCCTTATTGGGCAGTGAGGGGGATCACCACCTACGCCTACGACCAGCGGGGCTTTGGGCGGGGTCCCAACCGAGGACTATGGGGCGGCGAGGTGTTGATGGACGAGGATGTCCGCACCGCGTGCGCGCTCCTCCGCGCCCGCCATCCCAAGGCGATCCTGGCGGTGGCGGGTGAGAGCATGGGGGGCGCGGTGGCCATCACCGCCTTCGCTTCATCCACGCCGCCGGATGCGGACCGGGTGATCCTGCTCTCGCCGGCGGTATGGGGCTGGGGTGAGCAGCCCTTTATCAACAGCGCCGCGCTCTGGATCGTGGCCCACACCGATCCCGGCGGCCTGCTCGACCCGCCCGCCTGGGTCTATCGAACCCACCAGCCGTCGGACAATATCGAGGTGCTGCGCCGCATGGGGCGCGACCGCAACATGATCTTCAAGACTCGGGTGGACGCCACTTATGGCCTGATGAACCTGATGGACCACGCCAGCAAGGCCGTGGGGCGCATCGCGGCGCCGATCCTCTACGCCTACGGTCGGCACGACAATCTGATCCCCAAGGCCGCCGCCTTTCGCGCCGCCGCTCAGCTCGGCGCCAACGGCCGCACGGCCTACTATCCGGAGGGCTGGCATCTCTTGAACCGCGACCTGCACGCCGAAGTGGTGCTGGGGGACGTGGTGAGCTTCATCCGCGATCCTGCGGCGCCCCTGCCGTCCGGCGCACCATCAATTCCGAGGCCTAAGGGCGAGCCGAAATCCTGATTCCCGCGCGGCTGGCGATGCGAACCTTGTGAATGCCGCGATCTCGGCGTCGATCTTCAGCCGGCTAAGTTTGGTGCGGCGAGACGTTTGGTCGTACTTGCCAAATCATCGGTGATGGCTCAACTCCCATCCAGGGGAACGGGCCGCATCGGATGCAACTCTCAAGACGCATAAGGGCGCTCACGCCCGCGCTGGCGGCCTTGCTGCTGGCGGGCTGCGCTTTGGGCGAACGGATCGCAACGCCCAGTGCGCCGTTGCCGCAGGCGTTCGAGGCGCCGCAGTCCTCAACGCTGCCGGGCGCCGCGAGCATCGATCGCTGGTGGCTGATGTTCGAGGACGCGCAGCTGACGGGCCTGATCGATCAAGCCCTGGCGGCCAGCCCGGACGCCAGGACCGCGCTTTACAAGCTGGCGGAGGCGCGGGCGGATCGCGATGAAATCATCGGCAGCTTCCTGCCCACCGGCAGCCTCACCGCCTCCGGCGCCGATGAATACGCCAACGAGAAGTTCTCCCACGTCAACGCCGCCGCTCTTGGCGCCACGACCACCGGAACGGCGTCTACCGGGGTGGGGACGACGGTCGGCGCGGGAAATACCACGACAGGCGCCAGCTCTCTGACCAACTTCTTCGGCGTGCCGAACGGCTCGACGCAGAATTACGCCGCCGCCTTCAACATCAGCTGGGAGATCGATCTCTACGGCAAGAATTTCACCGCCTTGAAAGCGGCCAATGCGGATTTCGCCGCCGCCCGCTTCGATTATGAAGCGACGCGCATGAGCCTCGCCGCCGAGGTCGCCACCGATCTGTTCCAGGCGCGGGGTCTGGCGGTTCAGCTCGACGATGCGCGAGAGAACCAGACGCTGGCCAAGAACCTCGCCGACGTCGCGCGCCGAAAGGCGGAAAGCGGGCTCGCCGCCACAGCCGACGCCGCCCGCACCGAGGGTGACGAAGAAAGCGCTTCGGCTCAGGCCGTCGCCATCGAGGCGCAGCTGAAAGGGGCGGAGCGGGCGTTGCTGGTGTTGATCGGTCAGGGCGGCGCGCCGTCCAGCGTGCTGTCGATCACCTCGTCGGTGGCGCCCCCGCCCGCCGTGCCCCAGGCGACGCCCGGCTCGCTCCTGGCGCGGCGGCCGGACGTGCGCGAGGCCCAAGAGCGCATTCTGGTGCAGGCCGGACAGCTCCGGCTCGATAAACTGGCCCTTTTCCCGACCTTCACCCTGACGCCGGGGCTCAGCTACTCCAAGCAGGTGCAGTCGCTCTACACCGTCGCCACGCGGGCGGCGACTGCTGGCGTCGGCGTCAGCGTCCCCGTTTTCAGCATCCCCAAACTGCTTGAGGAGGTGCGCGCCCAGGGCGCTCGCGGGCAGCAGGCGGTGGTCGCCTATGAACAGGCCGTGCAGACCGCCTATGGCGATGCGGAACGGGCCCTGACCACCACGGAGGCCGACGGGCGGCGGGTCAAGCTGCTGGACACCGCCACCAAACGCTCCCGCTTCGCCTTCGACGCCGCCAGCAAGGGCTATGACCTAGGCCTCACCGACCTCACCAGCCTGATCCAGGCAGAGCAGACCTGGCGGCAAACCCGCGCCACCTACACCGCCGCCGAGATCTCCGCCCTGGTGGATACGGTGGCCACCTTCAAGGCGCTCGGCGGGGGCTGGGACGCCGAGGCGGCGCAAAGGAAAATCAGATGACGCGCCACACGTATCCCAAGTTCGCCTTGGCCATCGCGCTGGTTCTGACCGGCGCTTTCGCCGTGACGGGTTGCTCCAAGCCCAAGCCAGTGCAGACGGAAGCCGCGGCGCCGCTCACCCTGACGGTGGCGGAGGTGACCCTGCGCCCGCTCTCCGGCGGCCTGACCGCTTCCGGCAATCTCGTCTCGCGGGAGGAGGCGGGGGTGGCGTCCGAGCTTTCCGGCTATCGCGTGGCCGAGGTCCTGGTGGACGAAGGGGATTGGGTGAAGAAGGGGCAGCCTCTGGCGCGCCTAGACGACACCCTGCTCCGCTCCCAGATCGCCCAACAGCAGGCCAATTTCGAGCAGCAGGTGGTCGGCGGCCAGCGCGCCCAGGCGGAGGCCGACCGCGTCAAAGGCCTCGACAACGCCGGCGTGCTCTCGATGGAGCAGATCTCCGAGCGGCGCCTGGCGGCCAAGTCCGCTCAAGCCCAGGTCGGCGTAGCGAAAGCTCAGCTCGACGATCTGAAAACCCGTGACAGTCGCATGATCATCCGCGCGCCCGTCTCCGGCCGGATCTTGGAACGTACGGCGCGGCCGGGCGACACCTCCGCCCCCGGAACCACCCTCTATCGTATCGCGGCAGAGGGCCTGGTGGAATTCGACGCTGAGGTGTCTCAGGCCGATCTGAGCACCATCCGGGTCGGCGAGCCGGTGGAGGTCGATCTGCCGTCGGACGCCAAGGTGACCGGCCACGTGCGCTTCATCAGCCCTCGGGTGGATAATCAGACGGGTCTTGGCCGCGTGCGCGTCGCCCTGCCGGTGCGGGACGATCTTCGCCCCGGCGGTTTCGCCAAGGGCGTGTTCGTCGCCATGAACCGCCCGACCCCCGTGGTCCCCGAAAGCGCCATGCACTTTGACGCCAACGGCGCCTCGGTGATGGTGATCGACGCCCAGAACCGGGCTCGCCGCGTCGCGATCCAGACGGGCCAGCGGGCACAGGGTTATGTGCAGCTGATCCAGGGTCCGCCTGTGGGCGCCCGCGTGGCGCTAGGCGGCGGCGCTTTCGTACTTGACGGGGACAAGGTGCAGACCGCGCCGCAAGCCGCGACGCCAACAGGCGGCTCACCCGGTGGCGCACCGTCATGATCCGCATCTCCGCCTGGGCGATCCGCAACCCCGTTCCCGTCGCCATCATGTTCATCGCCCTCGCCATAGCGGGGCTCGCCGCCTATGGCCGCCTGCCGGTCAAGCGCTTCCCCAACATCGAGTTTCCCGCCGTAAACGTCACCGTCACTCAAAACGGCGCGGCGCCCGCGGAGATGGAGAACCAGATCACCCGGCCGGTGGAGAACGCCATCTCCAGCATCGAGTATGTGAAGCACATCTCCTCCGCCGTCTCCCTCGGCTCCTCCTCGACCTCCATCGAGTTCGAGCTTGGCACCGACATGCAGAAGGCGACCGACGATGTGCGGACCGCCATCGACCGGACGCGGGTCAACCTGCCCAACGGCATCGATCCGCCGCTGATCCAGCGCATTGACGTCGACGGGGCGCCGATCCTCACCTATGCCGTCTATGCGCCCGATATGTCGGACACCCAGCTCTCCTGGTTCATCGACGACACCGTGTCTCGCGCCCTGCAGGCCGAGAACGGGGTGGCGCAGGTGGCCCGCGTGGGCGGCGCCGACCGCGAGATCAACGTCATCCTCGATCCGGACAAGATGGCGGCCTTCGGCGTCACCGCGCCGCAGGTGAACGACGCCCTTCGCCAGTTCAACACCGACGAGGCGGGCGGGCGGGCCGATGTGGGCGCGCGGGAGCAGACCGTGCGGGTGCTGGGCTCGGCCACCACCATCGACTCCCTTCGTGGCGCGACCATCCCGGTGGCCGGCCATTTCGTCCGCCTGTCCGACATCGCCGAGATCGGCGACGGCGCCAGCGAAGCGCGCGGCTTCGCCCGCTTCAACGGCCAGCCGGTGGTCGCCTTCCAGGTCAACAAGACCAAGGAATCCAGCGATGTGGCGGTGGAGGAGCGGGTGAGCAAGGCCATCGAGAAGCTCTCCAAGGCTTACCCGAACGTCAAGTTCACCGAGATCGTCTCAACCGTGGTGGAGACCCGCCATAGCTTCACCGCGACTGAACACGTGCTGCTGGAAGGCATGGCTCTGGCCGCCCTTGTGGTTCTGCTGTTTCTGCGGGACTGGCGCGCCACCGCCATCACCGCCATCGCCATGCCGCTCTCTTTGATCCCGACCTTCGCGGTGATGAAGCTTCTGGGCTTCAGCCTGAACGTGATCACGCTTTTGGCTCTGACCCTAGTGATCGGCATCCTGGTGGACGACGCCATCGTCGAGATCGAGAACATCCAGAAACGGATCGAGGCGGGAGCGACCCCCTACCGCGCGGCCATCGTCGGGGCGGACTCCATCGGCCTTGCGGTGGTGGCCACGACCCTGACCATCGTCGCGGTGTTCCTGCCGGTCTCCTTCATGCCGGGCATTCCGGGGCAGTTCTTCAAGGAGTTCGGCCTCACCGTCTCGGTGGCGGTGCTGTTCTCGCTCCTTGCCGCCCGGTTCGCCACGCCGCCGCTGGCCGCCTATTTCCTGAAGCCCTCCAAGCATCCGGAGGCGAAAAAACCCCTCGGCGGCTTCTACCGCGCCTGCCTGGATTGGGCCTTGACCCACAAGTGGATGGCGGCGGGGCTGGGCGCCTTGGTGTTCTTCTTTTCGATCTTCCTGGCGAGCTTCCTGCCCACCGGATTCCAGCCCGTCAGCGATCCCGGCTACTTTTACCTGAAGCTGGAGGGCCCCCCCGGCGTCACCCGCGCGGGCATGGACCGGGCGGTCGGCCAAGCCACCGCGCTCCTGCGGCGGCAGCCGGACGTGCAGAGCGTCTTCGCCCAGACCGGCTCTTCCAGCGGCGGCGGCGGGTTTGGCGGCAGCGGCGGCAGCGACCTTCGCGACGGCACCATCACGGTGATCCTGAAGGAGCACCGCGCCTACACCACCGACAAGTTCAAGCGCCTGATCCGTCCGAGCCTTCGCACCATACCGGACGTTCGCATCACCACCCAGGGCAGCTTCGGCGCCGCCGACGTGAGCGTCGTGCTCGGCGGTGATGATCCGGCGGCGCTGGACAAGGTCGAGCTGGCGCTGGAACAGCAGATGCGGGGCCTCAGCATCCTCTCCGACATCCGCACCTCGCCGCCCCCCGCCGGACCGGAGCTGGAGATCACGCCCAAGGGCGGGGAGGCGGCGCGGCTGAACGTCAATTCCCTGTCGCTGTCGCAGATCCTTCGCATCGCCACTATCGGCGACATCGACGCCAACGTGGCCAAATATTCGGAGGGCGAGCGCCGCATCCCTATCCGGGTCCGCCTGTCGGAGGACGATCGCAGCGATCTTGGCGCCCTGGAGCGGCTACAGGTGCCCACCGCCGGCGGCAAAACCGCGGCGCTCTCCAGCGTGGCCGACATCGCCTTCCAGGCCGGGCCGGCCCGCATCATCCGCTACCAGCGCCAGCGCGAAGTGGTGGTGGAGGCGGACCTGAACGGCGCGACCCTCGGCCAGGCGCTGATGGCGGTCCGCAACCTGCCGATCATGCGCCACCTGCCGCCCAGCGTGAAACCCGCCAACCAGGGCGATGCGGAGGCGATGGCGGAGCTTTTCGGCGGGATGATCGGCGCGCTGCTGTCCGGTGTCGGCCTGATCGTCGGCGTTCTGGTGCTGCTGTTCAGGAGCTTCTTCAAGCCGTTCGTGATCCTGGCCGCCCTGCCGCTCTCTCTCGTCGGCGCGGTGGTGGGACTGTTGGTGGGGCATATGGAGCTCGATATGCCCGCCATGATCGGATTCTTGATGCTGATGGGGCTGGCGGCCAAGAACTCGATCCTCCTGGTGGAGTTCGCCATCGAGGACGAGCGTTCGGGTCAGAGCCGGACGCAGGCGCTGATGAACGCCTGCCGCGAGCGGGCCCGTCCCATCATCATGACCACCATGGCCATGGCGGCGGGGATGCTGCCGACGGCGCTCGGGCTCGGCCAGGGTTCGGAGTTCCGCCAACCCATGGCCATCGCCGTGATCGGCGGCCTGATCTCCTCCACCGCTCTTTCGCTGGTGCTGGTGCCGGTGGTGTACGAGTTCGTGGACGAGTTCGAGCGTTGGATCGCGCCGAAGTTCGCGCGGCTCGTGACCCCCAAGACCCCCGGCGACGATGCGCCCTTTGAAGAGGGTGAAGAGACCTTGGTGACCAACGTCGAGCCGCCGCGCTACGGCGTCGCTGCCCAGTAGACCTCAAAACACCGAGTCATCTTCGGGGCTCGCGCGGTGAGAGTCCGTGGACGCAGCCAGCGAGACGTCAAGAGCTGCTGGTTCTCGGGCATTTGCCTCACAAATCCGAGGATGATTTTAAAAAGCGGTTCCGAAAACTTTCCGGGCGTTGGCTAACAGCCCTGGTTGACAGAGGAGAGCGGCATGGTCAGGTTGCGCGAACTCCTCGCGGGAGAGATCGTCCGGTGTTCGCACCGGCCGACGCCGAAGGCGCAACCGCCCCGGAAACGCTCAGGCAAACGGACCGCGCAGGACGACTGAAACGCTGGAAAGCAGCGGCGCTCCTGTTGACAAGGGCGCCGCTCGCCGAAGGAGCAAGGGTGATCCTTTTCTTTGGAGAGGGGCTCCCGAAATCTCTCAGGCGAGGCCTACTCCTTTTAGAAGAGGCAGGCCTTGAAGACAGCGGGGGCGAGGGCGGGGCGCAGAGCTTTGCCTGCGCATCGTCGTCCGGAGTCTCGCCTATGGATACCGCCAGCCAGACCCTGAAGCGCACCCCGCTTCATGCCGCCCATGTGGCGGCCGGCGGGCGAATGGTGCCTTTCGCTGGCTATGAAATGCCGGTGCAGTTCAAGGACGGCGTGCTGACCGAGCACCGCTGGACCCGCGAGCACTGCGGCGTGTTCGACGTGTCGCACATGGGGCCGTCGTTTCTGCGCATGATCGAGAGCAGCGGCGATCTCGACGCCGACTTCAGGGCCATCGCCGCCATCCTGGAGCCCCTGGTCTCAGGCGATATCGCCAGCCTGAAGCCCGGCCAGATTCGCTACACGATCCTTTTGAACGAGCAGGGTGGGATGCTAAACGATCTGATGGTCGCCCGCTTTCCCGAACCCGACCAGGGTGGCGCCTACCTCGTGGTCAACGGTTCTACGAAAGAGGACGATTTTCAGCTGATCGGCAAGGCGGCGGGCCAGCGGGCGGGGTTCCTGCGTGTGGACGATGACCGCGTCCTGATCGCCGTTCAGGGGCCCGAAGCGGAAGCAGTTATCAACGCTATCTTCCCCGGCGCCGAGGCGATGTCCTTCATGACCCTGCGCTGGTTTTCGACAGATGGGATCGAAGCCTTCGCCTCCCGCTCCGGTTACACCGGCGAGGACGGCTACGAACTCCTGATACCCAACCAATTTGTTGACGCCTTCTACAACCGCCTGCTGTCCGATCCCCGCGTGAAGCCCATTGGCCTCGGCGCCCGCGATTCGCTCCGCCTCGAAGCCGGCCTGCCGCTCTACGGCCACGACGCCGACGAGACCGTCTCGCCGATCGAAGCCGGCCTGAATTTCGCTGTGCCCAAGAAGCGTCGCGAGCGGGGGGATTTGCGCGGCGGCGCGCGCCTCGTGAAGGAATTTGGCGGCGAGCTATCCCGCGTCCGTGTCGGCCTGCGCATCCTCGAAGGCGCGCCCGCGCGGGAGGGGGCGGAGATCGCCGATCAGGCTGGCAAAGTCATCGGCAAGGTCACCTCCGGCGGATTCTCTCCAACCCTTTCCTATCCCATCGCCATGGGCTTCGTCCCCCCCGCCTTCAAAGAACTGGGCGCCCACCTCAACGTCATCGTCCGCGGCAAGGCGCAGGCGGCGGAAGTCGTCGCCATGCCCTTCGTCCCCCACCGCTACGTCCGTAAACCCTGAAAGTCGGAGCCCTCATGCGTTTCACCAAGGATCACGAGTGGGTCGCCCTTAACGGCGACGTGGCCACCATCGGCATCACCGCCTACGCCGCCGAACAGCTAGGCGACGTGGTGTTCGTGGAGCTGCCCGACGTCGGCAAGACGTTGAAGGCCCACGACAACCTGGCCGTCGTGGAGAGCGTGAAGGCGGCCTCTGACGTCTACGCCCCCATCGCCGGCGAAGTGACGGAGAACAACGCCGTCCTCTCCGACACGCCGGAAACCGTCAACCAATCTCCCGAAGAGCTCGGCTGGTTCGCTAAGGTGAAGGTGGCGGACAAGGCCGAGGTCGACGCCCTGATGGACCGCCCGGCTTACGAGGCTTTTCTGGCCACCCTCTAACTATCCCGCTCATCCCGCGGAAGCGGGGACCTGGGCTTGAACCGCTACATTCCGCTGGACAGAACTAGGTCCCCCGCTTCCACGGGGATGAGCGGATTAAGGATACTGATGCGCTACCTGCCCCTGACCCCCGACGACCGCACCGACATGCTGCGGACCATCGGTGTGAAATCCATCGATGACCTCTTCGTGGACGTGCCGACCGCCGCCCGGCGAGACGGCTTTGTCGACCTTCCCCTTGCGCAAGGCGAGCTTGAGGTCGACCGCGAACTCTCCGCCCTGGCCAATATGAACCGCGCCGCCGTCTCTTGGCCCTTCTTCTGCGGCGCGGGCGCTTATCGCCACCACGTGCCGGCCAGCGTCGATCACCTGATCCAGCGCTCGGAGTTTCTGACCTCCTACACCCCCTACCAGCCTGAAATCGCCCAGGGCACTCTGCAGGTGCTGTTCGAGTTCCAGACCCAAGTTGCGGCGCTGACCGGCATGGAGGTGGCCAACGCCTCCATGTACGACGGCTCCACGGCGGCGGCGGAGGGGGTGATGATGGCCGCGCGGGTGACCCGCCGCAACAAGGCGGTGCTCTCGCCCGGCCTCCATCCCCACTACGCCGAGACCATCCAAACTTTGGCCCACGCCGTCGGCATGGAGATCGAGCGGATGCCGCTGGCCATCGACGCCGAGGCGGACGTGATCGGCCACATTGGTCCCGACGTCGCCTGCGTCGTTGTGCAGACGCCCAACCTGTTCGGCACGGTCACCGACGTCTCCAAGATCGCCGAGGCCGCCCACGCCGCCGGCGCCCTCCTGATTGTGGTGACGACGGAGGCGGTGTCTTTCGGCCTCCTGAAGTCCCCCGGCGAGATGGGGGCGGACATCGTGGCGGCCGAGGGCCAGTCCATCGGCAACGGTCTGAACTTCGGCGGCCCCTACGTCGGCCTTTTCGCCACGCGGGAGAAGTACCTGCGCCAAGCGCCGGGGCGCCTCTGCGGCGAGACGGTGGACGCGGATGGGCGGCGGGGTTTCGTGCTGACGCTGTCGACCCGCGAACAGCATATTCGCCGTGACAAGGCTACGTCTAATATCTGCACTAATTCAGGACTTTGCGCGCTGGCCTTCACCATCCACATGAGCCTCCTTGGAGAGACTGGTCTGCGCCGCCTCGCCGCCCTGAACCATCAGGCGGCGAAGAAGCTTGCGGCGGCTATGGGCGAGATCCCTGGGTTTGAGGTGCTGACGCCCCGCTTCTTCAACGAGATCGCGGTGCGCACCCCCGTTCCCGCCGCTGACCTGGTGCAGACGCTGGCCGACAACAACATCCTCGCCGGCGTGCCTATTTCCCGTCTCGATCCCAAGGCGGGCATGGACGACATCCTCCTGTTGACGGCGACCGAAGTCACCCGCGACATCGACATCCAGATTCTTGCCCGGATCATCCAGCGCGTGCTGAACCAATGATCTTCACCTATTTTCCTGTCACCTTGGACGGCGGCATAGCCGTCGGTCCAAGACCCAGGACCGGAGCACGGCCGCTCTGGGTCCCGGCGCTTCGCCTCGCTACGGCCGAAATGACAGGAGTTGCTTCATGGCGATGAATTCCATCGGACGGCCTACGCGTGCGGGTGAGGAACCCTTCAACGACTACGTCCATCCCACCCTCACCGGCGCGCGCGGCCTGTTACAGGACGAAGCGTTGATCTTCGAGCTCGGCGGTTGGGACAAGAGCGGCGTCGATCTGCCGGAAGCCGAGCCCGGCGTCGCCGACGATCTGGGCGACCTCGTCCGCACCGCGCCCATCGGCCTGCCCGGCCTTTCGGAGCCGGAAACCGTGCGTCACTACGTGCGGCTCAGCCAGAAGAACCATGCCATCGACCTTGCGCTTTATCCCCTCGGCTCCTGCACCATGAAGCACAACCCGCGCCTGAACGAGAAGATGGCGCGTCTGCCGGGCTTTTCCGACATCCATCCGCTGCAGCCGCAATCCAGCGTCCAGGGGGCAATCGAGCTGATGGATCGGCTGGCGCACTGGCTGAAGACCTTGACCGGGATGCCGGCGGTGGCGCTCTCGCCCAAGGCCGGCGCGCACGGGGAGCTGTGCGGCGTCCTCGCCATCCGCGCCGCTCATGAGGCGAACGGGCAGGGGAGCCGCAAGACCGTCCTGACCCCGACCTCCGCCCACGGCACCAATCCCGCCACCGCCGCCTTCTGCGGCTATACGGTCCAGGAGATCGGGCAGACGGCGGACGGGCGCGTCGACCTGGCCGATCTCGCGGCCAAGCTCGGCCCTCATGTGGCGGCCATCATGGTCACCAACCCCAACACCTGCGGCCTGTTCGAGCGGGACATCATAGAGATCGCCCGTCTGACCCACGAGGCCGGGGCTTATTTCTACGCTGACGGGGCCAACTTCAACGCTATCGTTGGGCGGGTGCGGCCGGGCGACCTCGGCGTCGACGCCATGCACATCAATCTGCACAAGACCTTCTCCACCCCCCACGGCGGCGGCGGACCGGGCGCGGGGCCGGTGGTGCTGTCTGAGGCTCTGGCGCCGTTCGCGCCGCTCCCCTGGATCACGCACGGCGAGGACGGGTTTGAGCTGATCGAACACGCGGACGAGGGGGCGGAGACCGCGTTCGGCCGCCAAGCCTTCGGCCGCATGTGCGCCTTCCATGGCCAGATGGGCATGTACGTGCGCGCCTACGCCTACATGCTGAGCCACGGCGCCGACGGCCTGCGCCAAGTGGCCGAGGATGCGGTCTTGAACGCCAACTACCTGAAAGCGCGCCTCTCCGCCGAAATGTCCCCCGCCTTCCCCGACGGGCCCTGCATGCACGAGGCTCTGTTCGACGACACCTGGCTGGAGGGCACCGGCGTCACCACCCTCGACTTCGCCAAGGCCATGATCGATGAAGGCTTCCACCCCATGACCATGTATTTCCCCCTAGTGGTCCACGGCGCCATGCTGATCGAGCCGACCGAGACGGAAAGCAAGGCAGAGCTCGATCGGTTTGCCGATGCGCTGCTGGCGCTGGCGCGCGCAGCAAAGGCCGGAGACGTGGATCGGTTCAAGGGTGCGCCCTACCATGCGCCGCTGAAGCGCCTCGATGAAACCCTCGCTGCCCGCAAGCCCCGCCTGCGTTGGAGCGCGCCGCAAACGCCGATGATGGCGGCTGAGTAGCCGAAACCGCTGCTGATGCGTTAATAAACTCCATCATCTGGAGATCGTCATGACATCAACGTCCAAGCTTGGCGGCAGCTTCACCTTTCCCGGCGGCCCGACGGTGAACCGAATGGGCTATGGCGCGATGCAGCTGGCCGGGCCGCACGTGTTCGGGCCGCCTAAGGACGAGGCGGCGTGTGTAGCGGTCCTGCGCGCGGCGGTGGAGGCGGGGGTTGATCATATCGACACCAGCGACTTCTACGGCCCGCACGTGGTGAACAAGATCATCAAGCAGGCGCTGCATCCCTATCCCGATCACCTGACGCTGGTCACCAAGGTCGGCGCCAAGCGGGGCGAGGACGGCTCGTGGAATGTGGCGATGTCGGCGGAGGAGTTGACCTCCGCGGTGTACGACAATCTCAGAAACCTCGATGTCGAGGCCATGGACGTGGTGAACTATCGCCACATGGGCGGCGGTGCGGGTCCTGGACCGGCCGAAGGCTCGATTGAGGCGCCGTTCACCGCCTTGGCGGAACTGCAGCGCCAGGGGTTAATCCGACATCTTGGCGTCAGCAACGTCACCTCCAAACAAGTGGCCGAGGCGCGGGGCATCGCCGAGGTTGTGTGCGTGCAGAACCTCTACAACCTCGCCCATCGTGAGGATGACGCCCTGGTCGACGAGATGGCGGCGGCGGGGATCGCCTATGTGCCCTTCTTCCCCCTCGGCGGTTTTGCGCCGCTGCAGTCGGAAGCGCTGGATCGGGCGGCGAAGGCGCTGGGAGCCACGCCGATGCAGACCGCGCTGGCCTGGCTGTTGGAGCGTTCTGACAACATCTTGTTGATTCCGGGCACCTCGTCCCTTGATCACCTAGGCGAAAATCTTGCGGCGGCGGCCCTTCTGATCCCGCCGGACATTCTCGCTGACCTCGATCAGATCGGCGCCTAGCGAATCACGCTTCAGCGGGGCTGAGGGTGATCTCGGCGCGGAATTGGTCGTTGCAGCGTCTACTGCAACCGGCCGGCTAGTTCGCTAACCGCCCTGTCCACCAGAGGATCGGATTTGGCGAGGGCGATGCGGGCTTTCAGCACCGTCTCGGCCATCTCGGCGGCGAGGTCGGCGGCGGCGGCTTTCACGTCCTGGGCGGCTTGGGCTTCGGCGGTGGCGATACGGCGGTCGGCCAAGGCGGTGCGGCGGGCGATCTGTTCCTCCAGCTTCACCTTGGCTTCTTCGCCCAGGCGTTTGGCCTCGGCTTCGGCTTCGGCCAGCATCTGACGCCCCTGCGCCTCGGCCACGTCCCGCTGCGCGCGGATATCCACCAGCATGGCTTCGGCTTCCTTGCGGATGCGGGCGGCCTCGTCGAGGTTGTCTTGGATCGCCTTGGACTTGGCGTCGAGCGATCCCAGGGCGATCTTGTGCGCGCCGGTCAGGTAGATGATCGCTAGGAAGGCGATTAGCCCTACCGCCACCCAAAGCTCGGGATTGGCAAGGCTCCAGAACTCAGCTTCAAAGAAGGCTGGCATCGACTAACCCTCCACCGGCGAGGCGACGCCCGCCTCATTAGGCCCGACCGCCACGCCGGTCAGCTTCTCGACAATCGCGTTGGCCGTATCGCTCGCGATCGACGCAACGCCGGCCATGGCTTGATCGCGGGAGGCGCGGATACGGCTTTCGGCCGCCGAAAGCTTGAGGTTCAGTTCGGTTTCCAGAGTCCCCTGACGCGCCTTTGCGGCCTCGAACGCCTTGGACTTTGCGTCCGTCGCGGTCTTGTGCGCCTGGGTGCGGGCGTCGTGGAGGGCGCGACGGGCGTCCTCGGCGTGAACGGCGGCTTCGGTCTGCACCGCGCGGGCGCTGGTGAGCGCTTCGTTGATGGTCTGGCGGCGCTCGTCGAAGATCTTGCGGATGCGGGGCGTGAACACCCGCGACATCAGGATGTAGAGGAGCGCGAACAGGATCAGCAGATAGGCGATCTGACCCGGCCAGTGCTGGAACTGGAACTGGGGCAGGCCGGACGATACCGCCGCCTGTTCAGTGGACGCCGTGGTCGAGTGCTGACCGATCGTCGTCGCGTCGTTCTCCGCGGCCCGCTCAGCGGTGGGCGGATGGGCGACTGTTTCTACGTTTACGGCCATCAGATCATCCGTCGGCAAAAGGTCGCGCGGGGCTCATCGCCGCCGCGCTGACGGGGATCGTGGCTCAGCCGTACTTCAGCAGAATGCCGAGCACGAAGGACAGGATGCCGAGGGCTTCAGCCAAGGCGGCGCCCACGAACAGGTTGCCGATCTGGCTGGCGGCGGCGGCGGGGTTCCTCAGCGCTCCGTTCAGGAAGCTGCCGAAGATGTTGCCGACGCCGATGCCGGCGCCAATCATGCCGAGGGTCGCCAGGCCGGCGCCGATGAGCTTTGCTGCTTCAGGTCCCATGGTGTTCATTTCGTCCTATTGAATAGAGGCAGGTTGAAGAAAGGTCCGGCGTTTTAGTGGCCGTGACCGAGGTTGACCACATCGTTGAGGTAGATGCAGGTCAGAACGGCGAAAACGAAGGCTTGCAGGAAGGCGACCAGGCACTCGAGGGCGGTGAGCGCGACCACCATGGCCAGGGATAATCCCGCGCCTGGAATGCCGAGATAGCCGAAACCGCCCCCGGCGGCGAGGGCGCCCAGGGCCACCACGAAGCCCGCGAACACCTTCAGAGCCACGTGCCCGCCCAGCATATTGCCGAACAAACGCAGCGCTAGGGTGACGGGCCGTAAGAGGAAGGAGACGAACTCGATCAACACGATCACCGGCAGGAGCACCCACGGCACGCCGGACGGTACGAACAGCTTGAAGAAGCCGAACCCGTGCTTGAAGAAGCCGATGATCAGCACAAGACCAATGGTCAGGACGGCGAAGGTCGCGGTGATGGCCAGCTGCGATGTCACCGTGAAGGTGAGGAGCAGGCCCAGGACGTTCATCGCCAGGATGAAGCTGAACACGGTGAAGACGAAGGGAAACAGCGCCTTGCCCTCATGCCCGATGATCGATTCGCCGAGGTTGTCGATCATGCTGAAAAGGGTCTCGCCCACCGCCTGGGTGCGCGTCGGCACCACCTTCATGTTGGCGGTGACAATGGTCATGAAGAGGACGATCGCCAAAAAGGCGATGGTCATGGCCAGATGCGAGTTGGTGAACGCCAGATCGGTCTTGCCGATCAGGGGAAGGTTCACCTGTCCAAAATCGATGATCTTGGAAATCTGGAACTGATGAATCGGGTCCGCGGCCATCGGGCCTTATCGCTCCTCGTCGTCGTCATCGAACGGAACCGAAGGGATCGGCGCCGCATCACTCTTGGCCAGCGCCATCAGCCGATTGGCCGTGCGCCGCGCCATCCAAATGGACAGGGCGAATCCGGCAAGGACTCCCCCCACTAAACCCCACGGCGTGGTCTTAAAGACCTGGTCGAAAATGAACCCCGCCGCCAATCCCACCAAAACGCCGCCGATCAGTTCGGCGATGATCCGATAGGCCTGACTGACCGCCCGCTCCCCCGCCGCATGGGACGACGCCGGAGGCCGATTGCGCGCTTCGAAGGCCCTTGCCTGCTCGTTGAGGCGGCCGAGCGCCTCTTGGCGGCGCAGGTCGTCGGGAGAAGGCATGACCGGCTTACAATGCGATGAGCAGGGCCTACGCTTTCGCGCGTCCCTCGAACGCGGCGGAACCTATAGAGACCGGCGTGGATCGTCAAGGCGCGCGTTTTTTATCTTAAACGTCTGATATGGCTAAGTTTATTCGGCCGCCAGTGCTTCGGCCTGGCGAAGGTCCACAGATACGAGCTGCGACACGCCACGCTCGGGCATAGTGACGCCGTAGAGTCGGTCGACCCGGGACATGGTGACCGGATTGTGGGTGATGGCGATGAAGCGCGTCTGAGTGCGCCGCCGCATCTCGTCCAGCATCTTGCAAAAGCGGTCCACGTTGGCGTCGTCCAAGGGCGCGTCCACCTCGTCCAAGACGCAGATGGGGGAGGGGTTGGCCAAGAAAACGGCAAAGATCAGGGCGGTGGCGGTGAGCGCCTGCTCGCCGCCGCTCATCAGGCTCATCACCGCCATGCGTTTGCCGGGGGGACAGGCGAAGATCTCCAGGCCCGCTTCCAGGGGGTCCTCCGATTCGACCAGGCGCAACTCGGCCTGACCGCCCTCGAACAGGGTGTCGAACAAAGCTTTGAAGCTCTCGTTGATCAGGCCAAAAGCAGCTTGCAGGCGCTCGCGGCCCTCCTCGTTCAGTTCGTTAATCCCGGCGCGGAGGCGCGCGATGGCGCCGGTGAGGTCGGCCCGCTCGGCGCCCATGGTCTGCAGGCGTTCGCCCACTTCCCCGGCTTCTTCGTCGGCGCGGAGGTTCACGGCGCCTAGCGCATCTCGCTCCCGCTCCAGGTTGGCGATGTGCGATTCGACTCCCTGCGCGTCGGCGGGGATGGCGACAGCGTCTGCCCGCAGGCGTTCGCCCAGGGCTTCTGGCTCGATGCGCGCAGATTGCCGCACCTGCTCCGTCGCCGCCGCCGCCCGTTCCTGCGCGCCGATCAGACGGGCGTCCGAGGCGGCGCGGGCTTCGCGGGCGCTGGAGGCGGCGGTCTCTGCGGCGCGAAGGGCGCGGTCTGCCGCCTGATTCGCTGTATCGGCTGAGGCCAAGGCGTCTGCGGCCTTGGTTCGACGGGTTTCAGCGGCGGAAAATTCGGCCAGCAGCTTTTCGATGCGGTCCTGCACCGAGGCGGGCGCGTCTTCCGCGGCCCGCAGCGCCGTGGTCGCTTTCGCCTGATCCTGATCCAGGGCGGCGATCCGTTTTTGCGCCGCTTCCGCCCGTTTGGCCCAGTCCCCGTGGTCGCGGGCGAGACCTTCACGGCGACGGAGCCGTCCCTCTTTAGCCCGCTGCTCCTGCTCCAAAGCGGCGCGCGCACGGCTTTCTCCCTCACGGCCCACGGCGGCGGCGGCGCGGACTGATGTGAGGGCGGCGGCGTGCTGACCAGGCTCGGCCGGAGGCTTGGCGCGAAGAGCCTTCAGCGCCGCCTCGGCCTGTTCCGCTTCTGGGCGGCTGGCGGCTAGGGCGAGGGCGGCTTCTTTGGCCTCGGTTTGGAAGCGGGCGATGGTGTCTGCGAGGGATTGGCGCTGGGCGTCCCGACGCGCATCCTCCCGCGCCAGTTTCTCCACCGCCTCCCGCGCTTGCGTCAGAGCCCGCTCAGCCAGCGGCGGGGCGACGCGGGCGATCTTCAAGGCGTCTTCGGCGGCGCGCATCGCCTCTTGCGCGGCGCAATAGAGGATGGTTGCCTTGGCGTGATCTGGTTCAGCGTCGGCGATGGCCGCCTCCAACTCCGCCAAGCGGCCCCGCTGCGCCAGCCGGGCGGCGGCGGGCTTGGGCGCTTCGGCGCGCACGGTGAAGCCGTCCCAGCGCCAAAGATCGCCTTCTTTGGAAACCAGCCGCGCGCCTACGGGGGCGATGGCGCGGAGCCGCTCCCCATCGGCCCGATCCACCAAGGCCACCAGCGCCAGGCGGGCGGCCAAGGCGGGAGGCGCCTTCACCAGATTGGCCAAAGGCTCCGCGCCCTTCGGCCAGCGGGGCAGGGCGGCGTCCGCGCCGGCCCAGTAGGCCGGGGCGCGGGGGTCGAGCGCGGCGTCGAGGTCTTCGCCCAACGCCGCCGCCAGGGCGGCTTCGTAGCCCCGATCGGGGTTCACCTGGTCGAGCGCCGGCGGATAGTCCGTTGTACCCCCGCTTTCCAACAGGCGCTTGAGGCCCTCGGCTTCGGTATGAAGCTGGCGCAGCGCATCCTCGGCTTTGCGTGCGACGTCGCGGGCTTTGGATTCTGCGTCGATCGCGGTGGCGGGTTCAGTTTCAGCGGCGTCAACGGCGGTGCGCGCGCTGTCGAGGTGCATCTTGGCGGCGTCCAGCGCCAGGTCCGCCCCCGCCCGGTTGGGGTCTGCGGCCGCGAGACCCGCGAGGTCCGCCTCCGCCCGCTCCACGGCCTGGTGGGTGCGGTTCAGGCGGCCCTGATGTTCTTCGACCCGGGAGCGCGCACCGCGGAAGAGCGCCTCCGCCTGCTCCAAGGCTTGCAAGACGGATTGGCGGCGCGCGGCGTCGGCGGCAGCTTCGGCGGCGAGGCGCTCCACCTCGCCATCGGCCTTGGCGCGCTCAGCTTCGGC
>CAXTHJ010000030.1:0-31181 GCA_964243985.1 uncultured Caulobacteraceae bacterium | reverse complement strand
ATCGGCCGGCCGGCGCGGGGTAGGGGTCGGCTTGGGGCTTCGCAGGCGCGGCGGCGGCGCCGGGATCGGCCGATGACGCTGGCGCCGCGGCTGACCCCGCCGCCGGTTGCGGCCGCAGCACTTGGCCGATCAGGCCGAACAGGTCCACGGCGCCCTGCACATTCTGGAACTGGGCGCCGGGCTTCATATTGTCGGGCGAGCCGCCGGGCTGGATGGCGATGTGCTGGCCGCCAAGCAGGCTGTCCGAGGTGATCTTGACGGTCGAGTCGTCCGGCAAGGCGATGCCGTCGTTCACCGTCATGTGCATTTCAGCCTGAAAGGTCTTGGGATCGAGGGTGATCTTGGAGACGGTCCCGACTTTCACCCCCGCCACCTTCACGTCCGCGCCGGGCGCGAGCGAGCCCACCTCGCCGAACTTGGCCACCAGATCATAGCCGCCGTGACGGGCGAGGCCGCCCGCGTTGCTCAAGGCATAGACCAGGAACACCCCCGCCGCCGCCAGGACGACGGCGCCGACGCCGGTCTCCGCCCACTGTTCTCCCCGCGCCATGATCTACTCGGGAGTCCAGGGTTGATAATCGCCGGTGGCGGCGGGCCGCTTGCCGGAGCGCAGGATCGAACCCCGCGGACGCCAAGCGTATGGGGTGCCGGTGAGGTTGGGAATGTGTGGCTTTTCCCAGGAGCGAACCTTCAGCGGCTCAACGGTCGGCGGCTCCTTGAAGGTGTTGTGCAGCCAGCCATGCCATTCGGCCGGCACCTTCGACGGTTCGGCATAGCCCTTGTAGATCACCCAGCGGCGCTGGCGCCCGGCGTCTCCGTCCCGAATGGTCTTGGCGGCGTAGTAGCGGTTGCCAAAATCGTCCTCGCCTACGAACGCGCCGCGCTTGGCGATGGTGAAGAGAGCGCCGGGGGTGGCGCCATTCCACCAGGTGAAAACGGTCTTCAGCACGTTAAAAATCTCGATCACCGCAGGTTTGAACGTCCCCCCGACTATAGGGACGCTCGGCTTGGCCGTCCAGAGTTGCGCGGGCGACGCAGCAAAAGTGATGACGCAAGATATAGTAGGCTGCGGACTGCGGCGCCCTATCCGTTGCGTTGCCGGCTTGAGCAGCCTAGCTTTCGCTAACGAGGCGAGTTGAGGCGGGACGTATGCGGTTCGAGCGGCGATGGGCAACGGTCGGGCTCTCCTCGTTGGAGCTCCGTATCCTGGAGAGCGCCAACGACGAGATCGCCGTCGTGGCTCCCGCCTCCTGGCCGAACGCGCAGGTGGAGGCGTGGCTCGATTGGGCCGAGGCGGGCGGCGGCGGGCTGCGGCCGGACGCGCCCCTGGGCGGCGGCCCGGCGTGCTATGCGGAAACGCTGGTGGAGGTCGGCTTGGCGCAAGGCGTCTTCGCAGACGCCGAGGCCGGGGCCGCCTTCGCCGCAGAGATCGTGGGCGCAATCCTGGGCGGGATCGCCGCCCCGAGCCTGAAAACCGCCGCTCTTGCGGCCACCACCATAGATCTCATGGCGCCGGATGGACCGTCCAAACTGGAGCAATGGCTGGCCGAGTGGCGTAGCGCCAGGGCGGCGGACACGGCGTCGGCTTTAATACGGGCAAAGCTCCACGGTGTGGCCGAAGCGGTGCTGCGCTGCAAAGGATCGACGGCGGACTGCGCCGATGCCGCCAGCAACCCCGCCCTCGCCCGGGCCGCCCACGCCGCACGACAGGCCGGCGCCGACGATCGCGCGATCCTGGACGCGATAGCCTTGGCGCAGGCTGGCGCGCCGCCCGCCCTACCCTCGCTCACCACCATCAGGCCTACGCCCGCCTTGGTCCGGCTGGAATCCACCGCCGCCGGTCCGCTCCTCACCGCCGCCGCTTTGGCGGCCTGGGAGACGGGAGATGTCACCTTATGGTTGGCGGAAACTGCGATCGCGCCGATCCAGAGCGCCGTCGCTTTGAACCTGTATCCCTTCATCTCGACAGGCGATCTCGAAGGCCTCGCCGCTTCATCCCACCTTTGCGCGGTCGCGGCCGTACTGGCGGCGAAGGGCGAGGCGGCAACGCTCGGCATCGCCGGGCTCGGCGACGGGCTGGTGGCGCGGGGCCTAGCCTACGGCGCTGCGGAAGCTATCGCGAAAGCGACTGAAGCGCTGCGTGTAATAAAGAAGGCTGTCGATCAAGTGAGCGCCGAGCACGGCGGCGCCGACCTCCGCCTGTCCCTCCGTCCCGACGCGGAGGCGGCTTTGAGGCTCGGCGGCGTCTCCTTGGGTTTGGAGCCCTGGAGCGGCCCGGTCGGCGTTTCGGAAACCATCGACGGCGTGGTTTTGCCGGTGCTGAAGGCCGCCGCCTTATCTGGATTGGAAGCCCTGGGTATCGATCCCGCCGCCGTCCGTCTGCACGCCTTGGGCGCCCGCGCCCTGCACGGCGCACCCACGGTCAACGTCGAAAGTTTGAAGGCCGCCGGCTTCACCGATCACGAGATCGGCCTTGCCGAAGCCGCCCTCCTCACCGCCTCGACGCTGCACGCCGCCTTCAGTCCTAAGGTGCTGGGCGAAGGGTTTGTGCGCGACGTGCTGGGCGCCGAACCCGACAGCGAAAACACCTTGGCGGTGGTCGGCTTCACCAAAAACGCCATTGCGGAGGCGCAAGCTTATCTGCTCGGCGCTGGAGACGTCGACGGCGCGCCAGGTTTGACCCCTGAGCAGGTTGGCGTGTTCGCCAGCGGGGAAGCGGCGCCGTTGCAAAGCCGCCTGGCCACAATCGCGGCCTGCGCTGCGGCCGCCGACGCGCCGGGTGTGCTGGAGATCACGTTGTCGGCCAACGCCGCCCCCGCCGAAGCGGTCGCCGTGCTTCGTCAAGCGTGCGATGCCGGCCTGCAAGGCGTCGTCATCCGCCGCACGGAGAATGCCGCTCTGACGTTGAAACTCCCGCCCCTGGAGGACGCCCGCCCGCGCCCCGAACCTCGTCCGGAACGGATCATCGAGCGGATCGTCGAGCGGGATCGCACCCGCCGCAAACTCCCCGACCGGCGCAAGGGCTATATCCAGAAGGCGGCGGTCGGCGGCCACAAGGTCTATCTGCACACCGGCGAGTACGACGACGGCGAGCTCGGCGAGATTTTCATCGACATGCACAAGGAAGGCGCCGCCTTTCGCAGCCTCATGAACAACTTCGCCATCGCCATCTCCATCGGCCTGCAATACGGGGTGCCGCTGGAGGAGTTCGTGGACGCCTTCGTCTTCACCCGCTTCGAGCCGGCGGGGGAGGTGACGGGCAACGACACCATCCGCTCCGCCACCTCGATCCTCGACTACATCTTCCGCGAGCTCGGCGTCTCCTACCTGGACCGCCAGGACCTCGCCAGCGACGATCCGGACGCCCTGAACGCCGACGGCCTCGGGCGCGGCGCGGCGGACAAGGTGACGGCTGAGCCTGAGCCCGCCCTCGGGCCGATCCCGGCGGCGCAGTTCATCTCCAAAGGCTTTTCGCGGGGCGCGGCGCCGGACAACCTGCTGTTCCTGCCCTCCCGCAAACCGGCGGCGCTCGAGCGGGAGCGGACCACGGCGGCGGATGTCTGCCCGGCGTGCGGCGACTTTTCTCTCAGCCAGATCGGCGGCCGGTTCGTCTGCGACAGCTGCGGTGCGGCGCCGGGCGCTTTGGGATGAATGGGGCTGGAGGTCGCTCACCTCGTTTTAAGGCCGATGCGCTAGGCTCCCTGCATTGTCCTGGAGACCTTGCATGGCTCGCCGCCTTTCCGCCTTCGCCGTGATCACCGCCCTGATCGCCGCTCTAAACGCCCTCGCCGCCCCGGCCCTGGCGCAAAATCCCGTGCAGGTCGAGCACGCCAAGCGCGGCGAAAGCTGCCCCCGCTGCAACCTCTTCCAGGCCGACTTCGCCAATGTGGAGATGCACGGCAAGACCTTCGCCGGGGCGCGCCTGCGCCAGGCCGACTTTTCCGCCGCCGTGATGAAGCACGTCAACCTAGCCGGGACCGACCTTCGCGACCTCAACGCCTATGGCGCGGTCTTCACCGGGTCGAGCCTCGCCGGCGCGAACCTCACCAACGCCACCTTCGTCGGGGCCTATCTGCAGGGGGCGAACCTGCGCGGCGCGCATCTGGAGGGCGCGAACTTCTCCGGCGCCGAAATGGCCAAGGCCGTGGGCCTGACTCAGAACCAACTCACCGGCGCCTGCGGTGACGCAAGCACCACCCTTCCCCGCGGCCTGAAGATCAAGGCTTGCGACTAGGCTTTCGTCCGCCGCGTTACCGCGATTTAAGTAGCCTTCGGTGACATTTTGCTAGACATCCAAGGCGGGAGGGCGCGACCGTCCTCTGTGGGTTTCGGCTTATGTGGCGATCCAGCCCGCTCTTGTTAATCGCCGCCGCCGTCCTTGTGGCCACGCCCGTCCATGCCCTTATCGCGGATCAGGACGTGCCCCGCACGGTATCCTTTGGCGGCGCGTGCATGAAGTGCGACTTTTCCGGCCGCAAGCTCATGAACGCCAACTTCATCGGCTCGCAGTTCACCAAGGCGGTGATGGTCAATACGGACCTTCGCGGCGCCAACATCATCTCCTCCAACTTCACCGGCGCGGACATGCGGGGCGCGGATTTACGGAGCGCCCAGGCGTTCCAGTCGATCTTCACCAAGGCCAATTTCGCGGGCGCGAAGATGGACGGGCTGAACGCCCCCGCCGCCTCCTTCCGCGACGCCACTCTGACCGGGGTGATGATGCACAGCGCCGAACTCACCGGCGCCAACTTCCGCAGCGCCGAGATGGCCGGCGCGCAGCTGACGGGCGCGCAGCTCGACGCCGGCGACTTTACCGAGGTGAACGCCCGGGGCGCATCCTTCAGCCGGGCGGAACTGCAAGCGGCGCAGCTTGGCGGGCATTTCGAGAACGCCTCGTTCAACCACGCCAACCTGGAGGGGGCGCGGCTGGGCGGAGGTAGTTTCGCCGGGGCGGATTTCTCCAGCGCCGAGCTTGGGGGCGCCGATATCCGTGGCGTGGACCTCTCCGCCGCGCGAGGCCTGAAGCAGAGCCAGATCGACGACGCCTGTTCGGATGGGGGCACGCGCCTCGCCTCCGGCCTCAAACCCTCCAACTGTCGACAGGGCATGAGCCGGGAGCTTGAGATGTCCATCGCCAGGGCGCGGGAAGCGGCGCGGATGGAGGCGGGGCAGACCGCCGTGGACGCGCGGCGCCAGGCCCTGGAGGCGGCGCGTCAGGCTATCGAGATGGTGCGCCAGATGAACATCAGCGGCTGGCGCACGCCGTCCGCGCCGCCGGTTCCTCCCAAAGCGCCAAGGCCGCCCGCGCCGCCGCCCAGCGACAACTAACGTGCGGGGGCGTTAGAGCCTTTTCCGATCAGGTCGATCCGACCTGGTCGGATAAAAAAGGCTCGCATCATATATTTAGAGCATTTTTCGACCGCAAAACCGGATCCACTTTTGCGGAAAATGCTCTAGAGCCCAAAGCTCGCCGTGATCTGCCGCCCGCTCCGCTCCACCGTGATAAGCCAGCCCTGGGCGGTCTGCAGCGCGCCCGCAAGGGTCGTGGTGGAGTGGATCGCATGACCGTTCACGTCGCGAATGATGTCTCCCGCCTGGAAGCCTGCCTGCGCGGCGTAGCTCTGGCCGGGTTTGATGATCAGGACGCCGGTGAGCATCGGGTCCAGCCCATATTCCTCCGCCACGGCAGGGGAGAGGTTCACCACCGTGACACCGGCCAGGGGCTGGCGGCCGGTGAGCGTCCGCTCATCGCGGGGTGGATTGGAGGGCGGCGATTCGAGCCGCACCTGCACCGTCCGTGTTCCTGCACTCTTGCGCACCTGCACGGCGAAGGCCTCTCCCGGCTTGTGGGTGGCGACGCGATAGTTGAGGACGCCTTCGTCCGTCACCGGCTGGCCGTCGGCGGCGATGATCACGTCCCCTTCCCCGAGGCCCGCGTCCGCCGCCGGACCGCCGGGATAGACAGAGACCACCATGGCCCCGCCGGCCCGGTCGAGGCCGAGGCTCTTGGCGGTGTCCGAGGTCACGGTCTGCGTCTTCGCGCCGAGCCACGGCCGGTTCACCGCGTGACCGCCACCCACCGCCGTCTCCACCACGCGCCGCACCATCGCCGCCGGAATGGCGAAACCGATCCCGGCGGAGGAGCCGGTACGGGAGTAGATCAGAGTGTTCAGCCCGATCAGGTTGCCGTCCATGTCCACCAGCGGGCCGCCGGAGTTGCCGGGATTGATGGCCGCGTCGGTCTGGATGAAATAGGAGAAGTCGTTGGCGCCGACGTCCGTCCGGGCCAGGGCGGAGACGATGCCGTTGGTGACGGTCTGGCCGACGCCGAACGGATCGCCGATGGCCAGCACGAGGTCGCCCACCTGCACCGAATCCCGATCCGCGATCGGCATGACCGGCAGCCGTTCGCCCTTGGTGTCGATTTTCAGCACCGCCAAGTCGGCGCGGGCGTCGGCCAGCACCACCTTGGCCGGAAACTCGCGCCGATCGGCCAGCACCACGTTCAGCTCCGTGCCGCCTTCGATCACATGGTTGTTGGTGACGATCAGGCCATCGCTGCGGACGACCACGCCGGAGCCTAGCGAGCCCTCCACCCGGTTCTGCGGCACGCCCATGCCGCCGCCGAAAAACTGCCAGAAGGGATCGGCCTGGGTCCGCACCACGCGCTGGCTGAACACGTTCACCACCGCCGGCGCCGCCCGCTTGACGATGGGCGAGAAGCTCATCTTCATGGTGGCGAAATCGGCAGGCGGCATGCGGTTCGGCTCCGCCAGGCCCGGCACCGGGCCGCCGAGGCTGTGGGTGGTCTCCGCGTTCGAACCGGAGTGAGGGGAGCAGGCGGCGAGCAGCACCAGCGGAAGCAGCAACAGTCTGGAAAGGCGCATCATGAGGTCCGGTTGATCGTCCAGACGATCAAGCTTAAATTTTCGGCCCAATCATGGCGGCCCAGTCAGGCGGGGATCGCAGACGCCTCCGCATCGGCCACAGGCTTGGCCCACCAGACCGACAACACCAGCGCCGCAAGGCAGAACACCGACGAGATCATGATGGGAAGGCCCGGCTGGTGCAGCACGGGGTCTTCCCGAACGGCGAAGGCCAGGGTGGAGAGATAGATGATTGGCCCGACGATGGAGCAAAGCCCCATGAAGGCGGAATTCACCCCCTGCAGCCGCCCCTGCTCGTTGGCCGGCACACGGCGGGACATCAGGCTCTGGATGCCAGGCCCGATCAGGGCGGATAGAGCACCCAGCGGGATGCCGATGAAGAACCAGACTGGGGTCGGCGCCAGGGCGTAGGTCGCAAAAGCGAGAGCTGCGCTGCCTAGGCCGATCAGAAGCGCCCCCCGCTCCCCGATCGCTTTCACCACGCGCCCGACCACCGTGGTCTGCACCCCTATGCTGAGGATGCCCGTCGTGAACAGCATCATGGCCGAGGCGAAGGGTCCCCAATGAAAGCGGTAGCCCACATAGAGGACGAAGATGCTGGGAAAGACGTTGTGGGCCAGCTGGAAGAGCACATAGACCGCCTCCAATCCGGCGAGGTTCTTGCGCTGTATCAGGAAGCCGAACGCCGCGATGGGATTGGCGCGCTTCCAGTTCAGCGACGGGGTCCGCCGCGCCTTGGGCAAGGATTCCGGCAGCACGAAGAAGCCGTAGAGCCAGTTGCACAGCGCCAGTCCGGCCGACAGGTAAAACGGCAGCCGCAGGTTGATGCTGCCGAGCGCCCCGCCGATGGCCGGCCCGACGATGAAGCCCACCCCGAACGCTGCGCCCATCAGCCCGAACGCCTTGGCCCGATCCTGGGGCGGTGTGACATCGGCCACATAGGCGTTGGCGGTGGAAAAGCTGGCGGAGGTGACGCCGTTGATCACCCGCCCGACGAACAGCCATGCCAAGGTCGGGGCCAAAGCCATGAACAGATAGTCGATCCCCAGACCGAAGATGGAAATCAGCAGGACGGGTCTTCGCCCGAATCGATCTGACAACATGCCCATGATCGGCCCAAAGAAGAACTGCATCGTGCCCCAGGTGACCGCGAAGCCAAGCGCGTATTGAGCCGCCAGAGCCGTGTCGCCGCCGGCGAACTGCTTCACTAGATTGGGCAGGACCGGGATCATGATGCCGAGCGCGATCACGTCCATCAGGGCGGTGAAGAAGATGAACAGCACCGCGGCCTTCCGCGGGCCGCCAGCGACCGGGCCGGCTTGGGACATCGAGGCGGATGCCGCAGCCGGAGGGGTGTCCATAATGTCGGCCATTCAGGTCTTCTCGAGTTTCGCCGCGTGGGCGGCGACAAGCTTCTTCGGCGCCACCTGCCGCCAGGCGAGGTCTAGCAGGTCTTTCAGGAGATCGGGATCGATCCTGTCGGTTTGCACGAAGGTCCAGCCGTGCTTACCCCAGCCGGCCGTCAGGCTGAACACCTCGGGCTGGTTTTCGAGCATCGCCTCTTGGATGTGAAGGGGAAGCTTCAGGACGGCCCGCGCGGCGTCGTGCCGGGCCGTAGCGAAAATCTTGCCGCGCACCCGAAAGTCCGGCGTATCGAAGTGGGAAGACTCGGCGGTTTCCGGCAGGGCAAGCGCTAGAGGGCGCAGGATGTCCAGGCTGGGGCGGCTCATGCAATCTCCTGTTTAAGAGCAGCCAGAAGGGCATTCCACCATTCGCCGTGACGACGCAGGAACAGGGTGTCGGGAAAGCCATGGCGGGCCAGATGTTCGGCGGGCACGGTGTCCCAACCTTTATGCTCGACGGTGACCCGGGTCTCGGCGCCGACCCGCTCGAACTGTACCTCGACCTCGGTGTGCTGATCCGGCGTAAAGCTCGCCTGCCGCCAGCCGAACGCCAGCCTGACGCCGGGCTCCCAGGCGGTGATGCGGCCGATCTCGAACACCTTGCCGCTGGGCAGCGTCTCGACGAACCGTCCGCCAAGACCGCCCTCGAACGACACAAGGCCGGGGCTGCGGGGGGTGAAGTCGAAGAAGCTGTTCGGCCGCCACCAGAGCCCCACGTCGCGGGTGAAAACCTCGAAGGCGCGATCCGGGCTCGCCGCCACCCGAAGGGAAACGATCACGCGCGAGGTCACGGCCCCTCCCCGCCCCGCTCCAGGCCGCCCTTCTCCACATGGGCTTTGAACGCGGCGAGTTGATCGCTCCACATCCGCTCGGTCTCTTCCAGCCAGTGCAGCAGATGGACCATGGGTTCGGGCCTCAAGGCGTAGACGCGAACGCGGGCGTCGAAATCGGGGCTGCTCTCCTCCACCACACCGGCCTGGCGCAGGGTCTTCAAATGCCGGCTCATGGCGGGGGGCGTCAGCCCCAGCGCCTTGGCGAGTTCCCCCGCGGGCCGGGACCGTTCGCGCAAGAGCTCCACCGTTCGCCGCCGGTGCGGATCGGCCAGGGCTTCCAGCGTCCGGTCGAGATTGGCGGCGCCGTTCAAAGCCGGGTGCGGGTTGTAAAGCCGGAGGCCTTGTCCCAGTCTTCAGGGTTCATGACCTCGATAGTCTGGCCGAAGGTCCAGACGTGGCCTTCCGGGTCCATGGCGCGGTAGGTGCGGTCGCCGTAGAACTGGTCTTCGAGCGCCATCACGATCTTGGCGCCCGCTTTGCGCGCCCGCTCGCAATGGGCGTCTATATCGCCGCCATGCTCGGCGGTGAGCTGCACATGAACGGTCTGGGTGTTCTTGCCACCGACAGAGGACGGGCTTTTGTAGTCCTCAGCCCACTCCTTGCCCATCATGATCAGGCCGTCGCCGAAGCGCATCTCGGCGTGGGCCAGATTGTCGTCCGCATCAAGGATGACCATCACAGGCTCGAACCCGAACGCCTCCTCCAGCCATCGCAACGCCGCCTTGGGATCGCGATAGTAGAGCGCGGAGGACAGGGAGGGATGATGAGGCGACTCGGCCACTGAGACCTCCGATAGATTTGATTTCGAATAATAGTTACCATTTTTTAGAACTATATCAAGTGTAAAGCTGAGCGACAGCAAGTTCGATATCAAGGTGGGTCAGTGGGCGAGAACGTCCGCCACGTCGGCGAAACGCCCGTCGTTAGGCTCGCCCTTGACGCCGAGGATGCGGGTCAGCAGGGGATAGACGTCCACGTTTGGGAAGGGCTTGATCACCTCCCCTTTCGCAAAGACAGGACCGTTGGCGATGAAGAGGGCGCCCATCTGCGGCGCCGCGTTGTCATAGCCGTGCTCCCCGAGGAGCGGCGTGCGGCGCCGAGTGACCGACTCCCGGGTCTCGATCAGCCAGCCCACTTCGGCGGCGCAGATCACGTCCGGCACCCGGGGATTGGTTCCGTAATGGAAGCGCGCCGGAATGTCGGCTTTTTTCCAGCAGGTCATATGATCGTGCGGCGTCAAAAGCTTGGCCGCCCCCGCCTCCCCCGCCGGCGTGCTCGGAAAGTCGACGCCGCTCACCGCATCGTCGAACACCACGTGCGCGATCGTGGGATCGACATAGTCATCCAGCACGATGGTCCGCTCAGGCGCGGAGGCCGCCATGCCGTGATCAGCGACGACGATCAGGTTGGCGTCGAGGCCCCTGGCCTTCAGCCCAGAGACAAGGCGGCCGATGGCGGCGTCCACGGTGGCGATGGCGGTGTTCACCTCTGGCGAATCGGGGCCGTGGTGATGACCGGCAGTGTCGACCATGTCGAAGTAGAGGGTCAGGAACTGCGGCCGCGCCTCGGGCGGCGCATCGAGCCAGCTGAGCAGCGTGCCCACCCGCTGGTCGCTGGATTTAGCCTGGTTGAACGGCTCCCAATGCTCGGGCCGCACGCCACGGATCGCCACCTCCGACCCCGGCCAAAACTCGGTGGCGGTGCGAACGCCCTGGCGTTCGGCGGAAACCCAGATCGGCGTCCCCTCGTCCCACCAGGCCTCGTCCTTGGTGGTCATGTGGAACACGCCCGGCAGATGCGAATCCTCAAACGTGTTGTTCACGATGCCGTGGTGGTCGGGATAGAGGCCGGTGACCAGAGTGTAGTGGTTGGGAAAGGTGATGGATGGAAACGAAGGCAGCATCCGCTCCGCCCGCACGCCGCCCGCGGCCAGCGCCGACAGGTTCGGCGTGATCCCGCGGTTGATGTAGTCCCAGCGGAAGCCGTCGATGGAGACCAGGATCAGGGGCGAGGCGGCCAGGGTTTTGGCGAGGGGCGGCGTCGATGGTGACGAGACGCCCGCGCATCCGGCGAGCACCGCAGCGGCCAACGCCAGAGCTAAGCCGATCAACCTCCGCATCGCGTCGCTCCCGTACGAACGCCTTCTTTGCTGTCATCGGGGGCAACCTGCAAGGCAGATCCGGGACCCAGGAGCTCAGACGCTGGGTCCCGGGTCGACGCTGCGCTCCGGCCGGGATGACAGCAAGGGCCAAAACGAAAAGGCCCCGGTCTTGCGATCCGGGGCCGAGGAATCTTCTAAATTAACGAGGATCAATCCTCGTCGGGCGAGGTGAATACCGGGCCGCTGTCCTTGCCCTTTTCGTTCACGTCACGGTCGACGAACTCGATCACGGCGATGGGAGCGTTGTCGCCGTAGCGGTTGCCCGCCTTCAGCACACGGATATAGCCGCCGTGACGGTCCTTGTAGCGGGGGCCGAGGGTCGAGAAGAGCTTGCCCACCTGCTCCACGTCTCGCACCGAGGAGATGGCCTGGCGGCGGGCATGCAGGTCGCCGCGCTTGGCGAGGGTCACGAGCTTTTCGACGAAGGGGCGCAGTTCCTTGGCCTTAGGCAGGGTTGTGATGATCTGCTCATGCTTGATCAGGGACGCGGCCATGTTGGCGAACATGGCGGTGCGGTGGGCCGAGGTGCGGCCGAGTTTGCGGTGGGCGTTGCCGTGACGCATTGTAGATACTCCAGGGCGCTTGGCCCACTCTTGCGCCGCAGCGCCGCTTGATCAAATCCAGCCCGATCCCAGGCTGGTCAGTGCGAAGCGCCGGGGCCCTCGACCGCTGGTGCGGCGTCACAGGGCCCGGACCCGAGGGTCCTGGATAAGCGCGGTTAGGCTTAGATCTGGTCTTCGAACTTCTTGGCCAAATCCTCGATGTTTTCCGGCGGCCAGTTCGGCACGTCCATGCCGAGATGCAGGCCCATGATGCCCAAGACTTCCTTGATCTCGTTCAAGGATTTGCGGCCGAAATTCGGGGTGCGCAGCATCTCGCCTTCGGTCTTCTGGATCAGGTCGCCGATGTAGACGATATTGTCGTTCTTCAGGCAGTTGGCGGAGCGGACCGACAGCTCCAGCTCGTCCACCTTCTTCAGGAGGGCCGGGTTGAACGGCAGTTCAGGCTTGGCTTCGCCTTCGGACTTCTTCTTCGGCTCGTCGAAGGTGATGAAGAGCTGCAGCTGGTCCTGCAGGATGCGGGCGGCGTAGGCCACCGCGTCCACTGGCGATACGGCGCCATTGGTTTCGACTTCCAGGATCAGCTTGTCGTAGTCCAGCGACTGGCCTTGGCGGGTGGGTTCGACGCGATAGGCCACCTTCTTCACCGGGCTGTAGAGGGCGTCGATGGAGATCAGGCCGATGGGGGCGTCTTCGGGGCGGTTGCGCTCGGCGGCCACATAGCCCTTGCCGCCTTGAACCGTGAACTCGATCCGCACCGAAGCGCCCTCGTCCAGGGTCATCAGCACATGGTTCTTGTTCAGGATTTCGATATCGGACGGCGCTTCAATCTGGCCGGCGGTGACGGGGCCCGGACCTTCGGCCTTCAGCGTCATGCGCTTGGGGCCGTCGGCGTGCATCCGCAACGCCAGCTGCTTGATGTTCAGGACGATGTCGACCACGTCCTCGCGCACGCCCTCCATGGAGGAGAATTCATGCACCACGCCGTCGATCTGGACAGCGGTCACGGCGGCGCCTTGCAAAGAGGAGAGCAGCACGCGGCGCAGCGAGTTGCCGAGGGTGACGCCAAAGCCGCGTTCTAGGGGTTCGGCCACCATGCGCGCCTTGCGGGTCGCATCGCCTCCGGTCTCGATCAGGGGCTTTTCAGGGCGGATCAGCTCTTGCCAGTTTCTTTCGATCACGGATGGGTCTCTCGAACAGAGGTCGGCGCGGCCTCGCCCCTTGGTTAGAAGATGGGGCCGCGTCTCATTACGATGTGCTTGGTCTTAAACGCGGCGACGTTTCGGCGGGCGGCAGCCGTTGTGCGGGATCGGCGTCACGTCGCGGATGGTGGAGATGGTGAAGCCCACCGATTGCAGCGCGCGGAGAGCCGATTCACGGCCGGAGCCAGGGCCGGACACGTTCACTTCCAAGGTCTTCACTCCATGCTCCATCGCCTTGCGGCCCGCATCTTCGGCGGCCATCTGGGCGGCGTAGGGCGTGGACTTGCGAGAGCCCTTAAACCCCATGGTGCCGGCGCTGGACCAGGAAATCGCGTTCCCCTGAGCGTCGGTGATGGTGATCATGGTGTTGTTGAAGCTGGCGTTCACATGGGCGACGCCGGCGGTGATGTTCTTACGTTCGCGCTTCTTAACGCGTTGCGGTTCCTTGGCCATGTATGCGGCCCCCTATTTCTTCTTGCCGGCGATGGGCTTGGCGGGGCCCTTGCGCGTGCGGGCGTTGGTGTGGGTGCGCTGACCGCGAACCGGCAGACCCTTGCGGTGACGAAGGCCGCGGTAGGAGGCGAGGTCCATCAGGCGCTTGATGTTCATGGTGGTTTCACGGCGCAGGTCGCCTTCCACCGTGTAGTCGCGATCGATGGCTTCGCGGATCTGAAGCACTTCGGCGTCGCTCAGCTGGTTGACGCGGCGGCTTTGTTCGATGCCGACCTTCTGAAGGATTTCCCTGGCGGACTGCGGTCCGACGCCGTGGATGTATTGGAGCGCGATTTCGACGCGCTTGTTGGTCGGGATATTGACGCCTGCGATACGGGCCACGTCTGATCGTCTCCTAAGACCGCAATTAAAGAGGGTCGCGCGCACACCAAAAACGCGAAAAAGCCCCGCCCCTTGCGGAACGGGAGAGCCAGCGCCTGAGCGCGCCCTTTCGCGGAGGGGCTGCTTATAATCCGCTTATCCGATGCGTCAACCGGTTGTTGAGGAATTGGAGCGGCGAATGGCAAGTTTTTCTATTCGTATGCAGATAAGTCGTCGTTCGGCCAGATCAAGCCGTCGCCGTCTGCAGCGCCGCGTCGATTTGGCTGGCGACGGCGGTAATATCGGCCATTCCATCCACTTCCACCAGCTTCCCCTGCCCTTCGTAATAGGGAAGCAGAGGCGCCGTTTGCGTGTTGTAGGCGGAAAGCCGCACTTTGAAGGTCTCCGGATTGTCGTCCGGTCGCCCGGCTTCGGCGAATCTCTTAGTGATTCGCTCCAGCAGCACCTCGTCGTTCACCTTCAGGCGGATCACCCGGTCGATCTGCTTCCCCATGCCTTTCAACATGATGTCCAGCGCCTGCGCCTGCGCCAGCGTGCGGGGAAAACCGTCGAAGATGGCGCCGCCGGCGTCTTCCGCCGCGGTCAGCTGTTCTTCGATCAGGGCGATGACGATCTGGTCCGAGACGAGGTCGCCCGCCTCCATGATCGCCTTCACGCGTTTGCCAAGGTCGCTCTCAGCGGCGATGGCGGCGCGCAGCATGTCGCCGGTGGAGAGCTGGACCAGGCCGCGCTCGGAGACGAGGCGCTTGGCCTGGGTGCCTTTGCCCGCTGCGGGCGGGCCGAACAAGATGAGGTTCACCGGACGCCTCGCACCGCCGGAACGCCCTTGCCGCCGCGCATCTTGGATTTCTTGATTAGGCCTTCGTACTGGTGCGCCAGAAGATGGGACTGGATCTGCGCCACCGTATCCATGGTCACCGTCACCGCGATCAGGATCGAAGTGCCGCCAAGATAGAAGCTCGGCCCAAGATAGCTGGTGATCGTCTCCGGCAGGAGGCAGACCAGGGTGATGTAGGCCGCGCCGATCACCGTAAGACGGGTCAGGACGTAGTCCAGGTAATCCGCCGTGCGCTTGCCGGGACGGATGCCCGGCATGAAGCCGCCGTGCTTGCGAAGGTTCTCCGCCGTCTCCTCGGGATTAAAGACGATGGAGGTGTAGAAGAAGGTGAAGAAGATGATCATGGCCCCGTACATGGCGATGAACAGAGGCTGGCCATGCTGAAGCTGGCCGACGATGGACGGCACCCACTGAGCCCAGCTCGGCAGCTTGGCGCTGGTGAGGAAGCCTAGGACCGTAGCCGGCAGCAGCAGCAGGCTGGAGGCGAAGATCGGCGGAATCACCCCGGCGGTGTTCAACTTCAGCGGCAGGAAGGAGCTATCGCCGCCATACATGCGGTTGCCCACCTGGCGCTTGGGATACTGCACCAGGAGGCGACGCTGGGACCGCTCCATGAAGACGATGAACAGGACCACGCCGACGGCCAGCACGGCCATGAACAGCAGCGCGAACGGGCTCATGGCGCCGGTCCGCGCCAGGGAGAAGGCCTGCATGATCGAGCGCGGCAGGGCCGAGACGATGCCGGCGAAGATGATGAGCGAAACGCCGTTGCCGACGCCCCGCGCTGTGATCTGCTCACCAAGCCACATGAGGAACAGGGTGCCCCCCGAAAGCGTCGCTACGGTGGAGACCACAAAGAACAGGCCGGGATCCTGCACCAGGCCCGGCGAATGGGTCAGGCCCATGGCGATGCCGAAGGACTGGACGATGGCCAGGAGCACGGTGAGATACCGCGTATACTGGTTCATCTGCTTGCGGCCAGCCTCACCGCCTTCCTTGCGGATCTTTTCCCACGGCGGATAGATGGTGCCCATCAGCTGCACGATGATCGACGCGGAGATGTAGGGCATCACGTTCAGGGCGAAGATCGCCATGCGCGACACCGCGCCGCCGGAGAACTGGTTGAAGAGCCCCAGGATGCCCTTGGCCTGCCCGGAAAAGACCTGGGCGAAGTGAGCCGGATCGATGCCGGGAATCGGCACGAAGGTGCCCAGGCGATAGACGATCAACGCGCCCAAGGTGAACCAGAGCCGCTTATGCAGGTCCGTCGCCCGGGCAAAGGCCCCGACGTTCATATTGGCGGCGAGTTGTTCGGCGGCCGAAGCCATACGCGTTCCCCAGAAGCTCTATTTGGATGCACACATAGGCGAGGCGACCACGGATGTCATCCTACCGTCATCGCCGCACCGGACCCGTCTTCAGGCGGGATCAAGCCTCGGCGGCGACGGTCTTCTTGGTGAGCGTCAGCACGCCCCCCGCATCCTCGATGGCCTTCTGCGCGGAGGCGGAGGCGGAGTAGGCGGTGATGATGAGCTTGCCGGTGATCTCGCCGTGGCCGAGCAGGCGAACGCCGTCCTTCTCCCGGCGGATCACGCCGGCGGCCACGAGTGCGGCCGCGTCGATGGGCTGGCCGGCATCGAGCTTGCCAGCTTCGATGGCCTTGGCGAGGCGCCACAGGTTCACCTCGGCGAACTTCAAGCGGTCGGGATTGTTGAAGCCGCGCTTGGGCATGCGCATGTGCAGCGGCATCTGGCCGCCTTCAAACGCCTTGAAGCCGTGGCCGGTGCGGGCCTTTTGACCCTTAACACCACGGCCGCCGGTCTTACCCTTGCCCGAGCCCTCGCCACGGCCCACGCGCATGCGAAGCTTGTGGGCGCCTTCGTTGTCCTTCAGTTCGTTCAGTTTCATAGCGCCTTCTCCTTGGAGTTTGCGCCGGAGCGAAAGGCTCCGACTCGGCTGTTGTAAGATCACCGCTCAATCCGGCATCGAAGTGGGCGATTTGGTCGACCGGGCATCGCTAAGATAGATCAAATGGTCGAAACGCTGTGGTCGAAGTGGGTTACTTCACCACTTCGACCATGTGCGCCACTTTGGCGATCATGCCGCGGATCGACGGGGTGTCTTCCAAGGTGCGCTCGCGGCCGATCTTGTTCAGGCCGAGACCGGCCAGGGTCGCGCGCTGATCGTCCTTGCGGCGGAGCGGGCTGCCGATCTGGCGCACGGTTAAGGTGGCGCCGTCCTTAGGCGCCTTGGGCGCGGCTTTGGCTTTGGGAGCCGCGCTCGTCACCGCCGCCTTGGTGGCGGCGGCTTTGGCCCGGACCGCCGGCGCTTTCTTTATTGCGTTGGCCATGGCGACTATCCTTCGATCGCGTCAGCGCTGGAGGCGCCGTCGGCTCTACGGCCGATGATGTCGCCGACCTTCTTACCGCGCTTGTTGGCGATCTGGCGAGGCGAGGCTTGGCCCTTCAGGGCGTCGATGGTGGCGCGCACCATGTTGTAGGGGTTGGACGAGCCGGTGGACTTGCCCACCACGTCGTGGACGCCAAGGGTTTCCAGCACCGCCCGCATTGGGCCGCCGGCGATCACGCCGGTGCCCGGAGGCGCGGCGCGTAGGATCACCTTGCCCGCGCCGTGACGGCCCGCGCCGTCGTGATGCAGGGTGCGGCTTTCGCGCAGGGGGACGCGGATCATGGTCTTCTTGGCTTCTTCGGTGGCCTTGCGGATGGCTTCGGGCACTTCGCGCGCCTTGCCATGGCCGAAGCCGACCCGGCCCTTGCCGTCGCCCACCACCATCAGAGCGGCGAAGGAGAAGCGGCGTCCGCCCTTCACCGTGGCGGCGACGCGGTTGATATGCACCAGCTTCTCGACGATGTCGCCTTCAGCGCGTTCTTCGGGAGCGTTGTTGTTGCTGCGCCCACGACGTTGACCGTCGCCGCCGCCGCCCCGTTGTTGATCACCACGAGCCATTTGTTTTCCTTAGAAATTCAAGCCGGCTTCGCGCGCGGCGTCGGCCAGGGCTTTCACCCGGCCGTGATAGACATAGCTGCCCCGGTCGAACACGACGTCCTTGACGCCTTTTTCGATAGCCCGCTCAGCGACGAGCTTGCCGACTGTGGCGGCGGCTTCGGCGTCGCCGCCCTTTTTCGCAGCGCCCTTATCGCCTTCCAGCGAGGTGGCGTGCGCCAGGGTGACGCCGTTGGCGTCGTCGATCACCTGGGCGTAGATGTGCTTGGAGGAGCGGAAGACCGACAGGCGCGGACGACCGGCGCCCACCTTCTTGAGGCGCGTGCGGTTGCGCTGGGCGCGACGGACGGCGGTTTCGCGAGGAGAGAGGGCCATGGCTACTTCTTCTTGCCTTCCTTGCGGCGAACCTTCTCGCCGAGATAGCGCACGCCCTTGCCTTTATAGGGCTCCGGCGGACGCAGGCGACGGATACGGGCGGCCACTTCGCCGACCATCTGCTTGTCGATGCCGGCGATGCGCACTTCCACCGGGCGGGGCACGGCGAAGGTGATGCCTTCCGGCGGCGGCATGTCGATCTCGTGGCTATAGCCGAGCTGCAGGGACAGGTCCTTGCCCTTAAGAGCCGCGCGATAGCCGACGCCCACCAGCTCCAGCACTTCCTCATAGCCCTTGGTGACGCCCTCGACCATGTTGTTGGTGAGGGTGCGGGAGAGACCCCACATCGCCTTGGCGCGCTGGCTGTCGTCACGGGGGGTGAACGAGAGCGTGCCGTTGTCATTGGCGACGGTGATCTCTTCGGGAACCACATAGGCGAGTTCGCCCTTGGGGCCTTTGACTTTCACCGACTGTCCGTCGAGCGTCAGGGTGACGCCGGACGGAATGGTGATCTCTTTCTTGCCGATCCGGGACATTACGACACCCTGCAGAGGACTTCGCCGCCGACATTGGCGGTGCGGGCGGCCGTGTCGCTCATCACACCCTTGGGCGTGGAGAGGATCGAGATGCCGAGGCCGTTCTTAACCGGCTTCAGATCGTTGATCGCCGAGTAGACCCGGCGGCCGGGGGTGGAGACGCGGCTGATCTCGGCGATCACCGGCTCGCCGTCGAAATACTTCAGTTCGATCTCAAATTCCGGGTAGGCGCCCTCTTTTTCGATCAAGGCGTAGCCGCGGATGTAGCCTTCGTCCTGAAGCACGTCGAGCACGCGGCCGCGCAGCTTGGACGCGGGCGTCGAGACCTTGGACTTCTTGCGCATGGCGGCGTTGCGGATGCGGGTCAGCATGTCGCTGAGGGGATCGTTGAATGACATTCTCTGTTCCCTCCCCTACCAGCTGGACTTCACGAGACCCGGGATCTGGCCCGAGTTGCCGAGTTCGCGAAGGGCGATCCGGCTCATCTTGAAGGTGCGGTAAAAGGCGCGGGGGCGCCCGGTGACGTCGCAACGGTTGCGAATACGCACCTTGGCGGAATTTCTCGGCAGGGCGGCCAGTTGCAGCCGAGCCTCGAAACGCTCCTCCAGGGGGCGATTGTCGTCGTTGGCGATCGCCTTCAGGGCGTCGCGTTTGGGCGCATACTGCTTCACCAGCTTGCGAACCATTTCGTTGCGGTTGACGGCGCTTTTCTTAGCCATGTTGTCTTTCCCTCCCGATCAGGACGTGAACGGGAATTGAAATTCACGAAGAAGCTGACGTGCCTCTTCGTCGGTCTTGGCGGTGGTGCAGACGATGATGTCCATGCCCCACATCTGGTCGATCTCGTCGTAGTTGATCTCCGGGAACACGATGTGCTCCTTCAGACCCATGGCGTAGTTGCCGCGACCGTCGAACGAGGTGGGCTTCAGCCCCCGGAAGTCGCGCACGCGCGGCAACGCGATGGTCACCAAGCGGTCGAGAAACTCGTACATGCGGTCCTTGCGCAGCGTCACCTTGGCGCCGATCACCATGTCTTCGCGCAGCTTGAAGCCGGCGATGGACTGACGGGCGCGGGTCGACTGGGGCTTTTGGCCCGCAATCATCGCCAGATCCTTCATGGCCGCGGCGGCCTTCTTGCTATCCGCCACCGCTTCGCCGATGCCCATGTTGAGCACGATCTTGTCGAGCTTGGGCACCTGCATCTCGTTGGTATAGCCGAACTTTTCCTTCATCGCGGTGCGGATGCGGTCCTGATATTCGGACTTCAGGCGCGGCTGATAGCCTTCGCCGCCCGAAGAGGACGCCTTGCCGCTGCCGACGGCGATCTGCTCGCCGCGCGGTTTCTTTTCTTTTGCATCAGCCATTGATCACCTCGCCGGTCGTCTTGGCGAAACGGACCTTCTTGTCACCATCGACCCGGAAGCCGACGCGGGTGGGATTACCCTTGGAATCGACGATGGCCACGTTGGAGACGTGAACCGCCGCTTCCTTGTTCTTAATACCGCCGTTGGGGTCGGTCTGTGACGCCTTGGTGTGGCGCTTGACCATGTTCAGGCCTTCGACGATCAGCTTCTCAGCCTTCGGCATCACCTTGGTGACCTTGCCCTGACGGCCCTTGTCCTTGCCGGTGAGCAGGATGACGCGGTCCCCCGATTTGATCTTCGCGGCCATTACAAAACCTCCGGCGCAAGCGAGATGATCTTCATGTGGTTCTTGGCGCGAAGTTCGCGCGGCACCGGTCCGAAGATGCGGGTGCCGATGGGCTCGTTCTGCTTGTTGACGATCACGGCGGCGGAATTGTCGAAACGGATCACCGAGCCATCTTTACGCTGGATGTCCTTGGCGGTGCGGACGACGATGGCGCGCAGAACGTCGCCCTTCTTCACCCGGCCGCGGGGAATGGCTTCCTTGACGGAGACGACGATCACGTCGCCCACCGAGGCGTAGCGACGCTTGGCGCCGCCGAGCACCTTGATGCACATCACCCGGCGCGCGCCCGAATTGTCGGCGACGTCGAGGTTGGTCTGCATTTGGATCATGGGTTCAGATCCTTCTTATGCTTTGGCTGAGGCCGAGACGTCCTTGGACAGGACCTCCCAGGTCTTCAGCTTCGATTTCGGCGCGCACTCGACAATCCGAGCGACTTCACCGGCCTTGTAGACATTGGCCTCGTCATGGGCATGGTAGCGCTTGGAGCGCCGCACGGTCTTCTTCAGCACCGGGTGCAGGAAGGTCCGTTCCACCTTGACGATCACGGTCTTGTCGCCCTTGTCGGACACGACCACGCCTTCGAGAATTCGCTTGGGCATCGGTCTAACCTTGGGCTTTCTTCTGCCGCATCACAGTCTTGATGCGGGCGATGTCTTTACGCACGATCGAGGCGCGGTGGGTCTTTTCGATCTGACCCGTGGCGGCCTGGAAGCGCAGGTTGAACTGTTCCTTCTTCAGCTGAAGAAGGTTGTCGGTGAGTTGGTCGGGGGTGTACCCGCGAACGTCTTCGATCTTCGCCATCACGCGGCCTCCGCCTGAGGTTCTGGGGCCTTGGTCTCGACATGCTCGATGTGGCTGACGCCGGCGTCGATGCGGGTCACGACCTTGGTGCGGATCGGCAGCTTGGCGGCTCCCAGCGCCAGCGCCAGGCGCGCGGTCTCGTCGTTGACACCGTCGATCTCGAACATGATCCGGCCGGGCGCCACGCGAGCAGCCCAGTATTCCACCGCGCCCTTGCCCTTGCCCATGCGGACTTCGGCCGGCTTGTCGGAGACCGGCAGGTCGGGGAAGATGCGGATCCACACCCGGCCCTGACGCTTCATCTGGCGGGTGATCGCGCGGCGGGCCGCTTCGATCTGACGGGCGGTGATGCGTTCGGGCTCCATGGCCTTGAGGCCATAGGAGCCGAAGTTCAGCGCCGAGCCGCCCTTGGTCGCGCCATGGATACGGCCCTTGAACTGCTTGCGAAACTTGGTTTTCTTAGGGGACAGCATGATTAAGCCCTTTCACGCCGTTCGCGGCGCTCAGGCCGATCGCCGCGGTCACGACGCTCGCCGTCGCCGCCGCCCGAACCGGCTTCAGCCGCCCAGCGCTTGTCCTGCGACATGGGGTCGTGCTCCAGCACTTCACCTTTGAACACCCACACCTTCACACCGATGATGCCGTAGGTGGTCTTGGCTTCGGTGAAGCCGTAGTCGATGTCGGCGCGGAGCGTATGCAGCGGAACGCGGCCTTCGCGATACCATTCCATCCGCGCGATTTCCGCGCCGCCGAGACGGCCGGAGACGTTGATGCGAACGCCTTTGGCGCCAAGCCGCATGGCGGCCTGCATCGACCGCTTCATGGCGCGGCGGAAGGCGATCCGGCGTTCAAGCTGCTGGGCGATGGATTCGGCGATCAGCTGCGCGTCCACTTCCGGCTTGCGGACTTCGACGATGTTCAGGTGAACCTCGCCTTCCGTCATCTTGGACAGATCGGTGCGGAGCTTCTCGATGTCCGCGCCCTTCTTGCCGATGATGACCCCTGGACGGGCGGCATAGATGGTGACGCGGCACTTCTTGTGCGGACGCTCGATGATGATGCGCGAAACGCCGGCCTGCATCAGGCGCTTCTTCAGCATCTCACGGACGGCGATGTCCTGGTGCAGGAGCTTGGCGTACTGAGCGCCGGCGGCGAACCAGCGACCATCCCAGGTGCGGTTGATGCCGAGACGCAGACCAATCGGATTGACCTTCTGTCCCATTACGCGGCGTCCCCAGAGAGTTCACGGACCACGATGGTGATCTCCGAAAAAGGCTTTTCAATACGTGAAGCGCGACCCCGCGCACGGGGCGAGAAGCGCTTCATCACCATGTTCTTACCCACATAGGCCTGGGAGACGACGAGGTTGTCGATGTCCAGGTTGTGGTTGTTCTCGGCGTTGGAGACGGCGGAATAGAGCGCCTTGCGCACATCTTGAGCGATGCGCTTGGGGCTGAACTCCAGCTCGTTCAGCGCGCGCTGAACGGGGAGGCCGCGGATGGATTGCGCCACCAGGTTCAGCTTGCGAGCCGAAGTGCGAAGGTTGATCGCCTTGGCGAGCGCCTCGACTGCGCCGACTTTGCGGGGATTGACGGACTTGCCCATGACTACTTCCTCTTCGCCTTCTTGTCGGCGGAGTGGCCGTAGAAGGTGCGGGTGGGGGCGAATTCGCCGAACTTCATGCCGACCATGTCTTCGGAGACCAGCACCGGCACATGCTTGTGACCATTGTGGACGCCGAACGTCAGGCCCACGAACTGCGGCATGATGGTGGAGCGGCGCGACCAGGTCTTGATCACGTCCTTGCGGCCGCCGCCGTGGGCCGTATCGGCCTTCCGCAGCAGGTATCCGTCCACGAACGGACCTTTCCAGATGGAGCGGGTCATGTCTTAGCGCGCCTTCTTGGCTTTGTGACGGGAACGGATGATGAACCGGTCCGTCGTCTGATTGGTGCGGGTCTTGCGGCCCTTAGTCGGCTTGCCCCAAGGGGTGACCGGGTGACGACCGCCGGAGGTCTTGCCCTCGCCGCCGCCGTGGGGGTGGTCGACCGGGTTCATGGCGACGCCGCGAACGTGCGGGCGGAAGCCCATGTGGCGAACGCGACCGGCCTTGCCGAGGTTCTCGTTCATGTGGTCAGGGTTGGAGACCGCGCCCACCGTGGCCATGCAGCCGTCCAGCACCATGCGAAGCTCACCCGATCCGAGACGGATCTGGGCGTAGCCGGCGTCGCGGCCGACCAGTTGAGCGTACGCCCCGGCGGAGCGGGCCATCTGACCGCCCTTTTCCGGCTTCATCTCCACATTGTGGATGATGGTGCCCACCGGCATGGAGCGCAGCGGCATGGCGTTGCCAGGCTTCACGTCGGTCTTGTCGTTGGCGATGACCTCGTCGCCGACCTTCAGGCGTTGCGGGGCCAGAATATAGGCCAGCTCGCCGTCTTCGTACTTGATCAGCGCGATGAAGGCGGTGCGGTTGGGGTCATACTCCAGACGCTCCACCTTGCCCGGCACGCCGAACTTGCGACGCTTGAAGTCGACGATGCGATAAAGCTTCTTCACGCCGCCGCCGCGGAATCGGACGGTGACGCGGCCGTTGTTGGAACGGCCGCCCTTGCCGGTCAGGCCCTCGACCAGAGACTTCTCCGGCCGGCCCTTGTGCAGTTCGCTCTTGTCCACCAGCACCAGGGCGCGGCGGCCCGGCGAGGTCGGATTGAAGGTTTTCAAGGCCATGGCTTAGAGCCCCGTCGTGATGTCGATGGATTGGCCCTCGGCGAGGGTGACAATCGCTTTCTTGATGTCGTTGCGCTTGCCGAGGCGGCCCCGGAAACGCTTGGTCTTGCCTTCGACGACGAGGGTGTTGACCTTGGTCACATTGACCTTGAACAACTCCTCGACCGCGGCGGCGATCTCGTCCTTGGAGGCGTCGGCGGCGACCTTGAACACGACCTTGTTCAGCTCGGAAAGCAGCGTGGCCTTTTCGGTGATGATCGGCGCGACGATGACGTCGTAGTGGCGGGCGGTGGCGGCCATTATGCAGCCTCCTTAACGTCGGCTTTGTCGGCGAAGCGCGCTTCGATGGCCTCGATGGCCGAGCGGGTCAGCACCAGGGTGTCGCGGCGGAGCACGTCGTAGACGTTGAGGCCCGCGTCCGGCAGCACGTCGATGTTCGGAACGTTGCGGGCGGCAAGCTTCAGGTTGGCGTCCACTTCCGGCCCGGCGATGAAGAGGGCGTTCTTCAGCCCCATCTTCTCAAGCTGGGCGCGGAAGGCGGCGGTCTTGGGCTCGGCCAGGGTCGCGACGTCGAGCACCACGATGGAGCCGGACTTGGCCTTGGAGGAGAGCGCGTGACGCAGGGCCAGGGCGCGCACCTTCTTGTTCAGATCGAAAGCATGGCTCCGGACCACCGGACCGAACACCTTGGCGCCGCCGACGAACTGAGCCGCCTTGCGCGAGCCGTGGCGGGCGCCGCCGGTGCCCTTCTGCTTATACATCTTCTTGCCGGTGCGGGCGACTTCGTTGCGGGTCTTGATCTTGTGCGTGCCGGCCCGACGCTTGGCCAGTTGCCACACGACACACCGTTGCAGGATGTCCGCACGGATGTCGTCGATGCCGAAGATTTCGTCCTTCAGCTCGATGGAGCCGGCCTTGCCGCTGTCGAGGGTGATGACGTCGAGTTTCATGATTCTGCTCCCTCTTCAGTCGCTTCGGGGGCGGCGGCTTCAGCGGGCGTTTCGGCCGGGGCCGATTTCTCTTCGCCGTGCTTACGGAACGCGCCAGGCTTGGGCGCCTCAGCCGGAAGCGCCTTTTTGATGGCGTCCGACACCTTCACGTAGGAGCCTTCCGACCCCGGCACAGCGCCCTTGATCAGGATCAGGCCGCGCTCGGCGTCCACGCGGAAGATGGTGAGGTTCTGGGTGGTGACAGTCTCGACGCCGAGGTGGCCGCCCATCTTCTTGTTCTTGAAGGTCTTGCCGGGGTCCTGGCGCTGACCGGTGGAGCCGAGCGAGCGGTGGGAGAGCGAAACGCCGTGGGTGGCGCGAAGGCCGCCGAAGTTCCAGCGCTTCATGCCGCCGGCGAAGCCCTTGCCGATAGTCGTGCCCTGGATGTCGACCTTCTGGCCGGGGACGAAGTGATCGGCGGTGAACTCGGCGCCCACGTCGATCATCATGTCGTCGGAGACGCGGAACTCGGTGACTTCGCGCTTGGGCTCAACGAGGGCCTTGGCGAAGTGACCGCGCTCGGCCTTGGTGGTGTTCTTGGCCTTCTTGGCGCCCGCGCCGAGCTGGAGGGCCACATAGCCGTCCTTCTCCAGGGTGCGCTGGCCGGTGACCTGGCAGCCGTCCAGAGACAGCACCGTAACAGGCACGTGGGTTCCGGCTTCGTCAAAGAAGCGGGTCATCCCAAGTTTCTTGGCGATTACGCCAGTACGCATAGCCGCCTCCCTCTATTGAAGCTTGATTTCGACATCGACGCCGGCTGAAAGCTCAAGCTTCATCAGCGCATCGACGGTCTGCGGGGTGGGATCGACAATATCCAGCACGCGCTTATGGGTGCGGATCTCGAACTGCTCGCGCGACTTCTTATCGACGTGCGGCGAACGGTTGACGGTGAACTTCTCGATCATGGTGGGTAGCGGGATGGGCCCGCGAACCGCCGCGCCGGTGCGCTTGGCGGTCTGGACGATCTCACGGGTTGAGTGATCGAGCACCCGGTGATCGAAGGCGCGGAGCCTTATGCGAATATTCTGACGATCCATAGTTCCCGACGTCCCTCGCGGCTTCCACGCTAAACAGTTCAAAGACCGAGACCTCCAATCCCTCGCGGGAGAAGAAGCCTGACTGCGTGTCCCGGCCGCTCAATTTTCGACTTCCGCCGAACCGATCGAACGAGACCCGCAAAAACAACAAGGACCGCCGCAGCAAAGCCGCAGGGCCCTACCCTAAAATTCCGCGGGCCCGAAGGTCGCCGCGTTATGAAAGGTCGTTTCGCGAACCGCGTCTGCCCCTTAACCAAAGCTTTGGGGCACGGCCGATTCAGCAGAGGGGCGGTGGATACTCCGCGCGAGTCGGATCGTCAAGGGTTGTGTGCTGTTGGCGGAACGTTGTGCGGAGAGCCAGCAGATAACCCGCCGAAAGTCGATTTCCGCTATGAACGAATTGCATTGGAGGCGACTACGCTCATAAAGCCTCGTGAATCAAATGAAGCACGATGATTAAAGCGTCTTGTCACTGTGGTGGGGTTCGGTTCGAGATAGAAGATTTTCCCGCCGACGTGAACAGCTGCAACTGCTCGATCTGCCGTCTCTACGGAGCACTTTGGGCGTACTGCCAGCGGGCGCAGGTACGTTTCGCTGCTAATAACACATCAACTGAAATCTATTCGTGGGGCGACAGGGACTTGGAGTTTCACCGCTGCCGCGTTTGTGGTTGCGTGATTTGTTGGGCGGCGGTTGACCAGAACGACCAGCGCATGGGCGTAAATGCTCGCCTTATGCCGCCAGAGGTGCTCGCAAGCATTCCGGTACGCCATATCGACGGTGCTTCGACGTAGGCTGTGCATCGACGACATCGGCTTTCGCTAGGGTTAGAAAGCCGCCTTCAGATCAACCTCCCCTGACGCCGCAGGCTCGCCTTACCGCCCGATGTTCACATCCCCTGACCCCGCGATGTGCTTGGTCACCTGGCCCGTGACCCGCGCCACGTCCACGTCGCCGGAGCCGGCGATGGAGGCCATCAGCTGGCCGGCAGTCCCGCGAAACTTAACGTCGCCGGAGCCGGCGATGTGGGCCTCGACGCTGGGGGAGGTTCCGCCGTCCACCGTCACGTCGCCGGAGCCGGCGATCCGCGCCACCAGCGGGCCGGCGACCGAAGCGGCGTGAACGTCGCCGGAGCCGGAGATATGGGCCTCCAGCCCGCCGTTCACCGGGCCGAGATAGACGTCGCTGGAGCCGGAGATATGCACCGCCGCCTGGCCCACCGAGCGGGCGCGCACGTCGCCGGAGCCCGAGAGGCCGATGCGGGCGGCGCCCCGCACGTCGGCGATCTTCCAGTCGCCGCACCCGGCGTTGCCGAAATCGAGGCTTTGGCTCGGCCCGATGTCGCCGAACACCGCCTCGCCCACCGCCACATGGGCGTTCATGGGCACATGGGCGGTGACCACCGGCAGGTCCTGCAGGGCGATGTCTCCATGTCCCGGAATACGCACGCGGACGCGGTCGCCCGAACCCTGGCAGTTGAGGCCGAAGTGGAAGCCGAAGGGTCCAAACCCGCCGCCAAGGCCCCCGTCCAAGACCTTCACCCCGCCGTCCTGGCGGGTCTCCAGGGGCGGCAGGCCGGCGCGGCCGGGCTGGATGGTGTAGATCACATCGCTGCGGTTCTCCGGGATCACGATCACCCGCGCGGCGGCGTGCTGGATGCGCAGCGTATCCTCCGCGAAAGCGGGGGCGGCGATCATCGTTGCGCCCAGTAAAGCGGCGGCGAAAAGGCGGTAGGTCATGGTCGTCTCCCAAAGTTCGTTGAGGAGACGGTAGTCTTGAGGGCCCGCGAAAGCAGCTTAATTCGCGGTCATCTTTCGGGCGCCTTGTTTCGACGTTTTACGACCCGCCGGTGGATGCGACCTTGATATAGCCGATAACGTCCCGCCGATCGGCAGCGTCTTTCAAGCCCGGGAAGGACATCTTGGTTCCCGGGACGAAGGTCTGCGGCCCAGAGAGCCACTGGTCCAGGGTGGCGGCGTCCCAGATCAGGCCCTTGGCCTTCAGGGCGTCGGAGTAGTTGAAGTCCGCTTTGCTGGCGGCCCTGGCGCCGAACACGCCGTGCAGGTTCGGCCCGGTCATATTGGCGCCGCCTGCGGTAATGGTGTGGCACGAGCGGCAGAGGCTGAAGTGCGCTTCTCCATTGGAAAGATCGGCGGCGTTATAGGGCGCGGGCAGTTCCGCCAGAAGCTTTTGGCTCTCGGCCGAAGGCGCCGCCGCGCCGCCCTGACCGCTCCCCTGCCCGCATGCGGAGAGGATCATCGCCGTCGCCAGCAAGCTATAAGTCGCACGCCTCATCGATCCCTCCCGCACGCCGCCGATCCATAGCCAAAGCCTCGGCGGATACAAAGACCCGCGGCGGATAAACTGGGCCGCCCGTCCTCAATCGTCTCGCAGGGGCCTCAAGCGCAGGCTCTTCACCCCCGCCCGCTTAGTCTTGCTGTCCAGGCGCTTCAGCTTGGAGGTGAAGGTCGGCTTGGTGGGCCTGCGTATTTTGGGGCGGTGCGCGGCTTGCCGCACCAGCTCCACCAGCCGCTCCCGCGCCGCCTGGCGGTTCATCTCCAGGGAGCGGAACTCCTGGGCGAAGATCACGATCACCCCTTCGCTGTTCAGGCGGCTGCCCGCCATCGCCTCCAGCCGACCCTTTACATAGTCCGACAGATCGGCGTCCCGGACGGAGAAGCGAAGTTCGATGGCGGAACTGGTCTTGTTGACCGCTTGCCCGCCGGGGCCGCTGGCTTTCACCTGCCGCTCGATGAAATGACTCTCGTCCAGAGAAATGGAGGCCGTGACGCGGATCATGGCCGCGCCATCCGCCCGGCCTTCTGCACCGCCGTATCCAGCGCCTGTAGGAACTTGGAGCGATCCTTGGGCTGGAAGGGTCTTGGGCCGCCGGTGATCTCGCCCAACGCCCGCAAGTGCTCCGCCACCGCCCGCCCGGCCAGAGCCGAGCCAATGGAATCCTCGGTGAAGACATCGCCCCGGGGGCCGACCACCTGGGCCCCGCCCTTCAGGCACCGCCCCGCCAGGGGAATGTCGGCGGTGATGACGATGTCGCCCGGCCCCGCCCGCTCGGCGATCCAGTCGTCGGCGATGTCCGGCCCAGCGTCCACAATCACCCGCTCGATCAGGGCGTTCTTGGGGACCATCATGAAGCTATTGGCCACCACCTTCACCGGGGCTTTGTAGCGGGCGGCGACCTTATAGACCTCATCCTTGACCGGACAGGCGTCGGCGTCGATGTAAAAAGTGGGGCTGCGATCCGCGCTCATGCCCTCCTCTTAGCGCAATGCGACGCAAAGATCAGGCGGGTAGGCTCGAGCTTTATTTGGCGCCGTTAGCGGTCTGGCTCACCGCTTGGCCGGCGGCGCTGGCGTCCTGGCCCATGCCCACGACGCTGTTGCAGGCGGCGACGCTGAGCGCGGCGAAGGCGACAAACAGCGCGAGCATGGTACGCATAGAATCCCCTCTGCGCACAGCGCCGCAAAGCCAAGCTGACAGCTTAACCGTGAGCGCGCAAGGGCGGCGCTCGGTGGAGGGATTGGTGCCGGATGAGGGAATCGAACCCCCGACCTTCGGTTTACAAAACCGCTGCACTACCGCTGTGCTAATCCGGCGATGAGGCCTTATGCCGTCCGACGCCGTATCTGGCAACGCGCGCAGCAACGTGTCTTGGGGCTGCACGTTTAGGCGGATCAGCGAGAAGGACCATCCCCTCATGCCCATGACGCTTGAAGGCTCCTGCCGCTGCGGCCAGGTTCGATTTTCGGTGCAAAGCCACGCGCCGGCGCCCTACCAACTCTGCTACTGCTCCATCTGCCGCAAGACCGACGGGGGCGGCGGGTTCGCCATCAACCTTGCCGCTGACGCCAACACCCTGAAGATAGAAGGCGAGAACCACATCGGCGTCTTTCGGGCCGAAATCCGTAAGGAGGACGGCGCCTGCGAGCGGAGCAGCGGCGAGCGTAACTTCTGCACCGGCTGCGGCACGGCGCTTTGGCTTTACGATCCCAGTTGGCCGGACCTCGTTCACCCCTTCGCCTCGGCGGTGGATACCTCCCTGCCCATACCGCCCGCCAAGACCCACTTGATGCTGAAGTTCAAGCCGGACTGGGTCGTTCCCAACGTCGGGCCGGAGGATCTGACCTTCGATCTCTATCCCAAAGAGTCCATCGAGGACTGGCATCGCCGCCACGGCGCCTGGGTCGATTGATGACTTATCTGCTGCCGATCCTGCTCCTGGTCTGCTCCAACGTCTTCATGACCACGGCCTGGTACTGGCACCTGAAGTTCGAGAGCAGACCGCTCTGGATGGTGATCGGCATAAGCTGGGCCATCGCCTTCCTCGAATATTGTCTAGCCGTGCCCGCCAACCGCTGGGGATCGCGGGTTTATTCGCCAGCGGAGCTGAAGACGATCCAGGAGGTGGTGACCCTTGTGGTGTTCGCGATCTTCGCCGCAACCTACCTCGGTGAAAAACTGACCCTCAACCACCTCGTCGGCTTCGGCTTCATCGCGCTTGGGGCCTTCTTCATCTTCAGAGGCCCCATTCCGGTCCGCTGAAGGGCTGTCCATAAAGGGCGGCTGCCATTAGACGAACGCCCATGGCCCGCATCCTCATCACCTCCGCCCTGCCCTACATCAACGGGATCAAGCACCTCGGCAACCTGGCCGGATCGCAGCTTCCCGCCGATGTCTATGGCCGGTTCCAGCGGGCGCGCGGGAACGAGGTGCTGCTGATCTGCGCCACCGACGAGCACGGCACCCCTGCGGAGCTGGCGGCGGCCGCCGCTGGCCAGGACGTGCGGACCTACTGTGACGAGCAGCACGCCTTGCAGCGGGATATCGGCGCGGCGTTCGGCCTGTCGTGGGACTGGTTCGGCCGCTCCTCCTCCCCCGAAAACCGCGCCCTGACCCAGCACTTCGCCGACGTGCTGGAAGACCACGGCCTGATCGAGGAGCGCACCGACCGGATGATCTATTCGGTCGACGACCAGCGCTTTCTGCCAGACCGCTATGTGGAGGGCACCTGCCCGGTCTGCGGCCATCGCCCGGCGAGAGGTGATCAATGCGACAACTGCGGCTCCCTGCTCGACCCCATCGACCTGATCGAGCCCTACTCCGCCGTCTCCGGCTCCACCAATCTGGAGGTGCGCGACACCCGCCACCTCTACCTTCTGCAAACCAAGCTTGCCGATAAGATCAGGGCCTGGCTGAACGAACGCACCGATTTCCCACCGCTAACCCGCTCCATCGCCCTGAAGCATCTAGACGAGGGCCTGATCGACCGGGGCATCACCCGCGACCTCGCCTGGGGCGTGCCGG
>CAXTHJ010000029.1:0-33156 GCA_964243985.1 uncultured Caulobacteraceae bacterium | reverse complement strand
GCGCAAGGCCGATCGAGACGCTGACGCCGGTCCAGGCTCGCCTCCAGCCGAGCGCCGCGGACGCCGCCCACGCCGTCATGCACCGGGAAGGGATGTCCACCGCGCCCGATCCGGCGGTGACCACGCAAGAATTGCCGTACGGCGCCGGCGCCATGCAGTACGCCCGCATTTATAAGCCCCTGGCCGCCACTGGCGCCGGGCCCTTGCCCGTCATCGTCTACTACCACGGCGGCGGCTGGGTCATCGCAGACATCAACACCTATGACGCTACGCCCCGGCTTTTGTCGAAGGAGCTGAACGCGGTGGTCGTGTCGGTGGAATACCGCCACGCGCCGGAGGCCAAGTTCCCCGCCCAGCACGAGGATGCCTTCGCCGCGTACCGCTGGGTGCTGCAGAACGCCGGGTCCTGGGGCGGCGATCCGAGGCGGGTGGCGCTGGCGGGCGAAAGCGCCGGCGGCAACCTCGCCGTGGCGACCGCGATCTATGCGCGAGACAACGGACTAACCAAGCCTGTCCACGTCCTGGCCGTCTATCCCATCGCCAACAGCGAGATGGACCTCCCCTCTCGCCGGGACTCGGCGAACGCCAAGCCGCTGAACACCCCCATGCTGAAGTGGTTCGGCTACTACTATTCCAAGACCAAGGCGGACCAGATGGACCCGCGCATCAACCTTGTGAAAGCCGACCTCCGCGGCCTGCCGCCGACGACGATCGTCAACGCCGAGATCGATCCTCTGCGTTCGGACGGTGAGACCCTCGCCGTCGCTCTGCGCGCCGCCGGCGATCAGGTGGAGCGGAGAACCTTCCCCGGCGTGACGCACGAGTTCTTCGGCATGGGCAAGGTGGTGCGCGGCGCGTACGACGCTGAGACCTACGCCATCACCAAGCTCAAAACCGCTTTCGCTAGATAACCACCGCTTCAGGAGAGAAAAAGATGAGACAGTTTTTGATCGGCGCGGCCCTTGTGACCGCTCTGGCGACGCCCGCCCTGGCTCAGGTGATGTCGCCGTCCGAATATGTGGCGACCGCCGGCGCCAGCGACCTGTTCGAGCGTCAATCGAGTGAGATCGTGCTTCAGACGACGCAAGATCCGATGGTGCGATCCTTCGCTTCCATGATGATCTCCGACCACGGCAAGAGCACGGCGGAGGTGAAGGCCGCCGCCCAGAGCGCCGGTGTCCCGGCCGCCCCACCTATGCTGACGCCGCTGCAGACGGAGCTCATCGCGGAGCTCCGCGCCGAACAAGGCCCGACCCGAGACGCGACCTACGTGGCGCAGCAGAAGACCGCCCACAACCAGGCTCTGGCTGTGCAGAAGGCGTACGCCATGGACGGAACCGACCCTGCCCTCAAAGCAGCGGCGGCGCACATCGTGCCGGTGGTCGAGCATCACATCGCCATGCTCAAAGGCATGTAAACCCACCGTGGGCGCCTGCCGTATAAAAGCAGCGGGCGCCCGCCACCTTAGTGCCGAAATACCCGCACGCCGGTGAAGGCCATCGCGATGCCGCGCGCGTCGGCGGCGTCGATCACCTCCTGGTCGCGGATGGAGCCGCCGGGCTGGATCACCGCCGTAGCGCCCGCCTCCGCCGCCTGGATCAGGCCGTCGGCAAAGGGAAAGAAGGCTTCCGACGCGCAGGCCGAGCCCTTTAGCCCCAAACCGAAGTCGGCCGCCCGAAGCGCAGCGATGCGCGCCGAATCCTTGCGGTTCATCTGCCCCGCGCCGATGCCGAGGGTCCTTCCGCCCTTTGCGAAGACGATGGCGTTGGACTTGACGTGCTTGCCGATGGTGAAGGCGAACAGCATGTCCTTGATTTCAGCCTCGGTGGGCGCGCGTTTGGTGACGATCTTCAGGTCGGCGGGGGCGATGCGCGAGATGTCCCGCGTCTGCATCAGAAATCCGCCGGAGACGGAGCGGAACACCTCGCCCTGCCGCTGCGGATCGGGCAGGCCGCCGGTGAGCAGCAGGCGCACGTTCTTCTTGGCCTTAAACAACTCCAGCGCGGCGTCCTCAGCCTCCGGCGCGATCACCACCTCGGTGAAGATCTTCAAAAGCTCGGCGGCGGTTTTTGCGTCTAGGGTCCGGTTTAGCGCCACGATACCGCCGAAGGCCGAGGTCGGGTCGCACTCCAGCGCCCGCTGGTAGGCTGTGGCGCTATCGGGCGCCACGGCGACGCCGCACGGGTTGGCGTGCTTGATGATGGCGACGGCGGCATGCTCGGCGGGGTCGAATTCCGCCACCAGCTCGAAGGCGGCGTCGGTGTCGGCCACGTTGTTGTAGGAGAGTTCCTTGCCCTGCACCACGCGCGCGGTGGAGACGCCGGCGCGCGCCTCGCTGGTACGGTAGAAGGCGGCGTTCTGGTGCGGGTTCTCGCCATAGCGCATGGTCTGGATGCGCTTCCCGGCTATAGCGAGTCGCTCGGGGAACGATTTCTGCAGCGTCTTAGCGAACCAGGCAGCGATGGCGGCGTCATAGGCGGCGGTGCGGGCGTAGGCTTTTGCTGCAAGATTGCTGCGCAGCATAAGCGAGGTGGCGCCCTCAGCCTTCAGCGCCGCGACCACTTCGGCCACGTCTTCCGGCGCGGTGGCGACGCAGACATAAGCATGATTTTTTGCCGCCGAGCGGATCATGGCCGGGCCGCCGATGTCGATGTTCTCAACGCAAGTGTCATAGTCGGCGCCGGAGGCCACGGTCGCCTCGAACGGGTAGAGATTGACGTAAAGGAGATCGATGCCGCCGATGTTGTGCTCGGTCATGGCGGAGGCGTGCTCGGGCGCATCCCGCACGCCGAGGAGACCGCCGTGCACCAGGGGATGCAGGGTCTTCACCCGCCCGTCCATCATCTCGGGAAAACCGGTGATTTCGCTGACGTCCTTCACCGGAACCCCGGCGGCGGCGATGGCGGCGCGGGTGCCGCCGGTGGAGATCAGCTCGACGCCGAGGTCGTGCAGGGCCCGCGCAGTCTCAATCAGGCCGGCCTTGTCGGAGACGGAGATAAGCGCGCGTTTGACGGGGGCACTGTCGGGGGCTTTGGGATAGTCGGGCGCGGCGGGCATGGCGGACTCCGGGCGTTGAACGGATCACCCAGGCGAGCGGCTAGACATCCTGCGCTCCCCAGTGGTCGCCCACCTCTATCGCCAGTCACGCAGGCGGCGGAAAATAGGGCGCGGGACGGGGGAGTCAATGCGGGCGATTGGCGCTTTCACGACGGCGGCTTTAGAGCGAAAGCTCAAAGACGGCTTGCGACCCGTTGCGGACATCACCAGTCTATGCAGAGATCATCCGGTTTCGCGGGAGTTCACAGCGATGCGTCCGTATTGGGTGACGTTCGAAAGGTTGAGGGATTTCTCCAGGCTTGGGCTAGGTGTCGGAGTGACCGGTCATGATCCCGATGACGCTCTAAGCTTGGTGGAGAAAGCCTTTGGTCCGCTAACAGTCAAAACGATAACGGTCGTGGAGGATGTGGCCTTGCTGGACCAAGGGCATGTACGGCCGAACATGGGCAGCATCTTCGTGCGAGGAATTTGGTTTCCTCTAGGACACGAGCCGGTAGGTGCTCAGCAAGCCCGCTGACCACCCTCAGACGACATTCAGAACGCCTGCTTCCACCGCCCTTAAGCCTGCCGAAATTCCGGCACCAGTTCGTTCAGCAGCACCAGCACCCGGCCCTCGTCCCGCGCCATCGCCGCCGCTCCCAGCGCCTCGATCCGCCCGCCAAGCTGGTCCCAGGACGGCAGCGCCTCCACCGCGGACATCACCCCGTCCACCGCCGTCTGCGCCACCGTCTCGTCGCCGTAGAAGATCTCCTCGTAGAGCTTTTCACCGGGGCGCAGGCCCGAGTAGCTGATCTCGATGTCGCGGCCGGGCTCCAGGCCGTGCAGGCGGATCAGCTGGCGGGCGAGGTCGTCGATCTTCACCGGCTGGCCCATGTCCAGCACGTAGATCTGGCCCGATCCTGGAGGCGCCTCGGCGGGGGGGAGGCTTGCGGCCTGCAAGACCAATGACGCCGCCTCCTGCACCGTCATGAAGTAGCGCTCGATGGAGGGGTCACTCACCGTCACCGGGCCGCCCGCCGCGATCTGCCGCTCGAACAGGGGCACGACCGAGCCGGTGGAGCCCAAGACATTGCCGAACCGCACCGCCGCCGCCTTCACCGCGTGGTCGCGGGTCAGGGCCTGCACCACATGCTCGGCCACCCGCTTGGTCGCGCCCATGACGTTGGTCGGATTGACCGCCTTGTCAGTGGAGATGAACACCAGAGCCTCGCAAGCGTCCCGCGCCACCCGCGAGATATTGGCCGCGCCGATCACATTGGTCAGCACCGCCTCGCAGGGGTTCAGCTCCATCAAGGGGACGTGCTTGAGGGCGGCGGCGTGCAAGACGACATCCGGCTTCTCGAGCTCGAACAGGGTCTCAAGGCGGCGGAGGTCCCGCACGTCGCCCAGCTCGGCGGTCCAGACCCTGGGAACGCCGGCCTCAGTCAGCTCCCGGTCGATGGCGTAGAGATTGTATTCCGAGGCGTCGAGCAGGATCAGCCGCGCCGGCCCGAACGCCAAGGCTTGTCGAGTCAACTCCCCGCCGATGGTGCCGCCCGCGCCGGTGACCAAGACCCGCTTGCCGGCTATCAAGCTGCGGGGGCCCGACGGATCAAGGTTTCGGGGTGGGCGGTCAAGCAGGTCCGCCGCCTGCACCGGATGGGGCTGCATCCCGCCGTCGCCGCGCACGGTCACCACCCGGGCGCCCGCTTGGCCGGCAGCAGCCGTGATCGCCTGCATCAAGGCGCGGTCGGGGCGCCGTTCGGCCAGGATCAGCTGCGGATCCTGATCCTCCGCCGCCTTTAGTGCGGTCAGAATATCCGCCAGCCGGCTCAAGCCGCCGAGAATCTCTAGACCCTGCAGCGTGCGGCCGATGGTGGGCTTTTCGTCCAGGGCCACCACGCCGACGATGCGAGGACGAACGCCCTTCTGCCGCCGGAGCGCCTTCAGATAGGTGGAAACGGTGCGGGCGGCGCCCACCACCACCGCCGGCGGACGGGAGCGATCCTCGAAGCGGAACGCCTGGAACAGATCGCCGTGGGCCCAGGCTTCGGTGAGCACCCTGCCAAACCCCAGGCTGAAGATCAGGAAGGGCGTGAGGAACAGAGGCGTCGAGCGGGGAAAATCCATCAGCCGGTCGCCGATGAACAAGGTCGGCAGCAGCAGGAGATTGGACAGCAACACCGCCTGTGCGATCCGCAGCAGCTCGTTGGCGGCGGTGAAGCGCCAAAGTCCCCGGTGTAGGCGGAAGATCGGGAACACCACCGCGCAGAGGATCGTAAACGAGACGGTGGCCCGGGCCAGGAGGTGCGGCGGAAACGGCTTGGGCTCGAAGTGGTAGCGCACCTTCAAGACCACGATCATGGCCGCCGCCGCCCAGGCGAGGTCATGCAGATAGATGAACAGCGGCGCGAATCGCAGGGGCGATTTGGCCGGTGTTACGGGCATTGGGCGAGGTGGAGTGAGGCTCATCGTGTCGCCTCGGCCTTGGCGGGCGCCGCCTTCAGGCCGGAGCTGGGATCGGCTGGGTCCACCGGCGTCAGCTTCCAGCGCACCCGCGCTCCCGCGGTCGCACTGGAAGCAACGATAGGACCCTTCAACACGATCTGCGCGCCGCGCTTGGGCAGGTGATCCTCGAAATAGGCCGATGTCTCAAGCAGCACGTCCGGCGCGTCGTTGCGGAACCACCATCCGCGATTTGACGGGCCGCGCAAGAGCACGCTCCGCTTGTCCCGCGCCAGGGAGACCTGCACCTCCGGCGGGAGATGGAAGCGCACGGCGTAGCCGGGCGCCCGCCGGGCGGATTTGGGCGTCTCGCGCACCGGCTCAAACCGATCCTCCCCCCGAAGCTCGTCATGGCGGGGATCGAGGAACAGGCGGCGCTCGTGCAGCAGGCCGTAACGCTCGGCCCAACCGTCATGGCAAAGCTCCAGCCACTGGCCACCCTCGCTCTCGTGCCGCTTGGCCTCCACCCGCCGTGCGCCGCCGATCAGGCGTGGTCCCAACGCCCGCGCCATCAGCCCGCCGAGGGGATGGCCCGCCGAGCCGTCGCCTACCGTGGCCGTCGATCCCCCATCGGTCAGACGCAGCCCTTGAACGCCTTGGGCATCCGCGCTCCAGCCGGTGTTGGCGATCAGGCGGTCGCCGCCGCAGGTGATCTCGATGGAGAGCGGCTGGGCGCAGGCGTCCAGGCTCCACGCGCCTTCGGCCGGGGACGCCGTGTCGGCGATCAGAAGCAGGCTGCGGCCAGCGAGGCGATGATATCCGGCGTGGGGCAGATAGGCGGGCGCGCGGCCCTCCCCGTCGTCGTGCGCTAAGGCGGCGGCGATGCGGTGGGGACCGGCCGCCTCGCCCCCCTGGAATGCGCCGAGTCGCCCGTCGCCGAGGGTAAAGAAGCGGACTGCGCTAGTGAGCCGGTCGATGCTGCGCGCAACCGTCGGCGGCGCCTCATGGCCCCGCTGCAGAAGTGCGAAGTCCAGGGTCAGGAGGTCGAACAGAAGCTCCAGCCCCTGTTCGGGGGAGCGGCTTTTCAGCCCGCCGTCCGGCAGGACAGCGACGCCGAGCGCGGTCTCCAGCTTGGGTATCGCCTTGGCGGTGAGGGCGTCCCCCGCTTTACCAGACAACGCGGTTCCCACCGCGGCGGCTACGACAGCGCGTTCGGCGCGACGGAGCGGTCCGCCGTCGAGCTTCAGGAGATGTCGTGCCTGCCGCGCGAGGGTGGCGACCAGCCCCGCCGCCTCGACCTCCGACGCCCGCTCGGTCAGGCGCTTGATCCCGCAGGCCAGGTTGAACACCCGCCGCTCGATGATCTCCGCCCCCCAGACGAACGGCGAGACCCTGGCGAACATCCGCTCCCAGTCGAGCACGAGGCGCAGCGCCTCGTCCGTTCCGGCGTCGCCTTGGGCCAGTAAGGTGGGCATCCAGGCGAAGCGGTGCAATTCGACGGCGAAGGCGCGGCTGGGGCTAGGCGCATCCCACGGATCGCCGCCGACGCCGATCTCCATGGTGACGCCCGCCAGGGTCAGGCGGCCGAGCAGGATTTGGCGGCCGATCTCTGGATCGACGGGGCGAAAGTCCTTGGGCGACACGGCGAGACCGGTGGGCTTCGGTCGGTTCAGGCGATAGCTGTAGAAGGGCGTCGCCCGCCATTCGGAGCCTACACGGCGGATCACCAGCCGTGCGAAGGCGGCCGTGGCGTCCTGCGCGGCGGTGCGCCCCTTGTCGCCCCTTTTGTCGCCGGGGGGACGGCGCTCTTTCATACCGCGCCTTTCACCGTCGGTCCCTATTCGGACCCGCGGAGGGCGGCGATGTTGGCGGCATAGGCCGATGCGCCGCCCTTGAACGCCGCCGTGCCGGCCACCAGCGCCGTGGCTCCGGCGTCGACGCACATCCGCGCGGTTTCGGGGTTCACCCCGCCGTCCACCTCCAGGATGATGTCGAAGCCGGAGGCGTCGATCATGGCGCGCAGGCGCTCCATCTTCCGCAGTTGCGAGATCATGAAGCTCTGGCCGCCAAAACCGGGGTTGATGGACATGACGAGGCAGAGATCGACCTCATCCATCATCCATTCGATCACCTCAGGCGGGGTGGAAGGATCGAAGGCCACCCCCGCCTTGGCGCCGAGCTCCCGAATGCGTTTCAGGGTGCGGTTCAGGTGCGGTCCGGCCTCAGGATGCACGGTGATGTGGTCGGCGCCCGCCTCGCGAAACGCCTCCAGATGCGGATCGGCCGGCGTGATCATCAGATGCACGTCCATCGGCAGCTTGGTGAGCGAGCGGATCGCCTTCAGCACCATCGGCCCGACGGTGATGTTGGGCACAAAGCGCCCGTCCATCACGTCGAAGTGCAGCCAATCCGCGCCCGCCACCTCCATCGCGCGCACTTCCTCGCCCAGCCGCGCGAAGTCGGCGGAGAGGAGCGAGGGGGCGATGATCGGCGCGCAGAAGCTCATGCACCCCCGGATACCGCCCTTGACCCTAAAGGCGCAAGCAAAGCTGCGCGCATCCAGAGATCAAACCTAAAGCTTAGTACTTCGGCGGAGGCGGAGGAGGAGGCGGCGGCGGCGGGCCGTAGGCGGCGAGGGGCGCGATGTGAGCGCGCATCCCCGCGCCGTAGGTGACCGTCACCGGCGTCCCCACCGGGATCGGGTAAGGTTCAGCCTGGGCGATCTCCACCAGACCGCCGTCGCGGCGGCGGATGGTGTAGGCGAAGCCGTTGATCCGGTCGCTGGAAGCGATGGCGTTGCCGAGCAAAGCCCCGCCAATGCCGCCAAGCAGCGCGCCCGCGCCTCGGCTGCCGCGCCCGGCGAGCGCCGAGCCGGCCACCGCGCCGCCTATGCCGCCAATGATGGTGCCCCCGGAAGTATCGTGCGGCCCGAACTGCACCGGACGGAAGGAGACCACAGTCCCTTCGCCCACGTGGGCGATGCGCCCCTCGGCGTAGGGGGGATAGTAGCCCGGCCCCCGCTCGTCGGCGCAGGCCGATAAGCCGGCGGCGGCGAGGCCGGTCAGGGTGAGAGCAATGACGCTGCTACGCGTCGCGGTCTTTAAGGTCATGGCGATGTTCCCAGCGCTGGAAGTCGTTATTGGATTTGTGTCTGACGGACGCTGTCTGAACCGAAGCTGAACGGCCGGGGATCAGACGCGCCGCAGAAAACGGGCGATGAAGAAACCATCCATGCCGCCCTCCGGTTCCGGCAGAGCGGGAGAGAGGCGCAGCGTTCCATCGGCCATCAGCGCCGCGATGGGGGCGCCGCCTTGCCCGGGGGCAGGCGGATCAATCTCGAAGTCGGAGCGGCGAGCCAGAAAGGCGGTCGCCTGCGCCTCCCCTTCCTCCGGCTCCAGGGAGCAGACGCAGTAGACCAGCCGCCCGCCGGGCTTCACCCGATCGGCCGTGGCGTCGAAAAGCTGCGTCTGCACTGCCGAAAGCTTGGCGATATCTGACGGCTTGGCGGCCCAAAGCACGTCCGGATGGCGGCGGAAAGTGCCCGTGGCTGAACAGGGCGCGTCCAACAGGACGGCGTCGAAGGTACGCTTGTCGCTCCAGGCCGCGGCGTCGGCGACGATGACCTCGGCCTTCAGCTCCATGCGGGCGAGGTTCTCTGACAGGCGTTTAAGCCGCGCAGCGGAGCGGTCCACCGCCGTTACGGTCGCGCCCGTCGCCGCCAGTTGCAGGGTCTTACCCCCCGGCGCGGCGCAGAGGTCGAGCACCGTCTCGCCGGGCTTGAGGTTCAAGAGGCGCGCGGGGATGGCGGCGGCGGCGTCCTGCACCCACCAGCGGCCCTCGGCAAAGCCCGGCCATTCAGCAAGGTCGCCCCGCTTTGGGGTGCGTAGCGTGCCGCCCGGGAACAAGGTGGCCTCCAGCGCTTCGGCGAGCGCCGGCCAATCGTTCGGGTCGCGGAGGGTCAGGTCGGTGGCCGGTTCTTCCGGGATGCAGGCAGCGAGGGCGTCGGCCCCCGCCTCGCCATAGGCCACGCGCCAGCGGGCGTAGAGCCAGGGTGGGGCGTAAGCTTCGGGCGTCGAGACCGGCGGCGGCTCGCGGAGGAGGCCGCGCAGGACGGCGTTGACAAGCCCCTTGAACGGCTGCGTGGCCTTGCGCGCGCCAGCCATGTCCACCGTCATGTCCACGGCTGCGAATCCGGGGGTGTCGAGGTGGAACAGCTGCGCCGCGCCGAGGCGCAGCAACATGACCACCGCGTCCGGCGGCGGCTTCTTGACACGATCTTGCAACGCGCGGTCGATGGGTCCGAGGTGGCGCAGAGTCGCCATGGTCAGGGCGCGGGCGAAGGCTCGGTCACGCACCGGCAGATCGAGCAGCGTCTTGGATGAAGCCGCATCGTCCAGCCCGCCTCGCCGATCCAGCGCCGCCTCTAAGAGCGTCAGGGCGGCGAAGCGGGGCTTCAGCGCCGCCTCATCTATGCTGGAAGCGGGCTTTTGCGGCTGGCGGGCGGGCGACATCGCGCTTAAATCCGCCATGCGGGGCACAAGGGCAAGGACGCGGCGCGCCATGGCTGACGATAGAGCTGAAGACACCCCCGGCGCGGCGCCCGGCAAGGCGCTGTCCCCTGCCGCTAAACGGGCGCTGGAAGAAGCCGCGACGCGGCACGCCGCGGCTGTAGAGGCGAAGGCTGCGCACGAAGCCGGCGGTCCAGCGGGGTTGGAGCCTACGCGCTTTGGAGATTGGGAGCGCAAGGGCTTGGCGGTGGACTTTTGAGATCCAACGCTAGTGGGTTCTCGGGCTCCCGCTTTGCGGTCCTCGAGGATGACTAGGGAAGTTTGACGGCCACCGCCTCCTCCCGCTACGACTTTCCCTCCACCAGGACAGGTCGCCGCCATGGAGCCCGTGATGGAACTCGAATGCTTCCCGGTGGTGAACCGCCCGCCCGAGATCGTGCCGGGGCGGCCGCAACGCGCTTGGATGGACAAGTTCGTGGACCGGCACGCCTACCGCTGCCTGCCGCTGACCATGGCCAACACCACGGGATGGGAGATTCTCTGCCCCGTGGGTTTCACCGCCGAATGGAATGGCGGGCTGCAGCAGGCCGACATCACCCTCAAGCCCGACCGACCACATCCCGACTTTCACGATTTCGCCCAGTCCCACTTCTCCAGCGGCGTCCTGACCCTGCATCCGGGATACCTCTTTCGCACCCCGCCGGGGTGGGACATGTGGGCCGCCGGGCCGCCCAACTGGATCAAGGACGGCATCCAGCCCCTGTCCGGCCTGGTGGAGACCGACTGGCTCCCCTTCCCTTTCACCATGAACTGGCATTTCACGCGCCCGGGGCGCATCCGCTTCGAGAAGGGTGAGCCGTTCTGCTTCGTCACCCTGACGCCGCACCGGGTGATGGATCAGATGCAGCCGGTTCTGCGCTCCCTCCCCAGCGACGTGGCCTTTAAGGAGCAGTATGAGGCGTGGCGGGTGCAGCGCGACACCTTCAACCGGCGCCTGGACCGCAAGGACCCGGACGCCATCCGCGAAGCCTGGCAGCGCTTCTACTTCAAGGGTGAAATCCCCGAGGACAAGGGCGCCGCCCCCGCCGACCACATGAACAAGCGGCGCCTGAAGCCCATCAAGCTCGGGCGTTAGCTCTTCGCGCGCGACCCGAACACCGCCGACCCAACCCGGACCGACGTAGCGCCGAAGCGGATGGCGCTCTCGAAATCGGCGCTCATGCCCATGGAGAGCTTGGCGAGGCCGTTGCGCTCGGCGATCTTCTTCAGAAGGGCGAAGTGGGGGAAGGCCGGCTCGCCCGCGGGGGGGATGCACATCAGGCCTTCGAGGGTCAGGCCGTAGGTTTTGCGCAGGGCGGCGATGAAGGCGTCCGCCTCGGCGGGCAACACGCCGGCTTTCTGCGGCTCTTCGCCCGTGTTGACCTCGACGTAGAGCCGGGGGCTCTTGCCCGCCCGCTGGATTTCGTCAGCGAGAACTTTGGCGAGCTTTTCCCGATCCAGGGTCTCGATCACCTCGAAGAAGGCCACTGCTTCGCGCGTTTTGTTGGTTTGCAGAGGGCCGATCAGACGCAGCTCCAGGTCAGGCGTCACAGCCTTGATCGCAGACCAGCGCGCCACGGCCTCCTGCACCCGGTTCTCGCCGAAGACGCGCTGACCCGCGGCCAGCACCGGCTCTACAGCCTCCCACGGCTGCTGCTTGGAGACCGCCACCAGCGTCACATCGCCCTCGCCCCGCGCCGCCGCGACGGCCGCCTTGGCTATACGGGCCTTGACCTCGCGCCAGGAGGCTGTTGCCTCCGGATCGGCGATGTTCAGGGACGAGGGGTTTGCGGACACGGGATCAGACCAGGGATGCGGAACGGCGCGCGCTTTTTTGCGCGGCGGCGACGCTAGGGCTGAAGCTGCGCGGTGGAAAGGCCGGGGCGCGCCTGCCGGTGGTGTTTTTTGTCACCGACCCTGATCGCACGCCCGATCCCGCGCGGATCGCGTCGGGACTGCCCAGGGGAACGGGCGTGATCTTCCGCGGTTTCGGCCGGCCGGATGCTGAGGCGAAGGCGGCGGCGCTTGCCAGGATCGCTAAGCGGCGCGGCCTGATCCTGCTGATCGGCGCGGACGATAAACTCGCGGCGCGGGTCGGCGCTGACGGCGTACATCTGCCGGAGCGGAATTTAGGCCGGGCGCGCATGATCCGGCTGCGCCATCCAAACTGGCTGATCACCGGCGCGGCCCACTCGCCCAAGGCTTTGGCGGCGGCGCGGCGGGCGAGGCTCGACGCCGCCTTGGTCTCCGCCGTTTTCGCCAGCCGTAGTCCGAGCGCCGGGCGTCCGCTGGGACCGGTCAAACTGTCCCTATTGATAAAGCGGTCGTGCCTGCCGGTGATCGCGCTTGGCGGCGTCAACGGCGCGACGGCTAAGCGGTTGGTCGGAACGGGTGTTGCAGGATTAGCGGCGGTGGAAGGGCTACTTTAACGCAGCCGATAAACGAGCCTAAAACTGGAACTTGGTTTCCAGGTGGACGCGGGGCCCGGTGTCCTGCGGGGTCAGTTGCTGCGGCTGGGCGAACTTGTCGCCGAGGCCGACCGAGCCGCCAAGCTTCAGGCGGGGGCCGATGCGGAAATAGCCGCCGGCGGTGACGTCCTTCATCTGGGTCTCCCGATTGACGGGCTGCTCCATGTCGAGGTTGACGCCCCACTTGCCCTTCGCATCGAAGGAGTAGGTCTTGTGCGGGGTCGGCACGTAGAAGGGGGTCGGCGCCTGATCGGACGACGGCGAGGCGATCAAATCCGCGGGCGCAGCCGCGTGTGCAACCGTCGCCATCCCCGTCAGGAGAAGCGCAGCGCCCATCGCCAGCCATGCAGCCCGCACACCCATCATCCGCCCTTAACGTCCACGTCCCAGTTTGGACGCATGTCTACCAGCATATAATCATGCCTGTGTGACTGTGCGATTAATGCGTGCAAGGACCGGACGTCAACGACGGCAAGCGTCGCGACGGCTTCTGTCTGCGGATGCGGCGCGCCCTGTGACCTTAAGGGCACTGATTTCCGCTTTTGCGTCCTGCACAGCATGGTGTATGCGGACAAGTCCTTCGCGAGGCGCGCCTTGGGAGGATGGGGGGTGCGCGCGCGATAACGATCAGTTACATGGTCCGCGCTTAACCATTGGAGCGAATCCAAAGATGACGGCTGTTCTTGGCGAGCGCGGGTTTTTCCGCAGCGGCTCGATGCTGGGCCTCAGCGCCCTGGCGGCGCTCTCAGCCTTAGCGGTCAGCGGCTGCAGTCACTTGCCGAGCCCCGGCGGCCTTGTGCCCCACCTCGGCTCCAAGCCCGCCCCGGCGTCCTCGCCGCAAGCGGGCATCGGCGTGAACAGCTACCTGTGGCGCGCCACGCTGGACACCCTGGCCTTCATGCCCCTGGCGTCGGCCGATCCGTTCGGCGGCGTGGTCATCACCGACTGGTACATCAACCCTGAGAAGACCGATGAGCGGTTCAAGACCACTGTCTACATCCTGGACACCCGCCTTCGAGCCGACGGCCTGAACGTGACGGTGTTCAAGCAGACCAAGGACGCGACCGGAACCTGGGTCGATGCGCCGGTGGCCGGCCAGACCGATGTCGACATCGAAAACGCCATCCTGACCCGCGCCCGCCAGCTTCGCCTATCGAACCTGAACGAGAAGGGCTGACCCTTAACGCCCAAGCCACTTCCTTTTAGGGGCTTGGGCCCCTAAACGAGCGGCGAGATGGCGAGATACAATCCAAAAGAAGCCGAACCCCGCTGGCGCAAGGCCTGGGCGGACTCAGACGTGTTCCGCACCAAGACCCCGGCGGAGGCTGGGGATCGCCCCAAGGCCTACGTGCTGGAGATGTTCCCCTACCCGTCGGGGCGCATCCACATGGGGCATGTGCGCAACTACACCATGGGCGATGTGGTGGCGCGCTCCAAGCGGGCGCAGGGCTTCAATGTGCTGCATCCGATGGGGTGGGATGCCTTCGGCCTTCCGGCGGAAAACGCGGCGATGGAGCGGGGCGTCAATCCCAAGGGCTGGACCTACGACAACATCGCCGCCATGCGCGAGCAGCTGAAAGCGCTGGGCCTGTCTATCGACTGGTCGCGTGAGTTCGCCACCTGTGATCCTGAATACTACGGTCGTCAGCAAGCCTGGTTCCTGAAGCTCTATGAGCGGGGCTTGGTCTATCGCAAGGAGGCCACCGTCAACTGGGACCCGGTGGATCACACCGTTCTCTCTAACGAACAGGTGATCGACGGCTGCGGCTGGCGCTCCGGCGCGCCGGTGGAGAAGAAGAAGCTCATCCAGTGGTTCCTGCGCATCACCGACTACGCCGACGACCTGATCTGTGGTCTGAAGACGCTTGAGGGCCATTGGCCTGACAAGGTGCGGCTGATGCAGGAGAACTGGATCGGGCGCTCCAAGGGCCTGCGCTTCACGTTCAAGTTTTCCACGACCCCGCTACCGGGGTTCGACGGGATCGACGTCTATACGACCCGACCGGACACCCTCTACGGCGCAAGCTTCGTCGGCGTCGCAGCGGATCATCCCTTGGCTGAGATGCTGGCCGCGCAGGATCCGAAGATCGCCGCCTTCTGCGCCCAATGCCGACAGGGCGGCACCTCGGAGGCGGAGATCGAAGGCGGAGAGAAGCTTGGTCTCTTCACCGGGATCGAGGTCCAGCATCCGTTCGACCCTGCCTGGACCCTGCAGGTTTGGATCGCCAACTTCATCCTGATGGATTACGGCACGGGCGCCATCTTCGGCTGCCCCGCGCACGATCAGAGGGACCTGGATTTCGCCCGGAAGTACGGCCTCGGCGTCAAGCCCGTAGTGCTGCCCCCATCTTACGACAAGGAGGGCGCCGATGCCGAAACCTTCGAGATCGACGCCGAAGCCTACGTGGGCCCAGGCCGCATCTATCACTCGCGGTTCCTGGACGGCCTCGACATTGAAGCCGCCAAGGCCGCCGCCATCGCGCGCATCGAAGCGCAGGGTCAGGGCGAAGGCGCCACCGTCTATCGCCTGCGCGACTGGGGCGTCTCGCGCCAGCGCTACTGGGGTTGCCCGATCCCTATCATCCACTGCGCCAGGTGCGGCCCCGTCGCCGTGCCGGTGGACCAGTTGCCCGTGCTGCTGCCAGACGACGTGGCGTTCGACAAGCCGGGCAACCCCCTGCTGCGCCACCCGACCTGGCGGCACGTGAAGTGCCCGAGCTGCGGCGGCGAGGCGGAGCGGGAGACCGATACGCTGGATACCTTCGTCGACAGTTCCTGGTACTTCGCCCGCTTCGCCGACCCGACCGCCGCCCCGCCCATCGACAAGGCGGCGGCGGATTACTGGCTGCCTGTGGACCAGTACATCGGGGGGGTGGAGCATGCGGTGCTACACCTGCTCTACGCCCGCTTCGTCACGAGGGCTTTGCGGGACGAAGGCATGCTGAGCGTGGAGGAGCCCTTCGCCGGCCTCTTCACCCAGGGCATGGTCACCCACGCGACCTATCGCGTGCTCTCCAACGAGCCGCACTGGATCACCCCCGCGGAAATCGAGACCCGCGACGGCGAGCTGGTGGAGACCTCGACCGGCCTGCCGGTGGAGGTGGGCGGCGTCGAGAAGATGTCGAAATCCAAGAAGAACACCGTCGCCCCGGAGGACATCTTCGAAACCTACGGCGTGGACGCCGCGCGCCTGTTCGTGCTCTCCGATTCGCCGCCGGAGCGGGACGTGCAATGGACAGAGACCGGCGTCGAGGGCTCTTGGCGCCTGGTTAACCGCATCTGGGCGGAAGTGGACAAGGCAGCGGAGACGACCGCGCCCTTCGGCTCCGACGACGAAGTAAAGGCGCTCCGCCGCGCCACCCACAAGCTGATCAAGGCGGCCACCGAAGCGTTCAGCGGTTTCCGCTTCAACGCCGGAATCGCCCAGTTCTACGCCTTCCTGAACACCTTGAAGACTTTGGAGGCGGTGCAGGGTCCCGAGCGCGTCGCCGCCCTGAAGGCCTTGACCGTGCTGGTTAATCCCATTACGCCTCATCTGGCGGAAAGCTGCTGGGAACGTCTAAAAGGCGATGGCATGGTGGTGCACGCGCCCTGGCCGGCCTTCGATCCGGCCCTGGCGGCGGACGAGACCTTGAGCCTGCCCATCCAGGTCAACGGCAAGCGGCGGGGCGAAATTTCAGCCCCCCCTGGCGCCTCGGAAGACGAAGTGCGCGAAATAGCGCTCGCGGACGAGGTCGTGATGCGCCACCTTGCGGGGCTAACGGTGCGCAAGGTGATCGTGGTCAAGGACCGCATCGTCAACATCGTCGCGGCATGAGGACGCTAGACATGCAACGCATTCCGGTTCTGGTCGCCCTGGCCATCGCAGGCTCCATGCTCGTTACGGGCTGCGGCTTCACCCCCCTCTACGGTACGCCGGGCATGATTCCGTCCCTCGACGCGGTGGACGTGGTGGTGGAGCGGGTGCAGGACGCCCGCAACGTGGACACGCTGCAAAACCGCATCCACTTTCTCCTGCGCGAACAGCTGGACGACGAACTGGGCCACCGGGCGGGAGCACCGGTGCGCTATCAGCTGATCTGCACCACGAAGGACGCCCGCATTCCGCGCGGCGTGCGGGTCAACAACGTGGCCAACCGCTACGAGATCAACTTCACGGTCGATTACACCCTGCGCTCCATCGGCGGCACAAAGGTTCTGCTGGAGGGCTCAGCCCCGGTGATCGCCGAGTACGACTCCGCCGATCCGCCCTACGCCGGCGTCGCCGCCGAGCAGGATGGAGAGACCCGCGCCGCCAACCAGGCCGCGATCCAGATCCGCCTCGCCCTCTCCCGCTATTTCGCCGGAATGCATTCGGGCAGCCATGCGGTGGAGACGACGGTGCCGGGCACGTCCCTGGACGACAATCCGTAACCGGTCGCCCCGTGATCCTCTCCAAACGGCCGGAGGTGGAGCGGTTCCTGGCCGGACCGCCGGCTGGTGTGCGCGCGGCGGTGATCTGGGGCAAGGACCGGGGCGGGGTGCGCGAGCGTGCCGACGCCCTCGCCGCCAACATAGCCCAGCGGCCGGACGATCCATTCGACGTCGCTCTCCTCACTGAAACCGATCTCGACCGAGACGCCGCGCGGCTGGAGGAGGAGCTGTCCGCCATCTCCATGATGGGCGGCCGGCGCCTGGTGCGGCTGAAACTCACCGGCGACAAGGCGGGGCCAGAAAAGGCCGCCGCCGAGGCGCTTTTGCGCCACGCGGAGGGCGCGCTGAACCCCGACGCCTTCTTCCTGATCGAGGCCGGGGCGCTGGAGCGGACCTCGCCGCTCCGCAAGGCGGCGGAGAAGGCGGACGGCGCGGCCTCGATCGCCGTCTACGAGGATGAGACGGGAGACGTCACCCGGATGGTGCGCGAGGCCTTGTTGAAAGACGGCGTAGGGCTCACCTCAGACGCGCTGGAGCTGTTCGTCTCCCGCCTGCCCCGCGAGCGCGGCGTGGCGCGCCAGGAGATCGAGCGGCTGATGCTCTACCTTGGCCCCAACTCTGGCGCGCAGGCGAGCATCGCCGACCTGACCAATCACCTTGGCGTGGAGCCTGAAGCCTCTCTTTCCGACGCCGCGCAGGACGCCTTCGGCGGCCGCGCTGCGCCCGCCCAGGCGGCGCTCCGCCGGGCCCGAGCAGAGGGCGAAGGCGGTCCGGCGGCGGTCCGCGCCCTCAGTCAGCACCTCGCCAAGCTCCGCAAGGCCGCCATCCTGCAATCAGGCGGCGCCGGCGCTCAGGAGGCGGCCAAAGCGAGCGGCGTCTTCTGGAAGAACGAGCGCGAGTTCCTGCGCCAGCTCCGCGCCTGGAAGCTGGCGGAGCTGGAGGCGCTCAGCACCGACATGCTAGAGGCGGATTACGCATGCAAACAGACCGGCTCACCCGATCATTTGATCTCCGAGCGGCTGGCGCTGTCTATTGCGGGCCGGGCACGGCGGTTGGGGCTTTAAATCGATTAGTCATTCTCGGACGGCCGGAGGTCGATTCGAGAACCCAGCAGCTCCAGGCGTCGCACTGACTAGGTCCTCGGGTTCGCTGCGCGCCCCGAGGATGACTAAACCACTTACCCCATCGACCCGCCCGTATGCGCCGGCAACACACCCAGAAGCTCCAGCTTGAACACCATCACGCTGTCGGGCGGGATGGGGCCCTTGCCTTCCGGGCCGTAGCCCAGGGCGGGCGGCACGTACAAAATCCAGACGTCGCCGGGCTTCATCAACTGCAGGGCCTCGTTCCAGGCGGGGACAAGGCCGCCTACCGGAAACACCACCGGCTCGCCGTTCTTGTAGGAGCTGTCGAACACCGTGCCGTCGGTAAGCTTGCCCTCGTAGTTGACCTTCACCTCGTCGCCGAGCTTGGCCATGACGCCGCCGGCCGGGCCGGACTTGACGATCTTGTATTCCAGGCCGTCCGGCAGGGAGATCACCCCCGGCTCCTTGGCCGTCTTGGCCATGAAGGCGGCCGATCCGCCGGGCGTCGGGGTCGGCTGGCTGTGCGCGCCGCAGGCTGAGAGCGTGATGCCGGCGGCGGCGAGGAGGGCTAAACGGCGCATAATGGGTCTCCGGGCAAGTCAGAGGGATGAGGTCAGTGGGGGCGGGGCGGGTAGCCGCGATCGCGCAGGCGATCGATGATTTCCTGAGTGTGCTGGGCGTCGCGGGTCTCGATCATGATGTCGAACTCCGCGCCCTTGGCCGGCACGTCCAGGGCAAGGCGATTGTGCGCCACCTCGATGATGTTGCCGCCGGCCGCGCCGATGATGTTGGAGACGTCGCCGAGGAGGCCCGGCCGGTCGTCGCCGATGATGCGGATCGAGCTGATCCGGCGCTCGCGCACTAGTTCGCGGGTGAGGACACTGGCCAAGAGGCGCGTGTCGATATTGCCGCCGCAGAGGATCAGGCCGCACTTGCGGCCCCTGAACACGTCCGGCCGCGCCAGAAGGGCGGCGAGCGGTCCCGCCCCCGCGCCCTCCGCCACCGTCTTCTCCACGTTGCAGTAGAGGGCGATGGCCCGCTCGAAATAGGGTTCGTCGATCAGGAACACGTCCTCGATCAGCGGACGGGCGATGGCGTAGGTGATCTCGCCCACCTGCTTCACCGCGATGCCCTCGGCGATGGTCTGGCCGCCGATGGCCGGGGTGATGCCGCGCATCTTGGCAGTGAAGGAGGGGTACATGGCGGATTCGACACCGTAGACCTTGATGTCTGGCCGGAGGGTCTTAGCCACCGTCGCCATGCCCGCAATCAGGCCGCCGCCGCCGATGGGGATGGGCAGGGTGTCGATGTCCGGCGCCTCCTCCAGCATCTCCAGGGCGACGGTGCCCTGGCCGGCGATCACGTCCTTGTCGTTGAAGGCATGGACAAAAACCAGGTCGCGGTCGTCGCGGATGGTCATGGCGTGGGCGTTGGCGTCGTCGAAAGTGTCGCCCTCGATCACCACTTCGGCTCCGAAATCGCGGGTGTGCTCCACCTTCACCGTCGGGGTGCCGCGGGGCATGACGATCACCGAGGGGATGCCGAGGCGGGAGGCGTGATAGGCCAGGGCCTGGGCGTGGTTGCCTGCCGAGGCGGCTATGACGCCCCGCTTCTTCTCGGAGTCGGACAGGAGGAGCAGCTTGTTAAGCGCGCCCCGCTCCTTAAAGGCGGCGGTGAACTGCAGGTTCTCGAACTTGACCCAAACCTCCGCGCCGGTGATCTGGCTGAGGGTGCGGGAATAGCGGCAGGGCGTGCGCACGATCTGCCCCGCCAGCCGGTCTCGAGCGGCGAGGATATCGTCGAAGGTCACGCTCATCAGTCGAAGGGTCCGAACCAAAGGTCCGGCGTCTTTAGGCGGACGCGACCTTTACCGCAACCGCCCAGCGGCGCGCTTACAGGCTCCGCAGCAGGTCCAGCCGCCGCATGGCCTTAGCCGGAAAGTTGGAAGCAGGGCCAAGCGGCATGGCTTCCACCAACTCTCGGAGGCGATACGTGGCGCCCCGGGCGAAGGCGGCGGCGGAAGGGCGACCGACAAACCCGTGACTGACGTCTCGCGTCCGATTGGCGAGGCTGAGTTTGAAGCGATAGTCGCCCGGGCCCATGTCCAGCTCCGCCATGCCGCGCTCCGCCGCCCAGCGGGCCACCTCGGTGATCAGGATCACACCGGGGGAATAGCGGCCGAAGGCGTCGTCGTGGGCGATGAACCAGGCGTGGGCGATCCTGGGCGTGCAGAGCGCCAGATGCCCGGCTACAAGGGCGCCGTTCACATGCAGGGTGAACAGGGTGGCGCGGTAGTCGGGGTCTTCGCTGCGGAACAAGGCTTTCAGCACATCCAAGGGCCAGCCGGCGTCGAAGATGTCCGTCTGGCCGGTTGTGGCGTATTGGGCGCGCTTCCAGGCGATCAGCTGGTCGAAATCCGCCTGCGAGGTCGAGGCGGCAGTGAATCTGGCCTCTCCATGCTCCCGCTCCAATTTGCGGCGTTTCTTGGCGCAGTCCTTCAGGATGTCGGTGCCGGCGGCGCGGCGGTCGGCCTCGTAGGCGGCGTAACCGTCCCGCAGATCGATCACCTGGGATGAAGAGGATCCCTTCACGAAAGTGCGGAAGGGCGCCTGGTCCGCCGGGAGCTTGTCGAAGTCGTAGCGCGCCACCCCGAAGGCGTAGAGGATTTCGCGGGCGTCGAAGCGCACCCGCCGTTCCGCCACCAATCCCTGGTAGTCGCATAGGGGCGCGCCAGGCGGTAGCGCGGTGAAGCGCGCCACGCGGGCGGGCAGGAACCCGACGGTTTCGCCGTCTTCCATCAGCCTGGCGATCTTCAGATGCTTGCGATCGGGGCCTGCGACACCGGCCAGGGCCTGCACCCACTTGGGCGACATGAACGGGCTGGCGGAGGCCTCATCGTTTTGCAGCCGCGCCCAGACCACGAGGTCGTCTGCAGACAAATCTTGCGGGGCAAGAACGTCAATCTTCACAGCGCCATCTCCGAATGCACCTTTCTAGGCTAACCGAACAGGGTTTCGGCAAGGTTCACGCCACAGGGGAAAAGTTCAGTCGCCCGCGGGGGTCTGCGACTTTGCAGGATCGGCCAGTCTGGAAACGCTGATCACAGCGCCGAAGACGGCGAACGCCGCCCCTAGACCGAGGGCTGCAATGGGTCCGTTCGCCACCGTGCGAAACAGAATGGCGGTCAGGGTGGCGCCCACCGTCTGTCCGGTCAGCCGAGCGGTGGCCAGCATTCCGCCAGCCGCGCCGCTACGGTCGAGCGGCGCGGCGCTTAGCATTGCGCGGTTGTTGGGCGCCTGGAAAAAGCCGAAGCCGAGGCCGCAAAGCCCCATCCGCCAGCCGATGTCCAGTATACCGGCGTCACCCGGCAAAAGGGCGAGAGCGACCATACCGGCCGCCAACGCCGCAAGGCCGATGCAGCCGAGCACCGCAGCCGAATAGCGGTCGGCCAGACGCCCCGCCAAGGGCGCCGCGACGCCTACCGCCAAGGGCCAGGGCGTCATCAGGAGGCCCGTCTCCACCTGGGTGCGGTGCAGGACGCCCTGAAAGAAAAAAGGCAGCGAGACATAGGCCAGCATCTGCGCCGTAAATGAAGCGATGGAAGTCAGGACCGTCAGGGTGAACACCCGACTCTTCAGAAGATCGACCGGCGCCAAGGGGCGAGCTTGTGTCCGTGACCGCAGCACCAGGCCGATGCCCGAGGCCGCCCCCACTACGATCTCCACCGCCCCGATCCACGATCCGCTCCCTCGCGTGAGGACATCAATCCCGGTGATGACGAGCCCGAAGGTCAGGACGTTCAGCCCCGCCGCCACCCAATCCAGGTTGCGTCCAGATTTCAGGCTTTCGGGAAGGGCTGTACGGCCAATGGCCAGGGCGAGCAGGCCCACCGGCACGTTGACGGCGAACAGCCACGGCCAGCTCGCCACCGCCAGGATGGCCGAAGCGATGCTCGGCCCCACAACCGCAGCGACGGAGACCACCATGGCGTTCAGCCCGACCCCACGCCCGAGCTGAGACTGGGGAAACGTATAGCGGACCAAGGCGCCGTTGACGCTCATGATCCCTGCGGCGCCTAGCCCCTGCACCGCGCGCCCCAAGGTCAGCTGCCACAGGGAATGGGCGAACGTGCAGCCGATAGAGGTGATGATGAACAGCAAAAGGCCGCCCATAAATACACGGCGATAGCTGACGATCTCCCCCAGCGCCGCCAGCGGCAGCAGCGAGACTACGATGGCCAGTTGGTAGGCGTTGACCACCCAGATGGACTCCGCCGCCGCCGCGTGCAGGTCCCGTGCGATGGCGGGCAGGGCCACGTTGGCGATCGAGGCGTCCAGCACCGCCATCGTCATCGTCAGCCAGATTGCCGCCACCGCCCAATAGCGTCGCGGCGTCGGCAAGCCATTCCAGTCGGTCATGGGCTGTTCATAGACCCAGCGCGAACCGGGGTCAGCCCCGGATGTTTGCGCCGCTCGCTGATGGGATTTCGGATGGCACCCGCATGTCGTCCTCCTGCTCGGCGCGTGAGGCGGCGAAAAAAAAGGCCACGTCCGAAGACGTGGCCAGTTCAGGGAGGAAACGCCCCAGATGGGGCAAGGGCTGTATATGCTGCATCGCAGCACGATGGAAGGGGCAATCTCGATCGATTGCAGATAATGGGTCGGCGCGGCAGCCGGCGGCTTCACGTCAGGGCGCTGGCGTACGTTTTGCCTCGCCCGAAGCGATCGTGCGGAACTCAGCCGACCCCGGCGGGGCCATCTCGAATTTCACGGTGATGAGGTTCGCTCCCCCGGCTGCGTAGGTGAGGCGAAAGCGCGGCGGACCGGGCGTCGCGGCCGTATTAAAGGTCACTGACTTGCCCGGGTCGACCGTCGCCGAGACGTAGTGGATCACGTGGCTGCCGTCGAAATAGTCGGCATGCAAGGCGCCGCCTTCTGGGTAGATCAGCATCACCTGCTCAAAGCTCGTGCGCGGCGTTCCGTCCACGCTGAAAAGATCGGTGCGGTCGCGCCGCAGCAGCGCTGTCCCCCCTGCCGCCGGCTCAATGCTGGAGACGCCCCTGGCGATTGCGTCGTTCTCGGCCTTGCCTTCCGTCGCCGTCCAGTGGCCGACGAGAAAACTCAGCGGCTGCATCTCCGCACTTAGGGGCGGAGATGCAGCGAACGCCGGCGAAGCCGCCGCCAGCACGATCATTGCAGAAGCGACATGGGTGAGCAGACGCATGAGCGATCCCCTTTCGTTCCAATCTGCCGAATAGCGATGGCGGGCGCAAGGTCTCAGCCCCGCCCGCCGCATTGACACCGCGCCCGCCCCGCGCTTCCTGCCGCGCCATGGAGACTTTGGAACCCATGCAGAGGGTGGAGACGGGGGGCGGCGTGGCGCGGCTACCCATGCCCTTGCCGCTGGACTCCGGCGGGCGGCTTGAGGGGGTTGAGGTCGCCTATAAGACCTATGGCCGGCTGAACCCGGATCGCTCCAACGCCGTCTTGGTCTGCCATGCGCTGACTGGCGATCAGCATGTGGCCTCGCCCCATCCCCAGAACGGCAAGCCCGGCTGGTGGTCGCGCATGGTGGGACAAGGCCGGCCGCTGGATCCCGCCAAGCACTTCATCATCTGCTCCAACGTGATCGGCGGCTGCATGGGCTCCACCGGCCCATCCTCCAACGATCCCAGGACCGGCAAGGCCTATGGGCTGGCCTTTCCGGTGATCACCATCGCCGACATGGTGCGGGCGCAGGCCATGTTGATCGATGCGCTCGGTATAGAGACCCTGTTCGCCGTGGTGGGCGGATCGATGGGCGGGATGCAGGTGCTGCAGTGGGCGACGGATTATCCCGCGCGCATGTTCTCGGCCCTGTGTATAGCGTCGGCCGCGCGCCATTCGGCCCAGAACATCGCCTTCCACGAAGTGGGACGCCAAGCCATCATGGCCGATCCCGAATGGCAGGGCGGCGACTATCTGAAGCTCGGGGTGCGGCCTGAAAAGGGCCTCGCCGTGGCGCGGATGGCGGCGCACATCACCTATCTCTCCGAACCGGCTTTGCAGCGGAAGTTCGGCCGCGAATTGCAAAGGGACGGGCTTTCCTGGGGCTTCGACGCCGATTTCCAGGTGGAGAGCTATCTGCGCCATCAGGGTTCAACGTTTGTGGATCGCTTCGACGCCAATGCCTACCTCTACATCACGCGGGCTATGGATTACTTCGACCTGGCCGCCAGCCACGGCGGGGTCCTGTCCAAGGCGTTCCAGCGGGCGCGGCATGTGCGCTTCTGCGTCCTCTCCTTCACCTCCGACTGGCTTTATCCCACCACCGAGAGCCGCGCGATCACGCGGGCGCTGAACGCCGCCGGCGCGCCCACCAGCTTTGTGGAGATTGAGAGCGACAAGGGCCACGACGCCTTTCTCCTGGACGAGCCGGTGATGGAAGCGGCGCTGAACGGCTTCTTAGCCTCCGCCGCTTCGGCGCGGGGACTCGCTTAATGGAGTTTGGGGCGTGACGGCGTTCCGGGAGGATTTTCGCGAAATCCTGCGGCTGGTGCGCCCTGGGGCGCGGGTGCTGGACGTCGGTTGCGGCGAGGGCACGCTGCTGGACCTCCTCCAACGGGAGAAGGGCGTCGACGGGCGCGGCATTGAGATTTCCTCCGATGGCGTCGCCGCCTGCCTCTCTAAGGGCCTGGCGGTGATGCAGGGGGACGCGGACCGCGACCTGGCCGAATTTCCCGCTCACGCCTTTGACTACGCCATCCTGTCCCAGACCCTGCAGGCGGTGCGGGAACCGAAGAAGGTGCTGTCCGACCTGCTGCGGTTGGCCGACCGGGCCATCGTCTCGCTGCCGAATTTCGCCTACTGGCGGGTCCGGCTGGCGCTCCTGACCAAGGGACGGATGCCGGAGACGCCGACCCTGCCCGATCCCTGGTGGGCGACGTCCAACATTCATCTTTGCACTTTGCGCGATTTCACCGCCCTTTGCACCGACCTGGGTCTCCGGATCGAGGCGGCGGCGGCGCTGGAAAGGAACCGCCCCGCCCGTCCCATCGATCCCGCCCATCCGCTAGAGAACTGGCGGGCGGAGTCGGCCCTGTTCCTGCTCAGCCGCAAAGGCGTGCAAGCGATTGAGCGACGGGCGGACGGGGATTTGTTCGGGTAGATTGCTCCCCTCTCAGCTAGTCATCCACGGGCCGCCGCTTTGCGGCCCCCAAGAATGACTGAGGTGGAGTTTAACTCGTCGCGGCTGCCTTGGTGGTCGCAGTCGTGCTGTCCGACGCCGACATCGTAGCCGACACGCCGAGCGCGTCCGTGGTCGAGGTATCATTAGTCGCGGTTGTAGGACCAGACGGCGGCGGCCCGCCGTGATGATGGTGGCCGTGGTGGACGCCGCCAGTTCCACCGGACTGCGTGCTTTGATCCAGGCCCTGCGGGGCGGTGGTCAGATCGGACGGGCTGATCTCGCCGTCTCCGTTGGTGTCGACCTGCGAGGAGGCATTGGCCAGGGATGAGTCCGTGCTGGAGGTCGATAACGCCGAAGAATTGGCTTGACCGGACGCCGAATTCTCTTGCGCTGAGATCAGAGCGCTGAGCGTTGTGCTGGCGAAGGTATCCGCCGGGGATTGCAAGGTTGAAATGGTGGTTGATGATCCGGCGCCCCCGGTCAGGCTGGTGGAATCGGCCGTTTGGGAGGTGGAGTCTTGCCCATCGGTAGATGTTGCCGAGGTGGCGGAGGTGGTCTGGCCGAACATGGACTCGATCTGGCTCATGTCCTGTTGCAAGGCCTGAAGCCAAGCCGGCTGGGTGGAAGCGCTGGATACCTGCATCGTCTTTGATCCTTTCTCGCCCCGCGAGGGTTCCGGTCGCGCGTTGCGCACTCGGCGTTGGACTTCACGATGCAAGATCTGGGCGAACTCGGGGCGCTTCGCCTTTGTTAAGGACCGTATCGCGAATGAAACCGTGCGTGCGGTTGCACGGCCCCGCCCCTGCCGGTAAACGGCGAGGCTAACCACGCCAGTCAAACGCCCCCAAGGAGCCCCGATGAACATCCACGAGCATCAAGCCAAGGCCGTCCTGAAGGAATTCGGCGTTCCGGTTTCGCGCGGGACGGCGGTCTATACCCCCGAGGAGGCCAAGGCGGCGGCGGTGGAGATGGGCTCCAAACTGTTCGTGGTGAAAAGCCAGATCCATGCCGGCGGGCGCGGCAAGGGCAAGTTCGAAGGCCTCGGCCCGGACGCCAAGGGCGGCGTGCGCCTGGCTAAAAGTGCCGACGAGGTCTTCGAAAACGCCAAGGAGATGCTTGGCCGCGTGCTGGTGACGGCTCAGACCGGCCTCCACGGCAAGCAGGTGAACCGCCTCTACATTGAAGAAGCGTCCGACATCAAAAAGGAGCTTTACCTGTCCCTGCTGGTGGACCGCGAGACCTCGTGGGTGGCGGTGGTCGCCTCCACCGAAGGCGGCATGGACATCGAGGAAGTGGCCCACTCCACGCCTGAGAAAATCATCACCATCCAGATCGACCCGGCCACCGGCGTCTTCCCGCACCACGGTCGGGCGCTGGCCGCGGCGCTGAACCTCGACGGCGATCTCGCCAAGCAGGGGACCAAGCTCCTGACCCAGCTCTACACCGCCTTTGTGGCCACCGACATGGCCATGCTGGAGATCAATCCGCTCATCATCACCGAGGCTGCGGAGGGCGCGGCGGCGGAGCTGCGCGTACTCGACGCCAAGGTCTCGTTCGATTCCAACGCCCTCTACCGCCATCCCAAGATCGTGGCCCTGCGCGACATGAGCGAGGAGGATGCGAAGGAGATCGAGGCGTCGAAATACGACCTCTCCTACATCACCCTCGACGGCGAGATCGGCTGCATGGTGAACGGCGCGGGCCTGGCCATGGCCACCATGGACATCATCAAGCTCTATGGCTCCGAGCCCGCCAACTTCCTTGACGTGGGCGGCGGCGCCAGCAAGGAAAAGGTGACGGCGGCGTTCAAGATCATCACCTCCGATCCCAACGTGAAGGGCATCCTGGTCAACATCTTCGGCGGCATCATGCGCTGCGACATCATCGCCGAAGGCGTGGTGGCGGCGGTGAAGGAGGTAGGCCTGAAGGTGCCGCTCGTGGTGCGCCTGGAAGGCACCAACGTGCAGCAGGGCAAGGACATCCTGAATGCTTCAGGGTTGGCGATCACCCCAGCCAACGATCTGGCGGACGCCGCCGAGAAGATCGTCAAGGCGGTCAAGGCGCTCGCGGCCTGATCGGTTTTCCGCCCCCGCCCAATATGCTAAGGTGACGTCATGAATGCGATCACCCGCACCATCGAGCATAATGACGCCTTTAATCGAGGCGGCGAATTAAGGCCTCATCGGTTCAGCGTGCAAGATATGTACGCCATGTTCACCGTAGGCGTCCTAGAAGAAGGCGCGCGGGAAGAGCTGATCGAAGGGGAGCTGATCGAGACGCCGTCTGACGGCGACCGCCATAAAAAGCTCAGCAGCGACCTCGGTTTTTGGCTCTGTCGTACCTTGAGTCCAAGGATTTCTGCGTCGTGCCGAGTTCGACGCTCGTTCTTTCGGACTTTAATGCGCCGAGTCCTGATGGTGCGTTTCTTCGACGTCCCTACCCGATGGCGGAGCTGAGAGGCGGACAAACCCTCCTGGTGATAGAGCAGGCCGATTCGTCCAGGCGCCGCGATCTAGGCTGGGAGGCGGCGCTCTATGCCCGGCATGGCGTCCGCGACTATTGGGTCATCGACTTAGAGCAGCGGGAAATCCACGTTCACCGCGATCCCGCTGACTCCGGCTATGGCTTTCGCAAGCGGTTCGCTGCGCATGAGGGGATCGATGCCTTGCTGATTCCAAATCTTGTCCTGCGGCTCGATCAGCTGGGTTGAGCCTGCTCATCGGTCGTTCATCTAGCGACTTGTAATCTCGCCACGATCAGCGGCGCTTATCGGCCGCCTCTGCGTTGTGGATGCGATGATCCGGCCTTTTTGCACTGCGAGCTTGTCCGTTCTGCTGCTTCTGGCGGTCGCCTCGCCGTCGGCGGTGGCGAAACCCAAGAAGGCGACGGCGGCGGCGACGTCTAACAACAGCCCCGTGGTGACGCCGGACACCACGCCCGCGCCAGCCGGGACCGCATCACCGTCAGGGTCCGTGCAGATGTCCGCGCCAGGCGCTGCGCCGCAGACCGCCTACGCCGTTCCTGTGGGCGGCGCCCAGGCGACCGCGCCTGCCGCAGCCGCTCCCGCCGCGACGGCCACGGTCGCCGCCGTTCCCGCCGCAGCCGCGGTCCAAGGTCCACCCGAACCGCCGGTGATGGTGCGCGCCGAGCAGTGCCTGCGGGTCAATGTCGAACGGGTGAGTCGTGCGGAGCCGAGCCCCAAGCTGGCGGTTGACCTCCTCCTCGCCGACGTCTGCGCCAGCGAAGTGGACGCCGCCTCGCTCTATGCTCGCAATGTCGAGGCGTTGGCGCGCTTCAATCCCGAATCCGAGCGGGGCCGCGCCGGATTATCCACCGCCCATGTGGACCCTGACACGGGCCAGATCGTCGCCCCATCCAATGTGGACGTTTCGTCCGCCGTGGACGCCGCCGAGAACGAAGCGATTGAGATCGCCCCTACCTTGCGCAAATACGCCGCCGAACTGGTCCTGATCGAAAAAGCCCGCGCCGCCGCGCCATCAAAGAAGGCTCATTGAGCCAAATCTTGCGCCGATAGCCGCCCTAACGGGTTCCCTCGGCGGGCAAGGTGTCCTATCACGGCGCGGAATTAACGCCGGGGTCCACTGAGCCGCATGTCCATCCTGATCGACAAGAACACCAAGGTCATTTGTCAGGGCGTCACCGGCGCGCAAGGCACCTTCCACACCGAGCAGGCCATCGCCTACGGCACAAAGATGGTCGGCGGCGTCACCCCCGGCAAAGGCGGCCAGACCCATGTGGGCCTGCCGGTGTTCAATTCCGTGCATGAAGCCGTCGCCAAGACCGGCGCCACGGCCAGCGCCATCTACGTCCCACCTCCCTTTGCCGCAGACTCGATCCTTGAAGCCATCGACGCCGAGGTCGAGCTGATCATCTGCATCACCGAGGGCATACCGGTGGAGGATATGATCAAGGTGCGCCGCGCGCTGGACGGCTCGAAGTCCCGTCTGATCGGGCCCAACTGCCCGGGCGTCCTGACCCCCAACCAATGCAAGATCGGCATCATGCCGGGCAACATCTTTTCCGAAGGCTCGGTGGGCGTGGTCTCCCGCTCCGGCACGCTCACCTACGAAGCGGTGTTCCAGACCACTAACGCCGGGCTCGGCCAGACCACGGCGGTCGGCATCGGCGGTGATCCGGTGAAGGGCACAGAGTTCATCGACATCCTGGAGATGTTCCTGGCGGACGAGGCGACCAAGTCGATCATCATGATCGGCGAGATCGGCGGTTCCGCTGAAGAGGATGCTGCCGAGTTCATTAAGCATTCCAAGGTAAAGAAGCCCATGGCCGGGTTCATCGCCGGCCGCACGGCGCCGCCAGGACGTCGCATGGGCCACGCTGGCGCCATCATTTCAGGCGGTAAGGGCGGCGCGGAGGACAAGATCGAGGCGATGGAGAGCGCGGGCATCCGAGTCTCCCCTTCGCCCGCGGCCTTGGGTGAAACCTTGCTTAAGGTGCTGAACGGCGCTTGAGGCGTACTATATAACTGAAACGGCGGCCTGCCGCGCCCGCGTCCCACGACCTCGCGCCCACCGCCGGGGACAGATGGGTCATGGCGGACGACGCAAATCTTCGAGACATTTCTCGCACTCAGGTGATGAACGAGACCTCGTTCCTCTACGGCGGCAATGCCGCCTTCGTGGAGGACCTCTATGCGCGGTTCGCCGCCGATCCGGGGTCGGTCGATCCCTCCTGGCGCGCCTATTTCCAAAGCCTGCACGAGGGCGCGGACGCCATCAAGGCGGAGGCGGCCAAGCTCGCCTGGTCCCGCCCGATCACTTCGGCGCCCCGCACCGAGTGGCTGTCTGCGCTGGACGGCCTATGGCCCGCGCTGGAAGCCAAGCTGACCAAAACCATCGCCGCCAAGGCGCCCGAAGCCTCTCCCGAAGATGTCCATGCCGCGACAGTGGATTCGGTGCGCGCGATCATGATGATCCGCGCCTTCCGCATCCGCGGCCACCTGCAGGCCAATCTCGATCCCCTCGGCATCGAGCCCAAGAGCGACAACGCCGAGCTTGATCCGGCCAACTACGGCTTCGTCGAAAGCGATTACGACCGCCCGATCTTCCTGGACTTCGTGCTGGGACTGGAGACGGCCACGCTGCGCGAAATACTGGAGATCGTCCGCCGCACCTACTGCGGCAACGTGGGCGTGCAGTACATGCACATCTCCAATCCGCAGGAGAAAGCGTGGATTCAGGAGCGCATCGAAGGCAAGGACAAGGAGATCGCCTTCACCAAGGAGGGCAAGGTCGCCATCCTGAAGAAGCTGATCGAGGCCGAAGGGTTCGAGCGCTACCTGCACAAGCGCTTCCCCGGCACCAAGCGGTTCGGGCTCGATGGCGCCGAGGCGCTGGTGCCGGCGCTTGAGCAGATCATCAAGCGCGGCGGCGCCCTGGGCGTCGACGAAGTGGTGATGGGGATGCCGCACCGGGGCCGGCTGAACGTGCTCGCCGCGGTGATGGGCAAGCCCTATAAGGTGATCTTCCACGAATTCCAGGGGGGCTCGTCCCTGCCGTCGGACATCGAGGGCTCGGGGGACGTGAAGTACCACCTGGGCTTCTCGTCGGAGCGCACCTTCGACGGGACCAGGGTCCACCTGTCGCTCGCCGCCAATCCCTCTCACCTGGAGATCGTCAATCCGGTGGTGATCGGCAAGGCGCGGGCCAAGCAGACCTTCGACGTGCGCGAAAACGAACAGGACTGCTCCCGCGGCAAGGTCATGCCGCTGCTGATGCACGGCGACGCCGCCTTCGCCGGCCAGGGGGTGGTGGCCGAGTGTTTCGCCCTCTCCGAACTGAAGGGCTACAAGACCGGCGGGACGATGCACATCATCGTCAACAACCAGATCGGCTTCACCACCTCGCCGCGTAATTCGCGGTCCTCGCCCTATCCGTCCGACGTAGCCTTGATGGTGCAGGCGCCGATCCTGCACGCCAACGGCGACGATCCCGAAGCTGTGGTCTTCGCCACCAAAGTCGCCACCGAGTACCGCCAGGAGTTCGGCAAGGACGTGGTGATCGACATGTTCTGCTATCGCCGCTTCGGCCACAACGAAGGCGACGATCCCACCATGACCCAGCCCTTGATGTACAAGATCATCAAGGATCATCCCTCCACCCGCGAACTCTACGCCAAGGCCTTGATCGAACAGGGAATGGCCACGCAGGAGGAGGTGGACGGCTGGGTCGCCGACTTCCAGACCTTCCTCGACGCCGAGTTCGAGGCCGGCAAGACCTATAAGGCCGACAAGGCTGACTGGATGGAAGGCAAATGGTCCACCCTGGATAAGCCCGGCAAGGAATCGGTGCGCGGCGACACCGGCGTGCCGATGCAGAAGCTGAAGGACCTCGGCCATCAGATCACCGCCGTCCCTGAGCGGATCGACGTGCACAAGACGGTGCAGCGCCTATTGGACAGTCGCCGTAACGCGGTGGATGCGGGCGAAGGCCTTGACTGGGGCACGGCCGAGCATCTGGCCTTCGCCAGCCTCTTGGACGAAGGCTGGCCGATCCGCCTTTCGGGCCAGGACAGCGTGCGCGGCACCTTCACCCAGCGCCACTCGGCCATCATCGATCAGACCACGGAGGAGCGCTACATCCCGCTGAACCACCTGCGGGACGGTCAGGCCTACTACGAGGTGATCGACTCGGCGCTGTCGGAAGAGGCGGTGCTCGGGTTCGAGTACGGCTACTCCACCGCCGATCCGTCCACCTTGACCCTGTGGGAGGCCCAATTCGGCGACTTCGCCAACGGCGCTCAGGTGGTGGTGGACCAGTTCATCTCCTCGGCTGAACGCAAGTGGCTGCGGATGTCCGGCCTCGTCATGCTGCTCCCCCACGGCTATGAGGGCCAGGGACCGGAGCACTCCTCGGCCCGCCTGGAACGCTACCTTCAACAGTGCGCCGAGGACAACCTTCAGGTGGCCAACTGCTCCACCCCGGCCAACTACTTCCACATCCTGCGTCGCCAGATCCACAGGCCGTTTAGGAAGCCGCTGATCCTGATGACGCCCAAGAGCCTGCTCCGTCACAAGAAGGCGGTCTCTAGCCTGAGCGATTTGGCGGAAGGCTCCACTTTCCACCGCCTGCTGCACGACGATGGCCAAACCCACCCCGACCGCGCCGGCCTGACCGTGAAGCCGGATGGCGAGATCAAGAAGGTCGTGCTTTGCTCCGGCAAGGTCTACTACGACCTGCTCGACGCCCGCGAAAAGGTCGGCCGGGACGACATTTATCTCTTGCGGCTGGAGCAGTTCTACCCCTGGCCAATGCAGTCCATGCGCAAGGAGTTGGGCCGCTTCCCCAACGCCGAGCTGATCTGGTGCCAGGAAGAGCCCAAGAACATGGGCGCCTGGACCTTCGTCGATCCCTGGATCGAGCTGACGCTGGAGCGCTCGGAAACGCAGATGAAGCGCGCCCGCTACGTCGGCCGCCCGGCCTCTGCGTCGACGGCGGCGGGCCTGATGAGCCGCCACCAAAAAGAGCTGCAAACCTTCCTCGCCGAGGCGCTGGCGTAAGCCGAACCTCAGACCGCACCGCTTTTAGAGACACCCGGAACCCAAATGGCCGATATCCTGACCCCCGCCCTCGGCGAATCCGTAACCGAGGCGACCGTCGCCAAGTGGTCCAAAAAGAGCGGCGATCCTGTGAAGCGGGACGAACTCCTGATCGAACTGGAAACCGACAAAGTGTCCCTGGAAGTGGTCGCGCCCGAGGACGGCGTCCTGACCATTGCGGCGCAAGAGGGAGACACCGTCGTTCCCGGCCAGAAGCTCGGCTCGATCGGCGCCGCCGGCGCCCAGCCTGCCCCCGCCGCGCCTGTTCCGGCCGCAGAGCAAGCGCCCAAACCCGCAGCCGAGCCGGCGCCAGCCGCAGCGGCCGCTCCCGCCCCCGCTCCCACCATGCCGCTCTCGCCTTCAGTGCAGCGCATCGTCACCGAGAACTCCAGGTAACGGCCGCCGTCCCCGGCCTTGTA
>CAXTHJ010000028.1:30956-33356 GCA_964243985.1 uncultured Caulobacteraceae bacterium | reverse complement strand
GCGGCGTCGGCGCAGCGATAGGCCCGCGCAGGCCGACCTCCGCCGGGGCGGGCGGCGGCACGTAGTGCTTCTTCGGCTTGTCGCCCGCCGCCCCGAACGCCGGGCCCGCGGCCAACAGGACCATCAAGCCCAGTATGGAATGGAGCGGGCGCATGACCTTTACCCCGCCATGCCTCGGTCAACAAAGCTTTAAGATAGAGGGAATCACGGGCCTTAAGGGGCCCTGGTCCTACGGCGTCTACATCCCCTTTCCCCTGCGGGAGTGGAGGGCTCGGACCTGATACAGGAGGGTGGCGTGGACAGCGCGGAGGCTCACTACTCCCCCACTCAGTCATCCTCGAGACGCGCAGCAGAGCCGAAGACCCAGCCAGCTACCCACCGCTGTCATCCTAGGCCTTGCGCCTAGGACCCACGAACTCGACGGCTGATCGTCCGGAAGCCACGCCGACCCTGCCCACTGCCGACAAAGCCGCGCGTATGGGTCCTAGGCACAAGGCCTAGGATGACGGCGATGATTGAAAAGGTGGTGGTGGTTACAGCCGCTCATCGGAAACCGTAGTTTCAATGCGCTTTAAGACCCATGGCGGAGCTCCCGGATTTAGTCCGGGGGGTACGGCGAGGCTAGACTTGGGCTGTCACCAGCAGGGCGGCGCGAGGCGCCAACGACGCGCGAAGCGCGCCGCGGGGCGGCGGCCCCTGAAGGGCCGTCCTTGACAGCCCAAGCCGCTCGCCAAATCGCATCCATGGACTCAAGGGCGGGTTTGTCTGCCAGCGCCTTTAATGCCGCGCCAACGCTCAGGAAATTGCGCGATCTCCCGAATGTAGTACCCGGCTTTTTTGTAAGGAGAATTTTCTGCAAGGCAGTGTGCAATACGATGACCATCCCCGCCGCCTGCGATTTTTCCGCCGCGCCCGTGGGAGTGGAATTTTCCGCAATGCCCGCACCAAACGACAAGCGTGTCGGTTTCCCGATCACCTTCTTGCCAATATGCAGCCAGAACAGGAGTCCCGTCTCGGTCGGGAAGTGCCTTTACATCGGGCTCTATTTTCGATTTCATGGAAACTCCCGCATCGGCGGAAGATCATACGTTGAGTCGCAGCCTCACTGACAGGCCAGACACTCCTCGTAATCCGTCCGCGCCGCGGCTTCCACGTCCGGCCGGTCCGCCTCCGCAGAGCCCGCGAACGCCGCTCGCTGCACGGACTTGGAGCGGAGGTAATACAAGGACTTGCAGCCCCGCTCCCACGCCTGCCAATGCAGCATGTGCAGGTCCCACTTGTCCACGTCGCCAGGGATGAAGATGTTCACCGACTGGGACTGGCAGATCTCCGGGGTGCGGTCGGCGGCCAGTTCGATGATCCAGCGCTGGTCCAGCTCGAAGGCGGTCTTGTAGACGTCCTTTTCGTCCTGGGTGAAGGCGTCCAGGTGCTGCACCGAGCCCTCGTGCTCCAGGATCGAGGCCCAGGTCGCCTCCGTATTGATCCCTTTTTCCGTTAGCAGGGTCTCCAAGTAAGGGTTCTTCACCGCGAAGGTGCCGGAGAGGGTCTTGTGGCTGTAGATATTGGCGGGGATCGGCTCGATCCCCGCGCTGGTCCCGCCGCAGATGATCGAGATGGAGGCGGTGGGGGCGATGGCCAATTTATGTGAGAACCGTTCCATCACGCCCCGCTCCGCCGCGTCCGGGCAGGCGCCGCGTTCCTCGGCCAGGGTGACGCTGGCCTTGTCGGCCTCGCGGCGCAGGTGCTTGAAGATGCGCATGTTCCAGGACTTGGCCAGGGCGGACTCGAACGGCACGTTCTGGCCCTGCAGAAAGGAGTGGAAGCCCATGAGGCCGAGCCCCACCGACCGCTCCCGCATCGCCGCGTAGGACGCGGCCGAGGCCGCCGTCGGCGCATTGTCGATGAAGTCCTGCAACACGTTGTCGAGGAAGCGCATCACGTCCTCGATGAACTGAGGCTCATTGCGCCATTCCAGGAAGCTCTCAGCGTTGACCGAGGAGAGGCAGCAGACGGCGGTGCGCTCATGCCCCAGGTGATCCTTGCCGGTGTGCAGCATGATCTCGGAACAGAGGTTGGATTGGCGGACGCTGAAGCCCAGCTCCCGCTGGTGCTGCGGCAGGGCGCGGTTCACCGTGTCGGCGAAGATCAGGTAAGGCTCGCCGGTCTGTAGCCGAATCTCCAGGATCTTCTGCCAGAGGGTGCGGGCGTCCACCATCTTCACCGCTTCGTGGGTCTTGGGCGAGCGGAGGGCGAACTCCGCGCCGTCGCGCACCGCCTCCATGAACTCGTCGGTGATGGAGATGCCGTGGTGCAGGTTCAGGGATTTGCGGTTGAAGTCGCCGGATGGCTTCCTGATCTCCAGGAACTCCTCGATCTCGGGGTGGAACACGTCGAGGTAGA
>CAXTHJ010000028.1:0-30856 GCA_964243985.1 uncultured Caulobacteraceae bacterium | reverse complement strand
GGCTTCCTGATCTCCAGGAACTCCTCGATCTCGGGGTGGAACACGTCGAGGTAGACCGCCGCCGAGCCGCGCCGGAGGGAGCCCTGTGAGATGGCCAGGGTGAGCGAATCCATCACGCGGATGAAGGGGATGATGCCGCTGGTCTGCCCCGCGCCCTTCACCTTCTCGCCGATGGAGCGCACGCCGCCCCAATAGGTGCCGATGCCGCCGCCGTTGGCCGCCAGCCACACGTTCTCGTTCCAGGTGTTGACGATGCCGTCCAGCGAATCGGACACGGCGTTGAGGAAGCAGGAGATCGGCAGGCCCCGATCCGCGCCGCCGTTCGACAGCACCGGTGTCGAGGGCATGAACCACAGGCGGCTCATGTAATCATAGATGCGCTGGGCGTGATCGGCGTCGTCCGCATAGGCGGTGGAGACCCGGGCGAACATGTCCTGGTACGACTCGCCGGGGAGCAGGTAGCGGTCCTCCAGCGTGGTCTTGCCGAAGTCGGTCAGGAGGGCGTCGCGGGTGCGATCCACCTCCACCTTTCGCACCAGCTGCAGCTGCGGCTTGGCCCGCTGCAGCACGTTGTTGGTCGTATCCAGAACCGTCTGTCTCGCCGTCGCTTCGCCTGGTGACATACTCAACGCCTCGCCTGCCCAAAACGCCCAGGAGACGAATCGTCTCCAACGCCCCAATCCCGCGAAACACCCATATATAGATGGGAAGCTACGCCTGACCCCTACATTTGGGACACAGGTCAGGGGTTGCGTCAACGCGGGAAAATCGTCCGGACCGGACTTTTTCGTCAACAAAGTCTTAACGCTGGCGCGGTCACCTAAGGTTCCGCTAACGGTATCAGCGGGTTAGCGGCGCCTGTCGCAGGCATCACTTTTTTGGGGAAAAGGCGGAGCGCCGATGGACGCCTTTTTGATCTCCCTCGGCCTCGTCACCCTGGCGGGGCGGCTGCCGGTGCAGGCGATCCGTATCGTCGCGGCGGTGTCCATGGCGGCCTTAGGGGTGTGGACGATCGTGAGCGCTTAATTCCTCTCCCAGAGGGTAGAAGGAATTACAAATTCAGCAGTTTCGGATCGCCGCCTTGCGCCGCGATGTTCACGCTCACGGCGCGCTCCACGGCGTAACGGGTGAGGGCGTGGGGCCCGCCGCCCTTGGGGCCGGTGCCGGAGAGGCCCTCGCCGCCGAACGGCTGCACGCCGACCACCGCGCCGATGATCGAGCGATTGACGTAGACGTTGCCCGCCGGGACCAGGGTCTGCACCCGCTCGGCGAAGGCTTCGATGCGGCTGTGGACGCCCAGCGTCAAACCATAGCGTTTGCGGGCCAGGGTTTGCGCCACCTCGTCCAGCATGGTCGGATCGTAGCGGACGATGTGCAGGATCGGGCCGAACACCTCTCGCTCCAGGAAATCCGCCGACGGGATTTCCGCCAGCACCGGACCAAAATAGACGCCCCCGCCCCCCGGCGTCGGCAGCGTCTTCAACACCTTGGCGTATCTGTGCAGGCGGACAAGGTGGGCTTCAAGGTTGGCTCGGGCCTCCTCGTCGATCACCGGGCCGACGTCAGTCTTGGGATCGGCGGGATCGCCCACGATCAGCGCATTCATCGCGCCGGTCAGACCCTCTATGATCCCATCCGCCGTGTCCTTGGGCAGGAAGAGGATGCGGAGCGCCGAGCACCGCTGCCCCGCCGAACCGAAGGCGGAGAGGATCACATCATCGATCACTTGCTCGCGCTGGGCGGTGGTGTCCACGAACATACCGTTCAGGCCGCCCGTCTCGGCGATGAAGGGCACGATAGGGCCGCGTCGGGCGGCGAGCGTGCGGTTGATCGCCCAAGCGGTCTCCGTGCCGCCGGTAAAGGCCACGCCGTCGACTTCCTGGTGGCTGGTCAGCACAGCGCCCACCGTCTCGCCCCGGCCGGCAATCAGGTGGAGCACGTCCGCAGGCACGCCGGCTTGGTGATAAAGCTTCACCGCCTCGGCGGCGATCAAAGGGGTCTGCTCGGCCGGCTTGGCGATCACCGCGTTGCCCGCCGCCAGCGCCGCCGCCACCTGGCCGGTGAAGATCGCCAAAGGGAAGTTCCAGGGGGAGATGCAGACGAACACGCCGCGCCCGTGCAACTCCAGCGTATTGGTCTCGCCGGCCGGCCCTGCCAGCTCTTTCGGGCCGCCAAACTCCCGCTCGGCGAGAAGGGCGTAGTAGCGGCAGAAGTCCGCCGCCTCCCGCACCTCGCCCACCGCGTCGGCCAGGGTCTTGCCGGCTTCGCGGACGGCGATGGCGATCAGCTTTTCACGGTTGGCTTCCAGGGCGTCGCCCATCTTGCGGAGGATTTCGGCGCGGGCCTTGCCGCCGAGGGTGTCCCACCCGGGCTGCGTCTTGCGGGCTGATGCGAAGGCGGCGTCGATCTCGGCCACGGAGGCTTCGGGCATGGCGCCGATCGGCTGCCGGTCGATTGGGGAATGCACCGCGTCGCGGCTATCGGGCGTGGCTTTCAGCCCCCTCACCGATCTGACCAGGCGATTGCGCTCGTCGGCGATGGAGAGATCGACACCCCCCGAGTTCAGCCGGTCGCCGTACATCAGGCGCGGGGTGGGAATTTTCGGGTGAGGGCCGGGCTGAGCTTCCACCGCGTCGATGGGATCCACCACCACCTTCTCCACCGGCACCCGCTCGTCCAGCAAGGCGTTGACGAAGGAGGTGTTGGCGCCGTTTTCCAAGAGGCGGCGGACGAGATAGGGTAGCAGGTCTTCATGCCCGCCCACCGGGGCGTAGGCGCGCAGCACGATCCCGTCGTAGAGGTCGTCGGCCGCCGCATAGAGCGCCTCGCCCATGCCATGCAGGCGCTGATGCTCGATCTTCACCCCCTTTGCCTTGGCCATGCGGTGGACGGCGGCGAGGGTGTGGGCGTTGTGGGTGGCGAACTGGGCATAAAGATGCGGCGCCGCCTCGATCAGCGCCTTAGCGGCCACGAGGTAGGAGAGGTCGGTAGCGGGCTTGGTGGTGAAGACCGGATAGTCCTGCCGCCCGGCGATCTGGGCCCGCTTGATCTCGGTGTCCCAATAGGCGCCTTTCACCAGACGCACCATCAGGCGGCGGCCGGAGGCCTTGGCGAGGTCGGCCACGCGGGCGATCACCTCGGGCGCCCGCTTCTGATAGGCCTGCACTGCGAGGCCGAGGCCGGTCCACGCGCCGAGGTCGGGATCTCGCGCCAGCTTGTCCAGCAGCTTCAGGGAGATGACGAGGCGGTCGGCCTCCTCCGCGTCGATGGTGAAATTGATGTCGTGCTGGGCGGCGATCAAGGCGAGGCGCTTGATGCGCGGGTAAAGCTCGGACCATACCCGCGCCTCCTGCGTCGCCTCATAGCGGGGCGAGAGGGCGGAGAGCTTCACCGAAATGCCGTGGCCGGCCTCCGGGCCCTGCCCTTTGGAGCTGCGTCCCACGGTGTCGATGGCCGAGGCGTAGGCGGCTTCGTACCGCTCGGCGTCGGCGGCGGTGCGGGCGCCCTCGCCTAGCATGTCGAAGGAGCACATGTAGCCCTCCTTCTTTGAGCGCTTCAGGGCGTCCTCGATGGTGCGGCCGAGCACGAACTGCTCGCCCATGATGCGGATGGCCTGCGCCACGGCGGCGCGGATCACCGGCTCACCCACCCGGCCGGCCAGGCGTTTGACAAAGCCTACGGCGTCCTGCTTCACCTCCTGATCAACGTCGATCAACCTACCGGTCAACATCAAGCCCCAGGTGGAGGCGTTGACGAACAGGTTCTCCGACTGGCCGATGTGCGCCGCCCAGTCCGCCGGGCCGATCTTCTCGGCTATCAGGGCGTCGCGGGTGGCTTCGTCCGGCGTGCGGAGCAGGGCTTCGGCCAGGCACATGAGCGCAAGGCCTTCGCGCGTACCAAGGGAGAACTCCTGCAGGAAGCCTTCCACCACGCCTTGCTTGCGCGCCGAGCGGCGGGCGGTGCGCACCAGGGCCTCGGCCTCGGCGCGGACGGCGGCGCGTTCCTCGGAGGTGAGGGGCTTGTGGGCCAGGAGATCGGCGATCGCCTCCCGCTCGTCGCGATATTTGTGGGCGTCCAGGGCGTCCCACTCTAAGGCGAAAGCGGCCGGGATGGCGCGGGTTTTGGCGGGGGCGAGGGCGGTTTCGGGCATGGAATGCTCAAGATAGGAACACGCCGCCGCTATCGCACGCCCTCTGTCGCAACGGAAGGATCGGCGACTTCCATGCAAAGAGCATGTCGAGCGGCGAAACCGCAGACACTTTCGCCTACATGCTCTAAAGGCCCGCCCATGGACGCCTTCCCCGCCTTCGTACCGTTGGCCGGCCGCCGCGTGATCGTGGTGGGCGAGGGGGAGATGGCGGATGGCAAGGCGGTGCTATTCGACGGTTCGCCGGCGACCTTGACGCGCATCCCCGAGGGCGGCGTGGCGCTGGAGCCGGAAACCTATGCCGGCGCGACCCTGGTCTTCATCGCCAGCGCCGATGAAGGCTTCGCAGCAGCGGCCGCGCAGGCGGCGCGCGCGGGCGGCGCGATGCTGGTGAACGTGGTGGACCGGCCCGCGCTCTGCGACTTCTACACCCCCGCCCTGGTGGATCGCGGCGCGGTGGTGGCGGCGGTGGGCACGACGGGATCGGGGCCGATGCTGGCCGGACGGCTGAGGGGCGAGATCGACAAGGTGATGCCGGCGCGGGTGGGCGATCTAGCGCTGATGCTGAAGGCGATCCAGGGAGCGGTGCGGGCGCGCTTCCCCGACTTCGGTGCGCGTAAGGCATTCCTGGCGTCGGTGCTGGACGGACCGGCGGGCGCGGCGGCGCTGGCGGGCGACGCCGCGGAAGGGGAGCGGCTGGCGCTTGCGGCGCTATCCCAACACTGAACTATTTACGCTAGTCATCCTCGGGGCGGCGTAGCCGCGCCCGAGGACCCAGCAAGCGGAACGCGCGGAGCTGCTGGGTGCTCGGACTGACCTACGGTCATCCGAGAATGACTCACATATAGATTAGCTATTCAGGTCCCGCCCCCGCGTCTCCGGCAGGAAGAAAATGCTTACCAGAATCGCGGACACCGCGCCGACGATCGGGTACCAGAGCCCGAAGTAGATATCCCCTGTCGCCGCCACCAGGGCATAGGCGGTGGCCGGCAGAAAGCCGCCCACCCAGCCGGTGCCGATGTGATAGGGCAGGCTGAGGGCCGTATAACGGATGCGGGTGGGGAACAGCTCGCTCATGCACGCCGCCTGGGGGCCGTAAAGCGCCGTGGCGCCCACGGTGAACAGCATCATCACCAGGAAGATGCCGATGGCGTTGGTGCGGGCCGGATCGGCCTTGGCGGGATAGCCGGCGGCTTTCAGCGCGGCCTTGAGCTTAGTTTCCACGCCGGCTTTCAGGCCCTTCAGCGTCTTGGGATCGGCGGCGCTTCCCTCCGCGGACGGCACGACCGTCTGACCGACTCTTACGCTGGCGACGGCGCCGGCGGGCGCGGCGGCGTTCTTGTAGGTCACGCCGGCGTTGGTCAGCACGCTCTTGGCGATGTCGCAGGAGGTCTTGAACTGGGCCTTGCCGACGGGATCGAACTGCAGCGAGCAGGTGGCGGGATCGGCGATCACCACCACGGGCGAGGTGATCGCCGCCTGCGCCAAGGCCGGATTGCCTGCCTGCACGATCCAGTGGAAGCCGGGGTATAAGGCGGCGGTGGTCAGCACCATGCCACAGACCATGACGACCTTGCGTCCCACCTTGTCCGACAGCCAGCCGAAGAAGACATAGAGCGGCGCCGAGCAGACCACCACGGCGATCATGACGGCGTTCACCGTCTCGGGCGCCACCTTGACGATCTTCTCGATGAAGGTCTGGGCGTAGAAGAAGGCGGCGTACCAGATCGCCCCCTGCGCCACCATCATGCTGCCGAGTGCGATCAGCACCCACTTCAGGCTGGACCAGCGGCCAAAGGCGTCTCGGTAAGGCGAAGTGGAGCGCTCCCCCCGATCGCGCAGACCCTGGAACACCGGGCTTTCGTGCAGGGTCATGCGAATCCAGATGGAGATGCCGAGCAGCACCGCCGACAGCATGAACGGAATGCGCCAGCCCCAGGTGGAGAAGCTCGGCTCGCCGAGCGCCGTCCGCGTCACCAGCACCACCACCAGCGCGCCGCCGAGACCGAAGGCGGCGGAGGTGCCGATCCAGCTGGTCATGTAGCCGCGCCGAGCGATCGGTGAATGCTCGGCGATGTAGATGGCCGCCCCGCCCCACTCGCCGCCGAGCGCTATGCCCTGCAGCATGCGAAGGACGATGAACAGCACCGGCGCGACGACGCCGACCTGGCCATAGGTCGGCAGCAGGCCGACGGCGAAGGTCGCGGCGCCCATCAGGCTGATGGTGATCAGGAAGGTGGCTTTGCGCCCGATCCGGTCGCCGATCCGTCCGAAGATCAAGGCGCCCAGCGGCCGCGTGGCGAACCCCGCCGCGAACGACAGCAGCGCGAAGATATAGGCCGCCGTGTCGTTCAGCCCGGCGAAGAACACCTTGGAGATGATGGTCGCCAGCGGCACGAACAGGAAGAAATCGTACCATTCGAACGCCGTGCCCGCCGCCGAGGCGGTGACCACGAGGCCCATGTTGGGGCGCGGAGTCGTCTCAAAAATGGATGGCGTGGTATCGCCGCTGGTCGCCGTCATGCGCTTCCCCGATCTTGCCGGAAGCTATCATCAGCGGACGCTGCAACGGAAGCGGGCTATCGACCTATGACGCCCATCATGATAAATTCGCCCATCATGAATGCGCCGATCCAAATCCGTAAAGCCGAGGTGGTCGAGGACATTCGCAAGCTGGCGGAGCGCACTCAACTGCCCATCACCGAAGCCGTTGGTCGCGCCGTGCGGGCCGAGATGCAACGGCTAGAAACGACTCGCGCCGCCGATGTCGAAGCTAAGTTTCGAGAAGTCGATGAGCTTGTAAAACGCTTCAACGCCTTGCCCACGGTCGGTCCGATGCTCACGGACGACGATCTATACGATGAATGGGGCCTGCCGAAGTGATCGCCGTCGATGCGTCAGCGGTGCTGGCGATCGTTCTCGACGAGCCCGAGAAGCGAACCATGATTACGGCGATCGAGTTGGCTGGCGGCGGTCTCATGTCTCCGGTCAACTGGTGGGAAGCCGCCGTCAAAGCGCGGATCGTGAAGGGCGATGATGGCGCCGGTATTCTGAGCGCCATCCTCCAAAGCCTGAACATCCGCATTGCGCCCACCGACGAAGCTCAGGCGCAAACCGCCTTCGCCGCCCACGTCCGGTTCGGGCGGGGCACGCCGGCGGCGCTGAACCTTGGCGACTGCTTCGCCTACGCTCTGGCGACGGCGGAGGGCGACGGCCTGTTGTTCAAGGGCGAGGATTTCGCCAAAACCGACGTCCGACCGGCCCTCTAAAGGGCTACTGAACCGTGACGGTCCCGCCCGCGCCGCCCTGCTGCGCCTGCAGCCGCGACTGATAGACGGCGGCGAAGTCCAGGGGCTCCAGCTGGAAGGGTGGGAAGCCGCCATCGATGGTCAGGTCGCTGATGATCCGCCGGGCGTAGGGGAACAGGAAGCGCGGGCATTCGATCAACAGCACCGGCTCCATATGCTCCTCCGGCACCCCGGTGATCTGGAACAGGCCGCCGTAGAGAAGCTCGATATGGAAGGCCGGCTCGTTTTCCTGCTTGGCCGCCACGGTCAGCTTCAGGTCCACCTCGAACAGGCCATCGGGACGACCGCGGGCGTTCAACTCCACGCCGATCTCGATCTCGGGCGGCGAGGTGGAGCGGAGGGAATCCGGGGCGCGGGGGCTTTCAAACGACAGGTCGCGGGTGAATTGGGCGGCGATGCGGATTTGCGGCGCGGCCTGCTCCGGCGGGGCGAGGGCCCCGGCGTCGACGTCGGTCATGGAAAGAAATCTCGCTGAAACGAAAGGGTCTTAGGCCTTGTTTAAGGCGCTGAGGGGTCTAAAGGCGGGTCGCTACCATGCGTCCGCCATCGGCGCAACGCCGGGGCGCGAGGGCGCTTCACCTGCCCCATGACGTAGGCTATGAAGTCCACTATATGATCTCCTGGCGCCATGCGCGCCCTGAAGCGTTGAGACGGCGGTTATTCCATTGCAGATCCTCGAACTCGTTATTTTTGCGCTCCTGGCCGCCGGCGTGCTGTATCAACTCTACGCCGTGCTCGGTCGCCGGGTCGGCCGCCAGCCTGGCGAAGGACGGCCCATGCAGATGCCCCGCTTCCTGAAGCCTCGCGACGCCGCTCCAATCCCGGACAAGCCCGCCGACGTGGCGCTTGCCGGCTTGCCGACCCTGAAGGCGCGGGATTCCAGCTTCGATCCCGGCAAGTTCCTGCAGGGCGCCCGCTCAGCCTATGAGATGATCGTCAAGGCCTTCGTGGCCGGCGACCGGGACATGCTGAAGGGTCTCACCGAAGCCAAGGTGTTCGAGGCCTTCGATAAGGCGATCACCGCCCGCGAGGCCGCCTCTCGCACTGAAACCATCGACTTCCTGCAGCCCGTTCGCGCCGACCTGGAGTCGGCCGAGGTGGCGGAAGACACCGCCCGGTTGAAGGTGCGCTTCCTGGCCGAGTTCCGCTCGCGCACCAAGGATGCGGCGGGCGAGGCGGTGGATGATCGGCGCACGGCGGAGGTCTGGACCTTCTCGCGCCTGCTCTCCAGCCGCGATCCCAACTGGATGCTGGCTCGGGTCGACGCCGCGGAGGCTTAGTGCGCCCTCCAATTTGGGGGGGAGTGGCCGCGTTTGCGGCCGCAGTGGCGTTTCTAAGCGCCTGCGCCACGACGCCGACGCCGGTCTCGATGACGCCTAGAGCATCGACGCCGATCCCTAACCCACCTGCCGCGCCGACGCCCGTCCCCTCGCCTGCATCCGCCGCAAGGCCGCTGGCGTCGCTATCGTCCCTGCCCGGCTGGGCGGACGAGGATCACGTCGCGGCGATGCAGGCGTTCCAGACCGGTTGCAGCGCCAACAAGGCCGTGCTCTGGCGCGCCGTCTGCAAGCGGGCCAGGGCGCAGACCGCCACCGACGAGGCCTCCGCCCGCGCCTTCTTCGAGGACAACTTCAGGGCCGACGTGCGCCCCGCCGCCGGCCTGCTCACCGCCTACTTCGCTCCGGAGTACCCGGCGCAGACCGCGCCGGATGAGATCTTCTCCGCCCCCGTGCGCTCAAAGCCTGACGATCTCATCATGGTCGAGCCTGCGCCCGGCGACACGTCCGGCCGCAAGACCTGCCGCCAGCGGGTGGACGAGGAGCTGCTTCCCTGCCCCGACCGGGCGGACATCGAAGCCGCGCCCGCCGACCACCCCCTCGCCTTCATGAAGCCGGAGGACCTATTCTTCCTGCAGATCCAAGGCTCCGGCGAACTCCTCTTTCCAGACGGCCAACGGATGAAGGCGATCTACGCCGCCGACAACGGCCGCCCCTTCGTCGGCATCGCCAGGCCGATGAGCGAGGAGGGCCTGCTTGCCCCGAATCGCACCTCTGGCGACGCCATCCGCGCCTGGCTGGCCGATCATCGCGGCGCCGAGGCTAACGCCGTGATGGACAAGGACACGCGCTACGTCTTCTTTAATCTCGTGCCCGACGACGCCAAGGACCCGGCCGGCGCGGCGGGGATCGCCCTCCCTGCGGGCCGCTCCATCGCCGTCGATCCGAGCTTCCACGCCTATGGCGAGCTCTACTGGATCGACGCCGCAGCCCCGGTGCTGACCGGCGGGGCCAAGACCTACCGCCGCCTCGCCATCGCGTTGGACACCGGCTCGGCCATCCGCGGCGATGTGCGCGCCGACCTTTACATGGGCCGAGGAGATCAGGCCGGCGCCGAGGCCGGGCATGTGCGCCACACCCTTTCTCTGATACGCCTCGTGCCGATCGAGGCGGCGGGCGCGAAGGATGAAAAGACCCCTTAAAGCTGAGGAGGTGCGGCTCTGGACCGTGGTGGCCTCCACCGTCCGCCCTGCGCCGGGGCGGGGTGTTCCAAACACTGAACCTGAAAAAGAAACTGCAAAATCTCCGCTCATCCCCGCGCAGGCGGGGACCCAGCCAAGTCAACCGCTCCGCCCAAAGCCTGTGAGCCCAGCCCATCTGGGTCCCCGCCTGCGCGGGGATGAGCGGGAAAAGGATGCAATCCAAAAAACAAGCGCATCTAACCGGTTGCCCGACTCCATAGAACCCCTCCGTAAGCGTCGGATCGCTCGCGAGCGCGACCCCATCGGCGCGCGCCTCGACCTGCACGGCCTGGATCAGGATCGCGCCCGCCTCGTGTTGCACGGCTTCCTGCAACGGGCGTACGCGGAGGGGCACAGGGCGGTGCTGGTGATCACCGGCAAGGGCACGCTCGGCGACGGCGTGCTACGCCGCCGCGCACCGGACTGGCTGTCGGAACCACAGGTGCGGCCCCTGATCGCCGGCTTTTCCCCGGCCGAGCGCCACCATGGCGGCGAAGGCGCGCTCTACATCGCCCTGAAGCGCCGGCGCGCTTAGCCGCCGCGTCGTAAAACCGTCGTCATCCGGCGGGTTGCCCCTGCCCAAACATGGGGCTAAGGGGCTCCCCACGAACGCACCCAAACCCGCATAAGCCGCCGTCAGGAGGGGAGCCATGCCAGCCTTTCACCCCTCCCTCGCCGCGCTGCGGCCGCGCCGGCTCCTGCCGTCGGTGTGGGATGCGCTGATCTTCTCCATGGTGATCGGCGGCCTTCTGCTGATCACCTTCGGCGGCCGCCAGACCTTCGAGCCCATCGCCGAGGCGGCCAGGACGCCGATCTCCCTCAGCCCCGCCATGCTACCGGAGTACGCGCTGCGCACCACCATGCGGATGCTGGCCGGGATTGTCTTCTCGCTGATCTTCACCTTCGGCTACGGGGCCTTGGCGGTGAAGAGCCGGCGGGCGGAGATCGTCCTGGTGCCGCTCCTGGACATCCTGCAGTCCATCCCGGTGCTGAGCTTTCTGGCCTTCACCACCACCTTCTTCCTGGCCCTATTCCCAGGACAGGTCTTGGGGGTCGAGTTCGCCGCCATCTTCGCCATCTTCACCGGCCAGGCCTGGAACATGACCTTCAGCTTCTATCAGTCGCTGAAGACAGTGCCCCGTGACCTGGACGATGTGGCCAATTCGCTCCGTCTCGGATCGTGGCGGAAGTTCTGGACCCTGGAGGTGCCGTTCGCGGCGCCGGGGCTGATCTGGAACGCCATGATGTCCATGTCCGGCACCTGGTTCTTCGTGGTGGCCTGCGAGGCGATCACAGTAGGGAACACCACCGTCTCTCTCCCCGGGGTCGGCTCCTATGTAGCATTGGCCATCGAGCACAAGGACTTGGCCGCCGTGGGTTGGGCGGTATTGGCCATGGGGGTGGTGATCCTCATCTACGACCAACTCCTGTTCCGGCCTCTGGTGGCCTGGGCGGAGAAGTTCCGGGTGGAGCTGACGGTGGGAAATGCGCCACCGCCGCGGTCCTGGCTGCTTGACTTTATCCAGCGCGCGGAGCTGGCGCAAAGAGTTTGGCGGCCTATCGGTGGGATCGCCGAGTCCCTCATGCGCATGCGCTTCAGCCGCAAGGTGCGCGCGCCACAGGCGGTGGCGCAGGCATGGTCCAGCCGCTGGTTCGATTGGGTCTGGTTCGCCCTGATCGCCCTGGTGGCCACCTGGGCGGCGTGGTCGGTGGTGCGTTTCGTCGGGCGGGAGGTTTCGGTCCAAGAGGTCCTGGCCGTCTTAGGCCTTGGCGTGTTGACCTTGATCCGCGTTCTGGTGCTGATCGCCCTGGCCAGCGTGATCTGGACTCCCATCGGCGTCTGGGTCGGGCTGCGCCCCAGGTGGGCGGAAGCGGTTCAGCCCGTCGCTCAGTTCCTCGCCGCCTTCCCGTCCAACATCCTGTTCCCGGTGTTTGTGGTGGGGATCGTCAAGTTCCACCTCCTGCCGGATATCTGGCTCTCGCCGCTGATGATCCTCGGCACCCAGTGGTACATCCTGTTCAACGTCATCGCCGGGGCGAGCGCCTTTCCCAACGACCTACGGGAGGCGGCGGCCAGCTTCGGGGTGAAGGGATGGGCATGGTGGCGCAAGGTCGCCTTGCCTGGGATCTTCCCCTACTACGTGACGGGCGCCATCACCGCGTCCGGCGGCGCGTGGAACGCCTCCATCGTCGCCGAGGTGGCGAGCTGGGGCTCGACCCATCTTCAGGCCCGCGGGCTTGGCGCCTTCATCGCCGACGCCACCGCCAAGGCCGACATGCCCCGCATCGTGCTCGGCACCGCGGTGATCAGCATCTTCGTGGTGATGTTCAACCGCATCCTGTGGCGGCCGCTGTTCAATTTCGCCTCCAAGCGCCTCCGCCTCGACTAAAGGGAGATCGTCATGTCCGACACCGCGACCGTGGATCTGCCGACAGGGCAAAGCGGCGACGTGCTTTTGGAAGTGCAGAGCATCCGCCAGGCCTATGCCAAGGGCGGCGGCGCCGACCTCCTGGTGCTGGACGGGGTGTCGCTGACCCTGCGGTCGGGCGAGATCGTCGGACTGCTCGGCCGTTCGGGCTCGGGCAAATCCAGCCTCCTGCGCATCATCGCCGGCCTCGCCAAGCCGGTGAGCGGGCGGGTGACGTGGCGGGACAAACCCCTGACCGGCCCCTCCGAGGGCATCGCCATGGTGTTCCAGAGCTTCGCCCTCTTCCCCTGGCTGACGGTGCTGGAGAATGTGGAGATCGGGCTGGAGCCGCTCGGCATACCGGCCGCCGAGCGGCGAAAACGTTCGCTGGAGGCCATCGACCTGATCGGCCTCGACGGGTTCGAGAGCGCCTATCCGAAGGAGCTGTCCGGCGGCATGCGCCAGCGGGTGGGGTTCGCCCGGGCCCTGGTGGTGCATCCCGAACTCCTCCTGATGGACGAGCCCTTCTCGGCGCTCGACGTGCTGACCGCCGAAACCCTCCGCACCGATCTGGTGGAGCTGTGGGTGGAGAACAAACTGCCGCTCCGCTCCATCCTGATCGTCACCCACAACATCGAAGAGGCGGTCTTGATGTGCGACCGGGTGGTGATCTTCGCCGCCAATCCCGGCCGCATCGCCGCCGAGATCAAGATCGATCTGCCTTATCCCCGCAACCGCAACGACGAGAAATTCCGCAAGTTAGTGGACGACATCTACGGCCGCATGACCAATCCCTACGACCCGGCCCTAAAGATGGAGCGGCGCGCGGCCGACGCGGTGGCGACGGCAGGGGTGGCCATGGTGCTGCCCGAGGTGTCGCCGAACCTCCTGGCCGGCCTGATGGAGACCCTGGCCGGCGAGCCCTTCAACGGCAAGGCTGACCTGCCCGAGATCGCCGACGAGCTCTCTTTGGAGGTGGACGAACTTTTCCCCATCGTGGAGACCCTGCAACTGCTGCGCTTCTCCGTCGTGGCGCACGGCGACATTCGCCTGACCACCGAGGGGCGTCGGTTCGTGGATCTGGACGTGGACGCCCGCAAGCACCTGTTCGCCGAACAGCTGATGGCGCACGTCCCTATCGCCGCTCTGATCCACCGCGTTCTGGAGGAGCGGCCCTCCCACCGCGCGCCATACACCCGCTTCTCCGAGGAGCTTGAAGACTTCATGTCCGAGGAGTTCGCCGAAGAGACCTTGAAGACGGTGATCGACTGGGGCCGCTACGCCGAGTTGTTCGCCTACGACGAACAGGCGCAGGCCTTCAGTCTGGAGGACCCGGAATAGTCGACGGCCGGAGCTTGTTCAGTTCGGATAGCCGCCTCGATTTTCGTCCGCCGCCGGACTATGAAGCTTAATGCCGGCGCTGCTTCCCCATATCGCATTGAACCTGCTGCTGGCCTGGGCGGCAGGCGCGGCGGTGGGGTTCGAGCGGAGCTTCAATGGACGGGCGGCAGGGTTTCGCACCCATTCGCTGGTGGCGCTGGCCGCCGCCAGCGTGATGCTGATCTCCTATCTGCCGTCGATCTCGCCGGGATTCGCCTCCACCGCCCGGCTCGATCCGACAAGGCTGGCGCAGGGAGTGATGACCGGCCTCGGCTTTCTCGGGGCCGGGGTGATCTTCAAGGAAGGGGTCAGCGTCCAGGGCCTGACCACGGCGGCGGCCATCTGGTCGACGGCGGCGTTAGGGATGCTGTTCGGCCTGGGGATGCCGCTGGAGGGGGCGCTGGCGCTCGCGGGCGTTCTCATCACCCTGACCGTGATGCGCTGGGTCGAAAGCGAGTTTCCCTGGCGCGTCTACGCCCTGGCCACCTTCCGCTTCCAGGCCGGCCGCGCGCCGAGCGAGCCTGAGCTTTGCAGGATTTTGGCCGAACAGGACGTGAACCTAGACGACGTCAGCTATCGCCTGACCGAAGGCGGCGAGATTTTCGAATATCGCGGCAACGTGGAGACCCGCAAAAAACGCGCGCTGCACGATCTCGCTGAACACCTGAAAACCATGCCTGACCTCGTGGAATACGAGCTGGACCGGATCAGCAAATAAAAACCCTCTCCCCCCTGGGGGGAGAGGGCAGTCCCCAGGCTTGTCCCGGGGCGGGGCTTAGCGGTTGATCTCGCGGCTCACCTGATTGGCCTGCTGGTTCAGCGCCCGATCCTCGCCGCGGGTGACGTGGCTGCGGTCGAAGCGGGCGTCGATCCGTTCGGCGCGGCGGATCATGTGCACCTTGTGGTGCAGGAAGGCGGCGCGGCGGGGGCTGATCACGCCTTCACGACGCAAGACGTGGATGCGATGGTTCTGCACGGCCAGGCGATGGTTGATCTCCGCGCGGGCGGGGTGGGTCGCCTGGAAGTAGGTCTCGGCGTTCGCGGTGGTGGCGATCGCCGAACCGGCCATCGCAACACCCATGGCCGCCAGCAACAGGGTTTTGAACTTGGTCATTTTAGTCTCTCCTGGGTTCATCAGCGAAACCGTCGAAGGGCGGCTCGATGGGATGGAGAATAGGGCCGCCTTCCTGAACGGGTTCGGAGGCGCGCCGTTAGCCGCCGTTCAGGTTGACCCTCGCGCACCGGCCCCCTAAAGCGCCGCCTGACAACCCGCCCGCAATCGCCAGGACCGCCGCCATGGACGCCAAACGCCCCGTCAAGAAGGTCGTGCTCGCCTACTCCGGCGGTCTCGACACCTCCATCATCCTGAAGTGGCTGCAGACTGAATACGGCGCCGAGGTGGTCACCTTCACCGCCGACCTCGGCCAAGGCGGCGAGATCGAGCCCGCCCGCGCCAAGGCCCTGGCCGCCGGCGTGAAGCCCGAGAACATTTTCATCGAGGACGTGCAGGAGGAGTTCGTCCGCGACTACGTCTTCCCCATGTTCCGTGCCAACACGGTCTACGAGGGCCAGTACCTCCTCGGCACCTCCATCGCCCGCCCGCTGATCGCCAAGAAGCAGATCGAGATCGCCCGAAAGGTCGGCGCTGATGCTGTCAGCCACGGCGCCACCGGCAAGGGCAACGACCAGGTGCGGTTCGAGCTCGGCTACTACGCCTTGGAGCCCGACATCCACGTCATCGCCCCCTGGCGCGAGTGGGACTTCAAAAGCCGCGAGGCCCTGCTCGATTTCGCCGAAAAGCACCAGATCCAGATCGCCAAGGACAAGCGCGGCGAGGCGCCGTTCAGCGTCGACGCCAACCTCCTGCACTCATCCTCCGAAGGCAAGGTTCTGGAAGACCCGGCGGTTGAAGCCCCCGAATTCGTCCACATGCGCACCATCGCGCCTGAGGATGCGCCCGATAAGCCGCAAGTCTTTACGATGGATTTCGAGCACGGCGATCCAGTGGCCATCGACGGCGAAAAGCTGTCTCCCGCCACCCTCCTCACCAGGCTGAACGAACTTGGCCACGACAATGGGGTCGGCCGGCTCGATCTGGTGGAGAACCGCTTCGTCGGCATGAAGTCCCGCGGCGTCTACGAGACGCCGGGGGGCACGATTCTCCTGGCCGCGCACCGGGGGATTGAATCCATCACGCTGGATCGCGGGTCGATGCACCTGAAGGACGAGTTGATGCCCAAGTATGCGTCCTTGATCTACAACGGTTTCTGGTTCGCGCCGGAGCGGGAGATGCTGCAGGCCGCCATCGACCTGTCGCAGAAATTCGTCACCGGCCAGGTGACGGTGAAGCTCTACAAAGGCAACGTCACCGTGATCGGGCGCACCAGCCCCTATTCTCTCTACGACCAGGACCTCGTCACCTTCGAGGAAGGCAAGGTCGCCTACGATCACCGCGACGCCGCCGGCTTCATCAAGCTGAATGCGCTGCGCCTGCGGGTGGCGGCCAAACGGGATCGCCGCACCGGCGGCTAAGCCGCCGCCGCGCAAAACGCCTCCATGTAGGGCGCCTGAACTCGCGCAGCGATGAAACGGCGCGCAGCTTCGGTTTGGACTAACGAAAAAGGACCTGCGCCGTTGAGTTCACCCGTTCGCCATGAAAAGGCGGACGCCGTTCAATGGGAGCCGGCCAACGGCTGCGCGTGAGGGGTTTTCGCTCTTGGTTCAGTCCCGCCTTCAGGCGCGCGCCGTGCATTCGTGAACGCGGCGGCGATGCGCTTAGAGCATTTTCCGCAAAAGTGGGTCCGGTTTTGCGGTCGAAAAATGCTCTAAATATATGATGTTAGCCTTTTTTATCCGATCGGGTCGGATCGACCTGATCGGAAAAGGCTCTAGTGGAGGTGTTGGGATGATTTTTGATCATGTGACCTGGCTGGCGCCCTTGCTGGCGATGCTGGCCGCCGGCCTGCTGGCGGGTTTTGCGGCCGGCATTTTCGGCATCGGCGGCGGCTTTGTGGTGGTGCCGGCTCTTTTCGTGGTGCTGCCCCTGCTCGGCGGCTTGAAGTCGGAATACGCGCATGTGGCCATCGGCACTTCGGCGGCGACCATCATCTTCACCTCGATCCGCTCCTTGCGATCGCACCACAAGCGGGGCGCGGTGGAGTGGGAAGTCCTGAAGACCTGGGCGCCGTGGATCGTGATCGGCGCCGCCTTGGGAGTGGCGCTGGCCGGTCACATCGACGGCAAGATTTTAACCCTCATCTTCGCCACCGGCGTCCTCCTCATGTCGATCAATTTCCTCATCCCCAAGCTTGGCAACAAGGTGCTCAGCGATCAGATGCCTACGGGCCCGGTGCGTGTGGGCATCGCCGGAGGCCTCGGCGCCTTTTCAGCCCTTCTGGGCATCGGCGGGGGGACCATCGCCATCATGGTGATGACCCTGTGTGGCCGCACCATCCACAAGGCGATCGCCACCGCTTCCGGCATCGGCACCCTGATCGCGGTGCCGAGCACCATCGGCTTCATCATCATCGGGCTCGGCAAGGCGGGACTGCCGTGGGGCTCCCTCGGCTACATCAACGTACCCTCGGCGGTAGCCATCGCGTGCATGTCGATCCTGACAGCGCCCCTAGGGGTGGCGGCGGCCCACAGCCTGCCGTCCAAAATCCTGAAGCCGATCTTCGGCTGCTATTTGATCTTCATCTCGCTCCTGATGTTCAAGAACGCCCTGAAGTTCTGAGGGGCTCAGGCGCTGCGGCGCATCACCCCATCGGATAGAGGATATCGGTCGTCACCGCGTCGATCGCCCTCATCACCTCGGCGTCCAGCACGAGGTCGGTGGCGGCGAAGATGTCCGGCAGATGATCCTCGTGGGTCACGCCGACGATGGTGGAGGCCACGAAATCGTGCTGCTTGCTCCAGGCGGTGGCGAGGGTGGTGACCGATACGCCGACCTCCGCCGCGATGGCCATGAAACGATCGGTTGAGGCCACCGACTTGTCGTTTAGGTAGCGGCCGGCCATCACCTGCTGACGCCCGCCCATCTTGAGATAGGTCGAGAAACGGGCGCCTTCGGGCCGGGCGCCGTCCTGGTACTTGCCGGTGAGCACGCCGCCGGCCAGCGGCGAATAGGGGATCAGGCTGACGCCCTCCTGACGGCACGCCTGCGCCAGTTCGTCCTCGAAGCGACGGTTGTTGAGGCTGAAGTTGTTCTGGATCGTCTCATAGCGGGCGAGGCCGTAGCGTTCGGAGACGGCGAGGCTCTTGGTCAAGCCCCAGGTGGTTTCGTTGCTGCAGCCGATCACCCGCACCTTGCCGGCTTCCACCAGATCGTCCAGAGCCCGCAGCGCATCCTCGTAGCGGGCGCCATGGTCCGGCCAATGGGTCTGGTAAAGGTCGATGTAGTCGGTCTGAAGGCGGCGCAGGCTGTCCTCCACCGCCTTGATGATGTTGTGGCGGTCCAGCGCCGTCTTGCCCGCCCGCTGGGAGCCTTTGATCCAGCCGTGGCTCGGGCCGCAGACCTTGGTGGCGATGATCAGGGCGTCGCGGTCCTTGGTCTTCATCCAGCGGCCGACGATCTCCTCGGTGCGGCCGGCCCACTCTTCCTTCGGCGGCACGGGATAGTTCTCGGCCGTGTCGTAGAAGTCGATCCCGGCCTCGAAGGACTTGTCGAGGATGCGGTGCGACATGGCCTCGTCAGCCTGCAGGCCGAACGTCATCGTCCCCATGCAGATTTCGGAGACATGGACGGGGCTTTTGCCGAGGCGGCGGGTCTTCATCCGGTCATCCTTTTTTGCGGGTTGCGAGCCGCATATAGTTACGCTGTCGGCCTGGCGCGCCGGCTATGCCGCACAACTCAAATAGCGATCGCGGCGCGCCACAACGACGCGCGCAGAAGACGTCAGCCTAAAACGTCGCCTCAGTTCGAGAGGGTCAGTCTTCGGCCTTGCGCAGGTTGATGGCCGATTCCCGGCCGTCCCGGCCCTTGTCGACGTCGTAGCTGATCCGGTCGCCTTCATAGGGATCGCCATGACCGGCGAACTCCACGGCGCTGACGTGCAGGAACACGTCCTTGCCGCCGCCTTCCGGGGCGATGAAGCCGAACCCCTTTTCGGGATTATACCATTTCACAACGCCGGTCGGCATACACGCATCTCCAAAGGCGGCTCAGGATGAGCCACAGGCATTATAACGCGAAAATCGAATTTGGGGGCAAACTCTGCATAACGATTGAACCATGGGCGGGAGCGCCGACCCAACCAGCGAGCGCGGACGTGCACTCGCTGATCGGCTTCTGAAATATCGCTGCAAAGACAGGCGTCTAGCGCGCCAGCGCATCCTTTAGAGCCTTGCCCGGCGTGAAGGCCAGCTTCTTGGAGGCGGCGATGCTGACGGCTTCCCCGGTGCGGGGATTGCGGCCGATGCGCGCCGGCTTGTCTTGCACCTTGAACTTGCCGAAGCCCGGCAGGGTCACCGCCTCGCCCTTGACGGCGGCGTCGCGGATCGCGCCGAACACGCCGTCGACCAACGCCCGGGCTTGCGCCTTGGTGAGTTTGGCGTCTTTGCCGGCGATCTGCTCAGCCAGCTCAGCGGTGTTCATGGGGAAGCTCCAGTCTGTGATTGGGCTGGGCACCTTGGCGAAAGCCGCCCTTACTGTCACGCTGTGGCGCAACGTAATTCCAGGGTTTTCGGCAGGTTTCAGCCGGTTTGAGTTCAAAGTTGCGTGTGCAACCGCACGCCGAACACCGAGACCGGGCCGCGATCTCGGTTAAACGCAGGGTTGTCCACGAACTGATAATCAAAACTGAGTTGGGTGAACGTCAGCACCGGCAGGCGGTAATAGGTCTCGATGATCTTCTCGGCGCCCGGGTGCGGCAGGATGCCGTCGCCCGCCAGGATGCCCGTACCGCCGGCGTTGAAGTAGGCCTGCGCCGAGTCCGACGCCTGGTCGATCACGCCGGCGAAGCCCACCGTATCGTCCTTTCGCCCCCACCGCGCACCCTTCAGGGCGAGGCCGGCGGCGAAGGTGTTGTCCATGTCGGTGAATTCATAGCCCTCGTAGCGGCCGTCGGCATGGCCGGCGCGCAGGAATAGGCCCAGGTCGTCGGTGACCGCCTGCTCGGCGTTGAACGAGACACCCACCCGGCTGTGATAGTGGCGCACCAGGGCGATGTCCGCCGCCGCGCCTGTGGCGTCTGCGAGCGTGACCGCATCGTCGTATCGACCCATGCGGCCCCGGCTGACAAAGCCCGTCACGCGCACTGCGCCGTCATGGCCGAACAGGGTGAAGCGCCGCTCGATCTCCCCATCGACCTGATACTGGTGGAAGGACTTGTCGAGGTTCTTGTTGTTGGGGACGCCGGAGAGGTCAAACAGCCCGGCGCGGAGGGTCCACGGCCCCTGATACCATTCCGCCGCCCCGCCGTAGGTGTAGCCCCAGGCGTCTGCCGCATAGTCGAAGGTGCCGGTGTCGACGAGCGCCCAGTTGAGAAAATCGTTTTTTGGATCGTGGGCGTATTTGTTGGTGTCGAACACGTCCACCACGCTCATCTTGCCGATGGTGACGACGATGCGGTTTTCGGTCTGCGATCCCGCGAACTGATTCATGTCCGCATCCACCTTCTTGCTCTCGCCGCCGAGATCGAGGGTCTGGCGGATGAACAGTCGCTGCACCTTGGGGTAAGGCGAACTCTTGCCGATCTTGTAGGCCTCGGCGCTGGTGAAACCGTCGACCCCCAGGGTGTCGGAAAGGCCGAAGCCCTGGTCGATCTCCGGGTCCAGCCAGATCTCCGCGCCCTTCCACAGGCGCGCGCCGAGGAAGGCGGTGACATCCACGGTCTCGTCGCCCCGCTCGCCAGGGTCCAGGCTCTGCGGTCCGCGATAGGGGGAGGCGAAGCGGGGATGATACTGTTCGGTGATCGTATCCTGGCCGTGCAGGGCGAATTGGTCGCTGGCGCCGCCACCGAAAATTGCATCGGAATCGTCAGCTGAGGCCAGGGCGGGAACGGCGAGCATCGCGGCGCCGCCCAGGCAAGTCCCTACCAGTATCGTCAGGCGAAGGCCGTCATTGTATTTCACTAAACGAGGCCCCCACCAATCCGCCCGATTTAACAGCGTTTTGCGACAAATGATCCCCAAGTCTTAAAGCCGCGCCCCCGGCTGGCTTTTTCCCAGCATGGTCGGCTTGCGCCCCATGCCGCTTCGGGCCAAGGACGAACCTTCGCTTTCGTCGGGATCGCCCATGCCGCGCCGGTTCACTCTCTATATCCTCGCCGGCATGGTGCTAGGGCTTTTAGCCGGGTGGTGGTGCCATTCGGCGATCCATGACCCGGCGGCGGCCAAGGACGCGGCGGGCTATTTCTCGCTCCTGACCGACGTATTCCTGCGCCTGATCAAGATGATCATCGCCCCCCTGGTGATCGCCACCCTGATCGGCGGCATCGCGCACATGGGGGACGCAGCATCCGTCGGTCGGATCGGGCTGAAGACTATGGGCTGGTTCCTCACCGCCTCCGTCGTTTCGCTGGTTCTGGGCATGACCATCGCCAGCCTCCTGAACCTCGGCGGCGGGCTGCACCTCACCAACGTCAACGCGGCGGCGGGGGTGCAGAGCACCCTCTCGCTCAAGGACTTCCTGGAGCACGTCTTCCCCGCCTCGGTGATCGATTCCATGGCCAAGAACGAGATCCTGCAGATCGTGGTCTTCTCCACCTTCGTGGGCGTGGCCATCGGCGCCCTCGGCGAGCGGGCTCATGGCCTCCTGGCCTTGGTGGAGCAGCTGGGCCAGGTGATGCTGAAGGTGACCAGCTATGTGATGCTGTTCGCCCCCTTCGCCGTCTTCGGCGCCATCGCCGCCACGGTGACGACCCAAGGGCTCGGCATCCTCGCCACCTACGCCGCCTTCGTGGGCTGGTTCTACGCCACCCTCATCCTGCTGTGGGCCCTGATCCTGGGGGCGGGGTTCCTGGTGATGGGGCCGCAGGTGATCGCCCTGTTTCGGAGCCTGCGCGAGCCGATCCTGGTGGCCTTCTCCACCGCCACGTCGGAGGCGGCCTATCCGCAGACCCTGGAGCGGCTTGAGGCGTTCGGCATTTCCAAACGCATCGCCAGCTTCGTCCTGCCGCTCGGCTATTCCTTCAACCTCGACGGCTCGATGATCTACTGCACCTTCGCCACCCTGTTCATCGCCCAGGCCTACGACATCCACCTGACCATCGCCCAGAAGATCACCATGGTCTTGATCCTGATCGTCACCAGCAAGGGCATAGCCGGGGTGCCCCGCGCCTCGCTGGTGGTGATCGCCGCGACCCTGGCCTACTTCAAGATCCCTGAGGCGGGGTTGGTTTTGATCCTCGCCATCGACCACTTCCTGGACATGGGCCGCACCGCCACCAACGTGCTCGGCAACTCCATCGCGGCGGGGGCGGTGGCGCGGTGGGAAGGGGAGCTTCGGCACAGCACCACCAGTTCAGCGGCAGCCGCCGCTTAAAGCGACATCGGCGTTTCCGTGGTGGTCGCGACCGCTTCCTGACGCCGCCGGCGCAAACGAGTGAGGCGGCGCAGACGCTTCCAGAAGCGGGTCTTCTCCGGTTCGGGATAGGGTTGCAGATTGCGGAAAAACTCCTCCGCCGAGGCGCGCCACGAGAACTTCATGGCGTAATCGCGCACCACACGCCGGTCGAGAGTCAGGCAATCCAGGCAGGCTTTGCGCAGATCATTGTCCACCACCCCGGCATTCGAGCCCGGAATGAGGTCGATCGGCCCCGGCGCCGGATAGCCCGCCACAGGCGTCCCCGTGCCCATGGCCTCTAGGATCACGAGGCCGAAGGTGTCGGTAAGGGAGGGGAAGACGAAGACATCGGCCTGGGCGAAATAACAGGCAAGATCCTCTCCGAACTTGGAGCCGACGAAATGCACGTCGGGATATTGCACCGCCAGCTCGTCCCGCGACGGGCCATCCCCCACCACCACCTTGGAGCCTGGCAGATCGAGGGCCACGAAGGCCTCGATGTTCTTCTCCACCGCCACCCGGCCTACGTTCAGGAAGATCGGGCGGAGCAGGCCGGCCATCACCTCCGGCTTGTCGCCGCCCATCTCGCGGGTCCTGAACTGGTCAAGGTCGACGCCGCGGGTCCAGGGGGAGAGGTTGCGAAAGCCCCGCTTCTCCAGCTCGTCCCGCATGGTGGGCGTCGCCACCATCACCCGCCCCGAAGGCCTATGGAACCAGCGCATGTAGGCGTAACCCGCCGCCAGGGGCGCCGGCAGGCGGGCGGAGAGGTATTCGGGGAAGCGGGTGTGGTAGCTGGTGGTGAACGGCAGCTTCCATTCGATGCACAACCTGCGCGCCGCCAAGCCCACCGGCCCTTCCGTGGCGATATGGATCGCCTCGGGCTCGAAAGATTTGAACCGCTCCTGCATGGGCTCATAGGCGCCCATCGCCAGGCGGATCTCTGGATAGGTGGGCAAAGGCAAAGTGGTGAACTGGTCGGGCGACACCACCTCCACCTCGTGCCCCATGGCGCGAAGTTCGGCGATGGTGCGGGTCAGGGTGCGGACCACGCCGTTGACCTGAGGCTCCCAGGCGTCTGTGGCGATCAGCACCCGCATGGATTCGCCTCGCATTGGCGGCGGCCATTCCGGAACGAAAGCCGCGACGGGATCAGACGAAACTGTTCACTCAGCAGTCTGCACACGGGCTGTTCATAAGGCGAAACCCGAGGGGAGGCGAGCATTTTCAAGCGCCTCATGCTCTAGCTTCCCCGCCAAGGCTGGCTTATCTCTTTTATCGCAATGCAACATGGCGGAGCGATGCCGGCGAACCCGTTGAAATCAGAGGCGACCCCCGCGCGCGAAGCGCCTGACAGCCCCAAGAGCCGCCGCACCCGCGCGCGCATCCTTGACGCCGCCATGCGCCTTTACGCCGAGAGCGGTTACCAGGCGTCCGGCCACGCTCAGGTGGCGGAGGCGGCCCATCTCACCCGCGGCGCCATGCTCTATCATTTTCCCGACCGTGCAAGCCTGATCCACGCGGTGGTGCCCCATGTCCAGGCCGCGCGGGAGCGGCTCCTGCAAGCCGCGGTGGACGATGCGCCCCGCGGCGCCGACCGCACCGACTACGCCATCGACAGCTACTGGCGTCTTTTGGGGGAAACGCCGTTCGTCGCCTTCGCCGAGCTTGAGCGGGCGGCGCGGACCGACGCCTTGGTGCGCGAACATCTGGTCCCTGCGCAGGACGCCTTCGACCGCGCCGAAGTGGGGGACCACCTGTTCGATCTGGTGCAGGGCGGACAAAGCCCAAGGCTTCAGGCCGGGCGGGACCTCGCCCGCTTCATGCTGGAAGGCCTCTCCCGCGCCCGCCTCGCCTACGACGCCGAAGGCCGCACCGAGCGCCTCCTGGCCGTGGTCAAACGGGCGGCGCGCATCCTGAACCGCAAGGGCTCGGTGCAGGATCTCTGGCCGGACGGCTGAGGAACTCCCCGCGCCCCGGGAAGTTGTTTCGTCAGGAGCCAATCATGACCAAGACCCCGAAAGCCGGCGACAAGGTCGCCTGGAACACCAGCCAAGGGGAAACCCATGGCGAGGTCGTCAAGACGCTGACCAAGCCCACCAAGATCAAGACCCACAAGGTGGCGGCGTCCAAGGATAATCCCGAGGTTCTGGTGAAAAGCGCTAAATCCGGCGATCTGGCGGCCCATAAGCCGGGCTCCCTCAAGAAACGCGCCTGAGCGGGCGACCCCGTCGTCTCGCCTCTGTCGCACGGCCACGCTATACGGGCGCATGACAGCGGCCGACGAACTTCCTGCCATCCTGGACGACGTCCAGGCGATCTACGACCAGTCCGTAGCCAATCTTCGCACCGGCCTTGCCGCCTATCTGAGAGACGGGACCAGACCCGATCTCGGCGCGCGGGCGGCCGGCGCTTTCGCCTATCCGGAACTGCGCATCCACTACGCGCCGGAGGGACCTGCGCCTCGGGTGGGGCGCGCTTTCGCCCTGATCCGAAACCCCGGAGACTACGCCGTCAGCATCACCCGCCCAGCGCTGTTTCGCGACTATCTGATTGAGCAACTCGGGCTGCTGGTGCGCGATTATAAGGTTTACGTCTCCGTTCGGCAATCGGCGCAGGAAATCCCCTATCCCTACATTCTCGACGGCGCCGACGACCTGCGCCTGGACGGCGCGGAGACCGAGGAGATCGCCCGCTGGTTCCCCGCCACCCAACTCGCCCACATCGGCGACGAGGTTGTGGACGGGCTCTGGTCGCCGGAACTGGAAGGCGCCCGACCACTCGGCCTGTTCGACGCTCCCCGCATCGACTTCTCCCTGGCGCGGCTGAAGCACTATACGGGCACGCCGGTGGAGCACGTGCAGGACTACGTCCTCTTCACCAACTACACCCGCTACGTGGACGAGTTCGTTCGCTGGGGCGTCGAGCAGATAAACGCCGACGGGCGGTACACAGAGCTGTCCCTCTCCGGCAACGTCAGCATCACCAAGGATACGCCCGATCCCGACCGGGTGATCGCCGACGCCGCCTGGCGCAAGCACCAGATGCCCGCGTATCACCTGATGGCCGAGGGCGGGCAGGGGATCACCCTGGTCAACATCGGCGTCGGCCCCTCCAACGCCAAGACCATCACCGACCACCTGGCGGTGCTGCGGCCCCAGGCCTGGCTGATGATCGGCCACTGCGGCGGCCTCCGCCCCAGCCAGACTATCGGCGACTATGTGCTGGCCCACGCCTATTTGCGGGATGATCACGTGCTGGACGACGTCCTGCCGGTGGAAATTCCCATCCCGCCCATCGCCGAGGTGCAGCAGGCGCTCTATCGCGCGGCGGAGATCGTTTCCGGCGAGACCGGCGAGATGCTGAAACGGCGTCTTCGCACCGGCACTGTAGTGACCACCGACGATCGCAATTGGGAGCTGCGCTACACCTCCTCAGCCCTGCGCTTCAATCAGTCCCGCGCGGTGGGCATCGACATGGAATCAGCCACCATCGCCGCCCAAGGCTACCGCTTCCGCGTGCCTTATGGGACGCTGCTCTGTGTGTCCGACAAGCCGCTGCATGGAGAGATCAAGCTGCCGGGGCAGGCCAACCTTTTTTATGAGCGAGCCATTTCTCAGCACTTGATGATCGCAATGGAGGCCATTGAAGTGCTGCGCCAGGAGGGCCTGCGCCTGCATTCCCGCAAGCTTCGCGCCTTCGACGAGCCGCCGTTCCGGTAGCGCGGGCGATCTAACGGATCAGAGGCGCGGCGACGAACACCCAAAAGGCGACCAGAGCGGCGAAGATAGCCAGCCGGCTCCAGTTGAGATGAATCTTCGACGGAATGTAGTGGATATGATCACGGTGGAGGTAGGCCATCACCGTCTCCCGCCTGTTGTTGTTTGTTGAAACAACGTAGCGGCGGCCGATTGGGTTCCTGCGCCCAGTCTCTGCACCCTACCCGAAAAAGGGTCGCGTCCGCCGCTCATCGCCGCAAGCGGCGAGAGCGACGAACGCGAGGGACTTTGGACCTCCATCCAAGGTCTGCACATTGCCTCGACAGGGCAAAGGATTCTAATCACTAGGGCGTGAGCGGCGCTCACCAAGCCGTGAACCGCCGCACCGCCCTGAAGACCGATCGGATGTCGCCCTGTGAAAAGCTTCCACCCGCCCGTCCGAGTCCTGATGGGCCCCGGCCCCTCGGACGTCTCCGCCCGCGTGCTGCTGGCGCAAGCGCGGCCGACCCTCGGCCACCTGGATCCCGCCTTCCAGGACCTGATGGAGGAGGTGAAGGGCGGCCTTGCGCGGCTGTTTCACGCGGACGGCTACGCCTGCGTGCCTCTACCCGGCCCCGGCACCTGCGCCATGGAGGCGGGGATCATGAACCTCTTGGAGCCCGGCGACGTGGCGGTGGTCTGCATCAACGGGGTGTTCGGCGGGCGCATGGCCGACATGGCCGAGCGCGCCGGCGCCGAAGTGGTGCGAGTGGAGCAGCCCTGGGGCGAGCCGGTGGACCCTGAAAAGGTCGAGGCGGCGCTCTGGGCGCGGGGCGCCAAGCTTTTGGCCTTTGTCCATGCAGAAACCTCCACCGGCGCCATGACTGACCCCGGCCCGCTCTGCGCCCTAGCCAAGGAGCACGGCGCCATGACCCTGGTGGACTGCGTCACCTCCGTCGGCGGCATCCCGGTGAATGCGGCGGCGTGGGGCGCCGATGTTCTTTACGCCGGCACGCAGAAGTGTCTTTCGGCCCCGCCCGGTCTCGCCCCCTTCGCCATTTCCGCTTGCGCACTGGAGGCGGTGATGATGCGCAAGACCAAACCGCGCACCTGGCTCTATGACCTGCAACTGCTGATGAGCTACTGGGGCAAGGGCGAGGGCGGGCGCGCCTATCACCACACCGCCCCGGTCAACGCCGTCTACGGCTTGCACGAAGCGATGGTGGCCTTCTTCGAGGAAGGGGAGGCGGCGTCCCACGCCCGCCATCGCCAGACGCACGAGCAACTGGCCTCCGGCCTCGCCGCCCTCGGTCTCGACTTTCAGGTGGCGCGCGAGCACCGCCTGCCGCAACTGAACACGGTCAAGGTTCCGGAGGGGATCGACGAGGGCAAGGTGCGGGCGCACCTGCTGGAGCGGTTCTCGCTGGAGATCGGCGCTGGGCTCGGCCCCTTGAAGGGGAAGGTCTGGCGTATTGGCCTGATGGGCGCCTCGGCCACCGAGCGGCACGTGATGCTGTGCCTGGCTGCACTCGGCGACGCCTTGGCGGCGCAGGGCAGCAACGTCTCGGTGCGAGATGCGCTAAAGGCGGCGGCGCGGTAGGCTTTCAGGCGGCGGCGCCGAGAGCCGTGCCGGCTCATTCCGAAATCAGAAAATCTCGAACAACCCCGCCGCGCCCATGCCGCCGCCGATGCACATGGTGACGACGCCGTACTTGGCGCCGCGACGCTTGCCTTCGTGCAGGATGTGGCCGGCGGCTCTTGCGCCCGTCATACCGTAGGGGTGGCCAATGGAGATGGCGCCGCCGGAGACGTTGTACTTGGCCGGATCGATGCCGAGCTTGTCGCGGCAATAGAGACACTGCGAGGCGAAGGCTTCGTTCAGCTCCCAAAGGTCGATGTCATCGATCTTCAGGCCATTGCGTTCGAGCAGCTTGGGAATCGCGAAGACCGGGCCGATGCCCATCTCGTCCGGATCGCAGCCCGCCACAGCCATACCGCGATAGACGCCCAGCGGCTGGAACCCGCGCTTCTCCGCTTCCTTGCGCTCCATCAGCACCACGGCGGCGGCGCCGTCGGAGAGCTGGGAGGCGTTGCCGGCGGTGATGTACTTGCCTTCCTTGATCTGCTGACCGCCCTTAAACACCGGCTGGAGCTTTTGCAGGTCCGCGAGGGTGGTTTGCGGCCGGTTGCCTTCATCGAGCTTCAGTTCGACGTTGCGCTCGGTGACCTCGCCGGTCTCCTTGTTCTGCACCTGCATGACGGAGGCCAGGGGCGCGATTTCGGCGTTGAAATAGCCAGCGGATTGAGCGGCGGCGGTGCGCTGCTGGGACTGAAAGGCGTATTCGTCCTGGACTTCGCGGGAAACGCCGTAGCGCTCGGCCACGATCTCTGCTGTCTCGAGCATGCTCATGTAGATCGACGGGATGTTCTGCACCAGCCAAGGATCGCCGGCGCGAAAGCGGTTGAGCTTGTCGTTCTGCACCAGAGATATGGACTCAAGGCCCCCGCCGATGGCGGTCGTCGCACCGTCTTCGGTGATATATTTGGCGGCCATGGAGATGCCCATCAGGCCCGAGGAGCACTGACGGTCGATCGTGGCGCCCGAGACGCTGGTGGGGAGGCCCGCGCGCAGCAGAGCCTGGCGCGCCACGTTCTGTCCGGTGGTCCCCTGCTGCAGGGCGCAGCCCATGATGACGTCGTCCACCTCGCCGGGGTCGATGCCCGCGCGCTTGACCGCTTCCTTGATCACATGGCCGCCGAGCTCGGGGCCGGTGGTGTTGTTGAAAGCGCCGCGATAGGCCTTACCGATCGGGGTGCGGGCGGTCGAGACGATGACGGCTTCGCGGGACATGGGGTTTCCTTCTTTTATGCCGGCTCGTCCTGTCGAATCCAGGGCGGTTTGGCAAGCGCCTTTGCAGATTTAGAGAAGTCGGTTTGCTGGAACCCGAAATCAAGTCCTATCTTTTCGGGTATTTAGGGGTTGAGGAATGTCGCTGTTCGCATAACGGGTAAGGCGTCAGCGCGCACGCCCGTTGGCCGCCTAGGCCGTCCGGAGGATATAGCGTGCGGTGATCTAATCGACGCGTTGGACCACTGGCAGACTTTCATGCCGGAAGGCGGCGAGACGATCTAGCGACCGTCGACCGTATCGCTTGGCGTGGAAGCGGTCGCACTCAACGTCGGGGGAGCGCTTGAATAGAAGCCGGGCGAGTAGGGAGTTGGAACAGCCTGGCTATGCTCCGCCGCGCCGGACGGCGGCTCAACGGAGGGTGTAGTGTAGGTTGGCGTAGCAGCGGCGTCGTCGTGGACCACGCTGAGGTCGGTCGCGACGTCCGATGGCGTGGCGTCGACGTCTTTCGGCGTCGGGACTGAATAGGTGGGCGGGTTCTCCAGGGCATAGGTGCGGGCGGCGGTCTCGGACGGCAATTCGCTTTGCGCCAGGGTCTGATCTTGGGGCTGCGCCGGATCGGTGATCTCCGTCGGCAACCGGAACGCCCCGGCCGTCGCCGCGCCGAGACTCAAGGCCAGGATCGCACCCAACCCGGTGACGGCGAACCGCCGTCCGTAAGGATTCATGTTGGAGAAGGCGGAGCCGATCTTTTGGCCCGTGATCGCGAAACCGTTTCCCAAGGACTGGGTCAAGCCGTTGAAATCCTGTTCCAATGCACGGGTCGCCATGACGTGCGCTCCACTGTCGGTCAGCCGACAGCAACTTAGCGCGCCGGCGGACGGATGGTTCATTCCCAACCGTGACGGCAAGGCGCTTTTAGTTGGTCGCGGTCAGATCGCGGCGTCGAGCAGGGCGTCGCGGACGATGTCCGGCCGCTCCATAGGCAGGAAGTGGCCGGTGTCCGGCACGGTGACCAGGCTGGCGCGGGGATTGCCCGCGAGAAAAGCGCGGCCGTCGCCGATCTCGCAAAATGAGCCCCGCTCGGGGCGAAGGATGGTCAAGGGCGTATGCACCCGCGCCGCGGCGGCCCAAGGATTGTGCGCCTGAGCAGCGTAGAGGGCCGATTCCACGGCGGGCCTGCAGGTAAGCTCCACCTTGCCGTCCGGCCGCTCCTCCATCCCCGCCGCCACATAGTCGGCCACCATGATATCGGACCAGGACTTGAAGGGGCCCCGGCCCTTATAGGCGGCGAAAGCGACCTCCACGCTGTCGAACACGTCCCGGCGCTTGGCGGCGCCGACGGCCAGGGGCGATTGGCGCAGGGCCTTCGCGCTCCCCGGCATATAGGCCATCATTGTCTTCATCCGGCTGACCACCACTGGATCGAACAGGACAAGGCCGCTGACGGCTGAAGGCCGGGCCGCGGCGGCCAGGAGCGAAACCGTGCCGCCCATGGAATGGCCGGCTAATACCGGCGGCGGCCCGTCCAGGGTAGAGAGCAGGGCCAGGAGATCGTCGCGGAACGGCTTCCAGGACCGCAGCTTTGAGGGGTCTATCGGGAGGCGGCTGGCGCCATGTCCCCGCTGGTCCACCGCCAAGATGCGCATCCCCGGCGAAAGCGGCGCCAGGATCGAGCGGTAGGTCATGGCGTTGAAGCCGGTGGCGTGCAGGAAAACGAGGTCCACTGGGCGCTTCTCGTCGCCAAAATCCAGCGCGGCCATCTCGCCGTCCGGCAGGCGGATCATGCGTCGCCGGGGCTCCTGAAACATCGCCGCGTCCATTGCGCTCTCCGCACTTACCCCCAGAACCTAGTCCCCGATCGGTCACGGCGGAAGGGGCGGCCGCTTCAACCCTTTGATTCGTGATCGCCCCGCGCCAAATTAGCCGCATGAGCTTCAGCCCCGACGAGATCGACCGCTACGCCCGCCACCTCGTCCTGCGCGAGGTTGGCGGCCAGGGGCAGCAGAGGCTGAAGGCGGCCAAGGTGCTGATCGTGGGCGCGGG
>CAXTHJ010000027.1:0-34168 GCA_964243985.1 uncultured Caulobacteraceae bacterium | reverse complement strand
CCCCCATCCCCGACCCTTCCCCCTTCGAGGGAGAAGGGAGGAGCGCCTCATGAAATTCACCCTCTCCTGGCTGAAGGATCATCTGCATACGGACAAATCGGTGGACGAGATCGCCTCCGCCATGACCATGGCCGGTCTGGAGGTCGAGCATGTGATCGATCCCTCCGCCAAGCTCGCCCCCTTCACCGTCGCCAGGATCGTCGAGGCCGTGCAGCACCCCAACGCCGACCGCCTGCGCGTCTGTCAGGTGGATACGGTGGACGGCCGCAAGGAGATCGTCTGCGGCGCGCCCAATGCGCGGGCGGGGCTCACGACCATCTACGCCCCCATCGGCGCCTATGTGCCGGGGCTCGGCGTCACGTTATCCGAGAAGCCGGTGCGGGGCGTCGTTTCCAACGGCATGCTCTGCTCGGCCAAGGAGCTTGAGGTTTCCGAAGAAAGCGACGGCATCCTCGACCTGCCGGAGACGCTCGCCGTCGGCACGTCGGCCGCCGAGGTGTTCGGCGCCGACCCGGTGATCGACTTCGAGGTGACGCCCAACCGCCCCGACTGGCTCGGCGTCGCCGGCATCGCGCGGGACCTGGCGGCGGCGGGCGTCGGCAAGCTGATCACGCCGGCGGTCGAGTCCGTGCACGGACAGTTCCCTTGCCCCATCGTCGTCAAGGTGGACGGCGACGCCTGCCCGGTGTTCGCGGGGCGTCTTATCCGTGGCGTGAAAAACGGCTCATCGCCGGAGTGGCTGCAGCAGCGCCTGCGCGCCATCGGTCTGCGCCCCATCTCGGCCCTGGTGGACGTCACCAACCTCCTCTCCTACGACCGCGCCCGGCCGCTGCACGTCTATGATGCGCAGAAGCTGGTGGGCGGGGTGATCGAAGCCCGCCTCGGCCACCATGCCGATCACGGCGACGAGCACCTGATCGCGCTCGACGGCAAGACCTACGACATCGGGCCTGGGATGTGCGTCATCGCCGATGCGGCGGGCGAGCGGCCCATCGGCCTTGGCGGCGTCATGGGCGGGGAGAGCACGGGGTGTTCGGAGGAAACTCAGCACGTCTTCGTGGAAAGCGCCTGGTTCGACCCGATCCGCACGGCTCAGACCGGCCGGGACACCGGCATCAACTCCGACGCCCAGTACCGCTTCGCCCGCGGCGTCGACACCGGCTTCATCACGGGTGGGCTGGAGCTGGCCACCAAGCTGATCCTGGAGCTTTGCGGCGGCGAACCCTCCGAGATCGTCATCGCCGGGGAGATCCCTGGGCCGCCGCATGCCTTGGACTTCGATCCCGACTACGTCGAAAAACTCTCCGGCCTGAAGATCGACCGCTACGAGATCGCCCATATCCTGGAGGCGCTCGGCTTCACCGTCGAAGGCCCAGCCATCCTGCGCGTGACGCCCCCCACCTGGCGGCGCGACGTGGCCGGCCCTGCCGACCTCGTGGAGGAGGTGGCGCGGATCAAGGGGTTCGGCGAATTGCCCTCCACCCCGCTCCCGGATGTCCCGCGCAAGCCCGGCGGCGTGCTTACCCCCAAGCAGGCCCGCGTCCGCGCCGCGCGGCGGGCGCTGGCGGCGGCGGGTTATCAGGAGACGGTGGGCTGGTCCTTCACCTCTACCGCCAATGCGCGCCTGTTCGGCGGCGGCGATCCGCGCCTCGTGCTGGCCAATCCGATCGCGTCGGAACTGGACTGCATGCGCCCCTCCGCCCTGCCGGGCCTGATCGAGGCGGCGGGCCGCAACGCCGCGCGCGGCTTCGCCGACTTGGCCCTGTTCGAGATCGGGCCGGTGTTCCTGGGCGATCAGCCGGAGGATCAGCGCACCGTCATCGCCGCCATAATAGCGCCCAACGCGCCGCGCAGCTGGGCCGGCGCGGCGGCCGATCCGTTGTTCGCGCTCAAGGGCGACCTGATCGCGCTGCTGGACGAACTCGGCGCCCCCACCGGTTCGCTGCAGACGGCGCAGGGCTCGGCCAACCCGTGGTGGCATCCCGGCCGCTCGGCGCGGCTGCAGCTTGGGCCAAAGGCTGTGCTGGCGGAGTTAGGCGCCCTGCACCCCAGCATCCTGAAGGCCATGGACGTGGACGGCCCGCTTTACGCCTTCGAGATCACCCTGGAATCGGTGCCCGAGCCGAAGAGGAAGGCGGTGAAGACCAAGCCGGTCCTGGAGCTCTCTCCGCACATGCCGCTGTCGCGCGACTTCGCCTTCATCGTCGCTAATGACAAAGCGGCGGGCGATCTCGTCCGCGCGGCCCTTAGCGCGAATAAGGGGGGGGCGGACAAGGCGCTCATCGCCGCCGCTCGCGTATTCGACGTCTATCAGGGTCCCGGCGTCCCGGACGGCGAGAAGTCGGTAGCGCTGGAGGTCACTATCCATCCGCAGGACAAGACCCTGAACGATGTGGAGATCGAAGCCCTGTCGGCGCTCGTCATCGCGGCGGTGGAGAAGGCGTCGGGCGGGCGGCTTCGGCGCTGAGCCCATGACCGCGCCGTCTTTCCTGGACCGCGAGGACGGCCAGCGCATCGCCTACCGCTCCATAGGCGGCGCAGGTCCGACAGTGGTCTGGCTCGGCGGCTTCCATTCCGACATGGAGGGGACCAAGGCGGTCGCTGTGGATGACTGGACACGCAGGACCGGCCGCGCCTACGTCCGCTTCGACTATTTCGGCCACGGCCAATCCTCCGGCGCCTTCGAGGACGGGACCATCGGCCGCTGGCGCGCCGACGCGCTGGCGGTGATCGACCAGCTTACGGATGGTCCGCTGGTGCTGGTGGGCTCGTCCATGGGCGGGTGGCTGGCCTGCCTCGCAGCCCTGGCGCGGCCGGAACGGGTCAAGGCGCTGGTGCTGATCGCCCCCGCCGCCGACTTCACCGACAAGCTGATGGAGCCCAGCTTCACCGACGAAGCCCGCAGGGCGTTGAAGCGCGACGGTCGCTGGACCCGTCCCTCGGAATACGAGGGCGGCTACGCCATCACCGCCGAACTGATCGAGGAGGGCCGCGCCTGGTCAATCCTGCCGGGACCGGTGGAGATCGCCTGCCCCGTCCGCATCCTGCAGGGTGGCGCGGATGCGGACGTGCCCTGGCGGTACGCCTTGGCTTTAGCCGAAGCGATCGACAATCCCGATGTGGTCTTCACTCTGGTCAAGGACGGCGATCATCGCCTCTCCCGCTCGGAGGATCTTTGCCGGATGATCCAGGCCGTGGAAGAGCTGGTCTGACGCGCGGCCTCTAGCCGCCCACCGCGCTGAGGGTTGAAACCTTGGCCGGGCGGGCCGAGCCCCTGTCGTCGATGTAGTCGCGGGTCATGGGCACGGCGTCGACACGCTTCGCAAGCTGCACCTGGAACACCATGTGGCCGCCGTAGCGAAAGGCGATCTCCGACACCGCGAAATAGAACTCGAACATGCGGCAGAAGCGGACGTCGTATTCCCGCGCGATCTCGTCCCATTGCGCCGTGAAGCGCTCCCGCCAGACCCGCAGGGTCTCGGCGTAGTGCAGGCGCAAGACTTCCAAATCCGTCACCCACAAGCCCGCGCGCTCGATGGCGGGCAGCACCTCCGACAGCGCTGGGATATAGCCGCCGGGGAAGATGTATTTGGCGATCCAGGGATTGGTGACGCCGGGCTCGTCCTTGCGGCCGATCGAGTGGATCACCGCCACGCCGTCGTCTTTCAGGAGGCGCGCCACCGTGTCGAAGTATTCCTGATAGTTGGGCTGGCCCACGTGTTCGAACATGCCGACCGAGACAATGCGGTCGAAGGTCCCCTCTACGTCGCGATAATCGCAAAGCTCGAAGCGCGCGTTGGCACCCCTTGCCGCCGCGCGCTCCTGCGCCACCGCCAGCTGTTCGGTGGAAAGGGTGACGCCCATCACCTCTCCGCCCGGGATGCGCTCCGCCAGCGTCAGCCCCATGCCGCCCCAGCCACAGCCGATGTCCAGCACCCGCTGGCCTGGCTGCAGCAGGAGTTTTGAGGCGATGTGCGCCTTCTTGTTGTCCTGCGCCTCTTCCAGCGTCATGCCGGGCTCGGCGAAATAGGCGCAGCTATACTGCATGTCCGGATCGAGGAAGCGGCGGTAGAGATCGTTGGAGATGTCATAGTGGTGGCGCACGTTCCGGCGCGCCGACACCCGGTCGTTGATCTGGCGGATGTGGCGAACCAGCCAGTACCAGAACCGCTTCATCATCGGCTGCCGGTGCTGGCGATTGGGATCGTAGTCGAAGTTACGGCCGAGCAGCTCCAGGAAGTCGTAGATCTCCCCCTGCTCCATGACGAGCGAACCGTCCATGTAGCATTCGCCGAGCTTCAGCTCCGGCTCCATGGCGAGCTGCAGCAGGGTGGAGCGGCCGGTCAGGCGGACGGCGATCTCCGGCCCGGTTCCGTCGCCGTACTGGCCGACCTTGCCGTTCGGATAGACAACCCTCAGCCTGCCGACCTTGATGAACCGTTGGGCCACACGCTCAAGCATTCGGTCCCCCCTTAGTCGCTGAAAGAAGCGTCAAGATGCCGCAATCCGTTGCCGAAATCCAGAGAGGCGCGGTCGGTTCCAGACGGCTCTAATGCTTCTGGGTACAGACGGTTCTGGGATGGTCCGGCGCGCTATAGTTCAGCGTGTCGCCGGCGCCGCGAAGCTCGTAACCATCGCCCACATACCACATCCCCGCGCCCGGATGCTGGGAGGGCAGGACGGCGGTCTTATCCTTGGGCAGGCGCAGGACGGCGGCGTCCTTCACATGGTCAAACACTAGGTTCAGCTTGGTCCCGTCCTCGCAGTTGAATACCGCCGGGATGCGCCGCCCGCCGTCGGTGGTTTCACAGCCGCTGAGAAGGGCAGCGGCGGCTGCGACTGAGGTCAAGACGACGAGTTTCACGGGCGCTTCTCCGAAAAGGCCTAGCCATAATGGCTGAACTTCCAGCGCCATCAACACCAACGCGGCGTTTCCATTACTTCAAGGTGTCACCGGGCAGCTTTAAAGGATGCAAAAGGGGCCCGATCCTTAATTAAGATCTGTACGCGTCCGCTGCGCTTTAAGCTGATGGAGCCTTGGGCGCGATCAATCCGCAATGAAGCGGTAACCCACGGCTGGTTCGGTGATTACTATCTTTGGCCTGGCAGGGTCCGCCTCCAGCTTTTGGCGGAGCTGGCCGATAAAGACGCGGAGATATTGCACGTCCTCCTCATGGGCCGGGCCCCAGACGGCGGTGAGGAGCTGGCGGTGGGTCAGGACGCGCCCTCCACCCTCGGCGAGGCGGATCAAGAGCTCGTACTCCTTGGGCGAAAGTCGGACCTGCTCGCCCTTTAGCGTCACCAAGCGGAGAGGTAGGTCGATCTCCAGATCGCCCGCCTTCACCTTCGGTTCCCCACCGGCCTTCTGCACCTTGTGGCGAAGGGCTACACGCAAGCGGGCCAAAAGTTCGCCTACACTGAAGGGCTTTTCCACGTAGTCGTCGGCGCCGAGATCCAGGGCCTCGATCTTCTCGATCTCGCGGTCGCGGGCGGAAAGGATCAGGATCGGACCGTCGTAGAAGGCGCGGGCCTTTTTTAACGCCTCTTTGCCGTCCATGTCCGGAAGGCCGAGGTCCAGCACCACGGCATCCGGCGGTCGGGAGGCGATGGTCTTCAAGCCCTCGGCGGCGGTGTCGGCGCGCTCAGCCTCATAACCGGCAGCGTCTAAGGCCGGGCCGAGGAAACGGTGAATCTGCGGTTCGTCGTCGATGACGAGGATGCGGGGTCGAAGGGCGCTCATGGGATCACAATAAAAGGTGGTGGGTGGCTTGCGCCTTGGGGAGGCTGATCAGAACGCGGGTGCCGTGATCCTCATGGATCGGGCTGGCGGCGGCGATGCGGCCGCCCATCGCCTCCACGAAACCTTTGGAGATGGACAGGCCGAGGCCGACGCTCTTGCCGGCGCGGTCGCTTGAGTGCTCCTCCACTCGGCGGAATTTCTCGAACACGCGCTCAAGATCGGCGGTGGGGATGCCCTTGCCCTCGTCTTCGATGCTGATGACCACATTGGCGCGGTCCTCGTAGGCGGCCAGCTCGATCCTTGCGCCGTCGGGGCTGTAGGCGATGGCGTTCTCCAGAATATTCACCACCGCCTGTTCGAGCAGCCCGGGGTCCACGTCCACCAAAGACAGCTCGCTCGGGAAGTCGCGTTCCAGGGGACGAGTTTCGAGGCGGCGGGCCACCCGGTCGGCTGCGGCGCCGAGGACATCGCGCACATCGGTCAGTTCGTTGCGGGGTGCGAGGGCGCCGCCCTCAAGACGGGTCATGTCTAAGAGATCGCCCACATAGCGGTTCAGCCGCTCGGCCTCTTCGCGGATAGAGAGGAGGAGGTCGGCGCGCACGTCCGGCGTCAGGGACTTGCCGTAGTCGATCAGTGTGGTGGCCGATCCGAGGACTGTGGAGAGGGGCGTTCTGAGGTCGTGGCTGATGGAGTTCATCAGAGCGGCGCGCAGGCGATCGGAGCGGCGCAGGGATTCGGTCTCGACGGCGGTGGCGGCCAGCTCCGCCCGCTCCAGCGCCACCGCCCCTTGATCCAGCAAGGCCAGCACCAACCGCTCGTCATCGCCGGTGAGCGTATCTCTGGCTTCGACCCCCGCGACGCCGGCCTTGCCGCGAAGACCCGTTAGAGGTCGGAAGGTCCAGCCCGCCTGAGGCAGAGTGCCGGTGCCCGAGCCGGCCGCCTCGCCTTTCTCCCAGGCCCAGCGGGCGGCGGTGAGGGCGGCGGTGGAGAGCTCGGGCGTAGTCGGCGCGCCGGCGGAGAGCTCGATGTCTGCGCCGGCCGGCAGGAACACCACCGCGCCCGATCCCGCCGTGGCGGAAATCTGTTCGGCCAGGGCCTTGGCGGCGTCGGCGCGGGTGGCGACCGCGGAGAGACGGCGGCTTGAGGCCAGAAGGGCGGTGACAGCGGAGGCTCTGCGCGCCACCAGCCCGGCTTGATCGCGCACCTGCCCGGTGAGCCAGCCGGTCACCACCGCTACGGCGATGAAGATGACAAAGGTCAGGACATCCGCCGGATGGCCTATCGCCATGGAGAAGCGAGGCTCCAAGAACAAGAAGTTGTAGGTCAGGATCGCCAGCGCGCCAGCAGCGAGAGCCGGTCGAAGCCCTAAGAGCAGGCCGCTGAGCAACACGCTGGCCAGGAAGATCATGGCGAGGTCCGCGCCGGCCGCGTAGCGGTCCAGCAGCGTGGCGATCCCGGCGGCTATGGCCACCAGACCGGCGGAGGCCGGATAGGCCAGCCAAGAACGAGGGAAACGGCGGGGCCGTGTAGGCGGTTCTTGAGCAACGGCTTCCGGCGCGCTCTCGGTGACGAAATGCACCGCCGCGCCGCCGGATCGTTGCAACAGGGCCTGAGCCAAGGACTTGCCGGTGAGGACTTTCCAGCGGCTCTCCTTCGACTTGCCGATGACGATCTGGGTGACGTTGTTGCGGCGCGCGAACTCCAAGACCGCGCCGGGGAGGTCGTCTCCGGTCAAAACCACGCTCGATCCGCCAAGCTGTTCGGCAAGCTTCAACGCCTCGCCGACGCGGCGGCCCGCCAGGGCGGAGGCGCTGGGACGGTTTGGGCGCTCGACGGTGGCGACCGTCCATGGGGCGTCCATCATCAGATCCGACAGGCGTCGACCTGTTCGCACCAGCGCGGCGGCCATGGGGTCGCCCGCCACCAGAACGAGAATGCGTTCGCCCGCCGCCCAGGGCCCGGCGATGCCTTGCCGCTGCATGGCGCCGACCATCTGGTCGTCCACCGTCTGAGCCACGCGGCGGAGCGCTAATTCGCGTAGCGCCGTCAGGTTCTCCGGCTTGAAAAAGTTGGCGCCAGCGAGGGTGGCGGTTTCCGGCGCGTAGACCTTGCCCACGTCAAGACGCTCGCGCAGCTCTTCGGGTGTGATGTCCACCAGCTCAATGTCGTCGGCGAGGGAGAGGGCGCCGTCGGGCACCGTTTCGCGTACGCGCACGCCGGTGATGCGCCAGACCACGTCTACTAGGCTGTCGAGATGCTGGACGTTTAGCGTGGTCCAGACGTTGATGCCCGCCGCCAGCAATTCCTCTACATCCTGCCAGCGCTTCGGGTGGCGGGAGCTTGGCGCGTTGGAATGGGCGTATTCATCCACCAAGAGGAGATCGGGCCGACGCGCCAGGGCGGCGTCGACGTCGAACTCCATCAGTTGCTGACCTCGGTAGGCGATGGGATGTCGCGGCAGAACCTCCAGCCCGTCGAGCAGGGCTTCGGTCTCCAGGCGCCCGTGGGTCTCCACCACGCCCACCAGCACGTTCTTGCCCTCGCGCTGGCGGCGGCGACCGGCGGTCAGCATCTCGTAGGTCTTGCCCACCCCCGGCGACATGCCGAGGTAGACCTTCAGCCGCCCCCGCGTGGACCGCTTGGTTTCGGCAAGGAGCGCATCCGGGTTTGGGCGATCGGGATCACTACGATCGGAGGGGTCTGCGGTCATCAGCCGCCAGCGTGGCCCACCGGGAAGCGCACGTCGAGGGCTCGGTTGAGATTGAAGACGTTCACGTGCGGCTGCCCGATGAAGCCGAGCAAGGGCTGGCGGGTCTGGGCGGTGATAAGGGCGTCGACGTCAACGGCCGAGGCGCGGCGAGCGGCGGCGATGCGGGCGGCTTGGATGTGGGCGTATTGCGGCGAGATGTCCGGGTCGAGGCCGGAGCCGGAGGTGGTGACGGCGTCGGCGGGAATGGCGGCGCCCGGCGCGTCTTTGCGGATGGCGTCGGCCGCGGCCTTCTCGCGATCGGCCAGCTTGGTGTTCAGCGGCCCCATGTTGGATCCCGCGGAATTGGAGGCGTCATAACCGTTCCCCGCAGACGAAGGGCGGGGCTGCAGATATTGCGGCTTGGCGAAGCTCTGGCCGATCAGGCGCGAGCCGATCACCTGGCCCGAAGCATCGCTGACCAGCTCGCCGCTGGCCTCGGTGCGGAGGAGCGCTTGTGCAATCCCGGTGATCGCCAAGGGGTAAGCCAGTCCGGTCAGGAGGGTGAAGAAGACGATCATCACGATCGCCGGGCGAAGGTTGCTGAGCATGGCGAGGACCCTTTAAGCGAGGCCGACGGCCGAGACGGCCAGGTCGATGAGCTTGATGCCGATAAAGGGCGCGACGAGGCCGCCGAGACCATAGATCAGGAGGTTGCGGGAGAGGAGCTTGTCCGCCCCGATGGGCCGATACTTCACCCCGCGAAGGGCCAGCGGAATCAGCATGACGATGATGATGGCGTTGAAGATCACCGCCGACAGGATCGCGCTCTGCGGACTATGCAGATGCATGATGTTGATGGCCGCTAGCGCCGGCAGGGCCACCATGAACATGGCCGGAATGATGGCGAAATACTTGGCCACATCGTTGGCGATGGAGAAGGTGGTGAGGGCGCCGCGGGTGATCAACAGTTGTTTGCCCACCTCCACGATCTCGATCAACTTGGTGGGGTCTGAGTCCAGGTCCACCATGTTGCCGGCCTCGCGGGCGGCTTGCGTGCCGGTCTGCATAGCCACGCCCACGTCGGCTTGGGCGAGGGCCGGGGCGTCGTTGGCGCCGTCGCCGCACATGGCGACGAGGCGGCCCTTGGCCTGCTCCTCGCGGATTAGGCGAAGCTTATCCTCCGGCGTGGCTTCGGCGAGGAAGTCGTCCACCCCGGCTTCAGAGGCGATAGCGGCGGCGGTGACGGGGTTGTCGCCCGTGATCATCACGGTGCGAAGGCCCATGCGGCGCAGGTCCGCGAAGCGCGCCTTCACATTGGGCTTCACCACGTCCTTCAGATGGATCACGCCAACGAAGCGGGCGCCTTCGGAGACGCCCAGCGGCGTGCCGCCGGAGCGGGAGATGCGGTCTACCGCCGCTTCCATCTCCGGCTCGAGATTGGCGCGGGTCTGGCCGATGTGCTTCAGCACGGCGTCCACCGAACCCTTGCGCCAGCTTTGATCGCCAACCTCAATGCCGGACAGCCGGGTTGTGGCGCTAAAGGGGATTATGGTCGCGCCTTGAGGGGCTTCGGCCTCCACTTCGAACTGGCGGGCCAAGGCGACGATGGAGCGGCCTTCCGGCGTCTGATCGGCGAGGGAGGCCATCAGCGCCGCCCGCATGGCGGACAGGGGCGCCAGTCCGGGGCGAGCGATCACCTCGGTAGCCTGGCGGTCGCCGTAGGTGATGGTGCCGGTCTTGTCGAGAAGGAGGGTGTCCACGTCTCCCGCCGCTTCCACCGCTCGGCCGGAGGTGGCCAGCACGTTGACCTTCAAAAGGCGGTCCATACCAGCGATGCCGACGGCGGACAGGAGCCCGCCGATCGTTGTCGGGATGAGACAGATGAAGAGGGCGCCCAGCACCAGCGGATCAAGCTTCACGCCGGAATATTGGCCGAGGCCCAGCAGCGTCACCACAGCGATCAAAAATACCAGGGTCAGACCCGCCAGCAGCACGGCGAGGGCGATCTCGTTAGGAGTCTTCCGCCGGTTTGCGCCTTCCACCATGGCGATCATGCGGTCCAGGAAAGAGGACCCGGGGCCGGAGGTGACCCGCACCTTGATCCAGTCCGAGACCACTGTCGTGCCGCCAGTGACGGCGGAGCGATCCCCGCCGGACTCGCGGATCACCGGCGCACTTTCGCCGGTGATGGCGGCTTCATTCACGGACGCGACGCCGTCGATGATTTCCCCGTCCGCTGGGATCACGTCGCCGGCCTCCACCAGCACCACTTGGCCGATGGTGAGTTGGTGAGCGGGGGTCAGGGTGACCGTATCCTGCTTCTCATCGACGATCAGTTTGGCCTTGGTGGTGACGCGGGCGGCGCGGAGGGAATTTGCCGCCGCCTTGCCTCGCCCCTCCGCCACGCTTTCGGCGAAGTTAGCGAACAGCACCGTCGCCCATAGCCACGCGGCGATCTGCAGCGCAAACCAGGGTGACTGATGGCCGAGGATGGCGGCGACCAGCGATACGGTGGCGAGGGCGGCCACAACTTCGGTGGAGAGGATCACCGGATTGCCGACGAGGGCGCGCGGATCGAGCTTCTTGAAAGCGTCGGCGACGGCGCGCCCGACCAGGGCGTTCTGCGCGCCGGGGGCTGCGATGGAGGAGGTCATGTCTCTTTGTCTCGGATCAATGCTTGAGGGCGGCGAGCATCTGGAAATGTTCGACGATGGGCCCAAGGGCTAAGGCGGGAAAGAATTGCAGCCCGCCGAGGATCACGATCACGCCGATCACCAGGCCGACGAAGAGGCTCGTATGAGCGGAGAGGGTGCCGGCGGTGGGCTGCAGCTTCGGCTTGGCCACCAGGGAGCCCGCCACCGCCATCACCGGCACGATGTAGCCGTAGCGGCCGAGCGCCATGGCGATGCCCATGGTGGTGTCCCACCAGTCAGAGTTGCCGGTGAGCCCCGCGAAAGCTGAGCCGTTGTTTCCGGTTGCGGAGGTGTAGGCGTAGAGGATTTCCGACAGGCCGTGCGTGCCGCTCTCCTGCAAGCCTTTAAGGGCGATGGGCAAAACGGCGGCTATGGCGGCGAAGCCGAGGATGGAGAAGGTCATGATCAGGGCGGAGAGCATGACAAACTTCACCTCCCGCGCCTCGATCTTCTTGCCGAGGTATTCTGGGGTGCGTCCCACCATCAGCCCGGCCACGAACACCGCCAGGATGGCCATGTGGACCATGCCGTAGAGGCCCGAGCCCACGCCGCCGGGGGCCAGTTCGCCGAGCTGGATCAGGAACATGGCGACTCCGCCGCCGAGCGGCGTGAAACTCTCATGCATGGCGTTGACGCCGCCGTCGGAGACGCCGGTGGTGACCGCCGCCCAGACGGCGGTCGAGGCCGCGCCGAAGCGCACCTCCTTGCCTTCCATGTTGACGGCGGTGGAGACGTGGGCTGCGGCCTGAGCCGGCACCGCCTGGGTTTCGGCCACGTACATGGCCGCGGACCCCGCGCCCACGATGATCACCATGGCCGCCACCAGCGCCCACGCTTCCCGCTTGGCCATCGCCACCTGCCCAAAAGCTATCACGCAGCCGAACGGGATCACCAGCATGGCGGCGATCTCCAGGAAGTTGGTCAGGCTGGAGGGGTTCTCGAAGGGGTGGGCGGAGTTGGCGTTAAAGAAGCCGCCGCCGTTGGTGCCGAGCTGTTTGATGGCTTCCTGGCTAGCGACAGGGCCAAGGGCGATGGTCTGCTTGGCGCCCTCGATGGTGTGCGCGTCGGCGTGGGCCATCAGCGTCTGCGGCACGCCCAGCACGACGAGCGCGAGGGCGAAGACGATGGAAAGCGGGAGCAGAATATAGAGGGTGATCCGGGTCAGGTCAGCCCAGAAGTTGCCAACGCTCTCGCCCCGATTGGCGGCAAAGGCTCGCGCCAGGGCGGCGGCGATGCAAATGCCCACCGCGGCGGAAAGGAAGTTCTGCACCGTCAGCCCGGCCATCTGCGCCAAGTGGCCGAGGGTGCTCTCGCCGCCGTAGAACTGCCAGTTGGTGTTGGTGACGAAGCTGATGGCGGTGTTGAACGCCAAGTGCGGGTTCATGCCCGCGAATCCTTGCGGGTTTAGGGGCAAAAGCTGCTGGCATCGCAGGATAGCGTAAAGAGCGAAGAACCCCGCCGCGCTGAACGACAGCATGGAAAGGGTGTAAGCGAGCCAGCCTTGCCCTTTGGTCGGATCCACGCCCGATGCGCCGTAGAAGAGGCCCTCCACCGGCTTTAATACCGGCGTCAGCCACGTTCGCTCACCCTGCCAGATCCTGGCCATATAGAGCCCGAGCGGCCAGCTTAACGCCACAGAGACGCCGATCGTGAAGACGATCTCCGCCCAACCTTGCCAATTCATGGAGATATCCGTCTAGAATTTTTCGGGCGTAAGCAGCGCCCAAAGCATATAGATGCCGACGCCCAGGGCGGCTGCGCCATAAAGAACAGCGACGATCATGGTCAAATCCGCTTCAAAAGCGTGGCGTAAACGCCGAACGCAATGAAAACGACAGCGCCCAGCGCCACGAATGCGATGTCCATCTAAAGCTCCGTTTGGATCTCAACGTAAGCTTACGCAGATAAGGTTTCGAGACGAACTCACGCCGTGGGCCGTAAGGGAAACATAAAATACCACCCACCAGGATCAATTTAGCAGGTTCGCCACATCGTGGCTGGAGAGATCACGAGCCCAGGTTGATGGTCGTGGATGCGCGGGGGCTCATGTAGATGGGCGCGTACATATTAATCGGGCCCATGTGCAGAAAATCGAAGAAGGCGTTGTAGGCGTAGTTTGCTTCGCTGAAGACCACGGTCGTATTGGGAACGGCGAAGCCGCTAGGTATGGAGACCGTCTGCCCGGTTGAACGCTGACTTGTGTTCAGCGCCCGGCTCCAGGTCACTGTCGCCTTGCCGGAGGCGTCCACCGCAAGACAAGAGACCACCACACTGGAGGCGCTGGCGGAGTAGGGGGCGAAGATCTGCGTGGTGGCGCTGAGGATGTCAGGAAGTTGAGAACTGGCGCTGATCGTTGTGTATTGCGACACGATGTTGGCGACCGTGGCTGCGGCCAAGGTCGTCTTGCGATTTACCATCACCCCTTGCGTCAACTGCACGCTGCCGAAGTATATGAGCAGTAGGAGCGGCACCAAAAGAGCGAACTCCACCGCGGCGACGCCCGATTGATTGCGCAAGAACGGCGACCGCCGCAGCAGGCGCAACGGCCCACTGGTGCGCACACCCTGGACGAAGGTTTTAATGGTAAGGTTCATTGCGAAACACCGCGGTTCCCACGATTAAATTAAAATTGCCGTTCATGTTGGAAAGATTGAAGCCCAACGCGCCTAGAATGACCGGCCATTTGTAATAAACCTGCACAAGTTCGATATCGCCTGGACCGCCGACCGTGTACTTCATGGCGGCCGTATTGAAATTCCCGTTTTGCAAAGGACTGCCGGAAGACACGTTTGAGAATGACGAGAAGGTTTGAATATTGACGTAGAGACCACTGCAGGTGAACAAAACCGGGGCGTTGGTGCATACGTCCTGTTGGAACTGGGCGGCCGTGACGCTTTGGTTTTGCGCCTGGCCTGTCATAATCAGGCGGGCTGTCTCGGTGGTGGCCGACTGAAGATATTCCTGAGCGAAGAATAGCATCGCCGTCTCGAAGATGGCGATGAGCAGCGCGAATAATGGAGCCGCGATTAACGCGAACTCAAGCGCGGTGGCGCCGGAGCGGGCGCGCCTGAATCGCCGGGGCCAAAACCCAGCATTCCAAGCAAGGCTTTCGAAGTTAAGCTTGATCAGATATGCCAAATCGTCACCTATTTGGACAGATAGGCGGATTGAACGGCAAGCTGGAAGAGGCTGTTGAGAGCCGCAGAAATATCGCCGCCTGTCTGCACGGCGTAGAACAGGCCTGGAGAGGCGCAGTTCTGGAGAGTAGAGGCGATATTGGGTTGATAACTCGAGACATTATTTACATACCAAGAGTCATTTGGAATCGGTAAATATTCTGTGTACAGAACAGCTATCCTGATGCCTCGGCTTTTAATTGTTGTGCATCTACCATTGTCCATAAGTGACTCCTGACGTCCGCCAGAAACAGACTCGTCTTCGACCCCATCCGTCACATAGAATAAGACTTCCTGAGGCGTGTCGCCGTTTACCGTGGTGCCACTGCCAGGATTAGGCATTGCCGAATTTATACTTTTCATGGCGGTGTCGTAGTCCGTATCCGCATCGTCGTTATTGTTGCTCGAAGTCAGCGAGTTGTTTTTATATACTTGGAGCATGGTGACATTTGAAGCAGCGGTGGTTGCTGGCCCTGGCACCGGCGTCGAAGACGATGAGGCTGGTATGTTCGTCAACGATTGAAGGGTGTTGAAGTTGACGTCGAAACTATAGAATCCCATCCTATAATTCGCTGCGTTTTGCTTCTCCTTGTTCTGGGCTGTCGTGATGAGATTCAGAGCAGCAGTGCGGAGAAGATCAATCCTCAGCGTCAGGCCGAGATTACGCGCCAGCGTGTAGTTATCTTCCCCTCCAGGATTGTTCAGACCATAGGGGTTGCTTCCCGATCTGGCGTCGGCGGCGGGATTTGTTTGGTGACAGGCGAATGCGCAACCGGAGCCGTCGGGTTCCTGGCCCGGCGTTTTTGCAATCATAGTATTGATATCGGCTTGCGTCGCCGGAATCGCCATCGATGGCGAGCTATCAAGCAAAAGATAAAAGTCGATGTTTGGCGACATTCCGGCGGTCGCTGACGAAGAGCCGTGGAGACTGAGGGTGGTTTTGCCAAGCACGTTTGGGAAGAACATCTTGTAAGGCGTTGTGAACGCGACGGTGGCTGTGCGCGTGCCGCCGGAGGTCGCGATCGTCACGTTCACATTGGCTGGAACATATGTGACGGTCGTCAACGTGGACGCTTGGGAATTGAACACATTCTGAGCAGCCACCTGTGCGGCGCTGACCGACTGGGCCATCATTGTAGGCGTAACGGCCGCGAGCGCGGCCGAATCCGCGTAGGAATTCAATTTGGCCTGTGCGTCGATCGCAATGCCGTAATCGATGCCCATGGAAATCGCTATAAGCATCGGCAACGCCGCTATGGCGATGATGACTGCTACACCCCCATCCCGCCGATGGAGGAAAAACTGTCGAAATTTTAGGCCCACGTGATCAGCCCTCCCGACTGCGGGGTAATAAAGCACGGCGTCTTTAGGAAAGTATGAATCGAAGACGATGAAATTGTTTGGTTAATTGAAGTCTGGTGTTGCTGCATTGGAGCAATGCCGACTATGTTTCATGATCCGAACACCAACCCTGCGGCCGGTGAGTTTGGCGGGTGCGGGTGTTGACCGTCACGGCGCAGACTTTGCGCGCACGCCCGCCGCTCGCTCAGCGACGAGAACCTTGGGATGGGATCAATATCTGATCGCGCGTCAATCCCATCTCGCCCTAGAGCGAGCCGCCGAGATCGCGCGTTATAACGCTATGTTCTTCAGAGCTTGCGAAGACCGTGTGGCCGGCGGTTGACTCGTGGGGCTCCGTGTCTGGCTGATAACCGGCCTTTATTAGATCGCGTAATCAGCGAAAGGGGTTTCCGTCACGCTATGAACTGCGGTCCTGTGCCGTTTAAGAACCATCCGTTCGTACAGCCGCTTGACCATGGTGGACCCCGTCACCTTGAAGAGGGCGGGAACCATCCCGTGCAAAGCACAGGCGCACGAGGCGAGGAACAGCGTCCCGGCAAACCCGAAGGCGGCTTTCTGGTGTTCAAGATAGGTCTCACCGATCGACCGAGGGTGAGTTAGAAAAACCCGCTCGAACATCTGATGCCTCGCGAAAAGCCGTGAATACCAAAACTACCCTGACTCCTACAAGGGTCAAGGCGTTGTCTCATTCCAGATGTCCCACATCAATCGTTCATAAAGTGTGTGAACATTCACGCACCTCAAATGCCTGCGCCAAGGTCCGCAAATGCGAGATCCAAAGGTTCGAGGGCTGGCCTTACGGCGCCAGCGTAAAGGTTCAATCGGGAGACCAGCGCATCAATCTGTGCGTTGATCTCCGGGATAGCCGTCACCTCCCACAGGGCCGGGCGCGTCATTGGACCGATGGCGTAAAGCCACGATGAAGGGCGGCCGTCCCCGTCGATCAGCGCTGATTGATCCGTCTCCAAGCCCAGGCGCAAATGGTCCGGATTAATCAGCCGCTTGCGGCGCAAGTCGCTGATGAGCGGTATTTCCAAATGCGCAAAGTCGCTGCGCGGACCGGTGCAGTTCACGATCTTGGCCACAGGGCCAAGGGTGGCGTCGCCGCCGCCCCGCCGCTTAATGTGGACCATGACGCCATCGGGGCGCCTGACCAACGCGGTAATTCTTCCCGCCAAAATCTCCAGCCGGCCTTCATCGACGATCGTATCGACAGCCCTGGCGATCCGCGGCGCCATCCGGTGTCGATGAATGTCCCACCGCGTGCGAAGGTGACGGAGGAATTGAGCGCGCGCCTTGACACTCCAGTTGCGCCAAACCTTGGCGGCGTCCGGACGAGCGGCGTCGAAGACCCGCTGCCAGGGTACGCCGCGTTTTTCAGCGTGCGCGAGTTCAGTCCGGATCAGCCGAAGGATCTGCCAAGGGGTCCCCACTTCCGCGCCCGAAAGAAAACGGGCCCATTGACCGCCTGGTGCGTGCCGGCTCGGCGCCCAGCCATGCCGAGACATTGCAACAAAGCGTCTGCGTTGACTTTGGCCGTTTAGAAGCAGGGCGATATCCACCATCGTCAAACCGGCGCCGATGAGAAGGACAACCGCATCTTCCGCAAGTCCATCGAAAGCATCGGCGGCCCAAGGATCGGGAACAAAGCAGTCTTCCTCGAGCGCCGCCCCGCCTTCGGGAACCGTCACCCGCTGAGGCGGCATATTGCCCGTGGCGAGGATGACAATATCGGCCTCCACCCGCCGGCCATCCGCAAGAATAACGGCGCGCCTGAGGCCGTCTTCCAGCCGAACGGCGTCGCCTCGAACGCGCGTCAAGCCCTCGCCCGTTGCGAACGAAAGGGCTTTGGCCAAACGTGCTTCCATATACCGTCCAAAAAGGGCGCGCGGCACGAACGCCTCCGCCAGCACGCCCCCGCTTTCCTCTGTGGCGTCGGTCAAGTCAGCGCCGCATCCAGCCAGCCACTCGCTGAAGCTTGGTGACAGCCCCGTCTCGGCTCGGCTCACGGGAACATTGAGAAGATGGAAGTCGGAGCAATGGCCGTAGGCAAGTCCGACACCCGCGCGCCGATCTCGCTCGACGACGGTCACCTTGGCCTGTGGCTGAGCACTGGCGAGCTTTATCGCCAGCAATGCGCCGGAAAACCCGCCGCCAATGATGCAGAATGATTTTACGTGCGACTCTAAGACGGCGGCCATCTCCAAGACTTAACCAACAGATGTCGCCGACGAAAGTGAGAACCGATCCTCATTTGGCGGCGACTACCATGAGCCGCATGCTGCTTCAGTTAAAAACGTATTGCTCGGTTTGGTAGTAGTCGCACGCGGGTCTATGCCATAGCAAGCAACCGGATTCCTGACTTGGCGATAGCGGCTAGTCTAAAGCGAAGTTTCTACCAATGTTTCTGCATGCGGAAATACGGAGTAGAGCTGTCTCAACGACGCCGCTAACTCGCAATGGGCGGCGCAATGGGAGGATTTTCGGCTTGCTGACGCGTGCTGCTTGCTACTTGGCCGACGATTACCTCTTTTTCACCTAAGAGTTAGGGAGATTGAAATGGCGGCCGTCGCAGTACAGAGTTCCGCTCGAGAGGCTGAACCGGTTATCCCCTATGCCGAAATGGCCACCATGGACGCCGAGGCTCGAGCGATCCTTGAGACGGCGGCTGAACTTTTGGGCGTCACACCCAATGCTGGCCGCACCTACGGTCATCGGCCTGACATCGCCAAGTTAATTCACTCGATGTATATGACGATCATGCGGTCCGAACAATCGGGTCTTGACGTTCTTCTGAAGGTCAAGCTCGGCTTGATATGCAGTTCCATCAACGGATGTGTCTACTGTAGGTCCCATCAATGCAGCTTGTCGCAAAATAGTAAGCAACGGGATGGCAGCCAATGGGGCTTAAGCGATCAAGAATTGCTGGCCATTATTTCGGGAGAAGACGAAGGCAGGGATGATGTGGAGCGCCTATGTTTTGAGTTTGCGCGGACCGCGTCGCGCAGCCCGACGGAAGTCGGCGTCGATCTTCTGGAACGTCTGAAGATACGGCTCTCCGCCGCACAGATCGTGGAACTTGGCTGTGTGGTGGCCATGTGGAAGTTCTTCAATACAATGCACGACAGCCTGCATATTCCGAGCGAAGCGGTCATGTCCAAGTACGCGGGGTTCGTTGACGCGGGTCGTCCTTAAGCGACCTTGGAACCGCCTCCTTCGTTTCCGTTGAGACTTGGAAGCATCGTGGAGCGCTGCGCCCTGATGGCCTGGCTCAGCCCTTAGAATTTCTCTACCAACTGATATAGAAAACGCCTTGACCATGGTGCGTTGCGGCAATATCTATACTGGACGGTACGGAACATGGTGGGCCTCCGCTCTCGCTCCCGTCCAGGAGTCGAGAATGTTCCGCATCACTTTAACCTCCATTTGGACCTCAAAGCCCAAGACGGCTTTGGTCGCCCTGCTTCTCGCCGGTTGTAGCGCCGCGGCTCAAAGCACCTCGGCCCCGCCCCCGCCAGTTGTCGAAGTAACGGCGGTGAAATTCCGGTCGCTGCCACAGTGGGATGATTTCACCGGTCGTCTGGAGGCGATCCAGAGCGTCGAGGTTCGCCCCCGCGTTGGCGGCTATGTCGACGCTGTGCCATTGGTGGATGGCGCTCGGGTCCGCAAGGGGCAGCTGCTGTTCCAGATCGATCCGCGTCCGTTCAAGGCGGAGGTGGATCGCCTCGCGGCCGAGCTCCAGGGCGCCCGCGCCAAAGCTGCCCAGGCCAAGACCGACAGCGACCGCGCCGGCCGCCTGATCGCTGAACAGGCCATCGCCCAAGGCGAGTTCGACCGGTCGGACGCCACCGCCAAATCCGCCGCCGCCGAGGTGGCGGCCGCTCAGGCTGCGCTGGATGAAGCGAAGCTCAATCTCTCCTTCACCCGCGTAATCTCGCCCATCGACGGGCGGGTGTCCAAGGCGCTGATCACCCGAGGCAATCTGGTCACCACGGCGAGTCTTCTCACCACGGTGGTGTCCGACGGTCCGATCTACGCCGCCTTCAACGCCGACGAGCAGACCTATCTTAAATACGCCCAGGCCCAGCGGGGGCAAGGCGGCCTGGTGCTCATGGGGCTGATGACCGACGACGGGTTCCCGCATAAGGGCAAGCTGGAGTTCCTCGACAACGCCGTGGACGTGAAGAGCGGCACCATCGCGGGGCGGGCGGTGTTCGATAACGCCGATGGCCGGCTCACGCCCGGTCTCTTCGCCCGCATCCGACTGATCAGTTCGGGGACGCAGCCGGCGGCGGTGGTGCCTGAGGAAGCGCTCGGGGCCGACCTCGGTAAGCGTTACGTTCTGGTGGTGGACGCCACAAAGCACGCCCAATACCGCGTGGTGACCCTCGGTCAGGCGGTGGGCGAGCAGCGCATCGTTCGCTCCGGCCTCAATCCCGGCGATCGGGTGATCACCGCAGGCCTCACCAAGGTGAAGCCGGGGGATCTCGTTCAACCGTCTCCTGCGCGTCTCGCCTTCGTTACCGCCAAATCCCCGCAGCCCACGATCGGCGCTTGAACACCGACCGTTCGCTTCCCCTCACCCTTCCGGGGCCATCATGAACATTTCCCGCTTCTTCATCGCGCGGCCGCGCTTTGCCGCCGTGCTGTCGCTCGTCATCCTGATCGCGGGCCTGGTCTCTCTGCCGGTCCTGCCGATCTCGGAGTATCCGGAGGTGGTGCCGCCCACGGTGGTGGTGAGGACCACCTACGCCGGCGCTGACCCGGCGGTGATCGGTGAAACCGTGGCCGCGCCGCTGGAGCAGGTCATCAACGGCGTCGAGGGAATGATCTACCAGTCCTCCCAGTCCACCGCCGACGGGGTGATGACCCTCACCATCACCTTCGCTCTCGGCACGGACGCGGACAAGGCCCAAACCCTGGTGCAGAACCGGGTGGCGCAGGTGCTCTCGCGCCTGCCGCAGGAGGTGCAGCGGGTAGGCGTGACCACCACCAAGGCCTCGCCCAACCTGATCGAGGTCGTTCACCTCACCGCCGACAACAACCGCTACGATATGCTCTATCTGTCGAGCTACGCCCAGATCCACATCCGCGACGCCTTGCTTCGCAATTACGGCGTGGGCGACGTGCAACAGTTCGGCCAGGGACCTTATTCCATGCGGGTGTGGCTGGATCCCGACAAGCTCGCCGCCACCAGTCTCACCGCCGGCGACGTGGTGAAGGCGCTGCGCGAGCAGAACGTACAGGTGGCCGCCGGTACGGTGGGTGCGCCGCCGAATCCCGGCCAGGCCGCCTTCCAGATCTCCGTCAACGCCCAGGGGCGGCTTGAGACCGAAGAGCAGTTCGGCGACATCGTGGTCCGCGCCGGTGACGACGGCCGCATCACACACCTTCGCGACGTGGCCCGGGTGGAGCTCGGCTCGGACAGCTATGCGCTACGCTCGCTCCTGGATAACCAGCCCGCCGTCGCCCTGCCCATCTTCCAGCGCCCCGGCACCAACGCCCTGCAGATGGCCGAGGGCGTCGACAAGACCATGAAGGCCCTTTCCAAGGATTTCCCGCAGGGGATGCGCTACCACATCGTCTACGACACCACCGGTTTCGTGCACGAATCCATCAGCGCGGTGGTGCACACCCTGTTCGAGGCGATCGTTCTAGTCGTGCTTGTGGTGGTGCTGTTCCTACAGAACTGGCGCGCCTCGGTGATCCCGCTGGTGGCCGTGCCCGTCAGCCTGATCGGAACCTTCGCCATCCTGATGATGATGGGCTTTGGCTTGAATGCCTTGACCCTGTTCGGCCTGGTCCTCGCCATCGGCATCGTGGTCGATGACGCTATCGTGGTGGTGGAGAACGTGGAGCGAAACATCGAGCTTGGCCTTGCGCCTACGCCGGCCGCCCACAAGGCTATGTCGGAGGTGACGGGGCCGATCGTCTCCACCGCGCTCGTCCTCTGCGCCGTCTTCATCCCCACCGCCTTCATCACCGGGCTGACAGGGCAGTTCTACCGCCAGTTCGCCCTGACCATCGCCATCTCCACGGTGATCTCCGCCTTCAACTCCCTGACCTTGTCGCCGGCATTGGCGGCGGTGTTGCTGAAAGCCCACGATGCGCCGAAAGACCGCTTCCAACGGGGCATCGACCGTCTGTTCGGCTGGCTATTTCGGCCCTTCAACAAAGGTTTTAGCTGGGCCAGCCATGCCTACGTCGGCGGCGTCGGCCGTCTGATCCGCAAGTCGCCGGTGGCGCTCGCCGTCTACGCCGCATTGATCGGCCTGACGATCTTCGCCTTCGCCCAGACGCCCGGCGGTTTCGTGCCGGCGCAGGACAAGCTTTATCTCGTGGCCAATATCCAACTTCCCGACGCGGCTTCGCTCGACCGTACCGAGGCGGTGGTGCGCAAGGCCAGCGAGATCGCCATGAAGACGCCGGGCGTCAGCCACGCGGTCGCCTTTCCCGGCCTTTCGCTCAACGGACAGGTGAACTCCACCAACGCCGCTGCGATCTTCATGACGCTGACGGATTTCGATCAGAGAAAGAGCGCCAGCCTCTCCGCCGGCGCCATCGCCAAGTCCCTGAATGAGAGTTTCGCCGCGATCCCGGATGCGTCTATCGCTGTGTTCCCGCCGCCGCCGGTGTTCGGTCTCGGCAACATCGGAGGCTTCCGGCTTCAACTGGAGGACCGATCGGGGCTTGGACAGGTCGCCCTCTACAAGGCGACGCAGGACATCATCACCGCCGCCAACAAGGATCCGCATCTGACCGGCGTCTTCTCCTCCTACCAGGTAGGCGTGCCCAAGATCCGCGCCGACGTGGATCGGGAGAAGGCCAGGGCCGACGGCGTTTCCTTGACCGACCTGTTCGAGACCATGCAGGTCTACCTCGGCTCGCTCTATGTAAACGACTTCAATCGCTTCGGCCGCACCTATCAAGTGAACGTGCAAGGCGACCAGCGCTTCCGCCTGCAACCCGACGACATCGGCCGCCTGCAGACCCGCAACGCGTCGGGCCAGATGATTCCCCTCGGCGCCTTTGTCACCACCCATGAGACCACAGGGCCGGAGCGCACCGCCCACTACAACGGTTATCTTACCGCCGAGATCAACGGCGGCCCGGCCCCCGGCTTCTCGTCCGGCCAGGCGCAGAAGGCCATGGAGGAGATCGCCGCCAAGACCCTGCCCCAGGGCATGAGCTTTGAATGGACGGAGCTGACCTATCAACAAATCCTGGCTGGCGACACGGCGGTCTACGTCTTTCCGATCTGCGTGCTCCTGGCCTTCCTGGTGCTGGTCGCCCAGTACGAGAGCTGGAGCCTTCCGCTGGTGGTGATCCTGATCGTGCCCATGTGCCTGCTCTGCGCGCTCATCGGCGTCTGGTTGACCAAGGGCGACAACAACGTCTTCACCCAGATCGGCCTGATCGTCTTGGTGGGTCTCGCCTGCAAGAACGCCATCCTGATCGTGGAGTTCGCCCGCGAGCGGGAAGCGGCGGGGGATGGCGTGTGGGAGGCGGTGCTCGCCGCCTGCCGCCTGCGCCTTCGCCCGATCCTGATGACCTCCTTCGCCTTCATCATGGGGGTGTTGCCGCTGGCCATCGCCACGGGCGCGGGCTCGGAGATGCGGCGGGCCATGGGTGTGGCGGTGTTCGCCGGCATGCTGGGGGTCACCCTGTTCGGCCTGGCGCTCACCCCCGTCTTCTACTGGACCGTCCGTCGCCTCACCGGCGCCAGAGCGATCATCGTTCCCGACGCCAGGGCGGAGCCCGAACTCGCGCCGCCGGTCCTCGTCGCCTCCTATCATCCGGCGATCAGCCCCGCCGAATAAGGCCCAAAGCCATGACCATCCTTCGCCCTCTTCTCCTGGCGGCCTCCGTCCTGACTCTCGCCGCCTGCGCGGTCGGGCCGGTCTATCATCCGCCCATCGAGGCGCCGGTGACGCTGGCCGACGCCGAGCCGGTGTCCGCCGAGGCGCCCGAGCCGACCTGGTGGCGCGCCTTCGCCGATCCGGAACTCGACGCCCTGATCGAGAAGGCCCTGGTCAGCAATCTCGACCTCCGCCAGGCGGTGGCGCGGGTGGATCAGGCGCGAGCCTTGTTCACCGACGCCAAGCTTGACCGGTTTCCCAGGGTGACCAGCGACGCCACCTATCAGCGCAGCCGCGAGCAGATTCCGGGCTTCGTCTCCACCCCGACCACTGTCGAGCAGGCCGACCTCGGCTTCGACGCCTCCTGGGAGATCGACCTGTTCGGCCGCGTCCGGCACGAGGTGGACGGCGCCCGCGCCGACCGCGACGCCGCGCGGGCTGACCTGCGCGATGTGCGGATCTCCGTCTCCGCCGAAGTGGCGCGCAACTATCTGGAGCTTCGCGGCGCCCAGGCCCGGCGCAAGGTGGCGGAAAGCAACGCCGAGACCGAGCGGGAGACCCTGCGCCTGACCACCGTTCGCCGCACCATCGGCTACAGCGATCCCGTGGACGTGGAGAGCGCCAAGGCCCGTCTCGCCGCCACGGAGGCGTCGATCCCGCCCCTGATCGCGGCGGAGAAACGCGCGGCCCAGCGTCTCGCCGTGTTGACAGGCCAACGCCCCGGCGCCCTCGACGCCGAACTGACGCAGACACCGGGCGATCAGCCCGCGCGGGCGACCATCCTGGCGGTGGGCGACCTCTCCGACTTCCTGCGCCGCCGCCCCGACGTGCAGGCGGCCGAGCGGCGGCTGGCGGCGGAGACGGATCGGACCGGGGTCGCCACCGCCGACCTCTTCCCCCGCATCCGCGTCACCGGCTTCATCGGCCTTCTTTCAGGCGACGTCTCCACCCTGTTCAAATCCGGGTCGGAAGCGTGGGCGGTGAGCCCCGCCGTCACCTGGCCAGCCTTTGATCTCGGCGGCGCGCGGGCTCGGCTCCGGGCGCAGCAAGCCAAGGGCGACGCGGCGCTGGCGGCCTATCAGGAGACCGCGTTGAACGCCGTGGAGGACCTGCAGGACTCGCTCACTACCTACAAACAGCGCCAGGCGCAGGTCGTCAGCCTCGCCGATCAGGTGGACGCCGCCCGCAGAGCCGCCGACCTCTCCCGCAAGCGGTACAAGGAAGGCGACATCGACTTTTTGCGCGTGCTGGACGCCGAACGCACGCGCCTGGACGCCGAAGACGCCCTGGCCCAGGCCCAGACCAGCGCCAACACCGATGTTGTCGCGATCTACAAAGCCCTCGGCGGCGTGCAGTCTTCGTGATTGATCTCCCGGGCTGAGGGATGCGCCCTGTAGGGCAGGAGAGGGATGCTTTCTCGGAACGTCGACGTAAGCTTTCACGCAGCTCCTTGCGTTATGGGGTCAGGTCCAACCCTCAGAACGATCTGCCGGATGGAAGCAAATCTGCATCTGTGCGTTTAAATACCTGGTCCGGAACTACGGGAGGTGAGCATGCACTTTGTCGTCAATGGTGATGAGATCGACCTGGAGTTCGATCCAAGGACCTCGCTTCTCGATCTGCTGCGCGAGCGTCTCAATCTGTTCGGCGCAAAGAAGGGCTGCAACCAGGGCGCCTGCGGCGCCTGCACGGTGCTGGTCGATGGCGTGCGCATCAACAGCTGCCTCGCCCTGGCGGTGCAGTACCAAGGCCGCGAGGTCACCACCATCGAAGGGCTCGGCGCGCCGGGAGCGCTGCACCCGCTTCAGGCGGCCTTCGTTGAACATGACGGATTCCAGTGCGGCTACTGCACGCCGGGCCAAATCTGCTCCGCTGTCGCCATGGCCGAGGAGCTGAAGCACGGCGTGCCGAGCTACGTCAGCGAAGATGTGGCTGCGGAGGGCTTTGCGCTTACGGACGATGAACTGCGCGAGCGGATGAGTGGCAATCTGTGCCGTTGCGGCGCCTACAACGGCATCGTCGACGCCATCCAAGAGACCTACGGCGCCGCCGAGGCTCAGCCCAGCAAGCGCGAGGCCGCCTAATGACCCCCTTCCTCTACGAACGCGCTTCCGACCAACAGGCGGCGCTCGCCCTCGGCGCCCGAGCCGGGGCCAGATACCTCGGCGGCGGCACCAACCTTGTCGACCTGATGCGCGAGACCATTGAGCACCCGGAGGTGTTGGTGGACGTCACCGGCCTCTCCGGCGGGATCGAAGAGACGGACGACGGGGGCCTCAGGATCGGCGCGGGGGTGAAGAACACCGCCGTGGCCGCCGACCGGCGCGTGCGTGAGCGTTATCCGCTGCTGTCCCAGGCGATCCTCGCCGGCGCGTCGGCCCAGATCCGCAACATGGCGACCGTTGGCGGCAACCTCCTGCAGCGTACCCGCTGCGGCTACTTCTACGACGACGCCGCCCGCTGCAATAAGCGCGAGCCTGGCGCCGGCTGTGACGCCATCGACGGCTTTAACCGAATCCACGCCATTCTCGGTGCCTCCCCCGCCTGCGTGGCCACCCACCCGTCGGACATGGTCGTGGCTCTGGCGGCTCTCGATGCAGTGGTGACGGTGGAGGGTCAGAGCGGCGTGCACGACATCCCCCTGATGCAGCTCCACCGCCTGCCGGGCGAGACGCCGCAGATCGAGACGGTGCTGCAGCCGGGCGAGCTGATCACGGCTGTGATCCTCCCCCCCGAAGGGTTCGCCGGCCGCTCTACCTATCGCAAGGTGCGCGACCGCGCCTCCTACGCCTTCGCCCTGATCTCCATCGCCGCCGCCTTGGAGGTGGAGGACGGCGCGGTGAAGGATGTGCGGATCGCCCTCGGCGGCGTCGCCCATAAGCCTTGGCGCGCCGAGGCGGCTGAGGCTGCGCTGAAGGGCGGGCCGGCCACGGAGGCGGCCTTTCGAGCGGCCGCTGAGGCGGAGCTCGCGCCGGCTAAGGGTCTTCGCGACAACGCGTTCAAGATCGAACTCGCCGTGCGGCTCATCACCGACACGCTCGTCAAACTCGCCGCGCTTCGGGAGACCTTCTGATGCCCATCGTCAAGGACGCCATGCAGGCGGTGATGAAGAAGGCGGTCGCGCTGGCGCCCGACAGCTTCATTCCGGGCGGGAAGCCCGATCCCCTGATCCGCCATAAGCACGGCTTGATCGGCGCCTCGATCAGCCGGATCGATGGCCCGTTGAAAGTGGCGGGCAAGGCGACCTTTGCCGCCGAGTTCCCCATGGAGAACATGGTCTATGCGGCGCTGAAGTATTCAACCATCGCCCGCGGTCACATCACTGAGATCGACACCGCCTCCGCCGAAGCCGCGCCCGGCGTCGCGCTAGTGATGACCTACAAGAATGCGCCGCGGCTGAAGCCCATGCAGGCCTTCATGACGGCTCCCAAGGCGGCGGGCGGCGACGATGTGCCGGTCATGCAGGACGACCAGATTTACTGGAATGGCCAGCCGGTCGCCCTGGTGCTGGCGGAGACGCAGGAACAGGCCGACCATGCCCAATCGCTGATCCGCATCACCTACGAGGTGTCGAGCGAAGCGGTCACCTCCCTGGAGGCGGCCAAGGCCAAGGGCTCGGAACCGGGGACCTTCCAGGGCGAGCCGCTGAAGCTGGAGATCAAGGACGCCGAGGCCATGCTAGCGGCCGCGCCGCACAAGATCGACGTGCGCTACACGACGCCTCGCCACAACCACAACCCGATCGAGCTGCACGCGGCGACGCTCTACTGGGAAGGGGATCGGCTGCGCATCCACGACACCGTGCAGGGCGTCGCCCACGAAGCCTGGACCCTGGCGCAGGTGTTCGAGATCGACGAGGAGAAGGTCCACATCACCTCGCCTTACGTCGGCGGCGGCTTCGGTTCGAAGACCCTGTGGCAGCATCAGGTCCTGGCGGCGGCGGCGGCCAGGCTGGCGCAGCGGCCGGTACGAATCACGCTGTCTCGCGAAGGCGTGTTCCGCATTGTCGGCGGCCGTACCCTCACCGAGCAGCGGGTGGCCATCGGCGCGCAGGATGATGGGACCTTCGACGCCTTGATCCACACCGGCACAGTGGCGATGACGGCGCACAACAACATGCCGGAGCCGTTCATCCTGCCGGCGAAAAGCGCCTACGCCTCGAAGAGCTTCCTGCTCGACGTGGAGACCGTCAAGATGAACATGACGGCCAATACCTTCATGCGGGCGCCCGGCGAGGCTGTGGGCACCTTCTGCCTGGAATCCGGCATAGACGAACTGGCTCACGCCATGGGCATGGATCCCATCGAGCTGCGTCTCAAGAACGAGCCTGAGAAAGACCCGACAACCGGGCTGCCCTTCTCCCAGCGTGGTGTCGTAGAGGCGTGGAAGACCGGTCGCGAGCAATTCGGCTGGGACAAGCGCGGGGCGCCGGGGGCAAAGCGTGACGGCGATTGGCTCGTCGGGATGGGCTGCGCCACCGGCACCTACCCCTACTACCGGATGCCGGGCGGCGCGGCGCGGATCACCCTCACCAAGGACGGACGCGCTACGGTGGGTATCGCGGCCCATGAGATGGGCATGGGCACCTCCACCGCCCAAACCCAGATCGCCGCCGAACGTCTCGGCCTGACCATGGACGCCGTGACCTTCAACTACGCCGACACCAAACTTCCCGGCGTGGTGCTGGCGGGCGGCTCGCAGCAGACGGCGGCCATCGGCGCAGCGGTGATCGCCGCTCACCACAAGCTGGTAGAGGAACTGCTGAAGCTCGCCGGCAACGACTCGCCCCTCGCCGGCCTGAAGCCGGACGAGGTGGGCGGCCTCAACGCCGGTCTCTGCGCCCTTGAAGACGAGAGCCGCTGCGAGAGCTACGTCTCCATCCTCGCCCGTGCGCAGCGTGACGAGCTGACGGTGGAGGCCGAGGCGCCCATGCCGCTGGAGCTACAGCACTGGTCCATGCACAGCCACAGCGCCCTCTTCTGCGAGGTGCGGGTGAACGCCGTCACCGGCGAGGTCCGCGTGAGCCGCTTCCTCGGCTCGTTCGACTGCGGCCGCATCATCAACGCCAAGACCGCCGCCAGCCAGTTCCGCGGCGGCATCATCATGGGCCTCGGCCTCGCGCTGATGGAGGAAACCCAGTTCGATGAGCGCACCGGCCGGATCATGAATCCCTCGTTGGCGGAGTATCACGTGCCGGTTCACCTCGACGTACCGAAGATCGACGTGATCTGGAACGACGAAGCCGATCCTCACACGCCGATGGGCGCCCGGGGCGTCGGCGAGATCGGCATCACTGGGGTGGGTGCGGCGGTCGCCAACGCGGTGTTCAACGCCACCGGCAAGCGTGTGCGCGATCTGCCTATAACTCTGGACAAGCTGCTTTGAGCATCGAGCTATGCCGTGGCCGCGGTCGATGATGCTGAACATGCTGTCCATTATGGGCCGGCGGCTCTGCTCAGCGAGATGAGCGTGGTTGAGGTGGATGCCACGCCTGCGGACAGCGTGTTTGACTGGCCGCTATTCGGCTTGCAGGACGATATACGCCCTGCGTTAGCGGAGGCCGTCGCGCAGGGTTCGAGCGCAGTGCTGGCGACGCTCTACGGAGTGGTCGGCGCCGCGCCGCGAGGCGTGGGCGCGCAGATGGTTTTCGTGGAAGGCAAGGTGTCCGGGTTCCTCTCCGGAGGGTGCATCGAAGCGGATTTGGCGGTCCACGCAAGGCGCGTTTTGGCTCAAGGCCGCTCCAATCGACTGGTCTATGGCGACGGCGGCCCGATGGACATCCGCCTGCCCTGCGGCTCCAGGATCGATGTTCTGCTGGAACCAATCCTACGCGATGACATCGCGGTCGCACGGCTGCTGCAGTTCGGGCAGGAGCGGCGCCCAGCCCTCTGGCTCACCACTGGCGACGAACACGTATGCGTCGCCGCGGATGATATTGAGGATCTGCCGGCGAGACTGCGCGCCGTCTCCAATCTAGCAGCGTCGCAAGAACAGATTTGCGGATTTTTGCACGCGCCGTTTGCAGCATATCGATCCTTCGCACCGCGCCGCCGTCTAGTGGCGATCGGCGCGGACCCTATAGCGCTCGCCGTCGTCAGACTCGCGGCCGAGATAGGCTTTGAAACGACCCTGGTTCGGCCGCGGGGACCGGACACCTGCCCCCTTCCCGGCGTCCAATACGATCGTTCGGAGGTGCGCACGGCTATCTCGGCGTGTCGTCCGGACCGCTGGACGGCGATTGCGATCTTGACCCACGACGTCGAGCAGGAACACGCCGCCATCACGGCTGCGTTGGCCACAAACGTGGGGTACGTGGGGGTCCTGGGCAGCCGACGCCGAAACCCGGACCGTATGGCGCGCCTGGCGGCTTCCAACATCTCGGACCACGACATTGAACGCATTCACGCGCCCATCGGGCTTCCCATCGGCAGCAAATCACCTTGGGAGATCGCTATCTCCGTCATCGCCGAAATCGTCCGCGACCTGGACGCGGTACGTCTCTGTTGAGCATGGCGGCAAGTCCGCGCGCGGATCAGTGCTAGCGTGGCGTCTATCCTCGCCAGGCCTCAGGCGCCCAATTAGCCGAGGGCGCTAAGGCCGCACGCCGATGCCCGCGATAGAGCGGCGCGCCTCCATCAATCGCCTTCTTCCGGCTTGAGGTTGGGAATCAGGGCGAAGGCCACAAGGCCTGCTCCGACCGACGCAGCGGCGGCGACCAGGGCGGCGACGTGGAAGTCCTGCACCAGCGGTCCCCCGTTGGCCGCCAGCACGGTCCCGAGCAGGGCAGTGGCGATCAACCCTCCGGTTCGGGCGAGAGCGCTGTTCAGGCCGGACGCCGAGCCTGTATGCCGCGCGTCCACCGAGGAGAGCACCGCCGTCGTCAGGGGCGCCACGGCGCCGGCCATGCCGAGCGAGATCACGACGATAGCCGGCAACACAGTGGTCCAGTAGCTGGCGCCGCCGCCAATCCTGAGCGCGAGGAGAAAGCCCAGCCCCACGATGATCGGTCCCACCGTCAACGGCAGTCGCGAGCCGATTCGCCCGGCGACCCCGCCCATCACCGGTGAAGTCGCTGTCAGGATCAGCGGCAGAGGCAATAACGCGGCTCCAGCCAGGGTCGCGGAATAGCCGCCGCTGCGGATCAGGATGTAGGGCAAAAGCACCATCAGGCCCCCGAGCGACCCGTAGAGAAGAAGGGTTAGAACGCTCAGGCCCACAAACCCCCTTGAGCCAAAAAGCGCGAGCGGCATCATAGCCCGATCCCCCAGCCGTTTCTCGAAGCCGAGGAAGCCGATCAGCAGGGTCGTTCCGCCGACGGTCGCGGCCACTGCCGCCAGGGTCCACCCCCGCGGCCCTGAGCCCATGGTCAGCCCCCAAGCCAGCCCGCCCAGCGCCAGGGTGGCGAAGAGTGCGCCGCCAACGTCGAGGGGCGTCTTCTTGATAGTCGAGGGCGCATCCACCACGAACTTTAACGCCAGTCCGATGGCGCCGGCGGCGATCAGCAGGTTGAGAAGGAAAATGGCGCGCCATCCGACAGTATCGATTAGCCAGCCTCCGAGCACCGGCCCCAGCGCGCCCATCATCGCGCCCGTCGCCGCCCAGACGCCGATCGCTTTGCCTCGCGCTTTGCCCGAAAACGCGCCTCCAAGGATGGCGAGGCTATTGGGCATGAGGAGCGCGGCGGCGGCGCCCTGCGTCACCCGCGCCACGATCAGCCATAGGAGGCTCGGCGCCAGAGCGCAGCCGACGGATGCAAAGGCGAAAAGGGCGACGCCGATCACCAGCAGGCGCTGGCGTCCGAACCGGTCTCCCAGCGCTCCGCCGAGAAGAAGGAGCGCGCTGAGCGGCAGCAGATACCCGTTCACCACCCACTGAAGGTCGCCGGCCCCGCCGTGCAGATCCCGGCCGAGCGCGGGCAGCCCCACGTTGACCACCGACCCGTCGATGAACGACAGACTGGAGGCCAGGATCGTGGTGACCAGGATCCACTTCTGCTGGGCGTCAGGAGGCTCATCCGCCGTGGCGGATGCCTCGGTCGAATGCGCCTGGGCAACGTCGCAGCTCGGATGGGCGGCGGAACTCATCGGCGCGTCGGAGACCGGTTCGACATCAGTTGCTCGGGGCAAAAAAGGCTGGGTGGCGATCAATAATCTCGGACGCAGCCTATCGCTATCCGCGCGTTTCCGTCACATCTGCGCTTTCGAGCCGGAAAAACAAGCCGTCGGCGCTGGAGCTGACGAGCTTTAGGCGGCCCGCAACGGAAATCTCCTCTCCCGTATATTTCACCGCTTTTTGGGCCATCACTTCGATCGCCTCGGTCGGCGCGTTGGGAGGACAGAACGGGCAACCGGTATTGCGCCGGACCAGCATGAAGTGCGCCGACTGGCTGGAGGCCTCCAATGGCAAGATGAAGCCGGAGATCTTGAAGGGCCGGCCTTCCCGCTCGGACAGCGCGACAGGGAACTTGACGCTGTAGGCGCCCTTCTTGAAATCAGCCGTGACTTCCGACTTGTTCATCAAGTCCCACAGCGGATCGTTGTTCTCATAGTGCTTTGGATTGAAGCTCAGCGTGGGCGCTTGCCCCAAACCCTCCAGGCTCAAGATCGCCAGAGCGCCTCCAACCAGGAGGCAGGCAGTGCGCAGCGGAGCGGTGAAACCTCGTCGTTCGCGAAGAGCCTTGGGCGGCGCCATCAGGGCGCCGTCGCGTAAAGCTTGATCAGCCGATAGAGGTAGTCCCGGCCCTTATAAAGCGAGCTGACGCGCATGTGTTCGTTCAGCCCGTGCACGCCGCCGCCGTCCGCTTCATAAAGAATCCCAGGGACGCCGTAGGAAGGAATGCCCACGGCGGACAGATAGATGGAGTCGCTGGCGCCGGTGGACATATTGGGGATGATCGGCAAGCCAGGATACATTTCCGCCGCCAGGGTCTCGGCTGGATTGAACACGGCGGGATCGAGAGGCGCAGGCTTGCCGATCGGGCCGCGCGCCGTTTTCGCCGTGATCGCCACGCCCGCATCATCGACGATGGAGACGAGGGCCAGGCGGGTCTGCTCGATCGTCTCCCCCGGGGCGATGCGGCAGTTCACGTCTGCCTGCGCCCGCTGCGGCAAGGCGTTCTGGGCGTGTCCGCCCTCGATCAGCGTGGCGACGCAGGTGGTGCGCAGCGTCGAATTGAAGGTTGGATCGCGCGACAGCACCTGATCGGCCAGCCTGTTTTGCGGATCAGCCGAGATCGCCGCCATCGCTTGCGATAACGACTGCGGAATGGTCGGCAGGGTAGAGGTCTTCTGGAAGAAGACCTTGGTGGTCTCATTAAGGTGGGTTGGAAACTTATAGGCCTGGACCTTGCCGAGGGCGGTCGCGAGTTCGTAGATGGCGTTGTCCGGCCGCGGAATGGACGAATGACCGCCGGGATTTCGCGTTTCAAGAATATAGTCCTGAGCGGTCTTTTCGGCGACCTGCATGGCGAGCATGACCGGATGGCCATCCTTGTCGATCCGGCCGCCGCCGCCCTCGTTCAAGGCGAAGCCGGCGTCGATCAAAGCGCGGCGGTTCTCAGACAGCCACTGCGCGCCGTTGAAGGCGCCGCTGGTCTCTTCGCCGCAGGTCAGGGCGAGCTTTAGCGTGTGCTTCAGGCGTGGCTCCTTCTTCAGCCGCACCATGGCGTCGGTGAACACCGAGGCCATCGCCTTATCGTCCGACGCGCCGCGGGCGTAGAAGAAGCCGTTCTCCTCGATCAGGGTGAAGGGATCGCGCTCCCAGTCCGCCCGCTTGGCCTCCACCACGTCGAGGTGCGCCAGGAGCAACACGGCCTTGGCCTTGGGATCGGTTCCCGGTAGCACAGCCACCAGGCCGCCGTCCTTGGGGTGCTCGGGCACGCTGAAATAGTTGATGTCGCTGTCGGGAAAGCCCGCGGCCTTAAGGTGCGCGCCCATGCGTTCCGCCGCCAGGGTGCAGCTGCCCGAAGACAAGGTGGTGTTGGTCTCGACCAACTCCTTGTAGAGCGCCCGGAACGACTGCTGGTCGGGCCGCAACGGCGCCTGCGCCCCCGCTGCGATCGGATAGATCAAGAGCGCCGCGCCAATCAGGCCGCCCCAAAGGTTGATGCTCTTCGCCATGGCCTCGCCCCCGCAACACTTCAAATGATGGCGCCTAGCGACCCTGCGCCGGCGACTAGGCGTACGTCTCCTGACCGCTGGAGACGTATGGCCCCACTTGCATGATGAAAGATAGACCGATGGTGGACCAGGACGCAAATCCAAACGGCGCCGGCGTCACGCCGAAAGATGATCCTGTCAAAGATGAAAATCCTGATCCCGCCAAGGTATTGCGCGCAGGCGTTCCGGCGGAAAAATCGTCGTGGCGACGCCTTTCTTCAGGTCTGTATTCACCTTCACGCCTCGAAGTTTAAACGAGCGCGGGTCGTCGGCATGATCCGGCCCCAAGCTCTCTTCGTCTTGCGGGTTGCGGGACGCGCTCACGCCCAGTCCCAGCGGGCCGCCCAAAGCCACGCGTCTTTGAATAGAGAAGGGGGCATCAAGCTTCTCTCAAGGTCGCCGCTGGTCGGGTGCGATAGGCGGCGACGCCGGGCGCGATGGAGGCCAGGAGGCTCAGAATCAGCGCGCCAGCGATAATAGCCAGATCGACGC
>CAXTHJ010000026.1:0-34311 GCA_964243985.1 uncultured Caulobacteraceae bacterium | reverse complement strand
GCCAGCTACGCCAAGCGCTTCGCCGCCAAGGAGGCCTGCGCCAAGGCGCTGGGCACCGGCATCCGTCATGGCGTGTTCTGGCGGGACATGGGGGTCGTCAACATGCGCTCTGGCCAGCCGACCCTGGCGCTGACGGGCGGCGCCGCTGAACGCCTGAACGCGATGATCCCGCCGGGACACGAGGCGCGGATCCACCTCACCCTTACCGATGAAATCCCCTACGCCCAGGCGTTTGTGGTGATAGAAGCTGTCGCGACCACCGTAAGGCGAGAGCCCTTGCCGCCTTCAAGCTGACGCTTTACGCAATTAAATGACGCGCAAACTTACGGCGCGCCCAAAGAGACTCCCGTTCATGACCACCGCTTCGTCAGACACCGTAGAAGCCGACGTGCCAAAGGATACTAAGGCCGCGCCCGGCGGCTCTGCGCGCGAGATCATCGAATTAGCGAAGACTGTGGCCTACGCCCTGCTGATCGCCCTCGTTCTCAGGGTCGTCTTGTTCCAACCCTTCACCATCCCGTCCGATTCGATGGTGCCGACCCTTTTGACGGGCGACTACATCATCGTCTCCAAATTCGCTTACGGCTGGAGCAAGAACTCCATCCCCCTGTCGCCGCCGCTGTTTCATGGCCGGCTGCTCCAGCATGGACCGCACAGGGGCGACATCGTGGTGTTCAAGCTGCCCCGGGACGGCCATACCGACTACATCAAGCGCCTGATCGGCCTGCCGGGCGACCGCATTCAGGTCAAGCACGGCCAGCTGAACATCAACGACCGTCCGGTGAACGACGTGAAGCTGCCATCCGCCAACGAGGATTCCGCCTTCGGCCTGCCGCGCCAGATTGACCGCTTCAAGGAGACTTTGGGCGACAAGACGTTCACCACCAATTCCTTCGGCGCCGACGGGCAGGCGGATAATACCGGCGTCTACGTGGTGCCAAAGGGCTGCTACTTTATGATGGGTGACAACCGCGACAATTCCTTAGACAGCCGCTTTCCGCCCTACAACGATCCGAACGGTTATGCCGCCAAGGCCTGTCCCTGGGACGGCAAGCTCGACCAGTTCGTGGGTCTTCCGGACGCGGCGCCGGGATTTGTGCCCGATAACGCCGGCGTGGGCTTTGTGCCGGCCGAGAATCTGGTGGGCAAGGCGGACGTGATCCTCTTTTCCTGGAAGCCGGGCGCCTCCCTGTTCAAGCCCTGGACCTGGTTTACCGACGCGCGTTGGGACCGCTTCTTCCACTGGCTGACCTGACGGTGGCGGCAAGAGCGCCGGCGATCGCCGAGCTTGAGCAGAAGCTGAACTATAGCTTTCAGAACAAGAGCTTACTAGACCAAGCTCTGACTCATTCTTCTATCGGCGAGGGGGCTCGCGCCACCAAGGTAGGCCGCTTGCACGACAACGAGCGACTGGAGTTTCTGGGCGACCGGGTGCTCGGCCTTTTGACCGCGGAAGCCTTATTGGAACGCGACGCCGCGGCTCGGGAAGGCGATCTGGCCTTGCGCCTCAACGCCATGGTCAATGGTGAGACCTGCGCCGCCGTGGCCCGCGCCATGGACCTCGGCGTCGCACTTCGTCTCTCGGGTGGAGAGACCCGCACGGGCGGGCGGGAGAAGCCCAGGGTCCTGGCCGACGCTTGCGAGGCGGTGATAGCGGCAGTCTATGTCGATGGAGGTCTTGAAGCGGCCCGTGGCGTGTTCCGAAGGTTTTGGACCGATTCCCTCGCCAACCTCGATATGACCCTTGGGAAGGACCCCAAAACGGCGCTGCAGGAATGGGCGCAAGGCTCGGGCAAGCCGCTGCCCACCTACCGCATACTGACGCGGAATGGGCCTGACCACGCGCCGACCTTCACCATCGAAGCGGTCGTCTTGGGACTGGACCCGGCCCATGGCGCTGGGCCTTCAAGGCAGGCGGCGGAGAAAGCGGCGGCGCAGGCCTTGCTTGATTCGGCGCTGCTCGACCGGAAACATACGCCATGATCGATATGCCTCTACCCACCCGCGCCGGTTTCGCCGCCGTGATCGGCGCGCCTAACGCAGGCAAATCAACCCTGGTCAACCGGCTGGTGGGGGCCAAGGTCTCCATCGTCACACGCAAGGTGCAGACAACCCGCTTTCCCGTGCGCGGCGTCGCCATGCAGGGCGCGAGCCAGATTGTTTTGGTCGACACCCCCGGCGTCTTTACCCCCAAGCGACGCCTCGACCGCGCCATGGTCCGCTCCGCCTGGGCCGGCGCGGACGACGCCGATGCGGTGGTGCACCTGGTGGACGCCGAGGGTGAGATCGCCGTCTCCGAAAAGGCCGCCACCGCCGCCCAGCACCGATCGGCGGAGGATGACGAGACCATCGTCGCCCGGCTGGCGGAAGGCGGGCGCAAAGCCATCCTCGTTTTGAACAAGATCGACGCGGTGAAGCGGGACAAACTCCTGGCCTTGACCGACGCCCGCTACTTCCAGGCCGAATGTTATAGCGAGGTCTTCATGGTCTCGGCTGGGAACGGTTCGGGCGTGCTTGATCTGAAAGCAAGGCTGGGCGCCTTGATGCCGGAGAGCCCCTGGCTCTATCCGGAGGATCAGACTGCCGACCTGCCGGTTCGCCTACTCGCCGCCGAGATCACGCGGGAGAAAATCTACCTGCGGGTCCACGAAGAACTGCCCTACGCCGCCACCGTCGAGACAACGGCGTTCGAGGAGCGCAAGGACGGCTCGGCCCGGATCGAGCAGACAATCTTCGTGGAGCGGGACGGCCAGCGCGCCATCGTCCTCGGCAAGGACGGCCAGACCCTGAAATGGATCGGCCAAAAATCCCGTGAAGATCTGGCCGAGATCCTCGGCCGCCCCATCCACCTCTTCCTGCACGTCAAAGTGATGGAGAACTGGTCCGAACGGCGGGACTTCTACCAGGACTCAGGGCTGGAGTTCGATGCGTAAGCCAGAACCCTCTCCCTCCCTGCGGGGGAGAGGGCAGGGTGAGCCACGTGTCGGCGCGACGACGGCGGACGTGCCGCTGACACGCCCGCCCTCGATCCCTCACCGCCGCCGACGGGAGGGAAGCTGATGGAATGGCAGGACGACGCCTTTGTGCTCTCCGCCCGCGCCCACGGCGAGACCGGCGCGATTGTCGAGCTTCTGACCGAGCAACACGGCCGCTTCGCCGCCCATGTGGCCGGCGCGGCGTCCCGCAAGATGAAGCCGTTCCTGCAGCCGGGCGCCCGGGTGCTGGCGGCCTATCGGGCGCGCACATCCGACAACCTTGGTTCGGCGCAAATCGAGCCGGTGGGGGAGGGGCCAGGCGCCCTGTTCGACGATCCCCTTGCGCTGGCGGGCCTGTCCGCCGCCGCGGCGGTGGCGCAGGGGGCCCTGCCGGAGCGGGAGCCGCACCCCGGCGCCTTCGCGGCATTCGAGGCTCTGGTGGCGGCCTTCGCCATAGACACTATCTGGCCGGCGATCTTCGTGCGGTTCGAGGCGGGCCTCTTGGACGAGCTCGGCTTTGGCCTCGACCTCACCCGCTGCGCCGCCACCGGCATATTGGACGATCTGATCTACGTCAGCCCCAAGACCGGGCGGGCGGTCAGCCGCGAGGCGGGCCAGCCCTATCGCGACCGCCTTCTCGCCCTGCCGCCGTTTCTGCTCTCCTCCCAGGGCGGATTGGTGGAGGGAGACGTGGCCGCCGGCTTTAACCTCACCGGCCATTTCCTGGAGCAGTTCGTGTTCGCGCCCCTGAACCGACCCCTGCCGCCGGCGCGGGTCTGGCTGATCGACAAGCTCGGCGGGGCGGGTCGGCTGTGACGCCGATCCGAACCAACCTTCGCGACGCCGCCGCCGACCTGCTGGGTCGCGGGGCGGAAGTGCGCCAGACCGTGCGGGTGATGGTCGGCACGGTGATCGCCTTCGCCATCTATCACCTGTTCAACCTGCCCCAGGGCTACTGGGCGGTGTTCACCGTGGTGATCGTCATGCAGGCGTCGATCGGCGGCACGTTGGCGGCGTCGATCGACCGCACAAAAGGGACTGCGCTAGGGGCGGTGGTCGGCGCTTTCGCCGTCTGGCTGCACCCGAGAACGCCTATCGGGCTCGGCGCGGCGATGACGATCTCCGTCGGCGTCACGGCCTTCGCCGCCGCCATGCGGCCGAGCCTGAAGGTCGCGCCCGTCACCGCCGTGATCATGCTGATCAGCCCGGCTGGAAGTACGGTCGGGCCCTTGGCGTCGGCCGCCTACCGGGTGGTGGAGATCTTCATAGGCGGGGTGATCGGCGTCCTGGCCACCTTGCTGATCTTCCCCGCCCGATCGGTCGACGTGGTGGCCGCCAGGGTGCAGGCCGTGCTTGGCCTGATGGCGGAGGCGATGGAGAGCTACGCCGCCGATCTCTCCGGCCATGGGGCCGAACCCTCGCACTACGGCGCGCAGTTGCGCATCCGCACCACCCTCGCCGCCATCGAGACCGCCATGGCCGATGCGGACCGGGAACGCTCTAGCCGCCTCGGCGAGCACCGGCTGACGGACGCCCTGCCGCGCACGCTCTGGCGCGTCCGCAACGACGCGGTGAGCGTCGCTCGGGCGCTGGCGCCCATACCGGATCCGGTGTCGGACGTGATCGCGCCGGCCACCCGCGCCCTGATGCTGGCGGAGGCCGACTTCATGCGCCGCGGCGGCGAGGCCCTGGTGCGCAAGACCACCGTCGACCGCGCCGGCCGGGCCGAGGCGCTGAAGGCGTTCGAGGATGCGGTTGGCACGCTGCGCCAGTCCCGCCTGACCCACGACCTCGATTTCGACACCGTCGGCCACGTGTTCGGCCTCGGCTTCGCACTGGAGAGCTTGCACAGGAACCTTTCCGGTCTTGCGGATCGGATCGATGACGCGGCCGCGACCACCCTTTAAAAGCTGTGATCCCCATTGTGCGCTTCAGAGATGATAGAGGGCGTTGCGTCCGGCGTCTTTGATCGAATGGCCGCGACTCTGCTAAGACCACTCCATGACCAAGCACGTCGCCCCGCCGCCCGAGCCGCCTGAAGAAGGCGGGCGCATCGTCGATGAACAGCTCTCCGAAGCGCTCTCCAAGCGATACCTAGCCTACGCCCTCTCCACCATCATGAACCGGGCGCTGCCGGACGTGCGCGACGGGTTGAAGCCGGTGCACCGCCGGGTGCTCTACGCCATGCATGAGATGCGGCTGAACCCCGGCTCGGCGGCGCGCAAATGCGCCAAGGTGGTGGGTGAGGTGATGGGCAACTTCCATCCCCACGGGGACCAGTCGATCTACGACGCCCTGGTGCGCCTGGCCCAGGATTTCGCCCAGCGCTATCCCTTGGTGGAAGGGCAGGGCAATTTCGGCAATATCGACGGCGATAACGCCGCCGCCATGCGCTACACCGAATGCCGCATGACCGAGGCGGCGACGCTGCTGCTCGACGGCATCGACGAGGATGCGGTCGATTTTCGCCCCACCTACGACGGGCAGGACGAGGAGCCGGTGGTGCTCCCCTGCGCCTTCCCGAACCTCCTCGCCAACGGTTCGGCCGGCATCGCCGTCGGCATGGCGACCTCCATTCCGCCGCACAATGTGGGCGAACTGATCGACGCCTGCCTGCTCCTGCTGCAACGACCGGACGCCTCCACCGCTGATCTAGTGGAGCGGGTTCCGGGGCCGGACTTCCCCACGGGCGGTGTGATCGTCGAGTCCAAATCCAGCCTGCTGGAGGCTTATGAGACCGGGCGCGGCGGCGTTCGGGTGCGGGCGCGCTTTATCGTGGAACAGCTGGAACGCGGCGCCTGGCGCATCGTCGTCACTGAGGTGCCGTATCAGGTGCAGAAGTCCCGCCTGGTGGAGCAGCTGGCCAGCCTGATCGAGCTGAAAAAGGCGCCCCTGCTCGGCGACGTCCGCGATGAGTCCGACGAGAACATCCGCCTCGTCATAGAGCCTAAGGTCCGCACCATCGAACCCGAGATGCTGATGGAGAGCCTCTATCGGCTGTGCGACTTGGAGACCCGATTTCCGGTCAACATGAACGTGCTGGACAAGACGGGCACGCCCCGCGTGATGGGCCTGAAGCCGGCGCTGCAGGCGTTCCTGGACCACCGCCGCGACGTGGACGGCCGCCGCGCCCGCTGGCGCCTCGCCAAGATCGACGCCCGGCTGCATATCCTGGACGGGCTTCTCATCACCTTCCTGAACCTCGATGAGGTGATCCGGATCGTCCGCTACGAGGATGAACCGAAAGTGAAACTGATCGCTGCGTTCGAGCTGACTGACCTCCAGGCGGACGCTATTCTCAACACCCGCCTGCGCCAGCTAGCCAAGCTGGAGGAGATGGAACTGCGCCGCGAGCACGCCGAACTGACCGAGGAGCGGAATGGTCTCACCGGGCTTCTGGCCTCCGACAAGCGGCAGTGGGCCAAGGTGGCGGACGATCTGCGCACCGTACGCGAGACGGTGGGCAAGACCGCCTCCCTCGCTAAGCGCCGCTCGACCTTCACCGAAGCGCCGGCGGTCGACGCCCTGCCGTCCGCCGACGCCTTCATCACCCGAGAGCCGATCACGGTTATCATCTCCGAGCGAGGCTGGATCCGCGCGGCCAAGGGTCGGGTGGAGGATCCCTCCGAGCTGAAGTTCAAAGAGGGGGACAAGCTCGGCTTCCTTGTCCCTGCTGAAACCACCGACAAGATGCTGATCTTCGCGTCCGACGGCCGATTCTTCACCTTGGCCTGCGACAAACTTCCATCGGCCCGGAGCCAGGGCGAACCCCTACGCCTGATACTGGACCTGGACGACAAGACCGAATTGGTCTCGATCTTTCCACACCGGGCGGATGGTAAGCGCATCCTCGCGTCTTCGAGCGGTTACGGCTTCATAACGCCAGAGAACGAGCTCCTCGCCAACCGCAAGGCCGGCAAGCAGGTCATGAACGTGGATGGCGGTAAGGCGTTGATTTGCGTGCCCGTGGAGGGCGATCACATCGCCGTGGTCGGCGACAACGGCAAGGCGTTGATCTTTCCTAGTGGTGAGTTGCCGGAGATGCCACGCGGCAAGGGCGTCAGGATGCAGTCATACCGAGAAGGCGGTTTGCGCGACCTTCTGATCTTCAACGCTCAGGCGGGAGCAGCGTGGATCGATGGCGCAGGGCGGAATCGGGAATGGCCAGATTGGCGAGACTGGATTGGAAAGCGTGCAGCTTCTGGTCGACTGGTCCCCAAAGGCTTTCCTGCCTCAAAACGCTTCAAGCCGCGTTAGCGCCTCGCCGCCCTTTGGCATCCGACGGTTAAGCTCAATCTGGTTTGCGCCGAGCCCCCTGTGACGCCTCGCCCCCCTTACGGCCGGCGGCGGCGGCCAGTTCGCGGTTCTGCGAAAAACTGCGCTTTTCATTGGGAACGCTCTCACCGCCCTTGCGGGCGATCTCCCGCTGCTTGGTTCGATCCATCGACGCAAATCCCCGGTTGGATTTTCCGCCGCTTGAGCTTTGAGGCTCGGACATCGGTTGTCTCCTTCAGTGGTGAACAGGGCGTGAGCTTGACTGCTTGTGGGCAATAACCGTCCATCCAGATGGGAGTTCCAAAGCGCGTGATTTTTCGTTTAAAAGTCTCGTACTTACGCCATCAAACCGGTCGGGCGGGCTGGGGAATCGGGGGACAGTGCCCCGATCTTGAAGGAGCGCACGATGTCGGCTTCGCCGCGGCTGAAAAGTTTTCTCCATAACCGTTGGCGCACCTTGGCGGCCATCGCTGCTGGCGTGTTGGCCGCCTATCTGGCGCACCACTACGGGCTTTTGACGGGAGCGTCGTTTCTGGCCGGCTGGAACGTCGGCGCCGCCATCTTCGTCCTCACCATGGGCTGGCTGCTGATCACCAGCGACGAGGCCGCGACCCGCCGCGGGGCCCGACTGGACGATGAAGATCGCGCTGTTCTCATGAGCGTGGTCTTAGGATCGGTGGGCGTCAGCCTCGCCGCCATCGTCGTAGCTTTGAAAGAGGCGAAACTCCACGCCGGCCATGGCGGTGAACCGGTTTGGATCATCAGCCTTTCAGTCTCAACCATGGTTTTGAGTTGGCTGGTGGTGCAGTGTCTCTACACGATCCACTACGCGCATCGGTATTTCGGCGACCGGAACGACGATGGCGCGTCCGATGGCGGGATCAAGTTTCCAGGAGCGGCGCCGACCACCTACCGCGATTTCATCTATGTCACCGTTTGTATCGGGGCGACCTGCCAAGTGTCGGATTTCAACCTAACCACCTCGAAATTTCGCAACCTCGTCACCACTCATGCCGTAATCACGTTCATCTTCAACACGATGGTCCTGGCCTTGGGCATCAACATCATCGGCAACTTGATGGGCCAGTAACCGGATAGCCGGGACACGCAGGAGTGGAACTTCGACGCCCTGCGGCGGTTCGCGCGGCGCACCATTTTTCAGCTTAGCCTATGGTCTCGCCGCGCTTGGACTGGTGAGTGAACCGTCCGTCAGCGATAGGACGAACGAGGCGGAACCGTGGGCAGACTTGACCGTTTCTCAGCAGCCGTATTGGGGCGACGCGCTCCACGCGCGCCATTTGCGGGAAACGACGAACATACAAGTTCGGGAGGGTCGATGCCGAAGCAAATTGTGCGACACGCCCCCTATCTAAGGCGCTACGCCCGCGCCTTGACCGGGTCGCAGCGCGAGGGCGACGACCTTGTACGCGTTGCTATGGAACGGATGCTGGACGGCTCGGTGAAGCTGGACGAGTCCATACCGCTGCGGACGGCGCTTTACAGGGCGCTACATCAGGTCTGGAACGCCGCTGGCGACGCATCGACGAGCGACTCCCGCGCCGACCAACGTCTGCAAACCATATCTCCGGACCGTCGGGCCGCGCTATTGCTTGTGGGTGTTGAAGGGTTTTCTCCCTCGGAAGCGGCTCAAGTCTTGGATGTGTCGGATGAAGAGCTAGATCGACGCCTCACCGGCGCCGAGGCGGATATCGACCGGCAACTGGCGACAGATGTACTCATCATCGAGGATGAACCGATCATCGCGCTCGATCTCACCCGAGTAGTGCGTGAACTCGGGCACAACGTGGTCGGGGTGGCCATGACCCGGGACGAAGCGGTGGAATTGGCCAGGCATGCCTCTCCGGGTCTTGTTCTGGCTGACATCCGCCTGGCGGACGGTTCCAGCGGCATCGACGCTGCAACCCAGATTCTGCGGGAGTTCGATCTGCCCGTGATCTTCATCACCGCATTTCCGGAACACCTTTTGACTGGCGAGCGGCCGGAACCCGCCTTCCTGATCACCAAGCCGTTCCGCGAAGAGGCGGTAAAAGCCATCATCGCCCAAGCGCTGTTTTTCCATAGTCCTCGCGAGGCGCGGCAGATCGCCTAAGCTCCCTCAGCTTGCCGGATTGAATTTGGAGTTTTCATGACCGACACAACTCAAGACATCGAAGCCGCAGGCAAAGCAATCAACGACGCGGCGCAGGCGGCGGCCGACCGAGCGGCGGAGCTTCGCCACGCCTTTGAGGAACGGGCGGAGGCGGCGAGAGAATGGGCGGCGGATCAGACCGACGTATTTCGCGATACGGTGCAGACCAAGCCGTTCGTCGCCATCGGCGTGTCGGCCGCTTCCGCGTTCGCAGTGGGTCTAATTCTCGGGGTTCTGCTTACCCGCCGCTAGGCCGCAGCCCTTTGGCGGCCTCTTTCGCGCGCCGGGCGGCCTCGCGTTCCAAGACCCGCTGAGCCGGCGTTTTCTGCAGCGTGTCGAGGGTGAGGTAGCCCAGGCCTCTCTTATCGAGCAGGTCGAAACGCCGATCTGCCGCCGCTAGAAAATCGTTTAATTTGATATGGCCGTCGAAGTTGGTGTCGGTGGCCGCCACTGGCTCCGGCTCGTTCAGAAGGCCGAACACCCCTGCACCTTCCGCCCGGCGGTCGCCGGCCTGCTCACGGCCTGATGCGGACGGGCTTCGGCCAATGTTTGGATCGCGGGCGTCTCGCCCGAGGGACAAATCCATCCCTTCACCAAATCGCAAGCCCTCGATCTGGGGGTTGATCTCCGGCGCCACCTCGCGCTCGTAATGCTGTATTTCGAAGCCGTCGATGACGCCGTTATGATCCGTGTCCAGGGTTTTGAAAAAGGCCGCGGCGTCGGCTCTGAACTCCTGGCGGGTCAAACGTCCATCGTGATCCGCGTCGGCTCGGGCGAACCAGACTGCGACCGGATAAGGCGCGTCTTTTTCAGCGTGGAACGGCTCGCCACTCGGGCTGATGAAGAGATTGGGGACGCCCCTTGCGCCTCGATCATCGCCGCCGCCACCCCTAGGCCGAGGGCCAAGGTCGCCGCCGGTCGAGCAGGCGCCCAGCGCGAAAAGGCTGGCGGCGACGAAAAGTATGCGGATCGATCGAAGCATCGTTCAAAGCGGTAGCGTGGCGCGGGCGCGAAGACCACCCTCGTCTCGGTTTTCCAGGCTGGCGTCTCCCCCGTGCGCCCGCGCTATTGAGCGCACCACGGCGAGACCAAGGCCCGCCCCGCCGGTTTCACGGCTGCGGGATGGCTCTCCCCGGTGGAACGGCTCGAACACACGCTCCCGTTCCGTCTCGGGCACGCCGGGTCCGTTGTCATCGACCTCCAGGATCGCTGATCCTTCCAAGGCGTAGACCCGCGCATGGGCGCTGCCGCCGAATTTAACCGCGTTATCGAGGAGGTTGGTGACAAGGCGGCGTAGGCCGATCGGATCGCCGTCGATCACCACCGGCCCGCATCCATCGGCTTGAACCAAAAGTCCCGTCTCCGCCATCTCGTCCGCCACGCTTTCCACTAGAGATAGAAGTTCGAGCCGGCGACGTTCGGCAGGCTGAGAGGCGCCCCGCACAAAGGCCAGGGTGGCGGAAATCATCGCATCCATCTGATCGATGTCGGCCGCCATCTTCGTTCGTAGTGGTTCCGGCGCCAATTCCGCCCGAAACCGCAAGCGGGTGAGGGGCGTGCGCAGATCGTGGGCTATGGCGCCGACCATGGAGGTGCGGTCTTCCACGTAGCGACGCAGACGCTCCTGCATCTTATTGAAGGCCTCCGCCGCCACGCCAACCTCCGCCGGACCCTGGATATCCACCGCAGGCGCCTGCGGATCACGTCCAAGCCGCTCGGCCGCCGCTGCGAAGGCGGTGATAGGCGATGCGAGGCGTCGTGCAAAAAGATACGCTGCAGGTCCCAGAGCCAGGGCGCTGACCGCGAACCACAACAGGATTCGCTGCTGCCAACTGGCTAAAATGCCCGAATCCGTAAGCTTCAGCGCCATCCATCTGCCGTCCGGTTGACGCGCCGCAGCCTCGAACGGCGCTACCAGATAATGTTCGCGGGGCGAATAGTCAGCGCCCTGCGCGCCAAGTCGGTGGGCGCGGGGGCCGTTGAATAAATCGCGATAGGGCGCAGCCGGAGCCAACTGCGGCGCAGGATGGGTCAACCCACGATACCTGGAGAAGAGGGTCACCCGGACCGTCTCCGCCGGAACCCCCATTTCGGCGGCGATGTTCTCCGCGATCCGGGCTTCTAGGGGGGCAAACCAGTCCTGGTCGTTTCGGCTCGGCGCATTCTGGGGCCGAGCCTTCAGCATGTGTCCGTTGCCGACACGCACTCCTTGGCCGTCCGCTTTCAAAACCGTCGCCACTTCGCCCACAGAATAATATTCCGGCGGCGGAGGCGGCAACAGGAAGACGATGCCAACATTGACCAGTTGCGCTGCTACGAGGCTGAGCGCCACAAGCGACAATACCTGGATGAACAGCGGCGCCGCCAGGGGCCGCCGAAGCAGGGCGACCGCCGCCCGCCCGTTCACCGGCGCGTCACCTTGGCCATGAACATATAGCCCTCATTACGGACGGTGCGGATCAACTCGCCGCCGTGGCCGCCGTCGTCGAGCTTGCGTCGCAGCCGGCTGATCTGAACGTCGATGGCGCGGTCATAGGCGTCGGAGTCCGGGCCTCTGGCCAAATCGAGTAGTTGATCCCGGGTCAACACCCGCTCAGGACGCTCGACTAAGGACCGAAGCAGGGAGAACTCTCCGCCGGATAGATTCACCACCACCCCCTCCGGCGAGCGCAGCTCACGGCGCACGAGATCAAGGCGCCATCCCGCGAATTCGCACTGGGCGCCAAGCTCTCCCTCCGCTGGCCTGGCCTCGCCGCGCCGGCGCAGAACCGCGCGGACCCGGGCCAAAAGCTCTCGGGGATTGCAGGGTTTGGGCAGATAATCGTCCGCGCCAAGCTCCAGCCCTACTATCCGATCCGTCTCCTCGCCCATGGCCGAGAGCATGATCACAGGGGGACCGTCGGTCGCCGCCAACCGGCGGCAGATCTGCAAACCATCTTCGCCCGGCAACATGACGTCCAAAACCACCAAATCGGCCGGTCTCGCCGCCAGGGCGCGGTTCAGCGCGCCACCGTCTCCCGCCGTCTCGACGTCAAACCCATGACGACCTAGAAAATCAGAGACCAGCTCGCGAATGCCCGGGTCATCATCAACAACGATGATCCGGGAGACGATTTGCGCCGCGGCGGCGGTGTCTTCCAGCACAAGGGTCATGCTCTGGATCATCGCCGGATAGAATGTCCCAGGAATGTCTGCAATGAAACATTTTTGGCGAGCGCAGAACTCAGCTCAAGACCGCGTCGGCGACGTAAGGGTTGGTGCGACGTTCCGCGCCGAAGGTCGACATCGGGCCGTGGCCCGGCACGAAATTCACGTCTGCGCCGAGCGGCCAAAGACGCTGAGTAATCGAATCCAGCAGCTGCTGATGATCGCCCTGGGGGAAATCGGTGCGACCGATTGAGCCTTTGAACAGCACGTCGCCTACCTGAGAAAAGCGGGAAGCTTCGTTGTAGAATATCACGTGACCGGGCGTATGGCCGGGGCAATGGCGAACCTGAAACTCCACGTCGCCAAGCGACACAACGTCGCCGTCGTAGAGCCAGCGGTCCGGAACGAAACATCGGGCTCCGGCGACGCCGTATTGGGCGCCGGCCGCCTCAATGCCGTCGATCCAGAACTGATCGGCCGGATGCGGCCCCTCGATCGGCGCACCGGTGGCCTCCTTCAGCGCGGCCGCGCCGCCCGCGTGATCCATGTGTCCGTGGGTGATCCAAATTTTTTCCACCGTCAGGCCCTGATCGGCGACGCCTTTCAAAAGGCGCGGCACCTCTCCGCCGGGATCGATCACAGCAGCCTTCTTGGTCGCGATGCACCACACGATCGTGCAGTTCTGCTGCAACGGGGTGACGGGCGCCACCATAACCCTGATGGAGGGAATATCGGTCATCGCGTCGGTCCAGCCTCGTCATGCACCTGAGTGACCGACATAGGCAGCAGCAGACCTATCCACAATCGACTCTGCACGGAAACTGAGCGCGCATCTTGCGGTCAGCACGCCGCAGAGCGGGCCCATTGCGGGACGCCTAAGGCGCGTCTAGCGTAACGGCGACGGACTTTGACCGATCGCGGGGGACTGAGAGCCATATGGCCAGCGTTGGAATCGGGCGCATCTTCATGCGCAAATCAGTCGCGCAAATTCAATCCGAACACGAACATGGGGAGTTGAAGCGCACCCTTGGCGCCTTGAACCTCGTTCTCCTCGGTATCGGTTGCATCATCGGCACGGGGATTTTTGTGCTGACGGGGCGGGCGGCGGCGCAGTTCGCCGGGCCTGCGATCATGATCTCCTTCGTCATAACCGGCCTGCTCTGCGCTTTCGTGGCGCTCTGCTATGCGGAGTTGGCCTCGGCCCTGCCGGTGTCCGGATCGGCATATTCTTACACCTACGCCTCGATGGGGGAGGTGGTGGCCTGGATCATGGGGCTGCTGCTGATCCTCGAATACGGCCTCGCCGCCTCTACCGTAGCGGTCGGCTGGTCGGGTTATCTGGTCAGCCTCGCCGCCGACGCCGGGATCACCATCCCGCCAGAGTTGACGGCCGCGCCAGGCGTGCCGGTGATGAACGCGGCGGGGGCGGTGATCGCCCACGGGATCGCCAACGTGCCGGCCATCGTGGCCATCGCGGCGGTGACGATGCTGCTGGTGGTGGGCATCTCAGAATCGGCGACGGTCAACAACATCGTGGTCGCCATCAAGCTGACCATCGTGATCGCCTTCATCATCATCGGCTCACACTATGTGCATCCCAAGCTCTGGTCGCCGCTGGTGCCGCCGCAGGTTCCAGCGCCGCCCGCCGGCACGCCGATGGACATCTGGCACCAGATCGGCCGCGCCCTCGTGGGAGTCATCACCGGTGACAACTCCACAAAATATGGCATTGGCGGCGTGATCCACGGCGCGGCGGTGATCTTCTTCGCCTACCTGGGCTTTGAGGCCGTCTCCACCGCCGGTGCTGAGTCGAAAAATCCCTCCAAGGACATGCCCATCGGCATCCTTGGGGCGCTGGTGATCTGCACGGTGCTCTACATCCTGACCTCGGCAGTGCTGGTGGGGATCGTACCCTACCAGTCTCTCGACAATCCGGCTCCCATCGCCGTGGCGGTGAACCGGATCGGCCTGCCCTGGTTTGCTGTGCTGGTGAAGATCGGGGCCATTGCCGGCCTGTCCTCGGTGATGCTGGTGCTGCTCTACGGCCAGACCCGCATCTTCTACACCATGTCCAAGGATGGCCTTTTGCCGTCCCAGCTCGCCACCGTGCATCCGAAGTTCAAGACGCCCTGGATCAACACCATTATCGTCGGCTTGGCGGCGTGCGGCGCGGCAGGTTTCTTGTCTCTAGACGCCTTGGCGGACCTTTCCAACGTGGGCTCCTTGGCGGCCTTTGCTCTGGTCTGCATCACGGTGATCTATCTGCGTTACAAAAACCCGGAGCTGGTGCGCCCCTTCCGGACGCCCCTGTTCCCGGTGGTGCCGATCCTCGGCGCGCTCATGTGCCTCATCCTTCTGATGAGCCTGATGGCGGGTGTGGCGACGCGGAACTTCTTCCTGATCTATCTGATCGTCGGCATCGTCATTTACTTCGTCTACGGCATCTGGAACTCCAAACTCGGCAAGGGGATCGTGATCAAAGGCCACGAGGCGGAGCCGATGGAGCTGCCCTAAAGCCCGCGGGGCGCGTCTCGAACTTGCGCGAACGTCGCACCAAGACGATCAGCCGTCCATGCTCCCGATTCACGAGGTTCTGCCCGCCCTGAAGGCGGTTCTGGCCGAGCGAAATACCGCCATCCTGGTGGTGCCGCCCGGAGCCGGCAAGACCACCGTCGTGCCGCTGGCGCTGATGGACGGGCCGTGGACGGCGGGCGGCAAGATCATCTTGCTGGAGCCCCGCCGCATCGCCGCCCGCGCCGCCGCCTCTCGCATGGCCGACACGCTTGGCGAGGCCGTGGGCGAAAGAGTCGGCTTTCGCATGCGGATGCAATCGAAGGTCTCTGCCCGCACGCGAATCGAGGTGGTGACCGAGGGCGTCTTCACTCGCATGATCCTGGATGATCCAGGCCTGGAAGGCGTGGCCGCCGTCCTTTTCGACGAATTCCATGAGCGCAGCCTCGACGCGGACCTCGGTCTCGCTCTGGCCCGAGATGCTCAGGGCGTGCTGCGGGGCGATCTGCGGCTCCTGGTGATGTCCGCCACCTTGGATGGCGCGCGCATCTCGGCCATGCTGGACCATGCGCCGGTGATCGAAAGCCGGGGGCTCGCCTTTCCAGTGAAGACCCGCCACCTCGGCCGCAACCCTTCGCAACGGCTGGAAGAGCAAACGGCAAGCGCGGTGCGGACCATCCTTGCCGAGGAGGCCGGAAGCCTGCTGGTCTTCCTGCCCGGGCAGGGTGAGATCCTGCGGACAACGAGTCGTCTGAAAAACCATGTCGCCGAAGACGTGCTCGTCACGCCGCTCTACGGCGCCTTGACGCCGGCAGAGCAGGATCGCGCCATCGCTCCGCCGACGCCTGGTCGGCGCAAAGTGGTGCTGGCCACCTCTATCGCTGAAACCAGTCTGACCATCGAGGGCGTGCGGGTGGTGATCGATGCCGGATACGCTCGCGTTCCCCGCTATGATCCCTCAAGCGGCCTGACTCGCCTGCAGACCGTTCGCGTCAGCCGCGCCGCCGCCGATCAGCGCCGGGGCCGGGCGGGGCGCACCGAGCCCGGCGTCTGCTACCGCCTATGGGACGAGGCGGAGACCCGCGCGCTCGTCCCCTATGCACAGCCGGAAATCCTGGAGAGCGATCTTTCCGGCCTCGCCCTCGATCTGGCGTTGTGGGGAGCCGGCGACGGGGATGTACTGGCGTTCCTGGATCGTCCGCCCGGCGGCGCCTTCAACGAGGCAAAGACCCTTCTAAGGGCACTTGGCGCGCTGGATGGTGAGAACCGAATCACGCCGCACGGACGAGCGCTTTCCAAACTTTCTCTGCCGCCTCGACTCGCCCAGCTCGTGTTGCAAGGAAAGGCGTTGGGCGCAGGACAAAGGGCGGCGACGATCGCCGCCATCCTTACCGAGCGCAATCTCGGCGGCGGCAGCGTCGATCTGCAGGATCGCCTGCGGAACTTCGAGCAGGACAACGGCCCCCGCGCACGGGAAGCCAAAGCGCTCGCCGCGCGCTGGGCCCGACAGGCGGGTGCGACGGAACAGGCTGGTGGCGGACCCTCCGACGGCCGCTTGTTACTCGCCGCCTATTCGGAGCGCGTGGGTAAGCGGCGGGGCGGGGCAGGAGAGTTCCAGCTGGCGTCGGGCCGCGGCGTCTTTCTCGATCCCGCCGATGCTCTTGCCAACGCCCCGTGGCTTGTGGTGGCGGACCTCGGCGGCGGCACAGACGCGAGGGACCGCATCCGACTGGCCGCCAGCATCAATGAAGATGAACTGATGGCTGCGGTTGCGGATCGCCTGGAGACTAAAGATATCGTCGAGACCGATGCGGCGGGGCGGGTCCGCGCCAAGCGCGTCCGCCGCCTTGGCGCCTTGATTATAGACGAGCGGGACCTCCCGATCGACGGCGCGCTCATTGTCCAGGCGTTGTTGGAGCAGGTGCGGCGGGATGGTGTTTCGACCCTGCCCTGGAGCGATGCCGCGCTGGCGCTCCGGGCCCGTGTCGCCTTCCTTCGCAGCCTCGGCGACACGGCGTGGCCAGACTTGTCGGATCACGCGCTGACAGAGACGCTTTCAGATTGGGCGCCTCCAGTCCTGGAGGGGAAGCGGTCGCTCGCCGCCGTCGAGACCAGCGCCCTCTATGACGCCCTGAGAAATCTGCTCCCTTGGGAAGCGCAAGCCAAGCTGGATCGCCTGGCGCCTGCCGCCTTCCATGCTCCGACAGGGTCTTCGCACGCCATCGACTATGCGGCGGAGGGTGGTCCGAAAGTGCAGGTGCGGGTGCAGGAGTTGTTTGGCCTCGCCGCTCATCCCATGCTGGCGGAGGGGCGCATCCCACTCACCCTCTCGCTGACATCGCCCGCTCGACGCCCGATCCAGGTGACCAAGGACCTGCCAGGATTCTGGCGCGGCTCCTGGGCCGAGGTGCGTAAAGAGATGCGAGGACGCTATCCGCGCCACTCCTGGCCGGAGGACCCTCTGATCGCTCCGCCGACCACCCGCGCCAAACCTCGGGGAACTTAGACTGTCGCGGCGTAGATCATGATGCCAGTCGCGACCGACAGGTTCAGACTGTCGGCCCGTCCGCGCATGGGAATCTTCACGTTCACGTCGCAGGCGGCGGCAAGTTCAGGCGGGAGGCCTTGCTGTTCGTTGCCCATCAGGATCATCGCAGGCCTCCGGTATTCCGCGGCGCGGTGATCGAGGGTGGCGGAGAGGAGCGTGCCGACCACGGAGCCAGGCCAGCCCACTCGCCAATCCAAGAACTCAGCCACGGTGGCCTTGTAGATCGGCACAGCGAAGATCGAGCCCATGGTGGCGCGAACTCCCTCCACCGAGTAGGGATCGCAGCAGTCCCCCACCAGAATAACGCCGCCGCAGCCCGCCGCGTCAGCCGTGCGGATAATGGTTCCTAGGTTGCCGGGGTCGCGCACCGCCTGCAGCGCCACCCAGCACGCCGCTGTATCAGGGTTCAAGGTGGCGAGGGGGGTGAAAATCTGCTCGAAGACAGCCACCACTGTCTGCGGATTATCTCGCCGTGAGACCTTCTCCAGGATGTCGCGGTGCACCTCCACCACATCCCCGTCAGCTTCAGCGGTGGCCGCGGCGATAGTGCGCAGCACCGGATGATCGCGGGCGTCCGGTCCATACATGAGGATTTTCGGCGGGCGGCCGAGGTCCACCGCCTCGGCGGCGATCTTCAACCCTTCGGCCAGGAAAAGCCCGGATTCCTCCCGCTCCTTACGAAGATGCAGCCCCCGCGCGGCCTTCACCAGAGGATTGGAAAGGGAAGTGATCAGGCGTGCTTCGGTCACGGACGGCATGTCCAGCGCGCGAAGAAGGAGAGGCCGATGGCGCGCCCTTCTCCGCCGATGGGCTCTTCCGCCAAGGCCAACTCGCCCCAATCGATGCGACCGCCCCGACCCGCCAACATCTCGGCCATCAAATGCGAGAGGGATAACCCTGAGAGGCGAGCGGCATAGGCGTTGACCAGGAGGAAGTCCGCATCGTCCGACAACAAGGCGGCGCAGTCTTTGAGCAGTCCCGGCAGGTCTTCGAACAACCGCCAGATTTCGCCGGCGGGTCCGCGTCCATACTTTGGCGGATCGAGGATGATCCCGTCGTAGCGAGAACCGCGCTTCGCCTCGCGCTGCACATATTTGCGCGCATCCTCGCAAATCCAACGGATGGGCCGATCGTCCAATCCGGACAGGCTGGCGTTTTCCCGCGCCCACCCCACGGACTTCTTGGAAGCGTCCACATGGGTCACCGACGCGCCCGCCGCCGCCGCGACGAGGCTGGCGACCCCGGTGTAGCCGAACAGGTTCAGAATGCGGGCAGGGGTCTTCCGCGCCCTGATTTGCTGATCGATGAACGCCCAGTTGGCGTCCTGCTCGGGAAAAAAGGCCAGATGGCGAAAGGGGGTCAGGCGAGCCTTGAAGCGCACATCTCTCCAGGCGAGCGGCCAGGTCTCCGGCACAGGCTTGGCCAGACGCCAGCGACCCGCGTCATCCTCGTCGGTGGGGTCGAACACGGCGTCGGCCATATCCCAGACCGCGGCCCCAAGGCGCGGCGACCACAGGCACTGAGGCTCGGGCCGAACGACCGAGGTCCCGCCATATCGCTCTAACTTTCGCCCGTCGCCGGAATCCAGAAGAGCGTAGCTCTCCCAGGCTTCGCTCCGAGCGACGATCGGCGTGGCGGCGATGACGGGCGTTGCGGATGAGGTCACGCCGCTCGCCTTACGCTCGCCGCCCCCTTTGCGTCCAGTCCAGCTTCGCTGGCTCGCGCGCCGATCCGAGGATCATGGGCGGGTTTATGGCTGGTTTTGTTCCAATGGTGTGGTCGCGTGCAAAGCTTTCCTATGGCGAAGAGGGCGGCGACCGATTGTAGCGCCCAATAGAGCGGCGCAGCGATGGCGTCCCTCATCCTCATGTGGAGGCCGGCCCGTTTTGCGCCCATGGTCATGGCGTGAACGGCCCCGCCCCAGCCGCCCGTCAGCAGCGCCATGTCGGCAAAAAGGAACCCCGGCGCGTGGCCGCTCAGCAGCGCCAAGGCACATCCCGCGATCATCGATAGCGCGATAGGCCCGTGCGCCACGGCGCTTAAGATCGTCTGCCCCAAGGTGGCCTGCAGGGCGATGAACTGGCGGGCGCCGCCGTTGAGCGGCGTGCGCATATGAACCCCCCAGGTTTGCATGTACCCTTGCACCCATCGCGTGCGCTGAGGCCGCCAGTCCTTGAATCGCGCGGACGCGCTCTCCCAGGTAGGTGATCGTAGCATGCCGGCGCGCCAGCCTTGCCTTGAGAGGCGGAAGCCGAGATCGGCGTCTTCGGTCACATTCCACGCGTCCCAGCCGCCAACTGACTTCAACACGGCGGTTCGAAAATGATTGCTGGTGCCGCCGAGAGGGAAAGGCAGTCCAAGCCCGGCCAGTGCGGGGAGCATGATCTCAAACTGCGTGGCGTATTCCAGTGCGAATTGCCGGGCCAGAAAGCCCCGCGCGCTGGCGATCCTGAGGGGCGCCTGTAAGCAAGCCACCTTGGCGTCGCCATGACTGAACCGTGCCGCCGCCTCCTGAAGCTGAAGCGGATGTGGGCGATCCTCAGCGTCATAAATCACGACGTGCTGACCGTTCGCCCGCTCCAGAGCGATATTGCAGGCCCGTGGTTTGGTCTTGGGCGCGCCCTGTGGCGCGACGACGATGTCGAAGGCTCGGGCTGCCTTGGTCCTGTTCAGCGCGGACAGCGTTTCGGCATCATCGGCCTCCAGAACGATCAGGATTTGCAACCGCGCCTTTGGGTAGTCGAGCGCCGCCAGCGCTTCGGAAAGGTCGGCGACCATCGAAGCCTCTCGGTAGAGCGGCACGATCACGGTGTACGAGGGCAGGGCCGGCTCGGCGAGCCGCCGCATACGATTGGGTGTTTTAGCGATCGCTGTCGCCACCCCGCGCCAGACGACCGCCATGGTGAAGATGGCCAGCAGCGTCAGATGCAGGATTTTCAAGGCAAGGCCGAGATGGAACACAAGCCCCCAGCCCGACACGCCGAGCATGCCAGCGGCGACGGCATATTGGGTAAACGTCGGGCCGGACGCTGCGCACCTCGACGCACCAGCCGCGTCGAAAGAGCCGCGAGCAGGAGCGAGACGTAAGAACTCGTTTTGCCCGCCGTCAGGCGCCATGGCGTCCCCCGCTAAAATCCTTGCGGTCGTGCGGAAAACCTGAAAGCAACTTAAAGATGTATTGCTGCGAGATTCTGCATTTCGATTGCGCCAGTTTGGCTTAGCCGGTTTTCCTGACCCACTTTTGCCGATAACCTGGACGCCCGTCCCGAGCTCGTAAGCGGAAGAACCTTTGACCGACCTATTGGAAAAGACGGAGCGGTCACGGCGCAAGGCCAAGGGCTCGGGGCACCTGCGGCGGGGAGAGATCATCGAAGCGGCGGAGAAGATCTTTCTCGAATGCGGCTACGAGGGCGCCACCATCCGCAAAATCGCCGATGCGGTCGGGGTTTCGTCCACAGCTCTTTACATGCACTTCTCCGACAAGAGCGAGATCCTGGTTGAGATCAGCGAGACCGCCTTCGCCCGACTGTTGGCCCAGAACACCGAGATCGCCGGATTGCGTATGGAGCCGGTGGCGCGGGTGCGGATGATGTTGGACGCCTATATGACCTTCGCCCTCGATCATCCGAACGCCTACCAACTTGTGTTTTGCTCATCGCGATCCGCTCTCAGCCCGGAGCGAAGCGAAACCTTGGGGCAGCTTGGCAAGCGCTGCTTCGATCTTTTTCGAGACGCCGTGAGCAAGGTGGCTGCGGCGGGCCTTTTGAAATCTGACGACGTGGATGCCTCGGCGCAGATCTTCTGGGCGGCGACCCACGGCCTGGCGGCCCTTCTGATCACCCGACCTGCGTTCGAATGGGCGCCGATGAATCGCCTGATGCCGCAGATGCTAGATGCGGTTTTAACCGGTTTAGTGCGGGCTTGAAACGCGCGGCCGCGACGGCGCTCTGATAGAGAGGACGCACGGCCATTCCGGCCACCCGCCGCTTTGGACGCCCGCCGTGAACCTTCCAACCTTCGCCGACATAGAGGATGCAGCCCGCCAGATTAAAGGGGTGGCCGTCAAAACGCCGCTTTTGCGCAACGACGCCTTGGACGAGGCCGTGGACGGGCGGGTATTCGTGAAGGCGGAGGTGCTGCAGCGCACAGGCTCCTTCAAGTTCCGTGGCGCTTATAACCGCATCAGCCGCCTCAGCGCGCAAGAGCGCAAGTCTGGCGTGGTGGCCTATTCGTCCGGCAATCATGCACAGGGAGTGGCCACCGCCGCCAAGCTCGTGGGCGCGCCGGCCGTGATTGTCATGCCCGCCGATGCGCCGGCGCTGAAGATCGACAACACCCGCGCCCTCGGCGCTGAGGTGGTGCTGTACGACCGCGCTACAGAATCCCGCGAGGATATCGCCGCCCGTATCCAGGCTGAGCGCGGCGGCGCCACCCTCGTGCCACCGTTCGAGGATCGCTTCGTGATCGCGGGCCAAGGCACGGCCGGGCTGGAGATCGCGCAGCAGCTCAAAACCTGCGAGGCGCAAGCAGACGTGCTGCTTTGCCCGACCTCGGGCGGCGGGCTCACTGCCGGCATCGCCCTCGCTATGAAGACGCTCTCACCGACCACCGAACTATATGGCGTCGAGCCTGCCGGGTTCGATGACTACGCTCGGAGCCTCGCCGTTGGCCATCGCGTGAAGAACACGGCGCAGTCGGGGAGCCTCTGTGATGCGCTGTTGACGCCCGAACCCGGCGAGATGACCTTCGCCATTAACCAGCCGAGGCTCGCCGGCGTCTTGGCGGTGACAGACGAAGAGGCTCTGGCGGCCGTCGCCTTCGCCTTCATGCACCTGAAGCTCGCGGTGGAGCCCGGCGGTGCGGTGGCCTTGGCGGCGCTGTTGTCCGGCAAGATCAAGCTGGAAGGCCGCACTGCGGTGCTGGTGGCGTCTGGCGGAAATATCGACCCGGAAGTCTTTATACGCGCCATCAGGTGAGTTCAGCCGAACCGCCAAGCCTCTTCAGCGGCGCGGCGCAGGGCGCGGGACTTGTGCAGCGTCTCTTCGTATTCCGCGTCGGGATCAGAATCTGCGACGACCCCGCCGCCCGCCTGCACATACAAGACGCCGTCTTTCAAGAGCGCGGTTCTGAGCACAATGCAGGTGTCCACCCCGCCGTCCGCCGAAATATAGCCCGCCGCGCCGGCATAGGCGACGCCGCGTTTCTCCGTCTCCAGTTCATCGATGATCTGCATGGCCCGCACCTTAGGCGCCCCGGAGAGCGTGCCGGCGGGGAGGGCGGTCAGGATAACGTCGACGGGGTCCAGCCCCTCTGGTGCATCGCCCTCCACATTGGAGACGATGTGCATCACGTGGCTGTAGCGTTCGACCTTGAAGCTTTCCGTCACCCGGACCCGCGGCTTAGTGGTCGAGCCGTTCCGCCCCTCATCGTTCAGCATCACCGCGCGGCCGACGTCGTTACGGCCAAGGTCCAGCAGCATCAGATGTTCGGCCCGCTCCTTGGGATCGGCTAGCAGTTCGGCTTCCAGCGCCTTGTCCTCATCTGGCGTCTTGCCCCGGGGGCGGGTGCCGGCGATGGGGCGGATGGTGAGCTTGCCGTTGCGCAGCCGGACAAGGATTTCCGGGCTCGATCCCACTAGCTCGAAATCGCCGAAATTCAGGTAGAAAAGAAACGGGGAGGGGTTCAGGCGGCGCAGAGACCGATAAAGAGCGAAACCGCCATGCTTGAACGGGCGCGAGAACCTGTGGCTCGGCACCACTTGGAAGATGTCGCCGGCCTCTATGTAGCGTTTAGCGATCTCGACCACGGCGCCATAGTCCGCGCGGCTGGTCTTGGACGTCATATCGGGCTGAACGCCAGGCTCGCTAGGCGAAATAGGCGAAATAGGCGGCGCTGGCTTGCGAAGCTTCTGCACCACGGCTCGCAAGCGCTTCTCCGCCGCCGCGTGGGCCATGTTCGCCGTGTCGCCATTTGGCCGAACCGGCGTGGCGAGCACGATCTCGCCGCCCACCGAGTCGAAGATCGCGACGATGGATGGCCGCATCATCACGGCGTCGGGCAGCTCAAGCTTGTCAGGCTTGGCGGCGCCGACGGGCTCCACCAGGCGGATCATGTCGTAGCCCAAAACACCGAACAGTCCCGCCGCCATCGGCGGAAGTTCTTCCGGCAGGTCTATGCGGGAGGCGGCCACGAGCGCCCGGAGGGATGGGAGCGTCGGCTGAGTTTGCGTCTGAAATCGACCGACCGCGATGTCGGGCCCTTCGGCGATCTCAGCCCGCTCGCCGAAGGCCCGCCAGACGAGATCCGGCTCCAGAGCGACGATGGAATAGCGCCCCCGCCAGGAGCCGCCCTCAACCGACTCGAACAGAAAGGCGTACGGCTGGCCGTGGCCGATCTTCAGGAACGCGGAAACCGGCGTCTCCAGATCATCGATAACGCGGGTCCAAACGACCTGCGCCCGGCCGCCCTCATAGACGTCGGCGAAGGCGTCGAACGCCGGTCCGATCATCACTTGGCCAGGTTCCCCGTCCCCGATCCTCCAGGAAGTTGGCTCAGATCGACGCCCAGAGCCTTCCTGGCCATGGCGTAATCGACGTGGGGCTTCACCAATGTCCGCGCCGCGTTGCGGGTGGCCTGGCCGAGATCGTCAAACAGACTTTTAGAAACCTGATCGCGCTGTTGAAGAATCAAAGGCGCAAGGCTAGCCGGATCGGCGGGAACCACTTTCTCCAATTTGGCCACCACAAAGCCGAGCTTGCTGTCTTCCGCAACGATCACATCGCCGGGCTTGGCCAGGAAGATGCGGGCCACGAGGTCCTTGGAATAGGTCTGATCGGCGCCGCTTCTGAGGATTCCCGCAGCCTCGGTCGTGGCGGCGTCAACGGATTTGGCGGCGTCCTCCAGGCTCTGGCCTTTGGCGATCGCGGCGGTCAGCGCCTGCGCCTTGGCTTGAAGCTTTCTGGCGGCGTCCTGCAGGATGAAGGTTTGCACAAGCTTTGGCCGGATTTCGTCCAACGTGAAGACGGCAGGGGCCAGCACCTTGTCCACCCGCACCACGTAATATTCACCTTGGCCGATATCGATTGGATCGCTCTCGCCGCCTTGGGGCTGGCTGAACGCCGCTTGCAGCACCTTGGGCGGCAGGTTGGCGGAGTGGCCCTCGAGATCAACACCCTGAGCCATGATAGGCGGCAAGGGTGAAACTGGCTGTCCCACCGCCCTGGCCGAGGCCGCCATGTCAGACCCGCCGGCGTGGGCGTCATCGTACTTCTGCACAAGGTCATAGACCTTGGACTCCGCTTGGGTCTTGCGGACCTCCGCTTCGATCTTAGGCTTGGCTTCCGCCAGCGTGGCGTCATGACCGGGGGTGACGCCAAAGAGGCGCAGCACCGCCGGGCCAAGGTCGCCCTGCACCACGCCGCTGGTCTCACCAGCCTTTAGATTGAACGCCGCGGTGGCGATCCCCTTGTCTGGGACGCCGCCTTTGGGCTGGTCGGTATAGCTCACCGCCTGCACGCCGTAGGTCTTGGCCAGAAGCTGCGGATCGGCGCCGGCCTTCAGTTTCGCCGCGATCTCACCGCCTTTGGACGGATCCTTCACGGGGATCTGCACAAAGCTCCGCTTTTCAGGGGAAGAGAGCGCATCCTTCTCGAAGTCAAAGCGCTTTTGGATGTCGGCATCGCTCGGGGCGACCGTTGGCGCGATGGCCGCCGCGCTGAAATGGACGATGCTGAGCTGGCGCATCTCCGGCTTGGTCAAGCGGGCTTTGTTTTGCTGAATGAAAGCGTTCAGTTGCGCGTCGGTGGGGGGCGTCGGGGCTCCCAAAATCTTCGGCGACACGGCGAACCACTTAAAGCTGCGACCTTCCTTGAGGTAGGCCGCCTGCATCGCGGCGTAGACCAAGGGGCTGCGCAGGCCCGCCGCCATGCCGGAAACGAACTGCCGTTCTGTGATCTCGTCCTTAAGCTCGCCTTCCGCCTGCACCGGCGTCATGTGCGCCTGTTGCAGGAACTGGTAGTAGGCGTTCTTGTCGAACTGTCCGGTGATCGGATTGAAGAACTTGGGAATGGTGCGCAGCTTGTCGATCACAAGCTGATCGCTCGGCCTGACCCCTTCGCGCTTCATCATTTCGGCGAAGGCTTCGCTGTAGGCCAGCTCATCCACCACCCGACGGTCCAAGTCATGGGCGACGGCGTCCTGAACCGAGATGGGCTGCTGGTTCTGCTGTTCGATCTGGGTCTTGTAGAAGTTGAACCGGTCCTTGAATTGATCCGCGTCAATGGGCGCCCGCCCGCCGGCCTTGACCACATCGTTGCTGGCGCTGGCCTGGGTGGCCACGCCGCGGATGCCGAACACCACAAAGCTCACCAGGAGAAGGCCAAGCAGGACGGTCGCGACCGGAGACTTCGCGAAGGCGCGGATTTGAGCCAGCATCGAGTAGAGAACCTTGTGGCGGCCCGTATCGGGCTCGGCTGAGCGGTATAGTCGAGCGCTCCCCCCATGAGCAAGCGCCGGGAGCGAGCGCCGGGTAGCAAGGGGGAGGGGGGCGTGACATCGCACGGCGCTTGTCTTAGCGAAGATCAATCACACGCAACGCCAAGCTATAATCAATGGGCCGCATGACCGCCTCCGTCCGCAAACTGATCGCTGGAAACTGGAAGATGAACGGCCTCGCCGACGCGCTGGGGCAGGCCGAGGCGCTCTCCAAGGCTCTGAAGTCGGACCCCGCCAACTGCCGCGTGGCCCTTTGCCCGCCGGCCACGCTGATCAGCCGCATGGTGGCGGAGCTGAAGGGCGGCCCGGTGGAGATCGGCGCCCAGGACTGTCACGCCGAAGCCTCCGGCTCCTTTACCGGCGATCTCAGCGCCGAGATGTTGCGGGACGCCGGGGCGCATCTAGTGATCCTCGGCCATTCGGAACGGCGCACGCTCCACCATGAAACCGACGCCGATGTTTCGGCCAAGGTGCAGGCCGCGTTGCGGGCCGGGCTGGAGCCCATCGTCTGCGTTGGAGAAACCTTGGTGCAGCGAAAGGCGGGAGACGCCTTGCGCGTCGTGGTGCGGCAGGTGAAGGGTTCGCTGCCGCAAACCCTTTCCGGTCACCGGTTCGCGGTCGCCTATGAGCCAATCTGGGCCATTGGCTCAGGCCTGACGCCGTCCTTGACCGAGATCGAGGAGGTTCACATCGCGATTCGAGACGCCCTGGAGTCAGCCTTTCCAGGCTCGGGCGCGCCCATTCTCTACGGCGGCTCAGTCAAGCCCGGCAATGCGGAGGGAATCCTGGCGGCGAAGGAGGTTGGCGGCGCTCTGGTGGGCGGCGCCTCGCTCAAGGCTTCCGATTTCCTGCCCATCGTCCGCGCAGCGTAACGCCAAAGCGCCGCCTATGGCGAAAGCGGCGCCACAGTGCTACATGACCCTCAACGCGGCTTTGCCGCTTTTCCTTTCCCCTCTCAGAAGCGCTTATCCTCATGCTGCAAGGCATTCTCCTGGTCATCCTGGTGCTCGTCTCCATCGCCATGGTGGGCGTGATCCTGTTGCAGCGCTCGGAGGGGGGCGCGTTGGGCGCGGGTGGCGGGCCTTCGGGCTTTCTCAGCACGCGCGGCGCGGGCGATCTTCTGACCCGCACCACGGCGATCCTGGCGACGGCTTTTTTCGTTCTCTGCCTCATCTTGACGGTGGTGAACGGACGGATGCACCACGGCGAATCGGTGGTGGACCGACTGAAGATCGATCCCCTGAACCCCGATAGCCTCGTGCAGAAGAAGCCCGCCCTGCCGGCGCCAGCGTCCGGCGCCCCGAGCTTCAGTGCGCCTGCGCCTGAAGTGCATACCGTTCCCGCCACCGCCGGAACGCCGACCACCGCGCCCGCCATGCTGCCGCCCACCGCGCCGATCAGCAGCGCGCCCGCCAAGCGCTAACCGTCCACCGCTTTATCTGTCGGAAACTGCGGACACGCCTCCGAATCGGAGGTAGGTTGGACTCCCATGGCCCGGTACATCTTCATCACCGGCGGCGTGGTCTCCTCGTTAGGCAAGGGTCTCGCGTCCGCCGCTCTCGGCGCGCTTTTGCAGGCGCGCGGCTATCGCGTGCGGCTCCGAAAGCTCGATCCCTACCTCAACGTCGATCCGGGGACCATGAGCCCATACCAGCACGGGGAAGTGTTCGTCACCGACGACGGCGCGGAAACCGACCTCGATCTCGGCCACTATGAGCGCTTCACCGGCGTCAGCGCCACCCGCGGCGACAACATCACCACCGGCCAGATCTACAAGTCCATCATCGAGAAGGAGCGGCGAGGGGACTATCTCGGCGCCACGGTGCAGGTCATTCCGCACGTCACCGACGCCATCAAGACCTTCGTCCTTTCGCAAGCTTATGACGACGAAGGTCATGAAGTGGATTTCGTGCTGGTGGAGATCGGCGGCACAGTGGGCGACATTGAGGGATTGCCTTTCTTCGAAGCCATCCGTCAGCTTGGACAGGACCTGCCGCGCCATCACGCCTGCTATGTCCACCTGACCCTTCTGCCGTTCATCAAGACGGCCGGGGAGATGAAGACCAAACCGACCCAGCACTCGGTGAAGGAGCTCCGCTCCATCGGCATCCAGCCGGACATATTGCTCTGCCGCTGCGAGTTCCCGATCCCCGAGGACGAGAAACGCAAGATCGGCCTTTTTTGCAACGTGCGCGCATCTGCAGTGATCCAAGCGATGGATTCAGCCTCCATCTACGGCGTGCCGCTGGATTACCACGCTGAGGGCTTGGACCACGAGGTTCTGAGCGTATTCGGCATCGCCGATGCGCCAGCGCCCGATCTCTCCTGCTGGCAAGGTATCTGCGACAAGGTCGACGCGCCGGACGGAGACGTGACCATCGCCATCGTCGGCAAATACACCGGGCTGAAGGACGCCTATAAGTCCCTGATCGAGGCCCTGCACCACGGCGGCATAGCCAACAATGTGAAGGTCAATCTCGACTGGATCGAGGGCGAGGTGTTCGAAGGCGAGGCCGCCGCGGTGAACGCGCGGCTGGAGGGCGTGGATGGGGTGCTGGTGCCCGGCGCCTTTGGCGAACGCGGCGCGGAGGGAATGATTCGCGCCGTGCAATTCGCTCGAGAGCACGCCGTGCCCTATTTCGGCATCTGCTTTGGGATGCAGATGGCCACCATCGAGGCGGCGCGGAATCTGGCCGGGGTGCAGAACGCCTCCTCCTCGGAATTCGGCCCCTCCCTCGAGCCTGTGGTCGGTTTGATGACCGAATGGGTGCGCGGCAATTCCGTCGAGATCCGCAAGGAAGGTGACAATCTCGGCGGTTCCATGCGGCTCGGCGCCTATGAGGCGGTGCTGACGCCAGGATCAAAGATCGCCGACATCTATGGGAATACTGTGATCCACGAGCGTCACCGCCATCGGTATGAGGTCAACATCGGATATCGTGATAAGCTGGAGGCCGTTGGTCTCGCCTTTGCGGGCTTATCCCCTGACGGCGTCCTGCCTGAAACCTGCGAGCGGACCGACCATCCCTGGTTCCTCGGCGTCCAATATCACCCCGAGTTAAAAAGCCGCCCCTTCGCGCCTCACCCGCTGTTCAAGAGCTTCGTCGCCGCCGCCGTGGAACAGAGCCGGCTGGTCTAATCCGTTTGGCTGGTCCGACCCGTATGAACGAAGCGCAGCCTGAGGGTTGAATCCGGCGGCGATTTTTGGCATAGACGCCGGCTCACGCGGCGGCTCCTCCGAAATGGCGGCCGCCGCTTGTCATTTCACAGGGCCGCATCGGCCTATGCACGAGTTGTCCCATGGCCGTTCCTAAACGCAAAGTCTCTCCGTCGCGCCGGAACATGCGCCGTTCGCACCATGCCCTTGGCGCCAATTCCTATGTGGAAGATAAGGAAACGGGCGAACTGAAGCGTCCCCACCACATCGACCTGAAGACCGGCATGTATAAGGGCCGTCAGGTGATCACGCCCAAGGGCGAATAAGGTTCAGGCTAGGTTCACGCCCGGCATGGAAACATAGTGATCCCTCTGCGTTGTACGGCAGCGCTTGTTTTAGGAGATCGCCATGTTGAAATTCATCCCTGCTCGTCTCGTCGCAGTCTTAGGATCGGCCGCCGTCCTGGCGACCTCTATGGCGGCGCCGACCATTGCCTCCGCCCAGCCGCGCGGATATTACGATAATCATCACCATTATCATCGCTGCGTGCGGCGTGACGCCAACAATGGCGCCGCCATCGGCGCGGTCGGCGGCGGCCTGACCACGGGTCTCCTCACTCACAGCGTCACCGGTGGCCTGATCGGAGCCGGCGTCGGCGCGGTGGCCGGCCACCAGATCGCCAAGCACCGCGCCTACAGCCGCTGCTAACCCCGGCTCTTGATTTAGGCGGTTTCCCCTTCCCGCAAAACCGCGCTAAAGGCGGGCTCCCTCTTGATCTTGGAGCCCGCCCGTGACCGCGATTGTCGATATCTCAGCCCGCGAAATACTCGATAGCCGCGGCAATCCGACGGTCGAAGTGGACGTAACTTTGGAAGACGGCGCCTTCGGCCGCGCCGCCGTGCCATCCGGCGCTTCCACCGGCGCGCACGAGGCGGTGGAGAAGCGGGACGAAGACAAGTCGCGTTATGGCGGCAAGGGCGTTTTGCAGGCGGTCGAAGCCGTCAACGGCGAAATTTTCGATACCTTGTCGGGCTTTGAGGCCGAAGAGCAGCGGCGCATCGATGCCGTGCTGATCGATTTGGACGGCACGGAGAACAAAAGCCGCCTTGGCGCCAACGCCATCCTCGGCGTCAGCCTCGCCGTCGCCAAGGCTGCGGCGATCTCCAGCGATCTGCCCCTCTATTCCTATGTGGGCGGCGTCAACGCCCGGGTGCTGCCCGTTCCCTTGATGAACATCATCAACGGCGGGATGCACGCCGACAATCCCATCGATATCCAGGAATTCATGATCGTGCCGGCGGGGGCTGACACCTTCTCGGACGCCCTGCGTATGGGTGCGGAAATCTTCCACGCCTTGAAAGCCGCGCTGAAAGCCGCAGGCCATAACACCAACGTCGGCGACGAAGGCGGTTTCGCCCCCAACCTCAATTCCGCCGAAGACGCCCTGGCTTTCATCATGAAAGCCGGGGAAAGCGCGGGGTACAAACCCGGCCAGGACTTCTGGCTGGCGCTGGACGCCGCCTCCACCGAGTTCTTCAAAAACGGCAAGTACGAGATGACCGGGGAAGGCAAGTCCCTCGATCAAGCGGGAATCGTCGATTACTATTCTGCTCTGGTGGATAAATTTCCTATCGTCTCCATCGAGGATGGCTGCTCGGAGGACGATTTCGAGGGGTGGAAATTGCTCACCGATGAGCTCGGCGGCAAGGTGCAGTTGGTGGGCGACGACCTCTTCGTCACAAACCCCAAGCGCCTCAGCCAAGGCATCAAGGATGGGTTGGCCAACTCCATCCTCGTAAAGGTGAACCAGATCGGCACCTTGTCCGAAACGCTGGATGCTGTGGATATGGCCCACCGCTCCCGCTACACGGCGGTGATGAGCCATCGCTCAGGCGAGACGGAAGATTCAACCATAGCCGATCTGGCCGTCGCCACCAACTGCGGCCAGATCAAAACGGGGTCGCTGGCCCGCTCCGACCGGCTCGCCAAATACAACCAGCTTTTGCGGATCGAAGAACTGCTTGGCGATCAAGCGGTTTACGCCGGGAAGGCGGTCATTCGAAGCTGAGCCGCTGCGACAAAATGGCTGCAGCCTCAATGGTCTGTTAAGCACGGTTGCGCCACTGTAACGGCAGTTCCTCCTGCAAAACGCGGAGTTCCGCCAGATGGCGCAGCTTAGATCTTATTTGCCGACGGCGTTGTTCGCGCTGTTGATTTTCTATTTCGGCTACCACGCCCTCACAGGCGATCGCGGGCTTCTGCATGGCGCCATGCGGGAAGAGACCCTCGCCAGCCGCTCGCTGGAGCTGAAGACCCTCCGCGCCGAGCGGGAGGACCTTGAGACCCGCGTCAATCTGCTCCGCGACGACAACCTCTCCCGCGATTTGCTGGAAGAACGAGCAAGAACGGTGCTTGGGTTCGCAGACCCCAGAGATTATGTGATCCGCAACCTGCGTTAGACCTGGAGCCTTCCCCTACGTCGGAGCGCGCTCTATAGGCGGACGCCGACGGAGAATTTCATGGCCCGCGCCACCAAAGCCGCAGCTAAGCCTAAGGCTGAGCCCAAGCCCGCGCCAAAGGGGCAGGGCGACAACGGCCCCAGCAAGGATGAATTGCTCGCCTACTACCGCGACATGCTCCTGATCCGCCGCTTCGAGGAGCGGGCCGGCCAGCTTTACGGCATGGGCCTGATCGGCGGCTTCTGCCACCTCTACATCGGTCAGGAAGCCATAGCCGTGGGCATGGAGGCGGTGAAGAAGCCCGGCGACCAGATCATCACCGGCTACCGCGATCACGGCCACATGCTGGCTTCCGGCATGGACCCCAAGGCGGTTATGGCGGAGCTCACCGGCCGCGCCGCCGGCGCCGCCCACGGCAAGGGCGGCTCCATGCACATGTTCGATGTGGAGCAGGGCTTTTTCGGCGGCCACGGCATCGTCGGGGCGCAGGTTCCGCTGGGCGCCGGCCTCGCCTTCGCCAACAAGTATCGCGGCAACGGCGGAGTCAGCTTCACCTACTTCGGAGACGGGGCGGCCAACCAGGGTCAGGTCTATGAGGCCTTCAACATGTCTCAGCTCTGGAAGTTGCCGGTCGTGTACGTGATCGAGAACAACCAGTACGCCATGGGCACATCCATCGAGCGTGCCTCGTCGGAGACCCACCTGTATAAGCGGGGCGTGTCGTTCAACATCCCCGGCGTCGAGGTGGACGGCATGGATGTCGTGGCCGTGAAGGAGGCGGGCGCGGAAGCCGCCGAGCACGCCCGCTCCGGCAAGGGCCCGTTCATCCTGGAGATGAAGACCTATCGCTACCGCGGCCACTCCATGTCCGACCCCGCCAAGTACCGCACGCGGGAGGAGGTGGACGCGGTGCGCAAGACCCGCGACCCCATCGATCACCTGCGCGAGAAGATGGAGACGCTCGGCTATACCGACGAAGCGGCCATGAAGGCGCTGGACGCCGAAGTGAAGAAGATCGTCGCCGATGCCGCAGAGTTCGCGCGGACGGCGCCGGAGCCGGATGCGGCTGAGCTTTACACTGATGTCTATCTGGAGGCCTGAGGCAAGCCGATGACCGACATCCTCATGCCCGCCCTCAGTCCCACCATGGAAGAGGGCACGCTCTCCAAGTGGAACGTGAAAGTGGGCGACACCGTCCGCTCCGGCGACGTGATCGCCGAGATCGAGACCGACAAGGCCACTATGGAGGTCGAGGCGGTCGATGAGGGGGTGATCGAGGCCCTGCTGGTCGACGCGGGAACCGAAGGCGTGAAGGTCAATGCGCCCATCGCCAAACTGAAGGACGAGGGCGATAGAACCGAGACGGATAAAAGCGTTAAATCCGACGAAGGCGAAACAGGCAATACGAACTCCGCCGCGCCCGCCGCTGTCGCCAAAGCCGCCGCCGACGAATCCAGGGCTGGCGATCCGGAAAAGCAGCCTGAGGATAAAGTCGAGACAAAACCGGAAGGGGAGGGGCCGGCGCCTGTTGCGCCCAAGCCACCGATGGCCGATCCTGAAATCCCCGTCGGCGCGAAGCTCATTAAGACCACTGTCCGCGACGCCCTGCGCGACGCCATGGCGGAGGAGATGCGGCGGGACGAGAATGTGTTCCTGATGGGCGAGGAGGTGGCGCAGTATCAAGGCGCCTACAAGGTCTCCCGCGACCTGCTGCAGGAGTTCGGCGAGCGGCGGGTGGTCGACACGCCCATCACCGAATACGGCTTCGCCGGCCTCGGCGTCGGCGCGGCCTTCGCGGGGCTGAAACCGATCGTTGAGTTCATGACCTTCAACTTCGCCATGCAGGCCATTGACGCCATTATCAATTCCGCCGCCAAGACGCTCTATATGTCCGGCGGCCAGATCAAAGCGTCCATCGTCTTCCGCGGGCCCAATGGCGCGGCGGCGCGGGTGGGCGCCCAGCACAGCCAGGATTACTCCGCCTGGTACGGCTCGGTGCCCGGCCTGAAGGTGGTGGCTCCCTACGACGCCGCTGACGCCAAGGGCCTGCTGAAAGCCGCCATCCGCGACCCGAACCCGGTGGTCTTCCTCGAAAACGAGATGCTCTACGGCCTGGAGTTCGACGTGCCGGAAGGCGACGACTGGATCGTGCCTATCGGCAAGGCCAGGGTGCGCCGCGAGGGCGCGGGCGTTACCATCACCGCCATCTCCCGCATGGTCGGCTTCGCTCTGGAAGCGGCCGAAAAGCTCGCCGCCGAGGGGATCGAGGCGGAGGTGATCGACCTGCGCACCCTGCGTCCCCTCGATCACGAGACGATCGTCGAAAGCGTGAAGAAGACCAATCGCCTGGTCTCGGTGGAGGAGGGCTGGGGTCCCTACGGCGTTGGCGCGGAGGTTTGCCAGCGCGTCGCCGAAAACGCCTTCGACTACCTGGACGCCCCGCCCACCCGCGTCCACGGCGAAGACGTGCCCATGCCCTACGCCGCCAACCTCGAAGCCCTGGCGCTGCCGTCGGTGGACAAGATCGTCGCGGCGGTGAAGGCGGTTTGCTACAAGGGGTAATGATATGTTTTATGATAAATAGAAAGCTGGAAAAA
>CAXTHJ010000025.1:0-34312 GCA_964243985.1 uncultured Caulobacteraceae bacterium | reverse complement strand
CCATGATTCCGATGGCCTTCATCTCTGGACGGGCGCAGGGGAGCGCCTGTGGCGGCCTCTGGCCAATCCTCCGCACGTGATCACCAACGCCTTTCAGGACCAGGATCCAAAAGGTTTTGGCCTTCTGCAGCGGGACCGCATGTTCGACCATTACCAGGACGACGGCGTTTTCTACGAAAAGCGTCCGAGCGTCTGGATCGAGCCTAAAGCGCCTTTCGGTCCAGGATCGGTGCGCCTTTTGGAGAGTCCATCCAACAGCGAAACCCAGGATAATGTCGGCGCTTTCTGGACGCCGGAGCGGCCGGTGGCTGCGGGCGACGCATTGCGCCTCAGCTACCACATAAATTGGATCGATCAGCCGCCGGTCGGCGCCCTTGCCCGAACCATCGCCACCCGCCTCGGCTTAGGCGGCAGGCCAGGTTTCGCCGCGCGGGAAGGCTTCCAGCGATTCGCCGTTGATTTCGCCGGCGACAGCTTAAAAGGCCTGACGCGGCAAAGCGGCGTCGAGGGCGTCGTCACCGCCGGAGGAAACGCAAAGGTTGAAACCGTATCCGCCTATCCGATCGTCGGAACGCCGTTTTGGCGCCTCATTTTTGATGTGGGCGGCCCACAAAACGGCCCGATCGATCTTCGCGCCTATCTCCGGCAGGGCGAAGCAGCCCTCAGTGAAACATGGCTGTATCAATTATTTCCAGACCGATGAACGGAAATACAGCTTGGGTATTAAGGCGATCACGATCAGGATGAACACCGCGCTGGGGCTCCACCGTTGACCGTTCTTCCGCCTAACCTCTCTTGGCCGGACAATAAGCTCGCCGCCGTCCTGGGTGACGGCCGGGTCTTCCTTGCGCCCTGCGAACCATCGCCTTGGCTTCCGCCAGAAGACCCCTTGGCGATGCCGGAGCAGGATTTATGGCGGAAACCCGAGGGTATGCAGCCGTCGCCTTTAAAGGAAGCGGACTTCCTGCAGATCGGCGTGCTCATCCTGGCGGGCGGATTCACCGCCTTTGCTGGAACCACGGCTTATACAGTCTTGCAGATTGGCGGACTGAGCGGCCTTGAGGTCTTGAACCTGATTCTGTTCGAAATCCTTTTCGCCTGGATCGCCTATTCCCTCGCCAACGCCCTCATCGGCTTCAGCATCTGCATTGGCGGCGGTTCCGAGACCATAGACCTGACGGCCGACACGCCTCTCACCCCGCCCGTCGGTCACACGGCGATCCTCATGCCGGTGCATAACGAAGATCCCCAGGCGATCATTGCGCGTCTGAGGAACGTGGACGCCTCCATCCAAGATCTTTGCGTTGACGACCGGTTCGATATCTTCCTCCTCAGCGACACGCGCGATCCGGACATTAAGCGAGAAGAGGCGGCCGCATTCGAGCGTCTGCGCCGGACTACGGGCCAGCACCACCGCCTTTTCTACCGCGCCCGTACAGAAAATCGGGGGCGAAAGGCCGGCAACATCGCCGACTGGGTGCGCCGCTTCGGCGGCGCCTACGACTACATGGTGGTCCTCGACGCGGACAGCGTCATGGACGGTGAAACCCTTGTCCGCCTCGCTGGCTTCATGGATCGACAACCGCGTACTGGCCTGATCCAGACCACGCCCCGCCTGGTGAACCGTATGAGCGTGTTCGGCCGGGTCCAGCAGTTCGCCAGCCGCCTCTACGGCCCGATGATGAGCGACGGTTTGGCGCACACATCCGGAACCGCCGGCAACTATTGGGGACATAACGCCATCATTCGCGTTCGCGCCTTCGCCGCCCATGCCGGCTTGCCTCGACTGCATGGGCCGCGACCGTTCGGCGGCGAGGTGATGAGCCACGATTTCGTCGAGGCCGCCCTTCTTCGACGAGCGGGTTGGGACGTTCGCCTTGCGCCGCAGCTTGAAGGCTCCTTTGAAGAGTGCCCTCCGACCCTGCCGGACATGATCGCCCGCGAGCGTCGGTGGTGCCAGGGCAACCTTCAGCATCTCCCGCTCATCGCCGCGCGCGGCCTGCATTGGATGAGCCGGGTCCACCTCACCCAAGGCGTGATGACCTATCTTATGCCGCCCCTCTGGCTCTTATTCCTGGTCATCGGGGCGGCGGTGTCCGCTGAGACCGCACGTTCGGCGGCGGCGGGATGGGATGACTACAACGTCGATATGTTCAAGTGGCTCTTGGCCATCAGCCTGTTGAGCCTGTTCATTCCCCGCGTCCTTTCCCTGTTCCGCACCCTCGCCAGCAGCGACGAGCGCAAGGTCTGGGGCCACCCGGGAAAGCTCATCCTGGGGGTCGCCTGCGAGACGGTGCTGTCCGCCCTTCTCGCCCCGATCATGATGACGGCCCAGACCAAGGCGTTGTTCGACATCGTCATTGGCCGCGATTCCGGTTGGGCCGCTCAACGACGAACGGACGGCGCCTTGCTGTGGGGCGACGCCGCCCGCCACTATCTGCCCCACACCGTGTTCGGCATAGCGCTGGGGGTCGGGGCGATCATCGCTTCGCCGGACGTGGCCTTGTGGATGGCCCCGGTGATCCTGGGCCTGCTTCTGTCCATTCCTTTGGCGGTGGTGACGTCCGATCCGGTGCTTGGCGCCAAATTCAAGCGCGACGGCCTGTTCGTCACCCCCGAGGAGGGGTCGCCGCCGTCGGTGCTGGCCGGTCTGTCCCCCGCTCAAATCTTCGTCCGGGGGCCGGAATGGAAGGACGTGCTCGACCAACTGTTCGACACCGCAGGCTTCCTGGAAGAGACGAAGATCGAGGTTTAGGCGCCGCTTACGGCTTTGGCGCGGGGTGGAGCACCTCTCGCTCCACGACGAGCGGGATGCCGTCGCTGCCGCCGTGGGTCACGATGTGCGGCGTGACGACGATATAGAGTTCCGTCTTCGCCCTACTGCCCGTTCCCAGCCGAAAAAGGTTTCCGGCCAGCGGGATGTCGCCAAGACCCGGCACCTTGTTCTTGGTGGAGATTTCACTCTCCTCCGTCAGACCGCCGATGACAAAGGTCTCTCCGTCGCGGACCGTGGCGGAGGTCTCCGCTTCGCGCTGGCTGATGGTCGGGTATCCCTGCGATGTGCCGGTTACGCTGGAGACGACGCAAAAGACGTGGGAGGTGACAAAGCCGTCGCTGCTCACCCGGGGGGCGATCTGCAAGGTGACGCCGACGTTGACGTACTGAACCTGCTGCGAAACGGCGTTGACGCCTGAAAGCGCGATGGACGTCAGGATCGGCAAGGCGTCCCCGGTTATGATCTTGGCCGTCGATCCGCTTTGCGCGGCGATGCGGGGTTTGGAGACGATCCGCCCCCTTCCCGAACTGACCTGGGCGTAGATCGCGGCCTGAAGGGAGGCGGTGGTCAGGACTTTGCTGGGCGAAAGACCGCTCGGCAGATAGCTGCCCGTCTGCACCGTCGCCACGGCGATCTGCGAACTGGCGTTGTTGAAGTCCAGCCCCACATTCCGGGCGCCGGACTCGTCCAACTCCACGAACACCGTCTCCAGAAGGACGCTCTGCACGGGAACGTCGATCTGGGCGATCTTCTCCTTCAACCGGGTGATTTTTGCGGGCGATCCCTTGAGGATGATCGCGTTCAATCGGCGATCCACAGCGATGGAGTCATCCACCGATTGCGCCAGTGGATCGGTTGAGGGCTCTGTGCTTTGCGAACCGGGACTGTAAGCCGCGCCGCCGCTCATGCTGGCGGATCCAAAGGCGGGCTCGTGGGGGATGAACGAGTCATTGGACTTGATCGTCAAACCTTCGGTCAATAGACCCACCACTTCACTCACATCGGCGTATTTGAGCGGCACCATCTCAAAACCATCGTCCTCCGGCGCTCGCGGCGTCGATTTAATTGGCGGAGGATTGGGTGCGCCGTCGACGATACTGGCAATTCGTAGCGGCGCGATGGCCACTCGGATCGTCTTGTCGCCGATTGGCGTGACGACGATGTGCGACGACCCCGCCGTATTGAACCGGACGATCAGCACCGTGTCATTTTGCTCAATGGAGATGCCGCGCACGGCGTTGTGCAAGCTTGCGGGGATTTTCACATTGGGGCCGCGAGCAGACAGGGCGAAACCGATGCCCGGCTTATCGGTGCCGTCTTTGATAAGGGCAAACTTGGGCGCGACAGGATCGAAGGTCAGGAGGATTTCCGCAGAACCCTTGTCACCATCCGCTGCGATCATCTCTTTCAGCACGGTGGGGACCGGCGGCGCGGAAGTTTGCGCCGATCCGCGATCCAACGGCGCCATCGCGAGCCCTATCGCCAACGCCAAGGCTGAGATCAGGCCGAAAAGGCTCCCATCAGGCCACGCTTTTTTCGGGTCGGGAACGATCTGCGCACCTTTACAACAACGCGCGATTGTAGGGCTCTGGACGCGCCCTTGTCTGTGCGGCGGATAGGCACGGCGGCCTTGATTGAAGTTCAACACGAAAGTCGCAGTCAGCCTGCGCGACTGGTTAGCGGGCGCTAAAAGGCGTTGCCACCCTTCGGCGTACCTAGGCCGGTCGGGCCGTCATAGCCTGGACCCGCCGTACAATAATAAAGGTCTTTACAGCGCCCGTTGGCGCCCGCGGTAACGTCATTGAACCACATCTGAGAATACGGCTCATAGAGTTTTAGATCGGAGGTGGTGTGTCCATGCGTTCCGATGATGCCGGCGACCAGCGGCGCGGAGACGCTGGTGCCGCCGAAGATCAGCCATGTGGACGCCGTGGCGCTGACCGGCCCGTAGACGGCGACGCCGGTATCGGGATCGGCGACGGCCGAGACATCCGCCACCATGCGCCTGGGACAGAGCGTGTCCGTCTGGTGAGCGGGTTTGGCGTAGACCTTGCTGCAGCCGCTCCCGGCATCCGACCATGTCGTCTCGGACCAGCCGCGGCCGGTCGTGGGATCTTTGACAAGGCTTGTCCCGCCCACAGCGATCACGTGGGGCGACGCGGCGGGAAACTCAATGCCATAGCCTTGATCCCCACTGCTCGCCGTAATCGCGATCCCGGGATGATTGTAAGCAGACTCAACCGGCTTGGTGCCGGCTTCGCTACCGCCATAGCTGTTGCTGATGACATAGGCGCCGAGGGCTGCGGCCTCGTTCTCCGCTGCGGCGAGGTCCGCGAGATTATTGGTGTTGGCTTCCACCAGGATGATCTCGCAGTTGGGACACATGGCGCTCGCCATATCGAGGTCCAGCGCAGTTTCCTGCGCCCAGCCAACATCCTCCGCGGGATAGTTTTTCCTCTGCCCAAGCTGATTATATTTGAGGAAGCACTGATTAGCGGCCGAACAAACCGGCAAACCGAATTTCGCGCGGTAAATAGCCAAATCATCCCCGGCCCTCGGATAGCCATAGGCATCGACAATGGCGATAATCGTAGATGGCGCGCCTTTGGACGTGATGTTGTAAGCAGACCTGAGGTCCCTTGGGCCGAAGCCCTGCGGAACTGCCGACGGGAGAAGCTGCGCCGCCAATCTGTTGCCGCGGCCGTCCGTAACAATGTGCGCATGACACCGCGCTTTGCCAGGGCCGATATTCATCGAGCAAGCAGCGACGTGAAACGCTCGGCCGGATCGTTGGACCGTCTGTGAAGACGATGTCCCAGGCGCGCTCACGAGCAGACCCAGAGTGAGCATGGCTAAAAGGGCCGACAGCTTCATTCACGCCTCCCCAAACGGGTTCGCCCGCTCATATGCGCCATCAGCCATGCTAACGCTAAAGTTGCCAACTCAAAGACTCAAAGTTTGCCCAAGGGCGAATTGAAGATTTCAGCGCTCGTCGCGAGCCCCTCAACCGATCACTTCGCCGGCCAAGATCGTCCACTGGCCTTCGGACAAATGCCCGTTACAAATCTCATCCACTGATGCGTCTCACGTGGAGGTTTTCCCATGCGGCCATTCCGCTCAGCCCGGCTCGCCGCCAGCGCCCTGGCCATGCTCGGCCTTACCGTGGAGCAGGCGTTCGCCTGGGGCTCTACGGGACATCGCCTGATCGGACAGGCGGCGATGGAGGCCTTGCCGGTGGACCTGCCAGCCTTCCTGCACACCCGCGAGGCGTCAGATCAGATCGGGGAGCTGGCGCGGGAGCCTGACCGCTCCCGCGGGGCCGGCCAACCCCACGACGCCGACCTTGATCCTGGCCACTTCATAGACCTGACAGACGACGGGAAAACGCTTGGCGGCAGCCCGATCACCGCCATGCCTCGGGACCGAGAGGATTACGAGAAGACCGTCCACGCGGCGGGCGCTGCGGTCGGCAAGGGCGGCTATCTCTACTACAACCTGATCGACGGCTGGCAGCAGCTGGTGGAGGACTTCGCCTACTATCGTATCGAGACCGCCGCCCTGAAAACCTGGAGCGATCCGCAGCAGAAATCCTGGCTGGCCGCCGATCTGAAGCTGCGCGAAGCCATCATAATCCGCGACCTCGGCTACTGGTCCCACTTCGTCGGCGACGCCAGCCAGCCCATGCACGTGTCGATCCATTACAATGGCTGGGGCAATTATCCGAACCCGAACAATTATACTGAGGACAAGATCCACCTGCCGTTCGAAGGCGCGTTCGTACAGGCCAATGTGACCAAAGACGCGGTGCGGACGGCGATGGCGCCGGCGGCGGTCTGCACCGACACGATCCAGGCTTGCGTCTCCACCTACCTTTCCGCCACGCTTTCCAGTGTGGGGCCGCTTTATCGGCTCTGGGGCCAGAAGGGCTTCCAGCCGAAAGACCCTGCGGACGTCGCTTTCGCCACGGTGCGGGTGGCGGCGGCGGCCGCGGAATTGCGGGACCTCGTGACCAAGGCTTGGATCGCCAGCGAGGACGGCTCGATCGGCAACCCGGCCCTCAGCGTGCGGGCTGTGGAGCTCGGCGCGCCCATTCCCTTCGCAGCCCTCTACGGCGACGACTGAAGCTCATGACCCTGCCCACCATCCGTTTCGCCCGCCCCGAAGACGCGTCCGCGCTGGCCAGGCTGGCAGAGGTCACCTTCCGCGAAACCTTCGTGGAGGGGTTCGCCGTGGGCTACTCACAAGCTGATCTCGCTGCGTTCCTGACCGCCAGCTACGCGCCTCCCAAGATCGCCGGCTGGATCGCCGATCCGCAGGGGCAGGTGCTGGTGGCGGAGGCGGACGGTCAACTGATCGCCTATGCCCAGGCGGGGGACAATGCCCTGCCCTACCCGCTGGCCCGACCCGGTGACGGGGAGTTGAAGCGCATCTATGTCTCGCGAGCGGCGCAGGGGACGGGTCTTGGACGCGAACTCTTGGAGCGGTCGCTGGATTGGCTCGGGGCGAGAGCGATCTTTATCGGCGTTTGGAGCGCCAACCTGAAAGCTCAGCGCCTTTACGCCCACTGCGGCTTTGAAAAGGTCGGTGAATACAAGTTCGCCGTAGGCGAGACCCTGGACGACGAAGTGATCCTGGGTCGGGGTTTTTGAATCCAGCGCCAATGCCCAGTTGTCATCCCACGGCTCTAAGGGCCGTCCCGGATCACAGTTATTTCTGAGCCGCCATCACCGCCTCCGGATCAAAACCCCGCTGGCGGATCATCGTCTCCCACCGCGTCAGCGCGTCCTCGTAGTAGTCAAAGATACAAGGACAGCAGCCGCGATTGCAGCACTCGTAGGGCTGCGGCTTGTCCGGCGGTCGGGGCAGATGGGCGTATTTGGACGGGGCGGACATCGCCGTTTTGAAACCAGTTATCGTACTCCTTTACAATCGGCGCGCGTCAGGTTGACCTTCAGGATGCCGGTGTTCGAATCCGGCCTGCATGGGTGAAGACTTCCAGGCCGTCCGACCGCGCTACACCCACCAAGGTCAGTCCCGCCGCCTGGGCCGTCCGAACCGCCAAAGCCGTGGGGGCGGAGACGGCGCAAAGGACGGGCGCGCCAAGGACCGCCGCCTTCTGCACCATTTCCACGGAGACACGGCTGGTCAGAAGCAGCACGCTTTGGCTTCGATCTCGCCGGTCGACCGTCGCGCCGACCAGCTTGTCCAAGGCGTTGTGACGGCCGACATCCTCGCGCACCGTCAAGGCGCCGTCCCTGCGCCAAAGAGCGGCGGCGTGAACGGCGCGGGTCGCCTGGCCGAGGGGCTGCGCCGCGGCCAACGCCTGCATCGCCGTCAGGAGGTCCGCGGCGTCGATGGTGAAGCCGTCGTCCATAATCGGTGTGGAGACCTTGACCGCTTCGGCCAGGCTGTCGATGCCGCAAAGGCCGCATCCGGTCGGCCCCACCAGCCGCCGCCGCCGCGCCGCCAGCCGCCCCGACCGTTCGGGCGCCAGCCAAAGCCGCACCTCGATCCCGAGGTCGCCGTGAACCACCTCCAATGCGCGAATATCGGCCGGGCTGTCGATCACGCCTTCGGTCAGGCTGAAGCCGACGCCGAAGTCCTCCAGATCGGCCGGGGTGGCCATCATCACCGCCGTGGTGGAGCCGTCATGGACGATCGCCACCGGCGTCTCCTCGGCTGTGACCCGTTCGCCCGCCTCGGCGCCCTGGACGGTGCGCCAGCGCAGGCGCGGCAGGGGAATGGACGCCTCTCTGGTCATGACCGTTTGGCTCCTCCCGCGCCGGGCTTAGCGGCGATCGTTCCTCAACGCCGAACCGCCACCGCCGATGCATCGCCTTGACCCAAGGCGCGTTGAGGAAGCAAGTCAGATCGGGGAGACGAGCATGGCCAAGCGCGCGAAAGCCGGCAAGATCAAGCCGTACAAAGGACCGTCCGGCGGCTATGGATCGCTGCAATCGGTGGTCGACATCCTGATCCGCGAAGGCCTGCCCATCGAGGGCGCCGAGCTGATGCTGAAGCAGAACAAGCCTGACGGCTTCATGTGCGTCAGCTGCGCCTGGGGCAAGCCGGCCGAGCCGCATCCGTTTGAGGTCTGCGAAAACGGCGTCAAGGCCACCGCCTGGGAAGTCACCCATCACCGCGCCAATGAAGCCTTCTTCAAGAAGCACACCCTGACCGAGCTGGAGGCGTGGGCCGATCACGACCTGGAGCAGGCCGGCCGCCTGACCCGCCCGATGCGTTGGGACCCGACCACCGACAAATACACGCCCGTCTCCTGGGAGAGCGCGTTCGAGGAGATCGGGCGGGAGCTGAAGGCGCTGGGCGCGACGCCGGACGCCACCGTGTTCTACGTCAGCGGCCGGGCCAGCCTTGAGACCTGCTACATGTACCAGCTCCTGGCCCGCATGTACGGCACCAACAATCTGCCGGACAGCTCCAACATGTGCCACGAATCGACCTCTGTCGCTCTGCCGGAAAGCATCGGTGTGGCGGTCGGCACGGTGACGCTGCAGGACTTCGAGCAGGCGGACCTTCTGCTCTACATCGCCCACAATCCCGCCACCTCCGCTCCCCGCATCCTGCACCAGCTGCAAAACGCCGTACACCGGGGCGCCAAGGTCATCGGCATCAACCCCCTGCGCGAACGGGGGCTGGAGCGGTTCAAGAACCCGCAGAACCCGCTGGAGATGCTGACGCCGAAGGAGACGCAGATCGCGTCGCAGATCCTGCAGGTGCGGAACGGCGGCGACATCGCGCTGCTGACCGGCGTCTGCAAGACCATGATCGAGGCGGACGACGCCCTGGCCGCCCAGGGCGAAGCGCACGCCACCGACCGGGAGGCCTTGCTGGAGGAGACGGAGAACGACGCCGGCTTCTCCATCAAGGTCGCCGCCGCCGCCAAGCAGAACCGGCGTATGCTCGACCACGACTTCATCCAGACCCACACCCACGGCTTCGAGGACTTCGCCGCCTACTGCCGCGCCGCCGATTGGGGCGAGATCGAAACCGTCTCCGGCCTGAAGCGCGACGACATCGAGGCCCTGGCGAAGACCTACGCCGCCGCCGAAGCCGTGACGGCCATCTACGGCATGGGTCTGACCCAGCACGTGGCGGGGGTGGAAGCCGTGCAGATGGTGGTCAACATGCTGCTTTTGCGCGGCAACATCGGCAAGCCCGGCGCAGGCATATGCCCGGTGCGGGGCCACTCCAACGTGCAGGGCCAACGCACCGTCGGCATCACCGAGAAGCCGGAACTGGCCCCTCTGGACGTCTTGAAAACGATGTACGATTTCGAGCCGCCGCGCCATGAGGGCCTGACCACCGTCAAGGCGTGCGAAAAGATGATCACCGGCGAGGTGAAGGCCTTCATCGCCCTAGGCGGCAACTTCTCCCGCGCCGTGCCGGACATTCCGCGGGTGGAGGCGGCGTGGCGCAAGCTGCGCCTCACCGTCGCCATCGCCACCAAGCTGAACCGCAGCCATGTGGTGCACGGCGAGGTAGCCTACCTCCTGCCCTGTCTCGGCCGTATCGAGATCGATGAGCAGGCGACGGGGCCGCAATCGGTTTCGATGGAAAGCAGCCTGGCCCACTTCCACGGCTCCAACGGCCAGGTGAAGCCGGCGAGCCCGTACCTGCTCTCAGAGCCCGCCATCGTCGCCGGCATCGCCAAGGCTACCCTGTCGCCCAACCCCAAGGTTCCGTGGGACGATTGGGTCGGCGACTATTCCAAAGTGCGGGGCGCGATCGAGCAGACCTGGCCGGCGACGTTCAAAGGCCTGAACGAGAAGATGTTTCAACCGGGCGGCCTCACCCGGCCGCTGGGCGCCCGAGAACGCAAGTGGGGCACCCGCAGCGGCAAGGCCAACTTCGTCGTCCCCACCCAGATGTTCGCCGGCCACGCCGAAAGCTTCGGCCAGGAGGGCGTGCTGCAACTGGTGACCCTGCGCAGCAACGGCCAGTTCAACACCACGGTCTACAGCGACGTGGACCGCTTCCGCGGCGTCAAAGGCACCCGCATGGTGGTGTTCATGAACGAGGCGGACATAGTGCAATACGGCCTGAAGGCGGACGACATGGTCGATCTGACCACTGCCATGGAAAGCGAGGTGCCCCGGAGCGTAAAAGGGTTCCGGGTCGTGCCCTATAACATCCCGCAAGGCTGCATCGGCGCCTACTTCCCCGAAGCCAATCCCCTGGTTCCCCTCTCGCACCACGACAAGAAGGCGCATACCCCAGCCTACAAGGCCATTCCGATCCGCGTCTCCCTGTCCGCGCCGACGCAGCCCGATCTGGTCACGGCATGAACGACACCACCTTGTTCGCCTTCGAGGACGATTTCGTCGCCACCCTCCGCTGCATCCCCATGGCGGTGCGGTTCAAGCTCGACCTCTGCGGCGTGAAGCTGTCCCTGCGCCAGTGGAGCCGGCTGAGTGCGGAGGATCGACGTGAGCTTCTGATGACGCCTTGCGACCGCCCAGCGGAAGCCGAGACTTACCGGCGCCAGCTTACCCACCTGATCGAGGAGAAAACCGGCGGCGGCGTGAAGCCCTTACCCGAAGGTTCGACAGTGCCGTGGGACCAGCCGGAACGTACGCCCGAAGCTGTGAAGGTTTTTGCCGCGTCCATCGATGTCGCGCCGCCTGCGGACCTGGCTTGGAGCGGGCTTACGCCCTTGCAGCGGTTCGTGCTGCTGAAGCTCAGCCGTGACAACCACGACAACGTGAATTTTCTGCCGGCCATGGCGGAGTTCAAGCTTTACGCTGGGCCCACATCGTTGCACGCCATCGCTTCGTAGGGATCGAGCGGTCAACGGCCTACACGATCGAAAGCGAAGTGCATTGATGTCGCAGCGGTAAACTTCAAAAATCGATAGCGCGCGGTTCTGCGATGGCCGGGCCGTTTGCCGCCCGGAACCTGGCGCCCGCCTCATAAGCAGCTTTGCGCACCCGCATTACGGACCCGAGGGGGCGGTGCGCGGCGAGGCCGTGCCATGGACTGAACGAGTATCCTTCATCCACGGCCTTGGCGCGAGCCTCGTTCCAGGTGGATTGAGGCGCCGCCGTGATGCGTCCGACCGTGATGTAGGGGCTTTCGTCTTCCGGCCAGACCTTGGCGGCGTTCTCCACCGGCGTCGTCTTGAGGTCCGTGCAAAGCTGCACCTTCACCTCCCAAACAGCATTGGTCTTAGCAAAGAAATCGCTCACGGCTTCGCGCAGAGCGTCTGGCTTGCCGTTCACCTCCAAAGGCGCACCGGTCAGGGCCGCCAGACTGGGCGACGCCGGCGCCACCGCGATCTTGACGATGTAATCGCCGTAGAGGATCGGGACCTGGCTGTAGAAGGTCTCCCCAAGAATATGGGTTTCGGCTTGGCCGCCCAGGGTGGCGATGGTGGCGTTCGGCTTGCCGGATATGGCCACGGCCACCTTCTGCAGACCTTGCATGGCGCTGGATACGACCTTCTTCACCCCTTCGATCTTGTCTGTTGTCGCAGCAAGCATTTTCAGGTTGGCGAGGAAAGCCTTGGCGTTGGGTGCGCCGAACGCCGGCCCGTTCACCAGAACGAAGTCCTGGGTGACGTCGCCCTCCGATCCCGGCAGCCGCGCGCCCTCTACGCCGATAACCTTGATCCCGACGCCGCGGGGCGTGGAGACGCTGTCGTCCAGAAGATCGCCAGGGATGGTGGAAAGGCGCATCACCACCGGATAGCGGCCAGGCTTGGAGAACAGACCTTGCGCCAGCACGGCTGGGAGGTCGTCAGGGACCTCCAGCTCCCCAACGATGATGCCGTGAGGCTTGGCGTGTACGCTGCGGATCGCGCGCCCCTCGTGCGCGAGGGTGGTCTCGCTGATCTTCCGCATAGTGTCGATCAGGGCTTGGCCCGTCTCCGCCTCGTCGGCTTCGAGTTCTTCGACGGACGGGTCGTAGCGAAGCGCTAAGGGAAGATCACCGAGCATGGGGGCCAGTCCTTGAGAGATTTGTTTTGGTAAAGCTCCTGGGCAGATTTGGTTGCTCAGTCTCAATAAGGCGCGCGGACGGGCGTCGGTTTGTCGAATCTCAAGCTTAGCTCTTGTTTCTAATAAGTCTCACCCGCTATTGCAGCTTGCGCGCATCTTCGGCGCTGTTGTTTGCATCCGCCGCCGCCGCAACTTAGGTTCCCATCTGAACGCCGATCACCGCCCCTAACTGAGCAGAGTCGCCGCCCATGTTCCTCCGCCTCTTCACCGAACTGCGCGACGCCAAGGTGCCGGTGAGCCTGCGCGAATACCTCGACCTGATGGACGCCATGGACAAGGGGGTGATCGGCCTTTCCACCGATGACTTCTACTATCTCTCCCGCTCGGCGCTGGTGAAGGACGAGCGCAATCTCGACAAGTTCGACCGCGTATTCGCCCACGTGTTCAAGGGCCTGGAGAAGGTGGACGAGAGCCTCTTGGCTGACATCCCCGCCGAATGGCTGAAGAAGCTCACGGAAAAGTTCCTCACCGACGAGGAGAAGGCGCAGATCGAGGCGCTCGGCGGCTTCGACAAGCTGATGGAGACGCTGAAGCAGCGGCTGGAGGAGCAGAAGGAGCGGCACGAGGGCGGATCGAAGTGGATCGGCACCGGGGGCACCTCCCCCTTCGGCGCCAACGGCTACAATCCCGAAGGCGTCCGCATCGGTCAGGACAAGGGGCGGCACGGCCGCGCCGTCAAAGTCTGGGACAAGCGCGAATACAAGAACCTCGACGACAGCGTCGAACTCGGCACCCGCAACATCAAGGTGGCGCTGCGCAGGCTTCGCAAATTCGCCCGCGAAGGCGCGCCGGACGAACTTGATCTGGACGGCACCATCAAGGGCACGGCGCGCCAGGGGTATCTCGATATCCAGATGCGGCCCGAGCGGCGCAACAAGATCAAGGTGCTGTTGATGCTGGACGTCGGCGGCTCGATGGACAGCCACATCAAGCTCTGCGAGGAGCTGTTCTCCGCCGCCAAAACGGAGTTCAAGAACCTAGAGTTCTTCTACTTCCACAACTGCCTCTATGAGGAGGTGTGGAAGGACAATCGCCGCCGAGCGGTGGAGAAGATCCCGACCTGGGACGTGCTGCACAAATATCCAAGCGATTACAAGGTGATCTTCGTCGGCGACGCCACCATGAGCCCTTACGAGATCACCTATCCCGGCGGCTCAGTGGAGCACTGGAACGAGGAGCCGGGGGCGGCGTGGATCAACCGGGTGACGCAGATCTACGAAAGCTGCGTCTGGCTGAACCCCACGGCCGAGCGGCATTGGGACTACACCCCTTCCATCGGCGTGATGAAGCAGCTGGTGGAGGATCGGATGTATCCTTTGACGCTTCAAGGCCTAGACAAGGCGATGCGGGAATTGGTGCGGTAGCCGAATAGCCCTCACGGATTCATCCGGGAACGTTTTCTACCCTGAGCAATCGTTGTTTTCGTTCTATGCACGTTATTGGTGTTTCAAAGCATTGTGGTGAATTTTTTCGTAATCCTAAATCTTCATTGTGAATCAAGTGGGTCTATAGTTTATAAGCTCCTAAGGCAAAATTACAGTAAACGATAAATAACCTTCTCTCTGAACTGAGAATAAACCGTGCGCCGTTATTATCGGGCGTATGGATTTATCGCCCTTTAGACCGCCGCGCATCAAGTTGATGGGTCAGCCTGTCGATCTGGTCAACTGTCAGGAAGTCATGCGCTTCCTGGGCCGCCGGATCATGGGCGGGCGCAAAACGGTGATCGCCAACCACAACTCCCATAGCCTGTATTTGCTCGACCGCGAGCCGGAGATGCGCGCCTTCTATGACCGCGCGGACCTGATCGAGGTGGATTCCATGCCGCTGATCCTCTGGGGCAAGCTGATGGGCGAGCCGATCAGCCGGGGCCATCGCTGCACCTATCTCTGCTGGCGCGACGAGTTCTGGGAATTGGCGGACCAGAACGAGTGGCGGGTCTATTACCTCGGCGGGGAGCCCGGCGTGGCGGAGACGGCGGCCGAGCGGCTGCGCCCTATCGCCCCCGGCGCCGAAATCAAGGTCCGCGACGGCTATTTCAACATGGCCCCGAGGTCGACCGAGAACGCCGCCATCGTGGCGGAGATCAAGGCCTTCAGGCCGCACGTCCTTTTCGTCGGCATGGGCATGCCCCGCCAGGAGATCTGGCTTGAGCGCAACTACGACGCCCTGCCGCCGACGGTGATGCTGCCGGTGGGCGCGGCTTTCGACTACGAGGCGGGGACCCAGAACGCAGCCCCGCGTTGGACCGGCCGCATCGGCCTGGAATGGCTGTACCGCTTCACCACCAACCCTTCGCGTCTGTTCTACCGCTACTTTGTGGAGCCTTGGGCCCTGATCCCCGTGGCCGCGCGCGATGTGGCCGGCCGGATCGCGCCGAAGCCGGTTCGTCGCCGCCCTCCGGTGGTTCTCACCCGCCGCGAACCGACACTTTAGTCGCCTCTCCAGGGGTGGAGACGTCATAGACCGCGATGAGATTGGCGCTTTCGCCGTAGACGGCGGGATGAAACAATGCCGCCATGACCCTCGCCCTCTTTACCCATCCCGAGATGGCGGCGCACGATCCGAGCGAGCATCCGGAGCGGGGCGAACACCCTGAACGGCCAGCCCGCCTCGCCGCCGTGCTGGACGCCCTGGCCGATAGCGACCTCAAGCTTGATCGGCGATCCGCATCCCTCGCCGACCGCGCGGCCCTGGAGCGGGTCCACACTAAGGCCCACATCGACGCGGTCTTCGCCGCCTCCCCGGCTTCCGGACTGACCTACCTCGATGGCGACACCGCCCTGTCGCCCGGTAGCCTCAACGCCGCGCTCCGGGCCGTCGGGGCGGTGATCGACGCGGTGGAGGGCGTGGCGCGGGGCGAGTTCACCTCCGCCTTCTGCGCCGTCCGCCCGCCAGGCCACCATGCCGAGCCGGACCGCGCCATGGGCTTTTGCCTCTTCTCCAGCGTGGCGATCGGCGCGAGGGCGGCGCAGGCGGCGGGGTTCGGCCGCGTGGCGGTGATCGACTTTGACGTCCACCACGGCAACGGCACCCAGGCCGCGTTCGAGACCAACCCCAGCCTGTTCTTCGCCTCGGTGCACCAGTCGCCGCTCTATCCGGGCACCGGCATGGAGGACGAACACGGCGTCGGCAACGTGATCAACGCCACCGTGCCGCCCTCAGCCCCTCGCGAGTTCTGGCGCAAGAAGTTTGAATCGCTGATGGACGGGGTGGAGGCGTTTGCGCCCGACCTGATCCTCATCTCCGCCGGCTTCGACGCCCACGTCCGCGATCCTTTGGCGCAGCAGCAGCTGGAGGCGGAGGATTTCGCCTGGGCCACCCGCGCCGCCCTTTCTGTCGCACGACGGACATCCAGGGGCCGTATTGTCTCGTCCCTAGAGGGCGGCTACGACCTTGAGGGGCTGGGCCGCTCGGCGCTCGCACACGTGAGCGCCTTGCAGGAGCGATAAGCCTGCATGGGGATTGGGGATGGCTGAAGCGGTCGCCGCTTCCAAAAGGCACGGCGCGATCGTTCTGGCCCGCCATGGCGAGCCGGCGCTGTCGCGGCGCATCCGCCTGACCTCGGACGGCTATCGCCGCTGGTGGGCGGCCTACGAGGAAGGCGGCATCCTGGCGGAGCAGACGCCCCCGGCGAACCTCCTGGAGACGGCGCGGGGGGCGGACGTGATCTTCGCCTCCAGCCGCAAGCGCGCCGTTGAGACGGCGGACGCGGTGGTGCAGGGCAAGCCGTTCGAGCGCGACCCGGTGTTCATCGAGGCGCCCCTGCCGCCCCCGTATCTGCCTTCGTTCATCAAGCTGAAGCCGGCAACCTGGGGTGTTTTGGCGCGCACGGCCTGGTGGTTCTTCAACCACCACGAAGGGGCGGAGACCCAGCGCGAAGCTTGCGTGCGGGCCCGCAAAGCCGCCGACCGCCTGATCGCAGCTTCGGCCGACGGCGCATCGGTGCTGCTGCTGGCGCACGGCTTTTTCAACATCATGGTGGGGCTGGAGCTGAAACAGCGCGGCTGGCGCAAGACCGGCAGCTGGGGCCACAAATACTGGAACAGCCGGCGGTTTGAGCGACCCGATTAACGCCCGTTGCCCGGCGGATTGCCGCTCGCTAGGGTGACGCCATGACCAGCCCGCCCGCTTCTGCTTCTGCTTCCGCTCCCGCCGACTTCAAAGCCCTGTCCTTCGAGCAGGCCCTTGCCGAGCTCGAGAAGATCGTGGCGGAGCTGGAGTCCGGGCAGGCGCCGCTGGAGCGCTCCATCGAGATGTACGAGCGCGGCGCGCTCCTGAAAGCCCATTGTGAAGCCCGCCTGAAGGCCGCTCAACTCCGCGTCGAGAAGATCGTGGTCGGCAAGGACGGCGAGGCGGTGCGCGCCGATCCGGCTGAGTTCACCTAGTGCCGCTGGTCGCAGGCGCCCAACCGACCCTCGAGCGGCGGCTGGCCGAAGCGGCTGATCTTGTCACCGTAGCCCTCGATCAACTTCTGCCTCGCGGCGAAGGGCCAGAAGCCCGCCTGACCGAAGCCATGCGCTATGCCGCGCTCGGCCCCGGCAAACGGCTGCGGCCCTACTTCGCGCTGGAGACCGGGCGGATGTTCGATGTGGAGGAGCGCAGCGTTCTGCGCGCCGCCTGCGCCCTGGAATGCATCCACGCCTACAGCCTCGTCCACGACGACCTGCCGGCCATGGACGACGACGCCACCCGCCGAGGCCGACCCACCGTCCACCGCCAGTACGATGAGGCCACAGCCATCCTCGTCGGCGACGCCCTGCAGACCGTCGCGTTCGAGATCATGGCCCACCTGGACACGCATGAAGACGCGGAGGTGCGGGCGGAGCTGGTGTACAAGCTTGCCCGGGCCGCCGGCGCTAAAGGCATGGCGGGCGGGCAGATGATCGATATCCTGGGCGCCGGCGCCGATCTTGGCCGATCGGCGCGGATGCAGCGGATGAAGACCGGCGCCCTGATCGCATTCGCGTTTGAGATTCCCATCATCATCGCCGCCCCCGACGAGCCGGAACGCCACGCCTTGCGCATCTTCGCCCAGGACCTCGGCCTGGCCTACCAGATCATCGATGATTTGCTGGACGCTCAGGGCCATGCCGCCGACCCCGGCAAGGCGGTCGGCAAGGACGCGGGGCGTGGAAAAGCCAATTATGTGACCCTGCTCGGGGCCGATGCGGCGCGGCAACGGGTTGAGCTTTTATCGTCACAGTGTAAAGCGCACTTGGATATTTTCGGCGAAGACGCCAAGTATCTCCGGGAGAGCGTCGATTTCGTGCTAGACCGGCGCGTCTGAGACGCACCAAAAGACCGTCGTTCTTCGGAAGGTTCGATGCCCCCCTACACCCCGTTGCTCGATACTGTTCACACGCCCGCCGACATGCGCGAGCTTTCGATACCCGAGCTGCGTCAGCTGGCGGACGAACTGCGGGCCGAGACCATCGATGCGGTTTCCACCACCGGCGGGCATCTCGGCGCCGGTCTTGGCGTGGTCGAGCTGACCGTCGCCCTGCACCACGTCTATGAGACGCCCAAGGACATCCTGATTTGGGACGTGGGCCATCAGGCCTATCCGCACAAGATCCTCACCGGCCGCCGCGACCGCATCCGCACCCTGCGCCAAGGCGGGGGCCTTTCCGGCTTCACCAAGCGCAGCGAAAGCGAATACGACCCCTTCGGCGCCGCGCACGCCGCCACCTCCATCTCCGCCGCCGTCGGCTTCGCCGCCGCGCGGAACGCTAAAGGGGAAGACAACCGGGTTGTGGCCGTGATCGGCGACGGCTCCATGAGCGCCGGCATGGCCTATGAGGCCATGAACAACGCCGCCGAGGGCGCCAAGCAGCTGACGGTGATCCTGAACGACAACGATATGTCGATCGCGCCGCCGGTGGGCTCGATGAGCGCCTATCTGGCGCGCGAGGTCTCGGGCGGCATGTACCAGTCGATCCGCCATCTCGGTAAAGCCGTGACCAAGCTGCTGCCCGCGCCCCTGAAGGAAGCGGCGCGCAAGGCGGAGAGCTTCACCCGCTCCCTGGCCACCGGCGGCGCCTTGTTCGAGGCGCTGGACTTCTACTATGTCGGTCCGATCGACGGCCATAACCTCGACCACCTGGTGCCGGTCTTGAAGAACGTCCGCAACATCACCGACCGGCCCGTGCTGGTCCACGTGGTCACCCAGAAGGGCAAGGGCTTCGTCCACGCCGAGAACGCGGCGGACAAGCTGCACGCGGTGGTCAAGTTCGACGTCATCACCGGCAAGCAGAACAAGCCCAAAGCCAATGCCCCGAGCTACCAGAACGTGTTCGGCGCCGAGCTGGTCAAACGGGCCGAGCTCGACCCCACCATCGTCGCCATCACCGCCGCCATGCCGTCGGGCACCGGCGTCGACATCTTCGCCAAGCGCTTCCCCGCGCGCACCTTCGACGTCGGCATCGCCGAGCAACATGCGGTGACGTTCGCTGCGGGTCTGGCGGCGGACGGCATGAAGCCCTTCTGCGCCATCTATTCCACCTTCCTGCAGCGGGGGTACGACCAGGTGGTGCATGACGTGGCGATCCAGTCCCTGCCTGTGCGCTTCGCCATGGACCGGGCGGGCCTTGTCGGCGCGGACGGAGCCACGCATGCCGGCTCGTTCGACATTGGCTACATGGGCGCCCTGCCCGGCATGATCCTGATGGCGCCGTCCGATGAAGCGGAACTGGCGGCGGTGGTGGCCACCGCCTGCGAGATCGACGACCGCCCCTCCGCCTTCCGCTACCCCCGCGGTGAAGGCGTCGGCATTGACATTCCTGACCTCGCTTTACCGTGGAAGATCGGCAAGGGCCGGATCGTCCGCGAAGGCACGGCCATCGCCCTTCTGTCCCTGGGCACTCGCCTCGCGGACTGCATGAAGGCGGCGGACCAGCTGGCCGCGCGGGGCCTTTCCGCCACAGTGGCCGACGCCCGCTTCGCCAAACCCCTGGATGAGGATTTGATCCTGCGCCTCGCCCGCGAGCACGAGGCGCTCATCATGGTGGAAGAAGGCGCCATGGGCGGCTTCGGCGCCTTTGTGCTGCAATTCCTGGCCGAAAAGGGCGCTTTAGACCGAGGCCTGAAGGTCCGGTCCCTTGTTCTGCCTGACCGCTTCCAGGATCACGACAAGCCAGAGGCGATGATCGCCGAGGCGGGCCTCGACGCAGACGGCATCGTCCGCACCGCCCTCTCCGTGCTGGGCGTCACCACACGGGCGCACGCGGAAACGCTGAGGGCGTAGGGCGCAAGGTGTAGGGCATAGGGCGGCCGGTTTTCAGCGCTCGAACTTCAGGACTTTCTCGAAGTGCTCCGGGTCCTGAACGATGTTTTTCAGGACCCGCTGCAACAGCGCCCGAAGCGTTCGCGTGTCTGTATCCGTCAGGCCGTTCAGCACATGAAGGTTATAGCTTTTGAGCGCGTCGACCGCCTGGGCGAAGCAACGCTCGCCTTGCGCCGTGAGGGCGACCACGACTTGCCGGCGGTCCTGAGCCGACACATGGCGCGACACCAGATCGCGGCGCACCAGCTGATCCACCGTGCGGGTCAAGGTGGTGCGGTCCACGGTGGTGAATTCCGAAAGCTCGCTCATCAAGCAAGCGTCCAGCCGATTGATCACCGACATGGCCCGCCATTCCGCAAGGGACAGGCCGATCGCTTTCAGCGCCGGCGCGAAATCCCGGTTCCGGCGATTGGCCACCTGCGTCAACAGGTAGAATAGATATTCGTCGAAGCCTTCCCCGACCTCTCCGTCCAAAGCCTCTGATTTTTTCGCGCCCAGCAAGTTTTCTGTCTCCCCCGTCGGCATAATGCTGCAAAGCAGCAACAGTGTAAATACAACAGGTGCGTTTGCACCTTTAACCTTGACGACTACGTCCGACTGCACTACCTGGGGTTCAACTCTGCCTTATAGGCACGAAAGCGCGCGCCCTTTTGGATGCACAGCGGCGCTGGGTTAATTTCCGGGCGTCCGTGCCGTTATCCAATGCAAAATCAGTCCCAGGCAACCGGGACGGCGGAAACGCCGTTCCGCGACAAGCCGTCTTCCTCAGATGTAGATTTGCGCTGCGCTCTGACCCTGGTCCGCGTGGCATTGCAGACCCTGGCCGACCTCAACCCCGAGGCCGCCGCAGCGATTGACAGCGCTCTTGGTTGTGAAATTGAAGCGAAACGGACCAAGAAAGACCCTGAAACCCTGGCTGTGATCGAGGTTTTGGTGGACGTGCGCCGACGCCTCGCCGGCGATGACGCCCATATCATCAGCGATGACAACGCCTGGTATATCGACTAGCGGGCCTGAACGGCGGCGATGGTCGCCGCCCCGTGATCGCAATCGCGGAAGAAACGCTCCACATTCACACGTTCGCCGGGATTGGCGGCGATGACATACCGGGCGCCGGAATAGACCACGTCGATGCGGCCCGAATGCTTGAACGCTTCCAGCGGCGGAGCGTCCGTCCGTGCACGCGCAACGATCAACGACGCGCCGTCGCCGCTGCTGGCGTTGGCCTTCAGACTGGCGCTCTTGCCGCCCGATACGAGGATGAGGGTCGGCGCCACGCCGTCCCGGGCGAGGTCGGAGACGTCGACGGTGTGGGAGCCCTTGACGCACTGCATCATCAGACTGACGTCGTCGGAATTGGGGGCGCCGTAGGCCAGCTTCACCGACGAGCCTTCATCCATATAGAAGAGGCCATAGGCGTAAGGCGCGGTCGCAGGGGCGACGGCCATGGGCCGCTCGTTCTGCATACAGGCGGCTAGGCCCAGGATCGCGACGCCGGCCGTGAATACGATGGTGTTGGCGTGGATTTTACGCAGTCTCATGATCTCACCCCGACCACCGATTGCTCGTCATCAGCTTAACCACGAGGCGTGGTCTTGGTTCCGGTCAGAAGGGCGAGAACTTGGTCATCAGCTGCTGGCCCACGGGCGGATTCTGGCTTGAGGCGATGGGGCCCTTGCCGCCATAGGAGACGCGGGCCTCGGCGATCTGGGTGTGGTTGATGGTGTTGGCGGCGGTGATGTCTTCCGGCCGCACGATGCCGGCCACAGTGAGCTGGCGGAGCTCCTGGTTGATCTTCACCTCCTGATTGCCCTGGATCACCAGGTTGCCGTTGGGCAGGACGCTGGACACCACCGCCGCGATGGTCAGCGTCACCGCTTCGGAGCGGTTGACCGAGCCCTTGCCGTCCGACGCCGCCGCCGAATTGGTGTTAAGCGCCGTGGAGGGCGTGAACGCCTTGGGGAGGAGCCGGCCAAGCGTGGATTCCAGGCCGAACAGGTTGGTGAGGCCGAGCTGGTCGGAGGCGGTGCGGTTGGCCACGGTCTCGTCCTGCACCTGCGCCGAATCGTTGATGGTGATCAGCACCGTGAGGATATCGCCCACGTGCGAGGCCCGCTGATCGTGGAAGAAGGTCCGCGCGCCATTGCGCCAGAGGGAGTTGGCGGAGGAGGGACGGGGTCCGTCGGCGGGCACCAGCACCTCCTGCTTGGCCGGGATCAGCGAGGACGGATAGGCGATGGCGCTGAGCTGCGGCCCGGCGACGGTTTCCTTCACCGACGCACAGGCGGCGAGGGGAAGCGTGAGCGCGGACAGGGCGAGGAGGATTTTACGCGACATGGAAGACCTCAACGGAGGGATGCGACGGCGAGGCGGCCTTGGCCGCTGGTTTGCGAATTAGCGGCCTTCAGCTCTTCGGCGCGCGGGCCGACCAGAGCCTGGCCGGGACCGGAGCATACGGTCTCGATCACCTTCTTGGACTGCGGGTTCACCACCTCCAGGCCGTCACCGACGCTGCAGTCGGCCATGGCCTTGCCCTGCAGGGTCAGGCTGACGCCGTCGGCCTCGAACACCACGGCCACCACGTCGTCCCGCTTGATCACCTTGGGCGAAATGATGTCGTGGAACGCGGCGGGGGCGCCGGCGCGGAGGGCGTGGCGGGCGGCCTTGCCGATGGCGGCTTCGGGATCGGCGACCCCGTCGGAGGGCGCCACCGCCTCATCGCTCCAGACGAGGTCGTCGGCGGAGAGGATGTCGCCGGCCATGATGTTGCGGGCGTAGGTCAGCGCCTGGCTAGCGCGGCCGTGGCGAGACGCCTTGGCGCGGGATCGGCCGGCTTGCGGAGCGGGCGCTTCTCCGGCTTCGGAATTGACCACGATGCGGTGGTAGCCCGAGGCGTTCGGCCAGTCGTAGCCGGCGCGGCGGACGATGGTCTGCACCACCTCGGCGTCCAGCACGGCGTCCAGGCCCGGCTGTGCGGCCCGGGCGATGACGACGCCCGCCGCCGATCCGTCCAGGCCGTCGAACACATCGCCGAGGGTGACGCTGGCGCCGTGCGAGACCGGCTGGCCCTTCAGCTCCACCGGCGTTCCTGCGAAGGCGAGGACGGGGATGACGAGGACGAGGGCCACCGCGATGACGAGGGAGCGCATCACCTTACTGCTTCAGCTGCGAGGTGGTCTGCAGCATCTGGTCGGCGGAGTTCACCACCTTGGAGTTCATCTCGTAGGCGCGCTGGGCGGTGATCAGCGAGGTGATCTCGGTCACCGAATCCACATTGGAGGCTTCGGTGTAGCCTTGCTGCAATGTGCCGTAGCCGATAGCGCCGGGATTGCCGACAACCGCCGCGCCGGACGCGCCGGAGACCAAAAAGAGGTTGCCGCCCTGGGCGTCCAGGCCCGCCTCGTTGAAGAAGGTGGCGAGCTGCATCTGGCCCACCGTCTGCGATGCGGTCTGGCCGGGGATGGTGGCCTGCACCTGGCCGGACTTGGAAATGGTGACGGCGGTGGCGTTGGCGGGGATGGTGATCTGCGGAAGCACCGTGTAGCCGTCGGCGGTGACCATTTGGCCGTTCTCGTTCACCGACAGGTTGCCGGCGCGGGTGTAGGCGGTCTCGCCCGACGGCAGCTGCACCTGCAGGTAGCCCCGGCCGTTGATGCCGACGTCGAACTGATTGCCGGTCTGGGTCATCGAGCCCTGCTCGGTGATGCGGTAGACGGCGTTGGGCTTCACGCCCGAGCCCACCTGGATGCCGGTGGGGACGATGGTGCCGGAGTCGGAGGACTGAGAGCCCATCCGCTCCACGTTCTGGTAGAGCAGGTCCTGGAACTCGGCGCGCTGTCGCTTGTAGCCGATGGTGTTCATGTTGGCGATGTTGTTGGAGATCACCTCCACGTTCATCTGCTGGGCGGCCATGCCGGTGGCGGCGGTGGAGAGGGCTCTCATGGGTTATGACTCCTAAGCGGCCTTACCGAGGCGCTCGACGGCGCTTTCGGACAGGTCTTGGGTTTGGCTCATCATCTGGGTGACGCGCTCGTAGGCGCGGGTGATGGCGATCAGGTGGACGATCTCGGCGACGCCCTGGACGTTGGATTTCTCAACCGTGCCCTGGTGGATCTGGGCGTTGGTGGCGGGTGTGGGCGCCTGGCCGGCGGCGGCGGAATAGGCGTTGTCGCCTTCCTTGGTCAGCGCCGTCAGGTCAGTGAAGCGCACCACCGCCAGCTTGCCCACCTGCACCGTCTGCCCCTGGGGCGAGGTCTGGCTGATCGTCCCGTCCTTGGCGATGGAGGCGACGCCGTTCTGAGGGTCGAGGGTTATGGGCTGACCGCCGGCGTCCAGCACCGGATTACCCTGCTTGTCGGTCAGCTTGCCGGTGGGATCGGAAGTGAAGCGCCCGTCGCGGGTGTAGCGCGGACCGTTGGCGGTCTGCAGGGTGAAGAAGCCCGACCCTTCGATCGCCACATCGAACGGATTGCCGGTCTGATCCAGGGACCCCTGCCCGAAATTGCGGGCGACGCCGTTGTCGAGCACATAGTTGATCGGCTGGGTGGCGGGGGCGAGGGCCGGCGATTGCGGATCGTCCTGCACCATCAGGGATTCCACCTTGAAGCCTGCGGTGTCCAGATTGGCGATGTTGTTGGCGGTGATGTCCAGCGACCGCTGCAGGGTCATCTGACGCGACAAACCGACGTAGAGGGTGTTGTCCATGGGACGGCGAACTCCGTAGCGCAATCTCACGTGCAACGGACGGGCCAGGAAATTCCCGAACAAAATCAGCAAAATGGATGGTTAACGGCGGGCACGATGCGCCCACTCTCGGCAACTTCTGCCCGGCGAGGGGGGAAAGCCCTCCACCGGCCAATCCATTGTTTCTTCCCTATTCGTTAATGTTCCAAACCGATCGTTAACCATGCTTGGGGCCTTATGCGTCCGAGAATGGCGCAGCGCGTCTGCAGGTGGGCGATATGTCTAAGGACAAGGGCAAGAAGAAAGACGAGGCGCCGCCGGTGGATGGCGTCCCGGCCGAGGCCGAAGAGGGCGCAACGCCCGCCAAGAAGAAACCGCCGTTGATGATCCTGATCGCCGCTGGCGTCGGGGCGCTGGTGGTGCTGGGCGGCGGCGGAACCGCGGCCATGCTGATGCTCGGCGGCCATAAAACCGACCCGGCGGCCACGGCCAAGGCGGAGAAGGCCAAGAAGAAGCCCGCCGAGGCCAAGGGCGGCAAGGACGCCAAGGACAGCCCGATCACCGAAGGCCCTGACGGGACCTTCTTCTACGCCATGGCCGACCAGACGGCGAACATCCAGAGCGCCGACGGCCGCCCGACCTTCCTGAAGCTGAAGCTGTCGTTCGAGACGCCCGACCGCGACACCGCCGACGCCATTGCGCCGAACCAGCCTCGCCTGAACGACATGTTCCAGACCTTCCTGCGGGAGCTTCGGCCGGAAGACCTTTCCGGCAGCCAGGGCACCTTCCAGCTCCGCATGGAGCTGCTGCGCCGGGTCAACCTCATCATCGCGCCGGCCAAGGTCAACACCGTCCTGATCCAGGAAATGCTGATCCAATAGCCGCCCCTTTCCAGTAGCTTTCGAGACCAAGCCTTTGAGCGATGTGAACGAGCAGATCGACGACAGCGCGGCCGGCCCGGCCGGCGGCGACGACTGGGCGTCGGGCGGCGACCATGGCGGCGGAAATGGCTCGGGCGAGCGCATCCTCAATCAGGATGAGATCGACAGCCTGCTCGGCTTCGACCTCTCTGACGACGACAACGGCGAGAACTCCGGCGTCCGCGCCATCATCAACTCGGCGCTGGTGTCTTACGAACGCCTGCCGATGCTGGAGATCGTGTTCGACCGCCTGGTGCGGTTGATGACCACGAGCCTTCGCAACTTTACCTCCGACAACGTCGAGGTGTCGCTCGATAATATCTCCTCCATTCGCTTCGGCGACTACCTGAACTCCATCCCCCTGCCGGCCATCCTGGCGGTGTTCCGGGCGCAGGAGCTGGACAACTACGGCCTGCTGACGGTCGATTCCAACCTGATCTACTCCATCGTCGACGTGCTGCTCGGCGGGCGGCGCGGCACCGCCGCCATGCGCATTGAGGGCCGCCCCTACACCACCATCGAGCGGGTCTTGGTGCAGCGGATGGTGGAGGTGGTCTTGGCCGACGCCAAGGCGGCGTTCGAGCCCTTGACCCCAGTCAACTTCCACCTTGATCGCCTGGAGACAAACCCTCGCTTCGCCGCGATCGCCCGGCCCGCCAACGCCGCCATCCTGGTCAAGCTGCGGATCGACATGGAGGACCGTGGCGGCCGCATCGAGCTTCTTCTGCCCTACGGCACGCTGGAGCCGATTCGCAAGATGCTGCTGCAGCAGTTCATGGGCGAGAAGTTCGGCCGCGACAACATCTGGGAAAGCCACCTCGCCACCGAGCTTTGGTCCACCCAAACGGAAGTCCGCGCGGTGCTGGACGAACAGAAGATCAGCCTGAAGCGCGTGCTGGACCTGAAGGTCGGCGACACCCTGATGCTGAACGCCACCCAGGACAGCCCGATTGAGCTCCGCGCCGGAACCATTCCCCTCACCAAGGGCCGGATGGGCCGCCGCAACCAGTCCATCGCCGTCAGGGTCGACGCCCCTCTGCCCCCCGCCGCCAAGCGCGCCTTGCAGTCGCCGCAGAAATAGAAGGGAACCGCTATGAACCCCATCACCATCGGCATGGACGTGCTGCTCGCGGCCCTGCTGCTCGCCGCCCTCTGGATGGGCGCGCGGCTGAACGGCCGGCTGAAGGCGCTGAAGGAAAGCCACCAGGGCTTTGCTTTGGCGGTGCAGACCCTGGACGCCGCCGCCGCTAAGGCGGATGGGGCGCTGAAGGCCCTGCACGCCGCCTCGGACGAGGCGCACGACAGCCTCCTGGCCCGTATAGATACCGCCCGCTCCCTGGCGCTGAAATTGGAGAAAGCGAGCGAAACGGCCGAGCGCGCCGCCGCCCGCGCCGAAGCAGCTTTCGCCAAGGCGCCCGCCGCCGTGGTCACCCCCTCCGTCGCTACGACCGCCCAAGGCGCGCCGCGCCGCTCGCTCGGCGAGCTGCTCGCCGGGCGCACCACATCGTTGAAGGCGGTCGAGCCTGAGCCCCACCCTGCGCTCCAGCCGGCGCCATCGGTCGCCACGCCGATGCGCCGCCGCCCCATGGCCGACGAGGACCTATTCAGCGCCGCCGAAGACGACGCGCCGCCGGCCCTCAGCGGGCTGATGCGCATGAGCCTGGCGCGCGCCCGATGAGCAAAATCCCCCGCCTCCTGCCGCTCGTCGGCGTCGCCATCGGCGGCGTCATCGCGGCCAACGCCCTCGGCGGCGCGCACGCCCTGCCCGGCCTGCTCTCCGCCACCCAGGCCGCGGCGGAAGAGGCGCTGCATCCCGCCAAATCTGGCAAGCACGGCAAGGCCGCCATCACGCCCGATCCCGCCGCTGCCCCAGGTCCTAAGACCGACAGCGCGTTGCCGCCGGGCGCGGCAGCCGCTCCGGTTGCGGCGCCGGTCTGCGCCACCTCCGCCACCGATCTGGCCAAGGCGGCCGGCATGTCCCCGGCCGAACTACAGGTGTTGCAGAGCCTGCAGACCCGGCGCGGCCAGATCGACGACCGGGAGAAGGACCTCGACACCGAAATCCAGCTCCTCGCCGCCGCCGAAGCCAAACTCGACGGCAAGCTGAAGTCCATGGACAGCCTGAAGGCCGACATCCAGGCCCTGATGGGGCAGGCGGACCAGAAGACTCAAGGCGAGGTCGACCGGCTGACCGTCGTGTATTCCAAGATGAAGCCGCAGGACGCCGCCGCCGTGATGGCGCAACTGGACGACAAGGTGCGCCTGCCGATCGCCGCCACCATGAAGCCTGCGGTGCTCTCCGCTATCCTCGGCAAGATGGGCACCCTGGAAGCCAAGGACCTGACCGAGAAGCTGGCCCACCGCTTCGCTCCGGTGCAGGCGTTGGCCCAAGCCGCCATCGCGCCTCCGGCCGCGACGCCCTCCGCCGCGGCGACAACTCCGGCGAAAGGCGCGCCCGCTAAAGACAAGGGCAAACCTGCGCCTGCCGCCGCGGACAAAGACCCTGCCGCCACGGACGAGGCCGACGCCGCCCCCGCAGACAAGGCCAATCCGGCGAAAAAGCCCGCGGCCAAGAAGCGCGTCGCCAAAGTCGCGCCCAAGAAAGCGCCGCCGCCCCAGGCCAAGCCCCCCGCCGCAAACGCCAAGGCGGATGCGCCCGCCTTGCCCGCCAAACCCCAGCCCTACACCGCCGCGGCCCCGGCGCCCGCCGCCGCCGTAGCGCCCGCAAAGTCGAGCTGACTGTAAATCCTCCCCATCTTCGATGGGGGGATTTGATCCCGTTAACCTCGATCTAACGTCGCGCGGGTGAAAGTCGCGCCGTCACCCGTCGGAGCCGTCCCCGCCCCATGCGCCTGGTCCGCAAAGCGCTGAGCGCCACCCTGACCGCGAGCCTCGTGCTCTCGGGCGGCGGCTTTGCGCCAGCGGTCTGGGCCAAGCCGGCAGCGGCGCCGCACAGCGCCGGGACGCGCGCCTTGGCGATCCGCATCGGCCAGGCCAAGGGCTTGACCCACATCGACTTTCCCGGCGAAGGACCAAGCGCCAGCCGCCGAGATGGCCAGGACCTTGTGCTGGATTTCCCCCACGCCGCCGATTCCCACGACCTCGCCCGCCTGAAGCTCGACCCGACCAAGTTCCTTAAAACAGTGGCCGTCAAACCGCTGGGCGCCGGACTGCAACTGCGCTTGACCCTGGACGATGGCGCGGACGCCAAGAGCGGCAGTGCGGACGGCGTGCCGAGCATCACCCTGTTCGCCATCCCCACCACCGCGCCGCCCGCCACAGCAGTCGCCGCCGCCGCGCCCAAGGACCAGCTCCCCGCCGCCCGGCCGGACCCGACGCCCTCAGGCAGCCGCCTGAAGATGCAGCCGGAAATCCTCGGCCAGACCGTCTCCTTCCACTTCGCCTGGCGCGCCCCCCTGGGCGCCGCCGTGTTCCGCCGGGGCGATGCGGTGTGGATGGTGTTCGACGCCAAGGCCGTCATCGATGTCTCCGCCGCCCCGCACGGCGTGGTCCAGTTCCGCAAGATCGAAGCCTTCCAGGGCGCGGACTACTCCGCCGTCCGCATCCTGGCGCCGGAAACCACCCTCGCCACGGCTACGGCGCAAGGGAACAGCTGGACGCTGACGCTCGGCCCAGCCGTCTCGCAGCAGCCCGGCCCAGTCAAGATCGGCCGCGATGATCAGAGCGGCCTCGCCACCCTCACGGCTGAAGTGGCCGGCGCCACCGGCGTCTTCTGGGTGGCCGATCCCGCCGTGGGCGACCGCATCGCCGTAGTGACGGCGCTAGCCCCGGCCAAGGGCATACCCGCCGCGCGGGCTCTGGTGGACGCCAGCCTGCTCGCCTCGGCGCAGGGGTTGGCCCTGACCCCCACAGTGGACGATCTTGACGTGACCACCGACGGGGACGTGGTCCGGATCGGCCGACCCAAGGGCCTCGCCCTCTCCTCCGCCCACGCGGCCGTGCATGAGGCCGCCGCAGAGCTGGGGATGCCCCAGCCCGCGCCCATGCCGGCGCTGATCGACTTCGATGGCTGGTCCAAGCTCGGTAGCGGAACCTTTCTCACCCGCTACGATCAGCTGCAAACCATCGCCGCGGACGAGGAAGGCAAGGGCAAGACCGGCGGTGTGGGCGCACGCTTGGCGCTGGCGCGGTTCCTGGCGGGCTCGGAACTTTCCTACGAGGCGCTCGGCGTGCTCGACCTGGTGGGCAAGGCCGACCAGACCATCATGGGCGATGCGGAATTTCGGGGCCTGCGCGGCGCGGCGCGGGCCATGGCCGGCCGCTACAAGGACGCCCAGGCCGATTTCTCCTCGCCTGTCCTCGCCGATGATCCGGCTTCGGCCCTTTGGCGCGGCTACATCGCCGAGAAGCTGGGCGACCATGCCGGCGCGCGCCAGCAGTTCGCCGCCGGCCACCGCGCCATGCCCCTCTTCTCTGAGAAATGGCGCGGCCGCTTCGCCCTTAGCGATGCGGAAGCCGCCCTTGGCGTCAACGATCTCGCCACCGCCAAGAACGAAGTGGCCGTCGCCTCCGGCCTGAAGATTGACGCCCCCGACGCCGTCCGCCTGAAGCTGGTGGACGCGCGCCTGTTTGAAGCCCAGGGCCAAGTCGCCGCCGCCCTGCCCCTCTACGACCAGGTGGCGGCCGACAATTACGGCGCCCTTTCCGCCCCCGCCACGCTCCACGCCGTGCAGATCCGCTTGGCGCAGGGTCAGATGAAGCCCGCCGACGCCGAGGCGGCGCTGGATTCTCTCCGCTTCCGCTGGCGGGGCGACGCCACCGAACTCGACACCGTGCGCGCCCTCGGCAAGCTCTACCTCGGCCAAGGCCGCTATCGCGAGGCGCTGGAGACCCTGCGCTCCGCCAACGGCCGCCTGCCGGACCTGCCCGCCTCCATAGCGATCGGCGCGGATCTCTCCAACACTTTCAAGGCCCTGTTCCTGAACGGCGGCGCGGATGGGATGCAGCCGATCCAGGCGCTGGCTCTGTTCTACGACTTCAAGGACCTGACCCCCATCGGCGCCGACGGCGACCAGATGGTGCGAAAGTTGTCCCATCGCCTGGTGGATGTCGACCTGCTGGATCAGGCGGCGGCGCTTTTGAAATATCAGGTGGACAATCGTCTGGACGGCGTGCCCAAGGCCGAGGTCTCCACCGACCTCGCCATGATCGACCTGATGGACAAGAAGCCGGAAGACGCCCTCGCCGCCCTCAACAACTCCCGAACCACCCTCCTTCCCACCGTCCTGAATGTCCGCCGCCGCCTGATTGAAGCCCGTGCGCAGGTGGCGCTCGGCCGCTACGACGCGGGGCTGGAGCTTTTGCAGGGGGACAAGACGCCGGAGGCCGCCGATGTGCGCGCCGAAGTGGCTTGGAAGCAGAAAACTTGGCCCCTGGCCGGCAACCTGTTCGAGGCGCGCCTGGGCGATCGCTGGAAAAACCCGACGGCCCTTACCGGCGACGAACAGGGCAAGCTGGTGCGCGCGGGCACCGCCTACAGCCTCGCCGGCGACGACAAATCTCTGGCTCGCCTGCGCGACCGTTACGGCAAGCTGGCGGACGCGGGATCGGCGCCCAATGTGGTGAAGGTGGCTCTGGCCGGCGTGGATGCGGGCCAGCTCACCGCCGCCGACTTCGTTCGCGTCACCTCCGACAACACCGCCTTCGAAGGTTGGGTGGCCGCCATGAAGAAGCGTTTCACCGCCGCCCCCAGCCCCTTCGCTGGAGGCGGCCTGATCGCCTCTCCGGCCGCGGTGGTTCAGGTGGCCGCGACGCCAGTGCGAAAGCCGAACAACAAGCCGAAGCCGAAACAGAAGGCTTAACGGGCAAGTCATTCTCGGAACTTGCGATGCAAAATGTCCGAGAGCCCTGGCAAACCCAGGCGTTCCGCTTGCTCGGTCTTCGGGCTCGGCTGCGCCACCCCGAGGATGACTAGCGGCTTTGGCTTCCTTGCCGCTCCGCCCTTGATCCGCTAGGGAGCGCGGCTTCCTTTGAGGCTGCGCTTTTCATGACTGACGTCCCCGACCCTCCCGGCGGTTTCCGCCCCGAGGCCCGCATCCCCCGCGGGCTGCAGGACCGGCGCGGCCGCGACGTGGCGCTGGAGCGGGCGCTGCTGGGTCGCGTCACCGTCGTCTATGAGAAGTACGGGTTCGAGCCGCTGGAGACCTCGGCGTTCGAATACGCCGATGCGCTGGGCAAATTCCTGCCCGACGCCGACCGGCCGAACGAAGGCGTGTTCGCGCTTCAGGACGACGATGAACAGTGGATGGCGCTGCGCTACGACCTGACCGCACCCCTGGCCCGCTTCGCCGCCCAAAACTGGGAGACCCTGCCCAAGCCCTTCCGCCGCTACGCCTACGGCCCGGTGTGGCGCAACGAGAAGCCCGGCCCCGGGCGCTTCCGCGAATTCACCCAGTGCGACGCCGACACGGTGGGCTCCGCCCGCCCCGAAGCCGACGCCGAGATCATCGCCATGGCCGTCGAGGGGCTGGAGGCGGCGGGGCTGCCGAAGGGAACCGCCATTATCAGGATCAACAGCAGGCGACTGTTGAACGGCGTGATGGCGGTGGCAGGCATAACCGAACAGGGCGTGATGCTTGGCGCACTTCGAGCCATCGATAAGCTAGATCGTCTGGGCGTAGACGGGGTGCTGCAGCTTCTTGGCGAAGGCAGGCTCGACGAGTCTGGCGCCTACACTAAAGGGGTTGGTTTACCAGAGATCGCAGCCAACACGATCTTGGCGTTCGTGCTTGCCAAGTTGGAGGACAGCAGGTCAGCCCGCATCGAGGAAATCGCCAAGGTTATCGGTGGCTCCGCTGAAGGAGATGCTGGTCTTGAAGAGCTGTCCAAAATCGACTCCACGCTTACCGCCTTGGGCGTCGATGACAGCCAAGCGATAGTCGATCCCTCGATTGTGCGTGGCCTTGAATATTACACTGGCGCGGTTTTTGAAGCCGACATTCTGTTAAAGACGCTGGATGAAAAAGGGCAGCCGGTGCGCTTCGGCTCCATCGGCGGCGGCGGGCGCTACGACGATCTCGTGGCCCGCTTCACCGGCGAGCGCACGCCGGCCACCGGCTTCTCCTTCGGCGTGTCGCGGCTGATCTCGGCGCTGAAGGCGGCGGGGCGGGAGGAGGCGAAAGCGGCCCGAGGTCCCGTTGTGATCATCGCCTTCAACCCCGAGCACATGGCCGACTATTTCGCCGTCGCCAGCGAGCTTCGCGGCGCCGGGATCGCGGCGGAGGTCTATCTCGGCGCCTCGGGCATGCGGCCGCAGATGAAATATGCCGACCGGCGCCTGTCGCCCGCCGCCGTCATCATCGGCGACGACGAGCGCGCCGCCGGAACCGTGACGGTGAAGGACCTCGACCTTGGCCGCGACCTCGCCGCGAAGGTGACCGGCAACGCTGAATGGCGCGCCGAGCGGCCCGGCCAGGCCACCATCCCCCGCGCGGAGATGGTGGTGTTCATCCGGCGGATTTTGGGGGATGGAGCGTGACCGTCCCTCTCCCCTTGCGGGAGAAGGTGTCGGCGCAGCCGACGGATGAGGGGTCGCCCGCAAGGGGAGAAGGACCGTTCGTGGGTGCTCGAACATGACCGCCCCGCCCTCCATCCTCCCCGCCATCCGCGCGCGGTTCGAGGCGTTCGGCGGGGCGTGGACCGATGCGCCGGTGCTGCAGCCGCTTTCCTTGCTGCTCGATCTCGCGGGGGAGGCGATGCGGGCGCGGCTCTATGTGGTCTCCGGCGGGGTGGAGGAGCAGGCGATGCGGCCGGACTTCACCATCCCGATCACCCGCGCCCACATCGCCTCGGGCCAGGCGGAGGGCCGCTACCTCTATGAAGGCAAGGCGTTCCGCGCCCCCGCCGTTGCGTTCGAGAACGAGACCGAATTCCCGCAGATCGGCGTCGAGGCGTTCGGCGCGTCCGAGGAGCCGGGGGTCGAGGACGCCGCCGTCGCCGCCTTGGCCTGGACCGCGGCCGAGGTCGGCGGCCGCAAGGATATCTCCATCCAGCTCGGCGACGTCGGCCTGTTCCGCGCCTTCCTCACCGCCCTGAAGCTGCCCGAGCCCACCCGGGATCGGCTGGTGCGGGTGTTCGCCAATCCCCGCGCGCTCTGGGCCGAGGTGCATCGCGCTCAGGCGCCGTTGGCGACGAAGGCAGGCGGCGGCCGCCTTACGGCGCTTCTGGCCGATTTGCCGGAAACCGAGGCGGCCGGCGTCCTGGAGGAGCTTTGGGGCTTGGCGGGCATCCAGCCGGTGGGCGGACGCTCGGCGGCGGAGATCACTCACCGCCTCGCCCTCCGCACCGAGGCCGCCCGCACCCCGCCGCTGACCGCCGCCGAGGCGGACCTGATCGAACGGTTCCTTAAAGTCTCCGACCAACCTCGCCACGCATTGGACAAGGTGGAATCCTTGGCGGCTGAAGGCGGCGGCGACCTGTCGGCCGTCACCGCCAGCTGGACCCGGCGCCTCACCGCCCTGGTGGCGCAGGGCGCGCCGGAAACCGCCCTGACGCTGTCCACCGCGTTCGTCCGCCCGTTCGGCTATTATGACGGGGTCTATTTCGAGGTGCGCAGCGCCGCCCTTGGCCCCGACGCGCCGCTTGCGGCAGGCGGGCGCTACGACGGCCTGCC
>CAXTHJ010000024.1:0-34750 GCA_964243985.1 uncultured Caulobacteraceae bacterium | reverse complement strand
CGAGGCGCTGCTCATAAGGCCGGGGAAGGCATGGCGCTCATGCAGGCGTTTGAGGGCGCGGCGTCAATGCCTCAAGCGATAACGGATAAGATTTGAAACATACAAGTTGAAAACTTGAAGTTGAGCGCGTTTGCGGCCCACGCCTGCGAATCGGCATAGGTTCTCATAAAATTTAGAGTGCGGTATGCCCCAAAGAGCGGAAAACACTATTCGCATCGCGCCCCCAACAGACGCGCGGATGATTGACCTATTCTCTCAGCTTCTCTCTAAAGTATCGACGCCAGATGCGAACTTTATCGTCAATGTAGGCGAGGTAAATATCGGGATTTTCAATGATAGGACGGGTGTCGAAAAGAGAATATCAAATGTAAATTTTGATGCAAGTAAACTTATAATGACCATGCAGATTTCAGTACCCTTTCAAAATAGTCAATTATTAATTACATTTAAGCGTTCTATATCTGAGATGACCCAAAATGGTCATCTTACACATACGGCCTCGCTGTATCAGAACGAATTGGCTGCTTTTAATTCTGGCCAAGGGCAACAGATCCCTCCCGAGATTTATCTGCCTGTTTGGTCCATGCTTACCAAGTTTGCTGCAGATTATCAGCCAGAAGTCGGTGTTTCTTCCGAGCCATCAGCGCCTTGGGTAGACGCGCTAGGAGGCCACATTGCGCAGCTTGCCAGTTTGCAAACGCAACTGCTTCAGGATGCAGAGCGCGCCCGAATACAGGCTGCAAAAGAACGACAACAACTTCTGAAGCAGGCTGAGGCGGATATTGAAGCTCTTCGTGCAGATGCGAAATCCTAACTCGATTCAGATAGTGCAACTTTGGAGGCCGAACGCGAGGCTCTTGAGGCACGGCGCGCTGATTTAGACGATAGAGTGCATATGCACGCTCGCAGAGGCATGCGACAAGATATTACGAAAGATCTTAAATCTAGGCTCGAGAAGCCGGCTGTATCTGTGGAGGTCTGGCGAGCACGGCTTCTAGTTTTGATTGGAGGGTTGCTCGGTATTGGAGCTCTTGCTGGGCTAACGATTTGGGCTTCGTTAGATTTACGGCAAGTTTTTTCGCAGTCGAGCGGAATTGCGCCTTTGGCGCTTATAATAGCTGCCACCAGAGTAGGGCTGTCAGCCGCAGCCGCAGTTGGCCTGCTTGCATGGTTGCTTAACTACCAACGTCAGATCGCATCAGATGACGCACGTGTTGAACGTGATTTGGAGCGTTATAGATATGATCTTGATCGCGCAAGTTGGACTATTGAAACAGTATTGGAAATTCAGGGACAGGAAGGACGCTCAATACCCGAACAATGGATAAGCGGCGTCACTCACAATCTATTTGCCTCATCTGAAGCACGCGGTGAGGGCACAAACGCCCTGGAGGCACTGGGCTCACTTTTAAATTTTTCTGGAAAGCTGGAATTAGGCCCAGCTGGACCTAAGCTTGAGCTGAGTAAGAGCGGTCTCAAGCGGTTGGCGAAATCCGCGTCAGCAGAGGCTAGTGATTAGCTAGTGCCTTCACCCACAAATCTATCCACCACTTTTCCCCCACCCCAAAACCGGTGTTATCGTAACCCCATCTCAAGTTCATGGAGAGGGCGCACGGCCGGCTCCCCTGCGGAACTTGGGCTGCGTAACCCCATCTCAAGTTCATGGAGAGGGCGCACGGCCGGCTCCCCTGCGGGACTTGGGCTGTGACTGAGACGGGACAGCGGCTGGGGGTTCCAGCCGGGTCCCGAGCCATCGCCTGATGATCCGCCGTCCTTAAGCGTATTGGAGTAAGCGTTAAGAACGCTGTCTGCCCGATGCTCAAGCGTACGTTCACGTGGAGCGCCGCCTTTCGTCGAAACGGTAACGTCCACTATCCAAATCCCGGGCGACCCGAAGGGCGGCGAAGCCAAAGCTCCGGCGCTCCACCCCTCTCCACCCCGCGCTCCAAGGCGCGCAGGGCGCCGACGCGCGCCTGTGACAGGCTTGGTGTCGACGATCTTAACCTCAGCCGGGCAGCGGTTTTTGCCCCATCAGCCGCGCGCCCATCTGGGCGGACTCCCGCACCACGTCGAAGCCATAGTCGGTCATCTGCGCCTCATAGGCTTTCAGCGCGTCGCCTAAAGGGAGGCCGCCGGCCGCGACCTCTTTTAGGGCTAATCCCAGCTTGCCGGCATCGCGCATGGCCACGTTGGCGCCGCGTCCAAGGGTCGGAGTCATGGCGTGGATAGCATCGCCGAGCAGGGTGACGTTGGCCGAAGCGGGAAGCTCGAGCGGCAAGCTGGTGAGCATATCCACCAGAAAGAAGGATCTGGGATCGCCGCGCCCGGGCAAGGACCGCACCGGCTTTGGCCATTCTTCCAGGAGATCGCCGGCCAGAGCGCGAAGCGCCTTGCTGTCGAGCTTTCGGAGGTTCGCATCGCTGAGGCCGAACAATTCCTGCCGCCCGCCGACGATGGAGACCACATAGTCGTCCTGCCGCTTCAGGTCTGCCTCAGGCATGAAGGCCTTGGACGCCAGGTCGGGGCGGATTGGAAAGATCACGGGCCCGAGACCGAAGAAGACCTTGTTCTCGTCCGCCGCCACGGTGAACACGTCGGCCAGGGCTTGCGGGGGCGCATGTTTGCGCGCCGCGTCGATGGGGATCCGGCCATAGATGGCGCGCACGCCCGTATCCATCACCTGCGCCTCTGGAAGCCGCTGGCGGCGGACGGCGGAGTGGATCCCGTCAGCCCCGACCAGGATGTCGCCGCTGACCCGCCGGCCGCTCTCGAAGACGGCGGTGACGCCCAAGTCGCTGTTTTCAAATCCGGCGAGCTTTTCACCGAAGTGAACAACGTCGCCGAGGCCGGTCAGCAGGATTTCGCGCAGGGTGGCCCGGTTGATGTTGACGTGCCTGATCCGCGTGAACGGATTGTCGCCGTCTTCGATCTCCATCCTGCGCAGGAGATCGAAGCTGGTGTTGACGATGGTGTTGTAGGGCAGGGCCTTCATGGCCGTGGCGTCGAACAGCTCGAACAGCGTTTTGGGCAAAGACGCGAACAGCGCGCGTGCGCCGTCCGGATTTATATACAGGCGATAGCCTTGCGGCCGGTCCCACGGGCCCTTGTCCCGCTCGAACACCTGAACGCCGATACCGGACTGGCGGAGGAATTGCGCCAGGGTGAGGCCGCCAAGGCCCGCACCGATAACGATGACTTGTAGATCAGACATGGGTCGTCCCTTGCAGGTTGCAGTGGCAAGAGACGCACCGGTGGTCTGGCCCCGAAGGGGGACAGGCGCTTGCACGAACGCCGTAGCGTCACCCGGAATACCTACCGGGAAGTGACTTTTGCGCGTCGCCCCATTAGCGGGTGGGCGGCGCTACTTTGTCAAGAGTCGGCCTGCCGTGGCTTACCCGATCTGATCCAGCCCGTAAGCGGCGTGCAGCGCTCGCACGGCCAGCTCGGTATAGGCCGCCTCGATCAGCACGCTGATCTTGATCTCGGAGGTGGAGATCACCTGGATGTTCACCCCCCGCTCGGCCAGGGCGCCAAACATGGTCTTGGCGACGCCGGTGTGGCTCCTCATGCCGACGCCGATGACCGATACTTTGGAGACGTCCTCGTCCACCTCGGCGTCCTCGAAGCCCACCTCCGCCTGCACCGAGCGAATCAGCGCCATGGCCCGCACGGCGTCACGCTTGCCGACGGTGAAAGTCATATTGGCCGTGTCCGAGGTCCTGGCGCGGCTCTGCACGATCATGTCCACGTTGACGTTGGCGTCCCCGAGCGTGGAGAAGATCCTGGACGAGACGCCGGGGTGGTCCGGCAGGCCCAGAAGGCTGATCTTGGCTTCGTCGCGGGAATAGGCGACGCCGCTGACGATGCGTTTTTCCACGATCTCCTCCTCGTCGCACACGATGGTGCCGTTGGTATCCGACAGGCCGTCGGGTTCGATGAAACTGGAGAGCACGCGCACGGCCACATGCTGGCTCATGGCCAGCTCCACCGAGCGGGTCTGCAGCACCTTGGCGCCGAGAGAGGCCATCTCCAGCATCTCCTCGTAGGAGATTTTCGCCAGGCGCCGGGCGCGCTGCTCGATCCGGGGATCGGTGGTGTAGACCCCGTCCACGTCGGTGTAGATGTCGCAGCGGATCGCCTTCAGCGCTGCGGCGACGGCGACGGCGGAGGTGTCCGAGCCCCCGCGCCCGAGGGTGGTGATGCGCCCGTCGGTGGTGACGCCCTGGAAGCCGGCGATCACGGCGATCTCGCCCCCGTCGATGGCGACGCCGAGCGCTTCGGCGGGAATGTCCTCGATCCGCGCGCGGCCGTGGGCCTCGTCGGTCAGGATGGGGATTTGCCAGCCAAGCCAGGAGCGGGCGTGCAGACCTTGAGCCCGGAGCGCCAGGGCCAGAAGCCCCGCTGTCACCTGCTCGCCCGAAGCCACCACCACGTCGTATTCGTGGTCGGAGGGCTCGATCCCTTGCGCCGCCGCGCCGATGGCGTCGGTCCAAGCCACCAGCTCGTTGGTCTTGCCCGCCATGGCGGAGACCACCACGGCGATCTCGTGCCCAGCGCGCGCCTCGGCCGCCACCAGCCGCGCGACGCGGGCGATGCGCTCTGGATCGGCAACGGAGGTGCCGCCGAATTTCATCACCAGGCGGGCCAATATGGGCTCCTAAGGGGTTCGATCTTGCGGAAAGGACGGTACGAAACCGCCCGCGGCGCAAGAGCCGCCCTTCTAGCGGTCGATGCGGCAAGCTGCAATGCAAGCCGCCTTGCTTGGCGCACTTGTACGGTTCAGGAAGACGGCATGAGCGAAACCGCACCCGGTCCAAGTGTCGATCCCGCCGATGTGGCGCGCTTTTCCGCCGTGGCGGCGCAGTGGTGGGACCCCAAGGGCAAGTTCGCGCCGCTGCACAAGTTCAACCCGATCCGTCTGGGCTTCATCCGCGAGGTATCGCTGCGCCGGTTTGGCCGCGACAGCGCGACACCTCGGCCGTTCGAGGGCTTGCATTTGCTCGACATCGGCTGCGGCGGCGGGCTCCTGTCCGAGCCCATGACCCGGCTGGGGTTTGCGGTGACCGGCGTGGACGCTTCGGCCAAGAACATTGGCGTCGCCTCGGCTCATGCGGCGTCCCTTGGCCTCTACATCGACTACCGCTGCTCGACCGCCGAAGCGATGCTGGAAGCCGGCGAAGCGCAGTTCGACGTGATCCTCAACATGGAGGTGATCGAGCATGTGGCCGATCCGCGCGCCTATCTGATCGACTGCTCACGCCTGTTGAAGCCCGGCGGCCTGATGATCGTCGCCACCCTGAACCGCACCTTCAAGGCGCTGGCCTTCGCCAAGATCGGGGCGGAGTACGTGCTGGGCTGGCTGCCCCGCGGCGCGCATGACTGGAACAAGTTCCTGAAGCCGGAGGAGATCCGCGGCTTTCTTGACGGCGAACCGCTTGAGGTCGAAGGCCCGTTCGGCGTCGCCTACGATCCGCTGGCCGATCGCTGGTCGCAGTCGAGCGACGTCAGCATCAACTATATGATGACGGTCACTCGGCCGGCGTAAGGCTCGGCACGGCGTCGAGGGTTACCGACGGCTTTTCGGCCAACCAGCGGACGAAGCGATTCTGCTTATCCACCAGGATCACCTTGGGCTTGATCGGCGTGTCGGTCAGCTCAAAGCCCATGATGATGACCTCCTCGCCCTCGCCAATCAGGTGGGCGGCCGCGCCGTTCATGCAGACGGCGCCCGATCCCCGCGCACCCTCGATGACGTAGGTCTCCAGCCTTGCGCCGGAGGTGTTGGAGACCACCATAACCCGCTCGCCGGGCCAAAGGCCTACGCGGTCGATCAGGTCGGCGTCGATGGTTATGGAGCCGACGTAGGCGAGGTTCGCCTCGGTGACCCGGGCGTTGTGGATCTTGGAACGCATCACGCTGCGCATGGCGGACTCCTGAAGGCGGCGCGGCGTCATACAATCGAAGCTCTCGCCTCGCCAGAGCTTGTATATGGGAAGGGTTGGGATTAACCGCACCCGCCAGCGGCGCCGCGCCGCACCATGGCGAGGTTTTCGTGCGCACCAGCATCCAGGCCATCCAGGCGATGAAGCGCGAGAAAACGCCCATCGCCATGCTCACCGCCTATGACTACACCTCCGCCCAGATCGCGGATCGGGCGGGCGTGCCGATGCTCTTGGTGGGCGACAGCCTCGGCATGGTGATGCTGGGGCACGACACCACCCTGCCCGTCACGCTGGACGACATGGTGCGCCATGCCGGCGCCGTGGTGCGGGGTTCCGAGCAAGCGCTCGTCGTGGGCGACTTCCCCTTCCTCACCTACGCCAGTGAAGCCGACGCCGTGCGGGCCGCGGCCCGCATGATGCAGGAGGCAGGGGTGCAGGCGGTGAAGCTGGAAGGCGGCGGGGTGATGGCGCCCATTGTCAGGCATCTAGTGTCGCTCGGCGTGCCGGTGATGGGCCACCTCGGCTATACGCCGCAGTCGACCCTGCAGATCGGCATCCGCGTGCAGGCCAAGGACGACGCCGGCGCCAGGACGCTGATTGACGATGCCCTGGCTCTGGAAGCGGCGGGCGCCTTCGCTATCGTGCTGGAGCTGATCCCTTACGCCCTCGCCGCCGAGGTGACGGCGCGGCTGACCATCCCCACCATCGGCATCGGCGCGGGGCCGAACTGCGACGGCCAGGTGCAGGTCTGGCACGACATCCTCGGCCTCTACGGCGACAAGACCCCCAAGCACGCCAAGCGGTTCGCCGAGGTCGGCCAGGCCATCGAGATCGCGGTGAAGGCCTACGTGGGCGAAGTGGGCGGCCGGAGCTTTCCGCCTCGAAAATCATGAAGGTGTTGAGCACCAAAGCAGCGTTCCGCGCCGCCCGCGCCGGGTTCGGCGATCTCGGCTTCGCCCCAACAATGGGCTTCCTGCACGAAGGCCACCTCAGCCTGATGCGCCGCGCCAAGGCGGAGAACGGCGCCGCCGCAGCGTCGATCTTCGTCAATCCCACCCAGTTCGCCCCCGGCGGCGATTTCGACAAATACCCCCGCGCGCTGGAGCGGGATCTCGCCATGCTGGAGGCCGCCGACGTCGATCTGGTCTTCACGCCCGACGCCGCCGAGATGTATCCGCCGGGCTTCGACGCCAGGATCGAGATCGGCGGCGTATCCGAGGGCCTGGAGGGCGCATCGCGGCCGGGCCATTTCGCTGGCGTGGCGACGGTCGTGACCAAGCTCCTGAACATCGTCCAGCCCACCCGCGCCTATTTTGGCCAGAAAGACGCCCAGCAGGCCGCGGTGATCCTCAAGCTGGCCCGCGACCTCGACATGCCCGTGCAGATCGTCATCGCCGACACGGTGCGCGAGCCGGACGGCCTAGCCCTCTCCAGCCGCAACAGCTATCTCGATCCAGCGCAGCGCCAGGCGGCGGCGGTGATTTACAGGGGGATGATGGCCGCGAAGGCGCTCTACGACGGCGGGGAGCGGCAGGCGGAGGCTTTGCGGGTGGCGATCTTGAACATACTGGCGAGCGAGTCCTTAGCGAGGACTGATTATGTCAGCATCGCTGATCCGCTCGCCTTGAAGGAGTTAAAGACCATCGGGACCGACGGCGCCTTGATCTCCCTCGCCGTGCAGGTCGGGCCCGCGCGGCTGATCGACAACATTTTGATCGGCTAGATCGGCGCGCAGACCTCGGCGAGCCAAGCGCGGACCTCGGGCTCAACCTGCGGGCCGATCACGGCCAGCACCTTGGCGTGATAGTCATCGAGCCAAGCTTTCTCTTCGGCCGACAGCAGGGCCGGGTCGATCACGTTGCGATCGATGGGGGCGAGGGTCAGGGTCTCGAAGCCGAGCATCTCCCGCTCGCCGCCCTCGATAGCCGCCGGCGGCGTCACGAACTGCAGGTTCTCGATGCGGATGCCGTATTCGCCGGTTTTGTAGAAGCCCGGCTCGTTGGAGACGATCATGCCGGGGCGCATCGCCACGGTGTTGGGGGCTTTGGCGATGCGGTGCGGACCTTCGTGCACGCCGAGATAGGCGCCGACGCCGTGGCCGGTGCCGTGGTCGTAGTCGAGGCCCTTCTCCCAGAGGGGTGCACGGGCCAGCACGTCCAGCGCCGAGCCGGTGGTGCCGGCGGGGAAACGGATGCGAGCCAGCGCGATGTGGCCCTTCAGAACCAGGGTGAACCGCTCCTTCATCTCAGGTGTCGGCGCGCCGATGGCGACCGTGCGGGTGACGTCAGTGGTGCCGTCCAGGTACTGGCCGCCGGAATCCACCAAGAGGAGGGTGCCGGGCTCGACCCGGAGGTTGGTCTTGTGGGTTGGGTGATAGTGGCAAAGGGCGCCGTTGGATTTAGCCCCGGCGATGGTGTCGAAACTGAGGTCTTTCAGGACGCCGGTGGCTTCACGGAACGCTTCCAGCTTCGCCACCACCTCCAGTTCGTCCGGCAGGGTGGTCTGCGCCTCGGTGGCGAGCCAGTAGAGGAAGCGGGTCAGGGCGCCGCCGTCGCGGGCGTGAGCCGTCTGGGCGCCCTTGATCTCAACGGCGTTCTTGCAGGCGCGGGGGAGCGCGCAGGGATCGGCGGCGCGCACCACCTCGGCGCCCGAATCAGCAAGGGTGTCGAAATACCAGGCGGAGGATTGCGCCGGGTCCACCAGCACCTTCTTGCCCTTTAGCCCCTGCAGCGCGCGGAGAAGATCGTCCGGACGGGAGAGGGTAACCTGATTGCCGAGGAAGGCGGGCAGGCCGTCGGTCACCTTCACCGGGTCCAAGAAAAGCTCCGCCGTGCCGTCCTTGTTCAGGATGGCTTGCCCGATGGGTAGAGGCGAGCGGATCACGTCGCCGCCGCGCACATTGAACAGCCAGGCGATGGAGGACGGCGCGGTCAGCACCGCCGCATCCGCGCCGGCCGTCGCCACCGCCTCGCCAACGCGAGCGCGCTTGTCGGCGGACTCCTCGCCGGAAAACTCCACCGGATGAGGCACGATGGGCGCTTCGGGTTGCTTCGGGCGTGCGGCGGCCCAGGCGGCGTCCACCGGGTTGTCGTTCACCGCCTTCAAGGTCACGCCTGACTTGGCCGCCGCGATCTTCAGCCAGCCAAGGGCGTCGGGGCTGTGCAGGCGGGGGTCGTAGCCGATCACCTGGCCGGTCCGAGTCTCCGCCTCGATGTAGAGGGGCACGCCGCCGTCCACGAGGTCGCGGGCCTCGAACAGCTTGGGGTCGATCTGCGCCTTGACCTGCAGGGTGTAGCGTCCGTCCACGAACACCGCCGCCTTGTCCGCCATCACCACCGCCGCCCCAGCCGAGCCGGTGAAGCCGGTGGCCCAGGACAGCCGCTCATTGGCGTCGGGCAGATATTCGTTCTGATGCTCGTCCTCGTGCGGGATCAGGAAACCGTCCAGCCCCTGCTTGCGTAGCTGTTCCCGGATCAGGGGCAGGTGCCTTGATCCGAAGGAGGGATCGGCGTGGTCATCGAAGGTCTGGCGCATGGCTGAAGATTTAAGCACGCCCAGGCAAGCGCGCAAATGCGATCCGCGCTATAGGGGGCGATGATGCTCGCCTTTTTCCTTTTGGCCGTGATCGCCGCGCTTGTGACCGCCAGCCTTTTGAACGCGCCAGGGTTTCATGACGGGCGCGGCAAGGCCCGGTGGGCGGTGGCGCTGATCTATATCGGCTTCGGGTTTTTCCACCTGACGTTCTCGAACGCCTTTCTGCCGATCATGCCGCCAATCCTGCCCTTCCCACGGGAGATCGTGCTCTTTACCGGCGTCTGCGAGGTCGCAGGCGGGATCGGCCTCTTGATCCCCGCGACGCGGCGATGGGCAGGTGGGGCGTTGGCGCTCTATGCGGTGTGCGTCTTTCCGGCCAATCTCTATCACGCCTACGCTCACGTGACGGTGCCGGGCTTGCCGTCAAGCTGGTGGTATCATGGGCCGCGGCTTCTGCTGCAGCCGGTGTTCGTTTGGCTGGCGCTTTATGTGGGAAAGGTGATCGATTGGCCGTTTTCGCCCCACCGCCCTGCGTTCCGCGACGAGATGCTTCGAGGGTGATCGTGGGCGGCTGATTGTGGACGGCTGATTAGAATACGCCCAAGAACTTCTTCCTGTGGTGCTTCGGCGGCATAGGCGCAGGCTGAGGGGCGTTCAGGTCGTTCACCAGCCCCGTCTTTAAAGAGTAGCACCAGGCGTGAACGTGCGGCCAGCCGTCGTTCGCCTGCCGCGCCTTCAGCACGATAGGCGTTTCCGCCACCTGCTTGGCTTGGCGCAGCGCGTTCAGCTCCACCAGCCGATCGTGGCGTGCGTGATCATCGGGTAGGGCGTCGAGTTCGGCCTTCTGCTGCTCCGCCAGCGTGCGGATCGGGGCGATCCAGTTGTCCACCAGGCCGTGATCGGGATACTCCAGCGCCGCCTTCACCCCGCCGCAGCCGTAGTGCCCCACCACCAGGATGTGGCGCACCTTCAAAACTTCCACCGAATACTGCAAGACGGCGAGATAGTTCAGATCCTGCGGCGAACAGAGGTTGGCGACGTTGCGGTGCACGAACAGCTCGCCCGGCTCCATGCCGACGATCTCGTTGGCCGGCACGCGGCTGTCGGAGCAGCCGATCCAGAGATATTCTGGGGTCTGCTGCCCCACTAATCGGTCGAAAAAATGCGGATCGGTGCGCGTCTTGCCCTCGACCCAGGCCAGATTACGGCGCTTCAATTCCTCGATCATGCCGTTTCCCCAACCAGCAGGGTCAGTCTAACGTAAAGGTTCGCGGCGTCCACCTCAGCGACGTGACAGTACCAGGGCGCACCAGGCGTCGCGGTGGATCCTGCGTTCGACCTTGAAGCCGCGGGATAGATAGGCCGCCTTCACCGCCCGCTCCTGGGTGCGCAGGAGCCCGGAGAGCACGGCGATTCCGCCCGGCTTCAACGCGCCCTTGATGTCCTGCGCCAAGGCGATCAGCGGACGGGCCAGGATGTTGGCGAAGACCAGATCGTAGGGCTCCTCGGCGGAAACCGCGCGGTCGTTCAGACCCGAGGCATGGACGAAGCGCGCCTTCACCCCATTCACCTTGGCGTTCTCGCGACTGATCCGCACGGACACGCGATCGATGTCGGTGCCGACGGCCGTTTTCGCCCCGGTCTTGGCTGCGGCGATGGCCAGGACGCCGGTGCCCGCGCCGACGTCCAGCACCTTGACGAAGCGGCGGCGCTTCAAGAGCGTATCGTAGGCGATCAGGCAGCCCACCGTGGTGCCGTGGTGCCCGGTGCCGAACGCCGCCCCCGCCTCGATCCGAAGGTTCACCGCGTTGACGGGCGCCCGGCCCCGGTCGTGAACCCCGTAGACGAAAAATCGCCCCGCCCGCACCGGCGGCAGGCCCGACAGCGCCATGGCCAGCCAGTCGGCGTCTGCAAGCCGCTCGGAGATGGTTCGCAAGGTCGGGTAGCCGCCCAACACCTCGATCAGCGCCGCCGCTTCATCCCCGCCGTTGGGAAAGGCGTCTATGCGCCAGATGTGGTGATCCTCGTCCTCCTCCAGGATGGAGTAGGTTGCGCTTTCCAATCGAGGGTCGAGATCGATGGCCTCGGCGGCGGCCTCCGCATCGGCGCGCGGGCCGCGGGAGACGATCTGGACGGCGTCTTCGCTCATGGTCGGATCGCCGATTAGCCAAATCTGTCGAGTGGTGCGGGCGGTCGGAGTCGAACCGACACTCCTCTCGGAACCGGATTTTGAGTCCGGCGCGTCTACCAGTTCCACCACGCCCGCATCCGCCGTCACCGGCGGGCGACCCCTTTAGCAAGAACCCCTCTCAAACGCCAGAGCGACTACGCCCGGGTTGAAGAGGCGGAGTTTGGCTAAGGTTTGCGCCCCCCCGAAACGTCGCAAGCGGAACGATCGCCCGTCCGGCGCATTCGACCTGAGCTTTGAATTGGCGAGGGACGAACAATGAAGGGCATAGCGCTCTGGGCTCTGGGCATCCCCATCCCCATCATCATTCTGCTTTTGCTGTTCCACGTGCTCTGACGGCCGCATTTCGCGCAATTAGCGGCCTTGGCGACGCTTAAGGCTTTCGCCGGGCCCGGGGCTGACGCACAAGGCGACTTTGGAGGTCGCCTTGGCTGAGATAGCCGCAGATCGTGCCGGTTTAGCCCAGGCGGCAAAAGCGCCGCTGGGTTTCGTCATATTGCTCGGCGGGCTGACGACGTTCGCGCCCATCTCCATCGACATGTACCTGCCGGCGCTGCCGGCGCTGACCAAGTCGCTGCACGCCACCGGCGCGGCGGGGCAGTGGACGGTGGCCGCCTTTCTCATCGGCACCGCTGTGGGACAGTTGTTTTATGGACCGGTGTCCGACCGTTACGGCCGACGATACCCCCTGCTGTTCGGCATCGGGCTCTACATCGCCGCGACCTTGGGGTGCATGCTGGCGCCGACCATCGAGGTCTTGATCGCCTGCCGCATTCTGCAGGCGCTGGGCGGCTGCGCCGGAATGGTGATTGCCCGGGCCGTGGTGCGAGACCGGTTCAAACACAATGAGGTTCTGCACGTCTTCTCGATGCTGATGCTCGTGATGGGTGTTGCGCCGATCCTGGCGCCGCTGGCGGGCGGTTGGGTGCTGCTGGTGGCGGACTGGCGCTGGATTTTCGGCGTCCAGGTGATCTTCGCGCTGATCGTCGGCGGCGCAGCGGCGATGACCCTGACCGAGTCGCGCTCGGCGGAGACGGCGGCGCACGCGCGGACCGAGAACGCATTTCGCAGCTATATGGCCTTGTTGCGCGAGCCTCGTCTGATGGGTTACGTGCTGACGGGGGCGTTCTCCGGCGCGGCGCTGTTCACCTATGTGTCGAGTTCTCCGGATGTGTTGATCGAGCGCTTCCACGTCTCGCCGCAACTGTTCGGTTGGGTGTTCGGCTTAAACTCGATCGGCTACATCGCCTCAAATCAGATCAACGCGCGGTTGGCGCGCCGTTACCCGTCGGACTTGATCCTCAGCCGCGGCAACCTCGTCATCTTCGGCGTATCTCTGCTGTTGCTGATCGACTCTTTAACGGACTTTGCCGGGGTTTTTGGCGTAATGGTTCCGCTGTTCTTCATCATGTCCGGCTTCGGGTTTAATCAGGCGAACGCGTCTGCGGGCGCGCTTAACGCCGATCCCAAGCGGGCGGGCGCCACCTCGGCGCTGGTCGGCGCGTCGTCGTTCGGGGCGGGCGCGGCCTGCGCGGGTCTGGCGGGGTTGCTCCGTGACGGCACGGCTCGGCCGATGGCGTGGGTGATCGCAGGGTCGCTCATGATCGCGGTAATCAGCCTGCGCACCCTGGTGCTGCGAAAACCTAGGTGACGCCGCCACCGTGCTGAAAGCTCTGGATCAGGCTGCCGGCGATCAGCCGCCAGCCATCCACCAGCACGAAGAAGATCAGCTTGAACGGAAGACTGACCGTCACCGGCGGCAGCATCATCATGCCCATGCTCATCAAGACGCTGGCCACCACCAGATCGATCACCAAGAAGGGGATGAAGAGCAAGAAGCCGATCTGGAACCCGCGCTTTAGTTCCGAGATCATGAAGGCGGGCGTCACCACCTGTAGCGGCGTGTCCATCGCCGTCTTCGGGGTCGGCGTTTTGGAAAGGCGGATGAAGAGGCCAAGGTCGTCTCGGTCCACTTGGCTCAGCATGAAGCGCTTCACCGGCTGGGTGGAGGCGGTGAACGCCGCCGGCAGCTCCATCTTGTGCGCCAGGAGCGGCTTGATGCCGGCCTCATAGGACTGGTTGAAGGTCGGTCCCATGACGATGGCGGTGAGAAACAGGGCGAGCGAGATCAGCACCGAATTGGGCGGGCTCTGCTGTAGTCCGAGGGCTTGGCGCAGCAGGCTCAAGACAACCACGATCCGCACGAAGGATGTGGTCATCATGACGATGGACGGCGCGAGCGACAGCACCGTCAGGAGGCCCACCAGCTGCACCACCCTGTCGGTCAAGCCGCCGCCGCTGCCGAGATCTAGGTTGATCGCCTGCGCCGCCGCCAAAGTCGGCACGATCAAGGTGAGCCCTGTGGCGAGAAGGGAGATAAAGGCGGCTTTGCGGACGTCGGCGGTCCTGGCGTTGGCCAGGATGGAGAGAATGGTCCGCACGGCGCCGCTCAACGGGTTACGGGGTTGGATGGAAGCTGGGCTTGGCTTAGAAGGCGGCCTTCGCCGAGCAGGATCAGCCGCTCCTCCCGGTCCAGCCGCACCAGCACCAGCCGCCGTTGAGCGTCGAGGTTCAGGCTTTCGATAACCTGCAGGCGCCGATCGGCCTGGGGCTTCAACTGCAACATCCCTGCGGGCGCCCAGCGGCGGGCGGCGTAGGCGGCAGCGCCGATCAGCCCCAGAGTGGCGGCGAGGGCGAAGACGGCTTGAAGAAGGTTGAGCAGCATCGGGCGCGACCCGCGAGGAACGATTTGCCTAGGGTCGTCGGAAGTTCTTACCGCCCGATTAACCATGATCCCGCCGGTGGAAACGTCCCATTAACCATAAGCTCGGCAAAATCGGCGCATTGCCTGAATTGCGCGCGCCGCCGCCGGGAGGATCGAGATGAATTTGAACGACATCCCCCTGTTCTCCATGCTGAAGGGCAAGCTCAGCTACGAGACCCAGCGCCAGCAACTGCTCGCCCAAAACGTGGCCAACGCCGATACGCCGGGCTACGCGCCGCGGGATTTGAAGGCCTTTAGCTTTGATCAGGTGCTGAAGAGCGCGCAGAGTGGGAGCGGCGCCACGCAGGCGACGCTCACCAACGCCGCCCATATTCCCTTCAACCCATCTTCAAGCGCTGGCGGTTTTGGCAACCAGGATTCGCCCGATTCCGAAGTGCGGCTCGACGGCAACCGCGTGGTTCTCGAAGAGCAGATGATGAAGGTGAACCAGGCGCAGGGCGACTACAACGCCGCCATCGGCTTTTACCAGCAGTCGATGCTGCTTCTGAAGACGGCCCTGAAGAAACCCGGATCATAAGGCGCTAGATCATGACAGATCCCGTCGCCAGCGGCAGCATGGCCATCGCCGCCTCGGCCTTACAAGCGCAGCAGGCGCGAATGCGGGTGATCGCCGAGAACATCGCCAACGCCGATTCGGCCTCCAGCACCCCCGGCGGCGATCCCTACCGGCGCCAGGCGCCGATCTTCCAGCCACAGACCCTGCCCGATGGCTCGGTCGGCGTGGTGATGAAGGGCGTGCAACAGGACCAGACGCCGTTTCGTTCCGAATACAGCCCCGGCAACCCCGCCGCCGACGCCAAGGGCTATGTGAAGATGCCCAACGTCGATCCCCTGATCGAGGCCTTGGACATGCGCGAGGCCCAGCGCGCCTACGAGGCCAACCTGAACGTGATCGAGAACGTGCGCGCCATGGACAACCGCACCCTCGACCTCCTGAAAGGGAACTAACCGATGATGAGCCCGATGATCGCCGCCAAGGTCTATCAGGCGGTCCAGAACCAGGCGGCCGCCCAGGCCCCGGCCGCCGTACAGCCCCAGGATGCCGGCCCCGGCTTCTCAGAACTTGTGAAGAACGCCGTCAACGACGCCATCTCGACTTCGAAACATGCCGAAACCCAGATGATCGGCCAGGCGCAGGGCAAGGTCGCCCTGGTGGACGCCGTCACCGCCATCTCTTCCGCCCAGACCAGCCTGCAGACCGTGATGGCGGTCCGCGATCAGGTGATCAGCGCCTATCAGCAGATCATGCAGATGCCGATCTAGGCGGCGAGGCTCCGCTCGCCGATCACATTGCGTCATCAAACCGTCGAAACCCGCCGTTAGGGTTTGCCGACGGGGTGAGGAGCGCACGATGACTGACGCGGTTTTGGGTGATGTTCCACAGGATGCGCCCGCCCCTGCGCGTCCCAATCTGGATAAGAAGCCCCATGCGATCGGCGCCCTCGCCTTCGTGTTGGTGCTGCTCGGCGGCTTGGCCTTCGCGGCCGCCAGTATCTTCCACGACACCTCTGCCGTCGGCCAGCCTATCGCCATCGCCGCCTTCGCCTTCCTCGGCCTGGCGCTGCTGATCGCGCTGGGCTTCGAGTTCGTGAACGGCTTCCACGACACCGCCAATGCGGTGGCCACGGTGATCTACACCCACTCCATGCCGCCGATGGTGGCCGTGGTGTGGTCCGGCTGCTTCAACTTCCTAGGCGTCCTGACCTCCTCGGGCGCGGTGGCCTTCGGAATCGTGACCCTCCTGCCCGTCGAACTGATCCTGAACGTGGGGTCCGGCGCGGGCTATGCGATGATCTTCGCCCTGCTGCTCGCGGCCATTATCTGGAACCTCGGCACCTGGGCGCTTGGCATCCCTAACTCCTCCTCCCACGCCCTGGTCGGGTCGATCATGGGCGTCGGCCTCGCCAACCAGTGGATGGCGCCCCGAGGCGTAGCCACCTCCGGCGTCGACTGGACCCAGGCGCAGAAGGTCTTCACCACCCTCTTGATCAGCCCCATGATCGGCTTCGTGGGCGCAGCCCTCCTCCTGCTGCTGATGAAGTTGGTCATCCGCTCCAAGAAGCTCTACACCGCGCCGGACTCAGACCAGCCACCGCCGTTGTGGATTCGCGGGCTCTTGATTCTCACCTGCACCAGCGTCTCCTTCGGCCACGGCTCCAATGACGGGCAGAAGGGCATGGGCCTGATCATGCTGATCCTGATCGGCTCGGCCCCCACCGCCTACGCCCTGAACCGCACCATGGCGGACTCCAGCGCCCCCGCCTTTATCGCCACCGCCCACAAGGCGCAGGGCGTCTTCTCCGCCCACGCTAAAGGCCAACCGATCCTGGACGTCGTCGCCGCCCGCACAAAGGTCGGCGATGCGCTGAAGGTGAAGAAGGTGGACGATCCTGCCGTGTTCCAGGCCCTGGCGGTCATTTCCAACGACATCGCGGCCAATGTCCAGAACTACGGTTCAGTGCGCGCGATCCCGGCGGCCGTCACTCCGAACGTGCGCAACGACATGTACTTGACCGGCGATGCGGTGAAGACGCTCAGCAAATCCAAGAGCTTCAACGCCGACGAGCAGAAGACCCTGAAGGGCTACGGCGACGGCCTCAACAAGGGCACCCGCTTCATCCCCACCTGGGTGAAGATCTGCGTGGCGTTGGCGCTCGGCCTAGGCACCATGGTCGGCTGGAAGCGGATCGTGGTCACCGTGGGTGAGAAGATCGGCAAGACCCACTTGACTTACGGCCAAGGCGCTGCGGCGGAGGTGACGGCGGCGATCACCATCCTCGCCGCTGATAATTTTGGCCTGCCGGTCTCCACCACCCACGTTCTGTCGAGCGGCGTGGCGGGGACCATGGCCGCCAACGGCTCGGGCCTGCAGTGGGCCACCCTGCGGTCCATCGCTCTGGCCTGGGTGACCACCCTGCCGGCGGCCATGGCCATCGCCGGGCTCCTCTACTTCATCTTCCGCCACTTCGTTTAAGAAGCGGTGCGCGCGGCGCGGGCGATCAGCTCCGCGTCAGCCGCAGGAACTCTTCCCGGGTCTTGGGATCGTCGCGGATCGCGCCCAGGAGGTGGCTGGTGGTCAGGCTGGCGCCGGGGGTGTTGACGCCGCGGAGCGTCATGCAGCTATGCTCCGCTTCGATCACCACGCCGACACCGAGGGGCTTTAGCACCTCCTGAATGGCGTGGCCGATCTCGGCGGTGAGCTTTTCCTGGATCTGCAGGCGGCGGGCGAAGCCGTTCACCACGCGGGCCAGCTTAGATATGCCGACTACGCGGTCCGTCGGCAGATAGCCCACGTGGGCGCGGCCCACCACCGGAAGCATGTGGTGTTCGCAGAAGCTGACGAAGCGGATGTCCCGCAGCACGACCAGCTGATCATACCCGCCCACCTGCTCGAAGGTCCGCTCCAGATAGGCGCGCGGGTCGAGGTCATAGCCCATGAACAGTTCGCGATAGGAGCGTGTAACGCGGCCGGGGGTGTCGATCAGGCCTTCGCGGTTTGGATCGTCGCCAGCCCAGCGGAGCAGCGTCCGAACGGCGGCCTCGGCCTCTTCGGCGGTGGGACGATCGGCAGAAGAGGCGCTAGCCATCAAGAAAACTCCATCGCGCAGGCTGGGGCTATTGGCCGAATTGGGGGCGCGGTGCAAGCGGCCACTCTAAGGCGGAGTTAACGAATGTAGGGGCTTTGTTAACCATGTTGGGCGAGCTTCCGTGAGCGCTCGCTGCGCGATTTTGTTTCCAGTTCGAGAGGCTTTTCCATGAACGGCGCCGAAGTTTTGGACGTCGGACGCGATGCGATCTGGCTGGTTATTCAGCTTTCCGCGCCGGTGCTGATTGTTGGGCTGGTGGTTGGCGTCGGCATCGGCCTGCTGCAAGCGCTAACGCAGATACAGGAGCAGACCTTGATCTTCGCACCGAAGATCATCGCCATCTTCGCGTCGCTCTTGATCTGTCTGCCTTTGATGGGCGCGCTCATGGCCGGGTTCATGCGCCAGATCGCCGCTCGCATCGCTGGAATGTAGTGGAACACTATGCCCTGCCGGTCGAGGTCTACGGCGCCAGCCTGGTGTTTGCGCGGGTAGGGGCTCTGGTGATGTTGCTGCCGGGGGTGGGCGAGACCGTTGTGCCGCCCCGGGCCCGGCTGGCGTTCGCCTTTCTGCTCGCCCTGGTGCTTTATCCGGTGGTTCGATCCGGCCTGCCCCCGGTGCCCGCGAGTGTGGACGGCATGTTCGGTCAGTTGGTCATTGAATTGTTGATCGGCCTTGGGCTAGGCGCGATCCTTAGGCTTTTCCTCGCGGTGATGATCACCACGGGAGAGGTGGTGTCGCTACAGACCACGCTGGCGTTCGCGCAAACCACCAATCCGACCCAGGCGCAGCCGGCGGCGACGGTGGGATCGTTTCTGACGGTATTGTCGCTCGCGCTGGTGTTCTCCACCGATCTGCATCAGCTTTTCATCGGCGCCATCGCCAAGTCCTACACCCTGTTCACACCCGGCAAGCCCCCGCCGATCAACGAGTTCGCCGGCCTCGCCATCCGCATGACGGGGGAGACCTTCGCTCTGGGGGTGCAGCTCGCCGCGCCGGTGATCGTCTTCTCCCTGATCTTCAACGTGGCGTCCGGCCTGATCGGGCGGGTGATGCCGCAGTTCCAGATCTTCTTCGTCGGCACGCCCTTGGCGCTCCTGTTCGGCCTTTCTGTGTTCGCCTTGAGCCTCGGCATGCTGGGGCTGGTGTGGTTGGACCGCTTCCGCGCCTTCGCGCTGCGGCTGACCTGAGATGGCCGAAGAGAACGACGGCGCATCGAAGACAGAAGCGCCGACACAGCGCCGGCTGGACGAAGCGCGCAAGAGCGGCGACCTCGCCAAATCCCCCGACGTCGCCTCTTTCGCCACCCTGGCCAGCGCCGGCGCGGTGGTGCTGCTGATGGGCGGCGTGGCGGCAAGGCAAATGACCGAGCGGCTCCTGCCCTTCATCTCGAGGCCTGAGTCCATCGACCTTTCCGGCAACGGCGGCGTGGGGGTGGCTCAGGCGGCGGCGCGGGCGGCCGAGCCGATGGCTTGGGTGCTGGGCGCCACCATCCTGGCGGGGATCGCCGGCAACGTGCTGCAGCAGGGCTTCGTCTGGACCACCGGCAAGCTCGCCCCCGATCCATCCCGCCTTAGTCCTATGAAGGGGCTCAAGCGCCTGTTCGGCATCGACGGGCTGGTGCACTTCGGCAAGTCGGTGCTGAAAATCGCCGCCCTTGGGTTTGTGGCCTGGGTAATCCTTCTGCCGCGCGCGAGCGCTCTGCAGAACCTGGCGGCGCTGAACATCGCCGCCATCCTGCCGTTCTCGGCGGACGTGTTCAAAGCGCTTCTGATCGCCGTCCTGGTGGTGCTCGGCGTCATCGCTCTCGCCGACTTCATCTGGCAGCGCCAGAGGTTCATGGCGCGCCTGCGCATGACCAAGGAAGAGATCAAAGAAGACACGAAGAACAGCGACGGCGATCCGCACATCAAGGCCAAGCTCCGTGCCAAACGCATGGCCCTCTCCAAGAAGCGGATGATCCAGATGGTGCCCAAGGCCACCCTGGTGGTCATGAACCCGACCCACTACGCTGTCGCGCTTCGTTATGTGCAGGGCGAGACCGCCGCGCCGGTCTGTGTCGCCAAGGGCGTGGATGAGCTTGCATTGAAAATCCGCGAGGTGGCCGAGGCGCACGAGATCGCCGTGATCGAAGACGCGCCGCTTGCCCGCGCGCTCTTCGCCGCCATGGACGTGGATCAGGTGATCCCGCGTGAACATTTCGAGGCGGTGGCCAAGATCGTCGGCTTCGTGCTTGGGCGCGGCAAGGGCGGCGGGGCGCGTCGCGCTGCGCCCTTGCGGCCGTCCAGGCTTTAGGATGATGATCCAATTCGCTCATTGGGGGAGACATTGAGATGGACGCGCGGCCGCTGGACTTGGGCGAGCTGAACGACGGCGCTGACCTGGGTGCCGCGCCGTTCGTGGGGCTGCGCCTGACGCGTGAAAAGTCCACGCGCCGCCCCCTCGTCGACCCCCTCACCCTTGCGGCCACCCTGTTCTTTCTTATCGCGGTAGGCGCGGCGGCTTACCCAGCCTTCAGGGCAGGGCCCGGCACCGGCCCGAGCCTGCTCCTTTTGATCGGTTTGGCGGGTGTGGCGCTGGCTGGAGTTTTCGTGTTCGGCATGAGCGAGCGGGATACGCCGCCGAAGCTGGAGCGCGCCATCGCTTTCACGGAGTCTCTGGTCGAGCCCGCATCCATCGTCCGCCCCGACGGTCGGGTGATCGAGAGCAATGCGGCGTGGCGGACGGAGGTGGGCGGCGGCGCTCGGTTGCCCAAAAGCGCCATCGGCGGTTCCACCCTGTACGCCGCCCTGACCGCCGCCCGCCGCGCGGGTTCGAGCGAAACGACGATCCGCGTCGGTGACACCGAACGCACCCTTCTCGTCTCCCGTGTGGGCGAGACGCGGCTGCTGGTGCGAATGGCGCTGGAAGGCGCGGCCCGAACCGCCCGGCTGACGGCGCCAGAGATCGAGCAAGCCGCGCTCCCTGCGCCGGCCTCCGCCCTAGACGCCTTCGCCGCCGCCGCGCCGTTCGGGGCTGCCCTTCTGGATGGGGAAGAACCCTTTGACGGCCTCTTGCTGCAGGCCAACACCGCCCTTGAAAAGATGACCGACGGCGCCGCAAGGCCAGGGGTGCGGTTCGGCGATCTGCTCGATCCTGCCGGTCTTGAAGAAGCCAAAAGCCGGCTAAGGGCTAAAGGCGGCGGTCCCGTGGACGTGCGGATCGCCGGCCCAAACGCCGCCGCCAAGATTGCTCATCTCTACGTCACGGCGGCGGACGGCCGTCTGGTGGCCTTTCTCTTGGACGTCTCCGAACAGAAGCAGCTGGAGATGCAGCTGGTCCAATCGCAGAAGATGCAGGCGATCGGCCAGCTCGCCGGCGGCGTGGCGCACGACTTCAACAATCTCCTGACCGCCATCCAGCTTCGCCTGGACGAACTGCTGCACCGCCACCCGGTGGGCGATCCCTCCTATGAAGGGCTCAATGAGATCCGCCAGACGGGTGTGCGCGCCGCCGATCTCGTGAAAAAGCTCCTGGCCTTCTCTCGCAAGCAGACAGTGCAGCGGGAGACGCTGGAGCTTGGGGAGCTGATCTCCGAGTTCGAGGTGCTACTGCGCCGACTTCTGCGTGAAGACGTGAAGCTGGTCACCGACTATGGCCGCAACCTCCCGCAGGTCCGCGCCGACAAGAGCGCGCTGGAGACGGCGGTGATGAACTTGGCGGTGAACGCCCGTGATGCGCTGCGGAGCCACGGCGCGGCGGATGGCGGCGTCGGCATTGTCCGGATCCGCGTCGCCCGCCTGACGCAGCTGGAGGCCAAGGGCCTGGGCTTTCCGGACGCGCAAGAGGCCGGCGCCGCCTTCATCGAGGTGGCGGACAACGGCCCCGGCATCCCGCCGGACGTGATGGCCAAGATCTTCGAACCCTTTTTCACCACCAAGCCGGTGGGGGAGGGGACGGGCCTTGGCCTCGCCACCGTCTACGGCATCGTCAAGCAGGCGGACGGTTGGATTCATGTGGAGAGCGCCGCCGGCAAGGGCGCGGCCTTCCGCATCTTCCTGCCGATCTATGTGGCCCCGGCCCTCGCGCCTGGCATGGAAGCGCCGGTTCGCACGCCGCTGAAGTTCAAGCCCGCGCCCCGCGACCTTTCCGGCGCCGGCCGCATCCTGTTCGTGGAGGACGAGGACGCCGTGCGCGTGGTCGCCGCCCGCCTGCTCCGGGCGCGGGGCTATGAGGTGATCGAGGCCGCCGACGGAGAAGAGGCGCTGGAGCTGGCGGAGGAGTGGGCCGGCAAGATCGACCTTCTGATCTCCGACGTGATCATGCCGGGGCTGGACGGCCCGACCTTGCTGAAGAAGGCGCGTCCGTTCCTCGGCGACGCCCAGGTGATGTTCATCTCCGGCTACGCGGAGGCGGAGTTCTCTGACATCCTGGAGGGCGAGGAGGGCGTCACCTTCCTGCCCAAGCCCATCGATATCAAGGTGCTGGCTGAACGGGTAAAACAGCAGCTTCAGGCGGCCTAGGTTACTTTAGTTTAATCCGCCCACGTATTGCCGCTTCGCTACGTCGCGCCTAACCCTTGCCGCAAAGCTCTTGCTGGGAAGGACATCCGCCGTGATCGACCGCCGCCGTCTGCTCGCCTCCACCGTCGCTGTCGCCGCCGCCGCCAGGACGTCGTCGGTTTTCGCTAAATCCGCTTCACCTGAAGCCGCCAAGGCCAGCGTCATCTATGACGCCATCGTGCAGGAAGGCTTTCGCCGGTATCCCGAAAACGCCACCAGCCTTGGGCTCGACAAGGATGAGCTTGGCTGGACCAAGGCGATGCTCAGCGACGTCTCGCTCTCCAGCCAGGAGGTGGGCGTCGCCGTGGCGAAGGACCAGCTGGCGCGTCTGCACACCATTGACCGCTCAAAGCTCACCGGCATGGACCGGGTCAACTACGATGTGGTCGATTTCAACACCACCACCCAAGTGGAAGGGAGCAAGTTTCCCTTCTACGGCGCGCCTTATGTGCTGAGCCAGCTGACCGGCGCCTATCAGGGCACGCCGGATTTCCTCGACAATCAGCATTCCATCGACACCAAACAGGACGCCGACGACTACCTTTCCCGCATGAGCGCCTTCGCCCACCAAATGGACCAGGAGCGGGAGGTGCTGGACCATGACGTAGCGCTTGGGGTGATCCCGCCGGACTTCGTCCTCGACAAGGCCTTGATCCAGATGAAGGTCTTCCACGACACGCCGACGGATAAGGCGCCTTTGGTGCTGTCCGTTCAGCGCCGCACCAAGGAGAAGAACCTGCCCGGAGACTGGGCGGCGGAAGCCTCTCGCATCCACGATCAACAGGTTCGCCCTGCCATCGCTCGCCAGATCGAAGCCTTGACGGCCCTCCGCGCCAAGGCCACCCACGACGCCGGCGTCTGGAAGCTAAAGGACGGCGGCGCCTACTACGCTTACGCCCTGAAGGCGGCCACCACCTCCACCATCTCCCCGGCCGAGGTGCATCAGACGGGTCTGGAGCTGGTGAAAAGCCATCAGGCCGAGATCGACGCCATCATGAAGAAAAACGGCCTGACCCAGGGCACGGTCGGTGAGCGCCTGCGCGCCATGTATAACGACAAGAAGTACCAGTATCCCAACACTGACGACGGCAAGGTTAAGCTCGTCGCTCACCTCAACGAGCAGGTGAAGGCGGTCACCGCCAAGCTGCCGGCTTGGTTCGGCGCCTTGCCGAAAGCCAGCCTGGAAATTCATCGGGTGCCCAAAGCTATCGAGGCGGGTGCGCCGGGCGGCTATTACAATGGGCCGCCGCTGGATAATTCCCGCCCCGGCATCTACTGGATCAACCTGCGCGACACGGCGGAGGTTCCGAGCTGGACCTTGCCCACGCTCACCTTCCATGAAGGCATCCCGGGCCACCACCTGCAAGGCTCGATCTCCAACGAAGCCGGCGATCTGCCGCTGATCCGTAAGACCATCTGGTTCTCGGGCTATGGCGAGGGGTGGGCGCTCTACGCCGAACAGTTGGCGGTGGAGATGGGCATGTACGAGAACGATCCCCTCGGTCATATCGGCCAGCTCCATGACTCCATGTTCCGCGCCGTGCGTCTGGTGGTTGACTCAGGGCTGCACGAGCAGCGCTGGACCCGCGAGCAGGCGGTGAAATACTACGTCGACACTCTGGGCGACCAGGAAGCGTCGGCCGTCACCGAGGTCGAGCGCTACTGTGTCTGGCCGGGTCAAGCCTGCAGCTACATGGTGGGCAAGCTTACTTGGCTGCGTCTGCGCCAGATGGCCAAGACCGCTATGGGCCCACGTTTCGACATCCGCAAATTCCACGACGCGGGCCTGCTTTCCGGTGCGACGCCGCTGGATGTGCTGAGCAACGTCATGCGGACTACGCTGGAGTGAAGGCTTAAGCGGGTTGGTCATCCTCTAGGCTTTTTGGCAAGCCCCCAAAGCCCGCCGCGTGAAAACCTGCCGTCAACGGGCTCCGGCGTTGCGTAGATTTGGAGCGTTGCTGTGACCCCATAAAGGGTCGATAAATTCGTGCAGCAGACGGACACAGCGAGCGGAGTGGGTATGAGCGATCCGCCTTCACCGTCCACTGATCCGACGCCGAATCGCCCTGAAGACGTCAAACAGCCGGTGAAGCCGCATCTCCTGGACGTGCTCGGCCCCGGCCTGATCACCGGCGCCTCCGATGACGATCCCAGCGGCATCGCCACCTACTCTCAGGCCGGCGCCCAATTCGCCTACGATCTGGGCTGGACGCTATTGTTCAGCTGGCCGCTCATGTGCGCCATCCAGGAGATCAGCGCGCGGATCGGGCGGGTGACGGGGCGGGGGCTTGCAGGCAACCTGAAGAAATACTTCCCCCGCTGGATTCTCTACGGTCTGGTGTTCCTGTTGGTGGTGGCTAACACCATCAACATCGGCGCGGACCTTGGCGCCATGGGCGCGGCCTTGAAGCTTTTGGTTCCCGGCGACCAGGTGATGTTCGCGGCGGGCTTCGGCGTTGTGTCTCTGCTTTTGGAAGTGTTCATTCGCTACAGCCGCTACGCCTCGGTGCTGAAGTGGCTGACCCTCACCCTCTTTGCCTACTTCGGTGTGGCGGCTTTGTCGCACGTGCCATGGAGCGAGGTGGGACGCCATCTCGTGACGCCCAACATCGGCTTCAGGGCCGCGTATTTGACCGTGGTGGTGGCGGTGCTGGGCACCACCATCAGCCCCTACCTTTTCTTCTGGCAGGCCAGCGAAGAAGTTGAAGACCTGCGGGAGAGGCCCGGGACAAGGCCGTTGGAGCGGGATCCCGACCAGGCCAAGAAGGAATTCAGCCGGATTAAGTGGGACACCTATATCGGCATGGCGCTCTCCAATGTGGTGGCGCTGGCCATCATGATCAGCGCCGCCGCCACCCTGCACGCTCACGGGCTGCCCGACATTCAGACATCCGCCGACGCCGCTAAGGCGCTGGAGCCTATCGCCGGGCCGTTCGCCTTCCTGATCTTCGCCCTCGGCATCATCGGCACCGGACTTCTGGCTGTGCCGGTGCTGGCTGGGTCAGCCGCCTATGCGGTAGGAGAAGCCTTTGGTTTTCACGTGGGCCTGGGACGCAAGCTCCACCGGGCCAAGCTGTTCTACACCGTCATCGCGTTCGCCACCTTAGTGGGCGTTGGTCTGAACTATACGCCCATTGATCCGGTGAAGGCCTTGTTTTGGAGCGCGGTGGTGAACGGTGTGGTGGCCGTCCCCGTGATGGTGATGACCATGCTGATCGGCGCGCGAAAAACCGTGATGGGTCAGTTCGCCTTGCCCCTTTATCTTAAGCTGATCGGCTGGGCCGCCACCGCCGTCATGGCTCTCGCCGCCGTCGGCATGTTCGCCACCATGGCGTTAGGCGGCCAGAGCTGATTGTTTACAGCCTTAATCCTATTCCTTCGGAAATCCGTAAACCCGGCCAGCGACCATGGCCCTATGGAGGGCGCGATGGATAAGCAGATGAACGGCAAGCGGACGAGCGTTTTTGAAGCCGTCGTTACGACGGCGTTGTTCGCCGCCATCATTGTCACCGCCGGCGCCACATGGTCGCTCGCGGCCGCTTGGCCCGGTTAAGCGCTAATCGAGACAGGCTGAGTATTCTGACGCAGCAAAGGAGCCTTGTTGGTGCGGACGGCCGGAATCGAACCGGCATGGGTTTACACCCGACGGATTTTAAGTCCTGTGCAAGGAGCCGTAACCCATTGTTACCCTTACACTTTTTGACTTCACAATTTCCAGTGTGTAAGAGATTGTGTAAATCCTGACCCGCTTTTGACAGAACGTAACGGGATTCTGCCCAAGCCGCCTCATTTACACAAGGGGCTGAATTTACTTCAAATCCTGCCCTAAAGCGGCAGGTTCCGAAAATAGGTGGCTTTGGCGTCGGTTTCGTCCAGCCATAGGCCGCTTTTCAAATTGCATGAGGCCCTACAAACAGCCCATTTTGGCGCATGCCTCGTCGGCAATTAGGTTTCCACAACCCTCGTGGCGCGTGGCTCTAGGGCACTTACAACCATCGCGGAATAGATGCTAGCTTGGCTTTATTAGGCAAGCCGTTCAGCGATGGGTCATGGGATGCCGACGGGAGTCACGCGAAAGACAGAGATAGGTCCGGTCAACGGTACGCCAGACAAGCGGCTCTATTGGTCGATCATCAGCGATTATGATCTCCACACCGGACTTTGCGAGCTCATCGATAATGCGCTGGACCTCTGGATATTGGAGGGAAAGAAAGGTCATTCAATTCCCGGCTGATACCGTCTGACTCGTGCGATCTGCCCCGATTAAAAGCGATGATCGCTTCCCGAAGAGCCTCCTCTTCTGCAAGTAGGGTCGAGGTGAATCCCTTGGTTTTGATGTTGATCGGCCCGCCTGATCCCCTGTCACTGCACCGGATTGACAGGGCAAAGTGAAAAAGGCCGGCGTTGAAAAAAAGCGCGAGCATGAGAGCTCGGCCTTCTTCGCTGATATGGCTGCGATAGGGCTTTTCCCATAGCTCGTGCGGGTTTTCGAGAACGGCGGTTACGGTTTCTCGGATGGGCCGTCCTGCCAGTGAGACGTAATCGGGGGTCGTGAGCAGATCGATCAGGCGAGGGTTGAAGTTGCGGTGGTCAATGATTTTGAGGAAAAAATCATCCGCGAGGAGCTCGGCTCGCTCGTCTTTGCTGAGCTCTGAAAAGTAGATGTGATTGAATAGAATCTGCGCGCGCGATGCGCGTGTGTAGCTGCTGACGTTCAAGACGAATTCGGTTGCGTTAACTTGGGCGCTGTCGAGGCGCGACGATTGCGCTCTGGCCTGAGCAAATATGTAATCGCGTGTGGTGAGGACGAAACGAAGGTTGGGATTGGACTTCACCCGGCGAAAGAATGGCGGAAACCGCTGGTCAACGCCCCAGATGAGGTCGCGCGTTAGACCGACCTGCCCGAGAAAGTCGTCGAAAAAGATGAGGCGCTTTTCACTGCCATCCGCGATTTCAAAAGCCTCGCTGATGTCGTCGATCACCGATATTCGCCAATCCTGTTCGGCATGAAGCCAAACGAGCATGCGTGCCAGCGTGCTTTTGCCGATGCCGGGTTCGCCGGCGATGATCAATGCGCCGTGCTTCTCTAAGATCGCCTCTGCTATTGGGACGCTTTGGTTTTGGACGAATTTCGGCACCATAGCCTTGATCTCGTCCATCTCGGCTTGGGTCCGGTTATAGACCCCGCTGTGCAGAATCCGTTCGAGAACCGCTGTGCTCGCCAGCCACAGCTTGAAATGCTGCTTCTCAATCTCCTTGTGGCGGGTGAGCAGATTGTTGAGGTCGGCGCGTCCCAGGATATCTGAGAGCTCGAGGGGAGCGTCAGGAAGCGCGGCTTTGATCTTATCTTTGCCCTGCGGCGTAAGGGACGCTGAGGTGCAAAATAGGTAGCGAGCCGGTTTGAGCTTTTTGACTTTCTCGTTCTCGCGCGCAGCCTCCCTAACGAGCGAATCCGTTCGAACGTCGGGATAGTGTTTCGCTTGGACAATCGCCGCGCCGCCAGCGGTGGCAAATCGAAAGTCGATGCCCATGTCGCGGCCAGGCCCAAAGCTTTCAAGCCGAAGGCCAAATTCAGCTTGCAGAAGGTCCCTGACAAGAAGCTCGAAATCAAGAGGAGAGAGTGTGCGAAAGTCGTACATGCTAGCGACTAACCGTCCCTGGCTATCGAGTAGCTTGTACTGCGCCCGCCGCCCTCGTCTTTAACGAGGATACCTTGTTTAACGAGATCGTCGATGTCACGCAGCGCGGTATCAGTGGAGCATTTTTCAATCGTCGCCCACTTCGACACATTCAGCTTGCCCTCGAAACCGTCGATCAGGCGGTTGAGCATGCGACGTTGGCGATCATTGAGCTTCGCGGTGGCGTTCGCTTCCCAAAAGCGCGCCTTTTCTAAGACTGACGCAAGGGTCACATCGGCGCCGTCGAAGGCGCGGTCAAGGCAGGACAGGAACCATTGCAGCCAAGCGGTTATATCGAGATCGCCTTTCTGCGTTGCCTCAAGCATGTCGTAGTAGGTTTTCCGCTCGGCGCGGATTTGCGCAGACATGCTGTAGAAGCGTCGCGGGCTGTGTTCTGACCGCGCGAGAGCCATGTCGGCGATGGCGCGAGCGATACGACCGTTGCCGTCCTCGAACGGATGGATGGTCACGAACCATAGATGCGCGACAGCCGCTTTCAGCACGGGGTCGATGGACTCCCCGCTGTTGAACCATTTCAGGAAGGCGCGCATCTCGCTTTTGAGGCGACCGGCTGTAGGCGCTTCATAGTGTACGCGTTCGCGACCTATTGGCCCGGAGACGACTTGCATCGGGCCGGTATCGTCCTTGCGCCAGCCGCCGACCGTGATTTTGCTCATGCCGCTGCGCCCGGTTGGAAACAGTGCGGCGTGCCAGCCGAACAATCGATCTTCGGTGAGTGGCTGATCATAGCCCTGCGTTGCATCGAGCATCATCTCGACGACACCTTCGACATTGCGGTCAACGGGAGCGAGTGCGCCGATGTCGATGCCTAGGCGGCGTGCGATGGATGAGCGGACTTGATCCTTGTCGAGAACCTCGCCTTCGATGTCGCTGGATTTGATGACTTCCTCGGTGAGGCTTTCGAGAACGGCTTCGGTGCGGAGTTGGAACCCCAGCCCTTCCATGCGTCCGATCAAGCGGCCTTGGTGACGGCTTACGGCGGCAAGCTGTTCGGATATGCGTTCATGGCTCCAGGTGAACTTCGGCCACTCGCTCAATTCGTGGATATAGTCTGCCATTCGCCCCTATCGATGCGGCGATTAGATAGCACATTCGCCGCAAACTATGCGGTGATTATAGTGCCTATTCGCCGCAAAAAGCAACCTTATTCGCCGCGCACTATGCGGCGAATAGAAGTGCTAATCGCCGCAAGGGCTTAGGCGGCAGCCCTGATTTGGACGGCGAGAAACTCCGCATGAAAACGCACACCTTGGGCTCGCCGCTCCAACACATATTGTGGAATATCGATATGGGCCGGGGCCCCGTCCGCTGGATCAACGACCCCGATCTCATCGACGCAAACGATATGGCTCTGCCTCAGTTCGGGAATATCCATGCTCAATAGCCCGACAACCCGCCCCTTAAATCGAGGAAGCTCATAGAGGTCCATAAACGGACGATAGTGGTGTTGCAGGCCTTCGTCGCTGAAATAGGGTTCCCACCAGGCGTAGAATTTACCGTCGGGCGCCACCTTTTCGTAGCGAGCTGAGTCCACCAAAACACGTTCGTATGGATAGGCCGCGCCGAGCACCATTGCAGCGGTGCAGATGGCGCAGTCCGCTTGTTCGCGCTGAGGAATCCTTTTGACCACGAGGCGGCACCACCACTTTCAATATTCCACGAGTTTCCCGGTCTCTTTGTCTTTGCGGTATTTCCGCAGAACGCCGTTAGCGTCGGTGTACTTAATGTCCAAAATCTCGTCGTCGGTAAGTGTCGTCATCTGAGGCGCAATGCCGGTTTCATCCGCCACCATCTCGCAGATACGCAGCAAACGGACAAAGCAGTCGAAACAAAACTCAAGAGCATCTTGATGGACGGGCAGCTTCAAGAAACGTTCGACTTCAGATCGATCAGGCGGTTCTAGTACGCCTTTGGACGAACCTTCGCACGCATAGTGTCTGGTTGCGGCTCGTGATCGTTTCGGCTCTGCGTTCGCTCTACAAGCCGGGCGGTCGCCGCACCCTTCTCCTCGTTGATGAAATGGCATCGCTCGGTCAACTGGGCCCATTGGAAGACGCGTTTGGTCTCATCCGTGGCTAGGCAACTGCGCGACAGCGCGGGCCTGCATTTCCGCGAATTCATCTTTTTGCCAGTTGGTCTGCCACACGAGGTGGCGACCAAATCGCGCCATCTGAAGGGGGCCGCGTTGGAATGTCTCGTCTGGGAGAACAGTTCTCGGTTTAGGCGGTCGCCGCTTAGTCATGGTTCGTGTCCCTGATCGGGCAACAGCAAAACGAAATTCTTGCAGCTGGCAGATATTGGTGCGGGCGGCCGGACTTGAACCGGCACGGGGTTACCCCCAACGGATTTTCTTACCAGCTACGGTTTTCACCGCCGCTCCGTTAGGAGCGTTTGTGGTCTGGACTATACCTTCACCTTAGCGCGTTCGCGCCTTAGGTGCTGCCCGTCTAGTCTCTACACCTTCCCCCGCCACGTTCGTGTCGAGGGCTTGGCTCGGGATCGCCATTTTACAGGGTTCCCCGAGTTTGAGCAGTTCTGCACCTCGGGTTTCCCTAAGGGCACTCAATTTGGCTTAAGTCCGTTGCGTCTACCGATTCCGCCACGCCCGCGCTGGTTCCAGTTATAGCGGGCTGGCCAGCCGCCGCCAACGACAATCGATAACGTAAAAATTGATCCGTTTCAGCGCCTTGAGGGCGGTGAAGGCTTTGTGTCCGTACCGGGCTTGCGCGGCCTCCTGCCGCGAACATTGATGGCATCGGTGCGAAGGGTATTGGCTATGTGCGATGCATAATATTTTTGGATCATCTCCACGCTGGTGCGGCAGTTCTTGGCAATCTGATAAATGTCAGCCCCCTCTGAGAGACGCTGGCAGATGTAGTAGTGCCGGAGGGAGTAGATCGTTCGATCCTGGCCGTCGCGATCTTGCTTCAGCTTTAATTTGTCGAGGATGCCGTTGAAAAGCTCTCGATGCATTGAAGGGAAAAGCAGGTCGGTCTTGCCCGGCACCGCCTCGCGTTTTGGTTTTCGCACAGCGCGCCGCCCGAGCTCTGCGGGGGCGGCACCTTCAACTTCGATAGGCCGCTTGCGCTGCGCGAGCCGTCGAAACGGGAGCACCGCGCCGGGCATTGTTTTGCAATAGCCCAGGCCGCGCTTGCCCCGCACTTCGATCAAAAGGATTTCGTTTTTGCTGGCATCATCCTTGATGATGCTGACATCCCTAAACTGAAGTCGCCTCAACTCGTCGGGCCGGAGCCCCGAATTTCCGGCAAACAAGACGAGGTCGTGCAGTTGCTCGCCCGCCCACTTCCAGCGGGGCTTGAGTGCGTTTTCTGCCCGTTTGCCGGTCTCCTTATACAGGAGCTTATATTCGTCGTTAGAGAACCACGCGCGGTGCGCGACCTTGGTGGAAGCGCGGTAAGGCGCGGACAGGTCGGGAAGGTGGTCGAGCCATCCTTTGCGGAGAGCGGCCTTAAGAACCTGCCGTAAGCAAACAATCTCTTGATGCAGAGTGCTCTTCCCCGGCTTGGGCAAAGTCGCCGGGTCAGGCTCGGGGAGATCGGGGTTATTGCGGCGCTGCGCGGCGAGGGTGATCTGCGTCCGCCTCGCGATGCCGTTCTTCATGCGGTGTGCGCGAAACGCGGTCACGTCCCCCGAGGTGATCTTGGCGACGGGCATGTCGCCGAAAAAGGGGAGTAGATGAAGGTCGAGGCGATTGCGGTGTCCCTTGATATAGACGGGGCTGCGCTCGCCTTCTGTGATGACTTCATACTCGGAGATGAAGAGCTCTGCCGCCTCTCGGAAAGTAGGGCCGGAGGCCCTGCGACGGCGGCGATCCGTCCGGGCTAAAGCTATGACCTGTTCAGGTTCGATGTCGCCGCGTTTGCGGCGACGATCATCGACGAGCCGTTCGGCATACCAACCACGCGCGAATTCCTCAGCGCGAAGCTGCTGATCTTCTTTCGTCGTCGCCCGATAATTTCGACCTCCAAGGAAGGTCGAACACTGCCAGTAAGGAGTGCCCTCACGTCGATAGACGTGAAGCTTGCCATCCATAAGCGCCACTTTCTGCGTCGCCACTTGAGCCTCCACAAACCATTTTGTGTAAGCTTTGTGTAACAGATTTTGGGAAAATTGTCAACTTCTAACTATATGTTCTATAACGATATTTATGCTTTTCAGACTGAATGTCTCTAGATTTTAAGTCCGTTGCGTCTACCAATTCCGCCACGCCCGCTTAAACCGCCGACGACCTATAATAGGCCTCGCAGGGCGGGTCACGTCCGTTCGTGACTTTGGCCTTAGGCTACCCTGAGGCCGTTCAGGGCCACTAGTCTCAGTTTCGGCTCGGGATTAGGTTCCGTCATCACGACGGCGCCGCGAAGTGACAACGCCCTGATCCTCTGGCCCATCAGCCGGCCGACCATGGAGATGGGTTGGAACAGGCCAATGGTGCGGTCGGGTGCGCCGTTTGGACCAGTGAGGGGGGCCAGGCATATCTCTACGCCGATGCTCTCGCCGTTGGGCGCCTCGGCATCCACCGTCAGCACGACGGGCGCCGCCACTTTGCGCGCCCGGTTCAAGGCGTCGGCGAGTAAGGGGCGCTCGTGTTTGGGCCAAAGGGCGCTCAGGAGCGAGCCGCGCAAGTCCCGGCCATAGAGATCGGCGATCAAACCGCCCGACAAACGAACGATCTCCTCGCCGTTCTCGTGTCCGAGCATGAGGATTTGCGGCAGCATCGGTCCAAGATCGAGCGGAGAAAGGGCCGTGCGCGCAGGCAGAGCCTGGCCCACCCGGTGTGAACGCCACGTCTGGATCAGCTTTTGCGTGTTTGGATGCGCCACCGCGAAACCTCGATTCGCCCGAAGGCTGTTCTTGAGGCTTGCAAGGGAAGTCCGGCGCCGCGCAGTTTCGTGCCGAACCGGGACGAAAACACCCGGCTTTAACCCTGTGGAAGGGGTTGCGGCGGCTTTGTGCTCTTTGAAACAGTTTGGCTCGGGAGCCCGCGATGGGCCGTCTTCTCGTATCGACAGCCTTGGGTGCGACGCTGGCGCTTGGCGTAATCGCCGGCGCGGCGCAGGCGGGGGGTCCGTCCAGCGGGTGCGGGTGCGTGCCCACCAGCCATCAGGTTCGGGTGCCGGGCGTGGAGATCACCGCACCCACGGTCATCGTGAACCTGCCGACGCTCAACGTCACGTCCGGTGGATCATCCAGCGCCAACGCCAACGCCAACGCCGATTCCAGCGCCAGCGCCAACGTGGGCGTGTCCGTCACCAATAACACGTCCAGTGTCTCCAACGCCCAGGCGCAGGAGAACGCCAGCTTTGGAGGCGGCGGGAGCGGCAGTTGGTCGGATTCAGGCTCGGTGACCACCACGATTGAGGCTGTGCGGGTGGAGACCCCCGCGCCGATCGAGACCCGCCGCATTTGTGCGGCCTTCAAGGCGGCGGTGAAGGTCATCGCCATCCAGGCGTCCTGCCTGGACGACAAGTCCATCCCGCATCCCGCGTCTCAGCTCGGCCCTGAGCGGGAGATCACCGACGGGTATGAGGGGGAGGTCTATCGCTGCATCGCCGGGGCGCGGATGCAATATACGGTGGCGGATTACGCCGGCCAGACCAACTTCGATCATGGCCAAACCCTTACCTGTCAGAAGGGGGAGGCGCTTTATCATACCGCCGCCGGCGTGCTGCAGTGTCGGCCGCAAAAGCCGGCTCGTGACTGTAATGAACGCTCTCTGCTCCGCCGGTTTGGCGCGGGGATAAAGATCGTGAAAATTTCTCAGGCGAATGTCTGCGCTGCTTGGCGCACCGAGCCGGTGCAGGCGAGCGCGGAGACCTACTGAGCCTTCGGCGCTGTAGCCTCCAGCCTCGGCTTCACGTCCAACCGCCAGGCGTTGGCGTCTGTGAGATAGGTCGCCGCAGCCCTCTGAACCTCGGCCGCGGTGATGCGTCGATAGCCCGGAATAGTGTCCCGAACGATATCCAGCCGGCGAGGGTCGGCTGCAGCGCCGGATATCCAGGTCATCCAGTATTCGTTGGTCTGCTGCGCCTTGGTGAAAGCTTCCGCACGAGGCTTGATGGCGCGATCCATCTCGTCCTGGGTGGGGCCCTTGATCCTGAGATCGGCGGTGATCTCGCGGACAGCGGTGAACAGGCCGTCGAGCTTGGCGGGCGGTGTCTCCACGCTGGCGTAGATGATGCCGTAGGTGGGGAACACGTCGGAAGGACTGCCTCCGGCGGCCGGAGAATAGGTCGTCCCCTCCGCGACGCGCACCCGATCGATCATGCGCAGTTCCAAAACCTGAGCGGCGATGTTCAGCACCCGCGCCTTTTGCGGATCGGCGAAGAGGCCGGTGGTGGGCCACGCCTCATAGGCCAAGGCCTGATCCGCGCGGCCCTTGTGCGTAAGGTCTACCGTGGCGCCGCCTGTCTTCGGAAAGTGGACGTCCAGCGTTGGGGGTGGCGGAGCTTGCGGGGC
>CAXTHJ010000023.1:27952-35976 GCA_964243985.1 uncultured Caulobacteraceae bacterium | reverse complement strand
ATCCGGCGCGCAAACACGCCATGAGCCACCGCGCACGGGCGTTCGAGAAATTGAAGGTCGCCTTGCTTTGACCGAACCAGAGGGCCAGCCGCCGCCGCTCGGCGTCTATATCCACTGGCCCTACTGCGCCCGCATCTGCCCCTATTGCGACTTCGCCGTGGTGCGCGATCGGGGACGCAAGGATGAGCAGGCGGCGCTGGTGGACGCCATCGCGGCGGACCTGTCGGCGCAGGCGGCGATGCTCGGCGAGCGACGGCTCATCTCCATCTTCCTCGGCGGCGGCACGCCTTCCCTGATGGACCCCGCGGCGGCGGCGCGCCTGATCGCCCTTTGCCGCACCCTCTGGCCGAGGCCGAATGGCGATGGCGGCGATATCGAGATCACCCTTGAGGCCAACCCCACCGACGCGGAGGCCGACCGCTTCTCAGCCTTCGCCGCCGCCGGGGTGAACCGCCTGTCCCTTGGTGTGCAGGCGCTGGATAACGATAGCCTCGCCTTCCTCGGCCGCAACCACGGAGCGGACGAGGCGCGCCGGGGGGCGGCCCTCGGCGCCCGCCTGTTCCCCCGCCTCTGCCTCGACCTGATCTACGCCCTGCCCGGCCAGACGGCGGCGGCGTGGCGCGAAAGCCTGGCCGAAGCCGCCGACCTCGGCGCCGAACACCTCTCCCCCTATCAGCTTACGATCGAGACCGGCACGCCATTCGACCGCGCGGTGCGCCGAGGCCGCTTCGCCCCCACGGGCTCCGATCTCGCCGGCGATCTCTACGAGGCGACGCAGACGGCGCTGACCGACCTCGGCTTCCACGCCTACGAAGTCTCCAACCATGCCAGGGGCGAGGCCGCCCGCTCCCGCCACAACCTGATCTATTGGCGCGGCGAGGATTACCTCGGCGTCGGCCCTTCGGCGCACGGAAGGATGACCCTCGCCGGCCAGCGCGTCGCCACGGAGACGCCGCGTGGAGCGGGCGACTACATCGCTCGCGTGGCCGAGACCGGAAACGGTCTCACCGTGCGAGAGACCCTCAACCTCCGCGCCCATGCCGAGGAACGCTTGCTGATGGGCCTTCGCACCGATGAGGGGGTCGAGATGAGGGAGCTATCAGCCCTAACGCTTAGCCGGTTGCCGGAGTTGATCGACGCAGGACTGATCGCCACCGATCCGCGTCGCCTATGCGCCACACCCGCCGGACGGCTTGTCCTTAACCGGGTGACGGAGATGCTGACGGATTAACTGGCTGCCCGTCGTTTTACTCTCCTCGTGTGATCCCGACCGTAGCCCCTGGGTCGAAGAGAAGCTTTGCCCGAGGATGAACTCCGCGGAGCGCCGGGACCCAGTTTCATCACGGAGGTTTCTGGTCCCGGATCGGCTACGCCGTCCGGGATGACAGGTGCACTCTTGAGACAACGAAGGCATCCGCTTTCTTGGGTGTTCTGAGTCGATCGTGCTAGATTACGCCGGGGCGCGTTTACGGAGGTTTTGAGCGCGTGAACGAGCAAGCAGAACCGGTCTTCGACAGCGGCAATCTCCCTGTCTCTCGCGCCGTGGTGCCCTATACTGTGCGCGTCAACGCAAGCTTGATTAGCAAAGGCTTCTGGCCGAAAATCCGGCGGGTGGCGGCCCACATCCCCTTCGCGGAGGATGCGGTGGCCCTATGGTACTGCGCGCTCGACCGGGAGACCTCCGCCACCACCAAGGCGATCCTCCTCGGCGCTTTGGCCTTCTTCGTGATCCCCAAGCCCTTCCGCCCACGCCGCCTGCCCATTCCCGGCCTGATGCTGGCCGACGACGCGGCGGTGATCGCCGCCGCCATCGCCTTCGCCAACCGCGCCATCCAGCCCCGCCACCGGGAGCTGGCCCGCCGCACCATCAACAAGATGGCGCTGGGTTGATTTCAGGGACGGGTTTGACGCCGACCCCGGCGGTTCTCGCCGCCGTCTCGCTGGCTGCGTCCGGAGGGTACGGGTTCGCGCTGCTGCGAAAACCGTCCTCCGCCCTACGCACCGTCGTCAAGACATTCACCGTGGGCGGCCTCGCCGTTATCGCGTGGCTTAGCGGTCACGTCTGGCTCCTGGCGGTTGGTCTGACTTTGTCAGCGGCAGGCGACGCCTTCATGGCGGGCGATCCGAAGCGGTGGGCGCCCTTCGGCCTTCCCGCCTTCCTCCTTGCCCAAGCCGCCTACATCGTGGTGTTCATCCATGCCGGGGGCGGGGTCGGCATGGTCCGCCACGAACCGATCCGCTTCGCCGGCGTGCTGGCGGCGACGGCGGGAGCGGTGGTCGTGCTCCGGCTGATCCTGCCCAAGCTGGGCGCCCTGAAGGGGCCGGTGCTGATCTACGCGCTCGCCGTCGTCGCCATGACGTTCACCGCCTTCGCGTTGCCGTGGAGCCGCTGGCCGGCGATGGCGGGCGCGGCCCTGTTCCTGGTCTCGGACGGCGTCTTGGCCGTGCGCCTGTTCAAGTATGAGGACCAGCCGAGCCTATCCGCCGACCTCGCCGTCTGGTGGCTCTACTACGCCGCCCAGGCGGGGATTGCCCTCGCCTTCCTGCGCTAATCGCGATCCGGCGGGCCAGGCTGCGGCTTTAGTTCGATCTCCTCGGCGCCAAATTTAGGCCTCCGACGGGGGCTCCACGTCGCGATAGTAGGGCTCCACCGGGCCTTGCAACTTCACCGTAATGGCGTTGCCCCTGCGATCCTTGGCGCCGCCGGCGGTGAGGCGCACCCAGCCTTCGGAGACGCAGTATTCGTCCACGTTGTTCTTATCCACGCCCTTGAACCGCACGCCGACGCCCCGCTCCAAGGCGGCGGCGTCATAAAAGGGATTGCCCGGATTGGCTGAGAGATGGTCGGGGGGCGTGTCGGTCATGCTCGTCGATCTCAGAACGGAGTTTGGCGCGTGATAACGGTTGAGGGGCGTGGTTCCAAGCCTCACCCCATCGTCACCACCACCTTGCCCTGCGCCCGCCGTTCCGCAAGGTCGCTGATGGCCTTTCCGGCTTCCGCCAAAGGATAGGTGGCTGAGACGTAGGGTTTGATCTTTCCATCGGCGTAGAGCTGCAGCATTTCTTTGATGTTCTGCTGGTTGTCCGCCGGCTGCTTAGTGGTGAAGGCTCCCCAGAACACACCGACGATCTGGCAGCCCTTCAGCAAGGTCAGGTTCAGGGGAATGGACGGAATTCCAGCCGGAAAGCCGATCACCAGAAAGCGGCCTTCCCAGGCGATGGCGCGGAGCGCCGCCTCGGCGTAGTCGCCGCCGACGCCGTCGTAGATCACGTCCACGCCGTCTTTTGGAACCGCGTCTTTGAAGATCGCGCCCAGCGCCTTCTTGCCGTCCTTGTCGAAGGCGCCGGTGGGATAGACGACGCCAGATTCCGCCCCATGCTTGATGGCGAGATCGACCTTCTCCTGGGTGGAGGCGGCGGCGATCACATGGGCCCCCATGGCCTTGCCGAGTTCGACCGCCGCGAGCCCGACGCCCCCCGCCGCGCCCAGCACCAGCAACGTCTCGCCCGGCTTGATCGCCGCCCGCTGCTTCAGGGCGTGATAGCTTGTGCCGTAGGTGAGGAAGAAGGCCGCGCCCTCCTCGAACGGCATCCCTTGGGGCATCGGCGTGCAGCGGGCGGCGGGAAGGGCGATCTTCTCCGCCATGCCGCCCCAGCCCGCCTGGCCGATGACCCGGTCGCCGACCTTTAGCGCGGTCACGCCCTCGCCCACGCTCTCCACCACGCCGGCCAGTTCGCCGCCGGGGGCGAAGGGGCGTTCCGGTTTGAACTGATACTTGTCCTCGATGATGATCACGTCGGGATAGTTGACGCCGCAGGCCTTCACCGCGACCACCACCTCGCCCGCCTTGGCGACGGGGTCCGGCAGATCGGTCAACTCCAGGGTGTCCGGGCCGCCGACCCGGGTGCTCAGCATCGCCTTCATGGGCGTTTCCCTTCTTATGGCTTTAACGTCGAGCGAAGGCTATCTCACCCCCGGCGGGCGGCGCCAAGCGTTTTAGAGAAACCGGTATGACGACCAAGACCATCGCCCTCGCCCTGCACGGCGGCGCCGGCGCCAAGGCCGGGCGCGACTACGGCCGTGAGGTTGAGCACATGCACGGCCTGGTGGAGGCGGCGCGGGATCGGCTCAGCGCCGGCGCGGCGGCCCTCGATGTGGTGGTGGAGACGGTGCAGGCGCTGGAGGCTTCCGGGCTCTATGTGGCCGGGCGCGGCGCCTCGCCCAACCTGAACGGCGTCTACGAGCTGGACGCTAGCCTGATGGACGGCGCCACGAACCGGGCCGGGGCGGTGGCGGCGCTGGTGGGGTTCGAGAGCCCGATCGCCGCCGCTCGCGCGGTGATGGAGACAACGCCGCATGTCATGCTTGCCGGAGACGGCGCGGCGGATTTCGCGGCGCGGCAGGGGTTGCCGCGCATCTACGATCCCGAGGCCTGGTTCACCCGCGCTGGGGCGGAGGAATCCAACCATGCGCCGGGTTTAGGACACGGCACGGTTGGCTGCGTCGCGCTGGACGGGGAGGGACGGCTGGCGGCCGCCACCTCCACCGGCGGGGTGTTCGAGAAGCTGCCCGGACGGGTGGGCGACACGCCGCTGATCGGCGCGGGGACCTGGGCGGACGAGACGGCGGCGATCTCCTGCACCGGCCAGGGCGAGTATTTCATGCGCGCCTCCGCCGCCTCGCAGATCGCGTTCCGAATGCGCCTCGCCGGCGAGACCCTGGAGCAGGCCACAGCCGCCGTGCTGGCCGAGATCAAAGCCATGGGCGGAGAAGGCGGCCTAGTCGCCGTCGGTGCGGACGGCGCGGTTACCATGCCCTACGTCTCGGCGGGGATGAAGCGGGCGGCGCTCTACCCGGACGGGCGCATCGTCTCGGCCGCGTTCGCCGCTTGAGCGAGCGCTTTGGCGGGCGGGCCCTTATCTGTTAGATCATCGGCAACTGTAACTGTAACGGCCTGCATGCCGAGCTTGCTTCTCAGTCCCTCCCATCCCGCCGCCCCGGCAGTTGCTAAAGGGGCGGCCCCTTCGCGCCCGAACCTCACCGGGCTGACGCGCACCGAGCTGGCGCAGGCGCTCGTCGACAGCGGCGTGGTGGAGCCGGCCAAGGCCAAGATGCGGATGGCGCAGATCTGGCAATGGGTGCACCACTCCGGCGTCACCGACTTCGACGCCATGACCAATGTCTCCAAGGCCCTGCGCGCCACCCTCGCCGACCACTTCACCCTGGCGCGGCCCGAGGTGGTGGAGCGGCAGGTCTCGAACGACGGTACCCGCAAATGGCTGATCCGCATGGCGCTAGGCGTGGAGGTCGAGACCGTTTACATCCCCGACGTGGGTCGGGCCGGAGCGCTCTGCGTCTCCAGCCAGGTGGGCTGCACGCTGAACTGCACCTTCTGCCACACCGGCACGCAGGCCTTGGTGCGCAACCTCACCGCCGGAGAGATCATCGCCCAGGTGCTGGTGGCGAAAGACGACCTCGGCGAATGGCCGTCCGACGCGGAGGAGCGTCGCCTGTCCAACGTGGTCTTCATGGGCATGGGCGAGCCGCTCTATAATCTCGACAATGTGGCCAAGGCCATCGAGGTGATCTCCGATGGGGAAGGCATTGCGCTCTCGCGTCGCCGGATCACCGTCTCCACATCGGGCGTCGTGCCGGAACTGGTGAAGCTCGGCGAGACCACCGGCGCCATGCTGGCCATCTCCCTGCACGCCACCAACGATGCGCTCCGCGACGAGCTGGTGCCGCTTAACAAGAAATACCCCATCGCAGCGCTGATGGACGGCATCCGGCGGTATCCGGGTTTGTCGAACGCGAGACGGATGACGTTTGAATATGTGATGCTGAAGGGCGTCAACGACAGCCCGGCCGAGGCCCGCGCCCTGGTGCAGATGATGAAGGGCGTGCCGGCCAAGATCAATCTGATCCCCTTCAATCCCTGGCCCGGCTCGCCCTACGAATGCTCTGACTGGAGAACCATCGAGACTTTCGCCGGCATATTGAACCGGGCGGGATACTCCTCGCCGATCCGCACGCCGCGGGGCCGGGACATCCTCGCCGCCTGCGGCCAGCTGAAGTCTGAGAGCGAGAAGGTGCGCGCCAGCGTCCGCCGCCGGCTCGAAGTGGAAGGGATAGCCGCGGAATGAGCCCCGAAGTCCAGGCTTTCGCCGCTGGGTTTCCCGTCACCATCCTGCACGCCGGGATCAGCCTGGTGATCCTGGTGCTGGGCTGCGCCATTTACGGGTTCCTGTCGCCGATCAAGGAAGTGCTGCTGATCCGCGAGGGCTCCACGGCGGCCACCATCTCCTTCGCCGGCGCGCTCCTCGGCCTCGCCATCCCTCTGGCGGTGTCGCTGACGGCGTCCGCGTCCTGGATCGAGATCACTCTTTGGGGCATGAGCCTGATCGTGGTGCAGCTTCTGGTGTTCCGGCTGATCGACCTGCTCCTCACCGGCATCCCCGCCCGGGTCAGGGAGGGCGAGACGGACGCCGCCGTGCTCCTGGCCGCCGCAAGGATCGGCGCGGCCCTGGTGCTGGCGGCGGCGGTCGCCGGTTGAGCGGCGACGGCTGAGATGGCGGGCCCAGAAGACGGCTTAGCGGGGCGGCTGAATTTTCCGCACCTGCCGGACTGGCTGATCTACGTCGCCATCGTCGGCGCCTTGGTGATCGCCGCCCTCGGCCGGCGTGAGAACGCCGACGCCCCGCCGGCCCCGCCGCCGCTCTCCAGCGAAGAGGGCAAGCTCCTGCCTTCCGCCTCCACCTTCGCGCCGCAGGTGGTGGTGAAGGTCTCCGCCGATCCCTCTGGCCCCATGAGCGGCACCGCCTTCTCCATCGCGCCGGGCGGCGTTTGGCTGACGGCGCGGCACGTGGTGGCGGGCTGCTCACGCGTCGCTTTGATGGAGGCGCTCGGCAAGGCGGCCGCCGCCAGAGTGGTCGAACCGTCTCCCGACGCCCCCACCACCGATATCTCCGTCCTTACGACGCAAGGCGGCGCGCCAGCCCTGCCCTTGGCGGCGAACGAAGGCCTGCGCATCGGCGAGCGCGGCTTCCATCCCGGCTTTCCGCAGGACCGGGCGGGGGAGGTCACCACCCGCCTCCTCGGCCGCCAGACCCTGGAGTTTCGCGCCCGCAGCAAGAGCGGCCTTCGCACCACGCGCTCGGAATCGGTGCTGTCCTGGGCGGAGGCGGGCCGCACCGGGGGATTGCGCGGCGATCTGTCGGGGCTCTCAGGGGCGCCGGTCCTGGATGCGCGCGGGCAGGTGGTGGGCGTCACCCTGGCCGAGGCGCCCCGCCGGGGCCGCATCTACTCCGCATCCTTTGAGGCCATCCGCCAGGCGCTGAAGGCGGCCAAGGTCGCGATACCTTTGGCGGCCCCGCACGATCCGGTGAGCGTCGACAACTACGGCCGCGTAGCGGACGATCTGCGACGTGACTTGTCGGTGGCGCAGGTGGTGTGCCTGGATAACAATTAGTCATCCTTGAGACGCGAAGCGGGCGGATCGACCTGCAATCGTCCGAGAGTGATTGCTTAAGTTAGAGCCCCGCCATCTCCTCGACCACCTGCAGCGCGGCGGCGCGCGGGTCGTTCGCCGCAGTGATCGGGCGGCCGCAGACGAGGTGGGTGGCGCCGGCCTTCAGTGCTTCGGCGGGAGTGGCGGCGCGGGCCTGGTCGTTCTTGGCGGACCAGGCGGGGCGCACCCCCGGCGTCACCACCAGGAAGCCCGGACCGCCGATCTTGCGCGCTATCGCCGCCTCATGCGGGCTGGCGATCACGCCGTCGACGCCGCAGTCGATGGCCTGGCGGATACGGCGCTCCACCAGCGCTTCGACGCCGAGCCCGTAGCCGAGGTCTTTCAGATCCTCCTCGGAAAGGCTGGTCATCACCGTCACGCCGAGGATCTTCATGTAGCGCGCCCCGCCCCGCCCCTTCACCGCCGCTTTCATCACCTGCGGCTCGGCATGGACGGTGAGCAAGTCTCAGGCGTTGGCGGCGGCGATGGCGGCGGCGCGCTCCACCTGGTTGCCGA
>CAXTHJ010000023.1:0-27942 GCA_964243985.1 uncultured Caulobacteraceae bacterium | reverse complement strand
CTCCATCTTCGCGCCTCCGCGACCTCTGACGGCGGCGGCCATGACCTGCGGCTCGGCGTGGACGGTGAGCAGGTCGCAGGCGCCCGAGGCCGCGATGGCGGCGGCGGCGCGCTCCACCTGGTTGCCGATGTCGTGCAGCTTCCAGTCGGCGAACACCTGGCGGCCCCGGCGGCGGAGGTCCCTGGCCAGCGCCATGCCCTCGGTGGCCAGCAGCTCCAGACCGATCTTGTAGAAGCTGACGGCGTCGCCCAGCCGCTCCACCATCGCCTCGGCGTCGCCGCGGGTGGGCATATCAAGGGGGCAGATCAGGCGGGGATCGGCGGAGGCGTCGCTTTGGCGTTCGAGGGGGCGGACGGCGGCGGACATGGGCGGTCGCTCCTTGCACGGGATGAACCGCCCAGGCGCAAACCATAGGCGGCGATGATGAATTTCGGCTAAGGAGACAGGATGCTCTACGTCGGCCTTGCGGTCAATTTCTTCGTCGCCCTGTTCGCCCTGATCGATCCGGTCGGCATGACGCCCCTGTTCGCCGCCGCGACCCTGGGCGCCACCAACGCCGCGCGTCGCCGCATCGCCCTCTACATCGCGATTTTCGCCTTTGTTTTCTTGAGCTTCTTCTACTTCACCGGCGTGGCGATCCTGCAGTATTTCGGCATCTCCATCACCGCCTTCCGCATAGCGGGCGGGGTTTTGCTATTCCGCATGGGCCTGGACATGATGGGCGACGACTTCAGCCCTGCACCCGGCTTGACCGTCGAAGGCGAGGAGGCGCTCAGCACCGCCGCCTCGGCGCGGAAGTATTTCGAGCGGCTGGTGGTGCCGTTCGGCATGCCGCTCTTGATCGGGCCGGGATCGATCTCCACCGTGGTGATCTTCGCCAGCCAGAACGCGGAGGCCGGCTGGGGCGGCGCTGCGGCGGGGATCGCCGCCATCTTCGGGATTTGCGTCGCGGTGCTGCTGGCGTTCCTGGCCTCGGGCCTGATCTCGCGGGCGCTGGGCAAGGTCGGCATGACCATCGTCATCAAGGTCTTGGGCCTGATCCTCTGCGCCATGGCGGTGCAGTTCATCATCGTCGGCCTGGCGGGCGCCACCGTCGGCATCATCCGCGGCGCGGCGGCGCATCCTTATCCGAGCTGACGTCCGGGGCGCGCTAGACTTTTGGAACCGCCATGCCGAGCTGCACCGCCGGCCGGGCGCCGATCTCCTCCAGCCAGCGGTCGACCGCCGGGGTGGGCTTCAGCTTCTCCCCCGCCTGCTGGCGTAGGGGATCGAAAACCGCCTTCACCCAGGGATAGCTGCAGATGTCGGCGATGGAGTAGTCCTCGGCCAAGAACTGCGCCTCGGTCAGCCGCTTTTCCAGGACGCCCATCAGGCGGATCGCCTCGTCGGTGAAGCGGTCGACGGCGGCGGGGGTCTTCTCCTTGGCGCGCACGGCGAAATAGCCGAACTGGCCAAACATCGGCCCGATGCCGCCGATCGACCAGAACAGCCACTCCAGGGTCAGCTCCCGGCGTGGGCCCGAACGAGGCAAAAGCTTGCCGGTTTTCTCGGCTAGATAGATCAGGATGGCGCCGGACTCGAACACCACATGGCGGCCGTCCACCCCTTCGTGATCGACGATGGCGGGGATCTTGTTGTTGGGCGATATCGCCAGGAACTCCGGCGCGAACTGCTCGTCCTTGCCGATGTTGATTGGATGGACGGTGTAGGAGAGGCCGGTCTCCTCCAGCATGATCGAAGGCTTGCGGCCGTTGGGCGTGGTCCAGGTGTAGAGATCGATCATGGTGGGTCTCGCAATGCAGATGTCGGGGTTAGAACGCTTGGGCGGCGGAAACGCTCTCTTGAGGACCGGCGCGCCATTCGGATCGCACGTCCGGGTCGGCTTCGGCAGCCAGTCTGCCGCACCGTAACGTCGCGAACGCCTCGCCACTTAACAAGCGCGACAACGCCCACACCGCCGCCCCGCGCACCAGCGGCGAAAGGTCGTCCAGCAAACGTTCCGCCTCCGCCGCCAGCCGCGCCTCCCCCGAATTGCCGATGGCGTAGAGCACGTTGCGGATGAAGCGATCCCGTCCGATCCGCTTCACCGGCGATTTGGCGAAGAGGGCGCGGAAGCTAATGTCGTGCAGCCGCGCCAAGTCCTCCAGCGCCGGACCGCGCAGGGCGTCCCGCGCCTGCAGCCGCTGCTCCCGCGCCGTTTGCGCGAACTTGTTCCACGGGCAGACAGCGAGGCAGTCGTCACAGCCGTAGATGCGGTTACCCATCGCCGCCCGGTATTCGCGCGGCATCGGCTCTTTATGCTCGATGGTGAGGTAGGAGAGGCAGGCGCGGGCGTCGAGCTGGTAGGGCGCCGGAAACGCATTGGTGGGGCAGACGTCCAGGCAGGCGCGGCACTGGCCGCAATGGTCGCCCTCCGGCGGGTCCGGTTCGATCTCCAGCGTGGTGAGGATCGAGCCCAGGAACAGCCAGGAGCCGAAATCCCGGGACACGAGATTGGTGTGCTTGCCCTGCCAGCCGATCCCCGCCGCCTGCGCCAGCGGCTTCTCCATGAGCGGGGCGGTGTCCACGAACACCTTCACCTCGCAGCCGAACTTGGCGGCGATCCAGCCGCCGAGCGTCTTCAGCCGGCCCTTGATCAGCTCGTGATAGTCATCGCCTTGGGCGTAGACGCTGATGGCGGCGCGAGCCCTGTCCAGCAGCTGCTCGCGCGGGTCGCGGTCCGGGCCGTAGTTCAGGCCGAGCACCAGGGCCGAGCGTGCGCCAGGCCACATGGCGTTGGGATGGCTGCGGCGCTCGCGGGTGGTTTCGATCCAGTCCATGGCGCCATGCCGGCCCAGCCTCACGAACTCTGCCAGCCGTTCTCCCGCCAACCACGGCTGATCCACGCGCACGAAACCGCAGGTGTCGAAGCCCAGCTTCAGCGCTTGCGCGCGGATGGCGTCCTTCTGGTTCACCGCGTCTCTATAGTGTTAAACAGACCAAAAGTAGCGTTTGAGAAAGCGACCATGATCCCCCGCGATCCCGCCGAGCCCCGCCCAAACTGGACGCGTGCGCACGCGTTGGTCGCCTCAGTTCCCCGCGTCGAGCCGGTGTTCGCGTAGGAACAGCTCAAGATTGGCCACCGTCCAAAGCATATCAGTGTGATCCACCCGGCGGGCGAAATGCTCGTCCAGCATCCGGTCGATCGCCGCCCCGTCGAGCAGGCGGCGCACGGACGCGCATTCGCCGCAGAGAAGCTCGCGCAGCATCGCTTTGAGCGGCCCGCGAAACCAGTCGCCGATCGGGGTGCGAAAGCCGACCTTGCGGCGGTTGAGCGTCTCCTCGTCCAGCAGGTCTTTCGCCACGGCGCGGAGGATCGCCTTGCCGCCGCGCCGGTCGAACAGCAGCGTGTCCGGAAAGCTGGCTACCAGAGTGGCGAGATCAACGTCCATGAACGGCATTCGGCCCTCAATCCCTGCCGCCATCAGCATCCGATCGCCTCGCTCCAAGAGATTGTCCGGCAGCCACGAGGTCTGGTCGGCGAGCATGACGTCGCGCAAGGCGGATGGACCTATGGGCGCCGCTCCGCTCTCCATCAAAGACCGGCCGGTCAGTCGCTGGACCTCGGCCGCCGACCCGCTGGCGAACCAAAGCCGCGCCCGCCGCGCTGCGTCGCCCTCTCCAAGCGCTCGCGACAGGATTTTCCAGCGGCGCTGGTCGTAAGGGAGGCGGCGGAGCAGGGGATCGAACAGGCGGGCGTGTAGCGCCGATGAGATGACCGCGTGATAGGCGCCGATCCACCGCTCCGCCCGGTGCTTAGGATAGCCGGCCAAAAGCTCGTCCGCCCCCTCGCCGGTCAGCACCATCTTCGCCCTGCTGCGCGCCGCCTGAGACAGCATCAGGATCGGGATATCGGAGGCCTCCGACACCGGCGCACCCCGATGACGCACCGCCTCCGGCCAATGGCGGGCGAAGTCGACGGCGGTGACGGTCAGCATTTCATGCTGCGCCCCCAAACGATCCGCGACCCGGCGGGCGTGGGGCAGTTCGCTATGGGCGGGGTCTTCAAACCCGGCCGAGAAGGCTTTAAAGACCCTGACCTCGCGCGCCATCAACGCGGCGATCACCGATGAGTCGAGCCCGCCGGAGAGATAGACGCCGTAGGGTGCGTCAGACCGCAATCGCCGCTTGACCGCCGTCTCCAGCGCCGCGCCGAACGCGCTCACCGCATCCTCCCGCGATTTCGCCTGCGGCCGGACCTCAGCCAACGGGGGCGTGAAATACCGACGCTCGGTCAGAACGCCCTGTTCATAGGCGGCGTAATGACCGGGCCGCGGTTTGCGCACGCCGTGGAAGAAGGTCTCCGGCCCCGGCGCATATCGGCTCAGCAGATAATCCCCGACCACGTCATGGTTCAGCCGCCGTCCGACGCCCGGCAAATCTAGAAGAGGCGGGATCTCTGACGAAAACGCCACGCCGCCGGCGATCTCCGCCAGGAACAGCGGCTTCTTGCCGAAAGGGTCTCGCGCCAGGACCAGCCGCTCGGTTTCAACATCGTAGATGGCGAAGGCGAACATGCCGCGGAGCCGGTTCAAAGCCTCCACGCCCCAGATCCGATAGGCCTCCACCAAGACCTCGGTGTCGCTGTCGGTGACGAACCGGCAGCCCCGCGCCCGCAGCGTCGCGCGTAGCTCGACGTAGTTGTAGATTTCGCCGTTGAAGCTGATGACGAAGCGACCGTCGTGGCTGATGAGGGGCTGCGCGCCGCCGTCTATGTCGATGATCGACAGCCGGACGTGGCCGAGCGCGACCTCGCCGCCGGTCCTCATTCGCGTTCGCCAGGCGCCGCGCCCATCAGGGCCGCGATGGGCGAGGGCGTCCATGCCCCGCTCCAACACGCTGTCTTCGAGCCGTCTTGAAGTCATCCAGCCGAAAACGCCGCACATTCAGGCTTCGGCGACCTCACCAACCGGCGCCAGACGGGGTTCAGCTTTGGCCCTCAGCGCGAAGACGCAGTCGTAGGCCGCCAGGAGCGCAGCCTCCTGATGGCTCCAAGCCAACTCGTCCTCCACCCGCCGCCGGCCGAGCGCGCCCATGCGGGTGCGCAGGCTCTCATCGTCCAGAAGCTGCAGCACCTTGTCGGCGAAATCGCCGGTGTCGCCCGGCGCCGCGTAGAGGGCCGATCCGCCGGCGCTGACGCGGCCCTCGACGCCCTCGAATTGCACGATGGGCTTGGCCAGGGCCATGTATTCCACCACCTTGTTCATGGTGGACTGGTCGTTGAGGGCGCTCGGCCGATCAGGGTTCACGCAGACCGCCACGTCGCCCAGGCGCTGGTGCATCTCCCGGTCGGGCAACCGCCCGGTGAAGGTCAGGTGATCGGAAAGCCCCAAAGCCGCCGCCTCCGCCTCAATAGCCCCGCGGCGAGGCCCATCGCCCACGAGAATGGCCTGCACGTCTTTGCGGCCCCGATCCTGAACGATAGCGCGCATGGTCGCCAGGAAAAGATCGAGACCCTCCTGCTCGCCCATCACGCCGAGATAGCCCAGCTGGTGTCGTGCGCGGGGCCTTCGCCGTTCCAATGGGGTAGGCCATTTCGTCAAATCCGGGCCGCTGCGCACGACGAACACCCGCTCCGGGTGCTTTCCGCCACGTTGCAGGGCGATACGGCGGTAGCTTTGATTTGTGGAAATGACCACGTCGGCGGTCTGGAATGTCAGCCGCTCCAGCATGAGCTGCAGCCGCCACAAGGCGCCCCGCCGGCCGAACTTCGCCTCATAAAGTTCGGGGCAGAGGTCGTGGTGATCGAACACGAACCGCTTGCCGAACAGCTTGAACACCGCGGCGATCAGGAAGATCGTATCGGGCGGATTGCAGGCGTGGATCACGTCGAACCCCCGCGTCAGCGCGACGCGGATTGACAGCAGGAGCTGCCAGACCAGCGCCGCTGAATACTCGATAGCATAGCCCCACGCGCCCGCAGCCTCAGGTAAGGGGTGGCGGTAGATAGCGACGCCGTCGAGCATCTCGAACCGGCGCCCAGAGCCCTTGCCGATAGGGCAGATGATCGAGACCATACAGCCGGCGCGGTGAAGCGTCAGCGCCTCCTGCCAGACCCGCCGGTCGAACGGCGCCGGCAAATTCTCGACAATGATCAGAACCCGTCTCGGCCGCATCCGCCCTCGCCCCGGGGCTATTAAGGCCTGCGCGGGGTAGCACTTGAAGCAATTTAAAAGTGTATTTTAAAGAGACGCTCTTCATGCGACTTTGCGCTCATGGGCGCGTTTGCGGGGCAAGGGAAACTTCAATGGGCATGGCGGCGCCTCGGCCGCATGTCTCCGGCCGAAGTAGCGCATCGGGCGGTGGAGCAGCTGAAACGGCGGATCGACCGAACGATCTGCAAGCCCTGGTTCGCGTTCGGCCGCTTTGAGGGCGCTGTTGGCGGCCTGCCGATCTTCGACATCGATGCGGCGGGCCCTGCGTTTCTCGCTACACTCGCCCGCGAGGCGCGGGCGACGGAGCAGGGCCGGTTCATATTCCTGGGCCGACGTTGGCCGGTCCCGCTCACGGGGGCCGCGTGGTGGGACGGCGATCTGTGGCTCACCGATCAAGTGTCGGGGCGCCTCTGGCCCGGCGCGGCGTCATGCGCCTTCGACATCGATTACCGGCAGAGCGACGCTTTGGGCGATGTGAAGTTCGTCTGGGAGCTGAACCGCCTGCAAGTCCTGCCGTCTCTGGCGTTGCAGGCCCGGCTTAGCGGCGACGGGGCGAGGGGAACACTGGTGTTCCGCATCCTGCGCGGCTGGATGCGGGCCAATCCGCCGGGGCGCGGAGTGAACTGGACCAGCGGGATCGAGGCGGCGACGCGGGTGATCTCGCTCCTCGCCGCCCTGGCCTTCGTCGCGCCGGAGACGACGGCGGACGAGGCGGCGGTGCGCGCCTTCCTGGACGCCCATGTGCGCTGGATCGCGCGCTACCCTTGCAGGTTTTCCTCCGCCAACAATCACCGGGTGGCGGAACTGGTGGCGCTGTTCCTCGCCGGGATAGCGGCGCCAGGCCTAGCAGGATCGGCTCGGCGCACCAGCCGCGCTCAGGCCGAGCTCGAACAGGAGATGCTGCGCCAATTCCGCCCGGATGGCGTCGGCGCCGAGCAGTCCACCGCCTACGCCGCCTACGCCCTGGAATGGTTCGTCCTGGCCGGGGCCATCGGAGACGCAGCCGCCCGGCCCTTCTCCAAGGCGTTCAGAACGAGGATGGGGCTGGCTGCGGATCACCTGTGCTGGCTGACCGATGAGGGTGGGCGCACGATCATGATTGGCGACGACGATCATAGCCGCGTCCTCGCGCTGACCCAGGCCCCCGAACCCCGTTATGCGGTGTCCGTGGCGGCCATGGCGGCGAGATGGTTGAAGACGCCGCAGCCGCCGGCCACGCATCGGGATCCCGCCCTGCGAGACCTTGTGGGCGCCTCAACCCCCGCGGCTCTGCCGCTCATCGGCCTTCGCACCTTCGAAGACGGCGGCATGAGCGTCTGGCGGCGACCCCGGACGGATGGAGCGCTCCTCCTCGCCTTCGACTACGGACCCCTCGGTCATCTGTCCATCGCCGCCCACGGCCATGCCGACGCCCTGGCGGTCCGGCTGCATTGGGGTGAGGAGGCGGTGCTGGTCAGCCCAGGAACACACCTTTACCACGCCGGCGGAGAGGTGCGGGACGCGCTACGCGGCACGCGGGCGCACAACACCCTCGCCCTCGCGAACGAGGATCAAAGCCGGATCATCGGTCCTTTCGCCTGGTCCCACCACGCCGAAGCAAGGCTGATCGAGGTCACGGAGAACGCCGTGGAAGCGGAGCATGATGGTTATCTGCGCCGCTTCGGGCTGATCCATCGCCGCCGGATGCGGTGCGATGGAGATGCGATCCTGATCGAGGATCATTTGCTCGGGCGCGCGCCGGCTTTACGGATCCCCTGGAGTCTAGGCTTCACCCTGGCGCCGGGCGTGCAGGTCGAGATCGATGGCGTCCACGCCCATTTGTGCACGCCGAAAGGCCGGAGACTCTCTATCACCCCCGATACGATCGAAAGGGAAGCGCCGCTCTGGACACTGGTGCAGACGCCCTACGCGCCGACTTTTGGCGTCCTGGCCACCACAGGGCGGCTGGAGCTGTCTGGCGCGTTCAGCGGCCGATCACCCATAGCCTTGATCCGCATCGATTTCACGCCCTCTTACCAGGACAGGCCCGCATAGGCGCCGCCGCTGCGTAGGCCCGGCCGCACGCGCACGAGATCGATGATCCGCTGGCCCGGCGTCGCCCGATCCAGCGCCTCGGCGCCGGGCCTGCGGTGAGCCAGCACCAGGGTTTCGGCATTATCCGCCGCCGCCTCCACAGTGGCGCAAAGCAAGGCGGCGAGACCCGGCAAGTGCTCTGTCGCGTACGCGAGATTGGCGCCGGTCAATCGCTCAACCCGCACGCTCTCGTCGAAAAGGCGCAGGTCATAGCCCTTCGCCGCCAGCCGTGCGGCCAGGATCAGGTAAGGGCTTTCACGCAGATCGTCCGTGCCCGGCTTGAATGCCAGCCCGATGATCGAAACACGTTTGCGCCCCGCCGCCTCCACCAGAGCGACGGCACGGTCGATAAGGGCTTGATTGGCGTCCAGCGCGCCTTCCAGCAGTAACGCCGGCCTCCCGCCCGCCTTGCCGAGGCCTGTAAGCGCGCGAACATCCTTGGGCAGACAGGAGCCGCCGAACGCAAAGCCGGGCCGCATGTAAGCCGCCGAAATGTTGAGCTTGGCGTCCTGGCAGACCAACTCCATCACCCTGCCCCCATCGACGCCCTGCGCGCCCAGAACGCCGCCGATCTCGTTGGCGAAGGCGACCTTGACGGCGTGCCAGGCGTTGCTGACCGCCTTAACCGCCTCGGCCTCCGGAAAGCTGACCACCGTCGGCGGGGCGGCGGACGGCGGGTGGAGCGCTAGCAGCCGAGCGAGGGTCTCATCATCGGTCACCGCCGCCACAGCCTGGGCGGGCGCGTCATAGTCTTCGATCGCAGAGCCTTCGCGCAGAAACTCGGGATAACAGGCGAGGCCGAAATCGACCCCCACTTTCAGGCCCGAGGCTTGCTCGATCACCGGCGCGATCCGGGTCATTGTCGCATTCACCGCCAGGGTCGAACGGATCAGGATCGCGTGGAACTGCGGTTTCCACGCCAGAGCCTCGCCCACCACCGCCGCGACCCGCTCCACCGCCGAAAGGTCCAGCGCGCCGTCGGGCGCCGAGGGCGTGCCGACGCAGATGATGGACACCTCCGTTCCCGCCACCGCATCGGCTGCCGAGGTGGTCGCGCTCAGCCCTTCGCTCGAGACGCCGGCTTGCACGAGCGCATCCAGCCCCGGCTCGACCATGGGCGCGACGCCCCGGTTCAGCGCCTCAACCTTCTGCGGATTGACGTCCACCGCAATCACAGTATGGCCGTCCCGCGCTAGGCACGCGGCGGAGACAGATCCTACATAGCCGATGCCGAACAGACTGACGCGCAACTCTCAAGCCCGCTCCGGAACTCGCTCCGAGATGGAAGCTTGAGCATATACGCGTCAAAAGATCATCCTGCGCAACCGCTCTTTTAAGATGCGACGCCGGTTTGCGTTCCCTCCCAAATTTGCACCAGACGATCCGCGTAAGGATCAAGCGCGAGGTGTTCGGCGTGGTAAGCCTTGGCGGCCGCGCCGAGGCGACGTCGCAGCGCCGGTTGATCGATCAGCATGCGAAGCGCCTTCGCCAACCCCTCCACATCCCCCGGCGCCACGAGCAGGCCGGTCTCGTTGTGGCGAAGGATGTCCGGCAGGGCGCCAACGGGGGTTGCGATCACCGCCAGACCGGCGGCGAAGGCTTCGATCACCGACATCGGCAAATTTTCCTCGAACGAGGGCAGGACGAGGATGTCCGAGGCCGCAAGCCCCGCCCGCACCTCGTCGGGGCCCACCCAGCCCGGCACGCAAACGCGGTCTTGAAGGCCGAAGGCTTCGGCCTGTCGGCGAGCGGCCGCGACATCGCCATCCCCTGCCACCACCGCGCACCAGGGCGTCTGGGCGCGCAGCCGCCCCAGCGCCTCGATCAGGACGGCCGATCCTTTGCGTGCGCCCAGGTCGCCCAGGAACAGAAGCTTCACCACGTCCTCGTTATCGCGGCGGCGTTCTATGGGCGCCGTGGCGTTGGGCTGGACGACGATGCGCGGCCTGGCTTGCGGCAGCCGATCCTCCACCAAGCGGCGCCAGACATCCCCTAAGACGACGATCCGTGCGGCGTTCAGGAATAGCTTATCGATCCGTCTGCGGACGAACGGCGGCGTAGCGGCCCAGAACGTGGCGAAGGCGGACCCGTGCAGGTGCAGGACATAGGGCGTCCCAAACAGGCGCGGCACGGCGATCAGCCCCATCTTGCGGTAACAGCTCGCGTGGGCGCCAAGGTTGACGTGGATCATGTCGATACGCCTGAACGCTGAGCCGATCGCCAGCCTGACCGCCGCCGCTGCGGTCACAAATAGGCTGGTCCATCGGCTGGATCCTCGCGTGGTGACGAAGCGGACCTGGATATCCTGCCGCTCCGCCAAGATCGGTCGAAGGGAATCCATCAGCCGGTCCACGCCGCCTGTCCCACCTCGACCGCGCGGGGTGAGCACCGCAACGCGGAACGGCTTTCGAGCCTGTGGTGCGTCCGCTGCGACAAGCTTGGCGAACCACGCCGGTCCGGCTTGCAAAAGCTTGGCTTCAACAGCGCCGATGGGCCGAAAGCTGGCCACTACCCAGAGAAAGAGCGACGCCCATACGCCGCCGACCGCGAGGCTGCCGATCAAGCTCGCGTGAGTCCTCGTCACGCTTGCGACTGCGGCGATGCTCAGAAGGACGGTCGCGCCGACGATCCCGCCAAGCCCCCGCCGATCGATGACCCCCGGCGCGCCGCGACGCGTCAGCGCCCATTGCACGAACCAGAACCGGGTTAGCGCGTCGCCTAACGGGCAGAGCAGGAGCGGCCAGACGCCGAGCAGCGGGGCCGTGGCGAGGGCGAGGATCATCCAAAGCCCCGTCAACCCAAGCGCCTGGGTCAGGACCTCGGCTGCGCCAAGGCCAATGGCGGCGATCTCGTAGCTTCTGTGCGTGGCGTTGGCGACGATCCCGGCGAGAAGCCAAGGCAGGAAGGCTGCCGCCGCGCCGTACCGACCGTGAGTCAGCATCTGAATCACCGGCGCTCCCGCGGCGGACAGGCTGATGATGGCGGCGCCCACCAATGTCGCGTCGAGCTTCACCAACAAAGACAGGACGGCGGCGAGGCGGTCGGGCTGTCCGGTACGCGCAGCGTCGGCCATGGCTGCCGGCTCGATCAGCGGAAACAGGGTGAAGCTCGGCGCGTATCGCTGCGCGCTGACCGTCAGGGTCTGGACGAAGCTGAAGCCGGCGAAGGCTTCGGTCGGCAGCACCCGAGCGGCGAGGAGGCGGATCACCGCCGGGCTGAACGCCAGCCACGACAGCGTGCCGCCGTATCCGCCGATGGCCACCCGGCGAACCTCGAGCCAGTCAAGGCGGGCGGGCCGGGCCTCCGGATCGCCATCCTCGGAAAGCGCCCGCAAACCTGCGCCGATCAGCATGGCGGCCACGGCTGCCGACGTCGCGGCGCTGATCCAAAGCACGGCGTCTGCGCGAAGGCTGGTCGAGGCGGCGCAGCCGAAGACGGTCAGGAGGCGGACCAGCGGCTCGCCCACGGCCGCGCGGCGCGAGGCGATCTGCAGCCGCAGCGCCTGGGCCAGCCCGTCGGCGTCGATCTGCAGGGTCGTGGAGAGGGTGTAGGCCGCGCCGGCGTAGAGTAGAGGCCAAGGCGCGGCGCGGCCCTGTGGGCTGAGGACGGTGAAGACTAACCCTGCCAAGCCCAAAGCCAGCCCGCAAACAACCAGCCGAAACGCCAGCATGGCCAACGCCAGCGTCCTCGCCTCCCGCCGCGAAACGGTCTTGCCGGCGCCCGATACGAACTTGGCGATCACGCGCGGGATGCCGAAGGAGGTCAAGGTTTGAACGAGCGCGGCGGAGGCTATGGCCACGGCGTAGGCGCTGTACTCCATCGGTGTCAGCAGGCGCACGATCGCCACCTGGAACCCGAGCAAGATCGCCAGCCCGAGCAGACGACCGGAGAGAAACCGGGTGAAAGCGGCGCGATCTATCAAAGATTGTGTTTCCGGCTATTTCCCGCATTGATAATGGCGGCGCTTCTGTTGTCGAGCGGGGAATGTCGGGTGGATCGGTGGAGGCGGAAGGACGGCGGCGACCTCGGCTTCTTCTGATCCGGCGGGATCGGTATCCGCCTTATCGGGTCGACCTGATTGAGTTGTTCGGGCGCTGGCTGGCGGCGCGCTACGACATGGACTGGATCATGCGACGGGACGATGGAGGTCCCGCTCTCACTCGGGAGGAGCCGCAAGGCCAGCGGTTCCGGGTGAGCCGCAAAGGCGCCCTTCATTGGATCATGCTGCAACTGCGCGAGGCCGTCAGCGCCGCCCGAGGCGAGCCCGACCTGGTTCAGGTGCGGGACGCGGCGCTTTCCGCAGCGCTTTTTCTCGTGGCGGCCAGGATCGGGGGGCGGCCCTTCACCTATTATATGTCCTATCCCATGGCGGAAGGGTATCTGCAGCGCGGGCTGTATCAGACGCCGGCGACCAAGCCTCTCCTCCGCCTCGGCCGCATCCTCTACGGCGTGCTGGCGACGAGGCTGCTCTACGGCTGGCTGCTGCCGCAAGCGAGCCACGTCTTTGTGACGAGCGACAGGATGAAGGCCGACGTCGTCGCTCGGGGTGTTTCGCCGGAGCGGATCACGGCGGTGCCTATGGGCGTCAGCATCGCCACCTATAACCCGCAGGCCGTGGCGCCGAGCGATGACCCCCGCCTGATCGGCCGAATAGTCCTGGTCTACGTCGGCGCCATCGACCCGGAGCGGCGGATCGACCAACTCGCCGAGGCGCTGGCGCAGGTGGTGAGCGGCGGCCATGACGCCGTCCTGACGATCGTCGGCACGGCGGAGGGCCCGGATCGGCGGCGCATTGAAGACGCCGCGGCGACCGGCGGCGTATCAGAGAGGCTGATTTTCACCGGCCATCTGACCCTGACTGAGGCGTTGGCCTACGTCCGGCGCGCCGATCTCTGCCTTGCGCCGTTTCCAACCTGGCCCAAGACCTATCTCTCCGCCACGCCCACGAAGCTGGTGGAATACCTCGCCATGGGTCGGCCTGTGGTGGCCACCGATCATCCCGACCAGCGGCAGGTGATAGAAGAGAGCGGCGCCGGCGTGATTGTCGCCCCGACGGCGGAGGGGTTCGCCGCGGCGATTGCGGATCTGCTATCCGACCGGGAACGCGCGGAAGGGATGGGCGCAAAGGGCCCGCCCTGGGTGGCCGCCCATCGCGATTACGCCGTGATCAGCCGGAAGGTGGCGGCGGTATACGACGCCCTGCTGGTGCGAGGGGCGGCGTGACAGGCGAGGCGACCTACGGCAATCTGGGTCTGCGCAGTCTGACCGGCGTGGGGAAGATCGGATCGAGAGGGCTGCTGATCCTCGCCTTTCTCGTCGCCGGCGGGGCGTTCTCGCTCCAGCTCTCAGGGCTCGATCCGCGCGCGCCCGTGGGGGCGGACAGCGCCTCGTCCAACTCGCAGATCGCCTCAAGCTTGGCGTTTCTGACAGTGAGCGCGTTCGGCGCCGCCGGTTGGCGACGGATCGCGCCATTGCTCAAGGTCAACGCTGTCGTGCTGCTCCTGCCGGCCTTGGCGATCGCGTCCACGGCCTGGGCGCCGGAGCCTGCCGTGGCGCTCCGCCGCGCCTTAGCGTTCACGGCCACCGTCTTGAGCGGCGTCGCGGTCGCGGCTTATTTGCCGGGCGCCCGAGCGCTGCGGTTTCTGGTGCAAGCGGCGGCGGCGGCGATGGCGGTCAGCCTCTTCTACGTCGTATTGGAGCCCGCCTACGCCCTGCATCAGGTCACCGACGGGGCCCAGAGCGTCCACGCCGGCCAGTGGAGGGGCGTCTTCATCCACCGCACCACCCTCGGACGGCTTGCGGCGCTGAGCTTGGCGATGGCGGTTTTTGGCGGGGGTGAAGCGCTCGGCCCCATGGCCGTTCGCGTCGGCGTCATTCTAGCGTCCTGTCTGTGTCTGGTCATGGCGCGCTCCGGCGGCGGGTTCGCCAGCGCTGCGATCCTGATGGCGACGCCGGGGGTAGTGTGGGCGTTTCGGCGCGCGGCGGAGCGAAATCTTGTCCTGGCGTTGGGGCTAGCCGTCGGCGCCGCGGCCACGGCGTTGCTGATCACACCGACTCTGGCGCCTTTTGTCCTGCAGCTTCTGGGCAAGGATTTGACGCTGACCGGGCGCACCGACTTCTGGCGACTGATGCTGCGCGCGGCGGCCGAGCGGCCCTGGCTCGGCTATGGCTACAGCACCGGGTTCCGGGAGGTGGTGGCCAAGGTTGTGGCGGCGCACAGCGCCTATGGTTTCGTGCCCAACGCCCAGAACGGCTATCTGGACGTCGTGCTGAACCTCGGCCTGGTCGGATTGGCGGCGGCGCTGGCGGTCATGGTGCTGACGGCTTGGCGAGCGGCCAAGATCGCATTCCGGCCCGGCGGCGCTATCCTGCCGCTCCTGGTCGTGATCTTCATCATCGAGACCAATGCGGTGGAGGCGACGTTGATCAGCGCCAACGACATCTTCATGCTGATCTCCGTCACCGCGCTCATCGCCTCCGGCGATATCCTCAGAACGCCGCCGAAATAGGCTGGATGGTCGGCAGGTGGAGAAGTTGGGGAGCCCCCTTGCCATGCCATGCTCCACATTGACCTTTCCCTTCCCCGCGCGTACACGAGCCGTCTTCCGGCGCTTTGTAAATCGCGCCCTCCACCTCCACGACCCTACTCCCATAGGAGTAGACGAGGGCGGCGAGGCCCTCCGTCGACATCGTATGTCCACGGAGGCGATTTGCGTTGTGCGCAGTGCGAGGATTTAAATGTTTGAAAGTCTCTAATGTTTGAGAGCTTAGGCGATCGTCTGACAGGGGTGTTCGACCGGCTGACCGGTCGCGGCGTCTTGTCGGCCGGCGATGTGGATGAGGCGCTGCGGGAAGTCCGCCTGGCCTTGCTCGACGCCGACGTGGCGCTGCCCGTGGTCAAGGCCTTCATCGACAAGGCGCGGGAGAGCGCCACCGGCGAGGCGGTGATCCGCTCCGTCCGCCCCGCCGATCAGGTGGTGAAGATCGTCCACGACGGGCTGGTGGACATGCTGGGCGGCGACACCGTGGTCGGGCTCAACACCGCCACCAATCCGCCTACCGTGATCATGATGGCCGGCCTGCAGGGCTCGGGTAAGACCACCACGGCCGCCAAGCTCGCCCTGCGGATCACCAAGACCGAGCGCCGCAAGGTCCTGATGGCCTCGCTGGACACCCGCCGCCCGGCGGCGATGGAGCAGCTCGCAACCCTCGGCAAGCAGGCGGGGGTCGAGACCCTGCCGATCATGGTCGGCCAGTCGGCGCCGGATATCGCCCGGCGCGCCCTGAACGCCGCCAAGCTCGGCGGCTTCGACGTGGTGATCCTCGACACCGCCGGCCGCACCACCCTCGACGAGCAGATGATGAACGAGGCGGCCGAGATCGCCCGCATCAGTAATCCGTCCGAGACCCTCCTCGTGGCCGACAGCCTGACCGGCCAGGACGCGGTGAAGACCGCCAAGGCCTTCCATGAGCGTCTGCCGCTGACCGGGCTCGTGCTCACCCGCACCGACGGCGACGGGCGGGGCGGCGCCGCGCTCTCCATGCGCCATGTCACGGGTCTGCCGATCAAGTTCCTGGGCGCCGGGGAGAAGATCGACGCTCTGGAGGTGTTCGACGCCCAGCGGGTGGCGGGGCGCATTCTGGGCCAAGGCGACGTGGTGGCCCTGGTCGAGAAAGCCACTCAGGAGATCGACCAGGCCGAGGCCGAAAAGGCCGCCAAGAAGTTCGCCAAGGGGCAGTTCGATCTCGACGACCTCGCCAATCAGCTACGCCAGATGAAGAAGATGGGCGGCATGCAGGGCATCCTTGGCATGCTGCCGGGCGTCGGCAAGGTGAAGAAGCAGATCGCCGACGCCGGCGTGGACGACAAGGTTTTCGACCGCCAGGTGGCGATCATCACCTCCATGACCAAGCTCGAGCGCAAGAAGCCAGACCTCCTCAACGGCTCCCGCAAACGCCGCATCGCCGCCGGATCGGGGGTCGAGGTGCAGGAGGTGAACCGCCTTCTGAAACAGCACCGCCAGATGGCCGACATGGTCAAATCCATGAGCCGCGGCGGCGGCAAGGGCATGGCCGGCATGATGGCGGCCCTCGGCGGCGGCATGGGCGGCGGAATGCCTCCGGGCGTCACGCCTCCCGGCGGCGGCATGGCGAAGATGGGCGGCATGCCAAACCTCGATCAACTGCGAGCGCTCGGCGGCGGCAAGCTGCCGGGGCTTGGCGGCGGTGCGGGGGGCCTGCACGGCGCGCCCGGCGGGATTCCCAACCTTGGCGCCCTCAACGACCTTCTGAAGAAGAAATAACAACTCTATCAAAGCCATAGACATTAAGGACTAGGACTTAAAATGCTCAAGATCAGACTGGCCCGCGGCGGCGCCAAGAAGCGCCCCTACTACTCCATCGTGGTGGCCGACAGCCATTCGCCCCGCGACGGCCGCTTCATCGAAAAGGTCGGCGCCTACGACCCTCAGTTGGCCAAGGACAATCCCGGTCGTGTGACCCTGAAGGTCGAACGCATACAGGAATGGATCGGCAAGGGCGCCCAGCCCACTGATCGCGTGGCCCGTTTCCTGTCCAAAGAAGGCCTCGCTCAATGGGAGCACGGCAATAACCCCACCAAGGGCAAGCCCGGCAAGAAGGCCGAAGAGCGCGCCACCGAGCGGGCTCAGAAGGAAGAAGACCGCAAAGCCGCCGCCGCCGAAGCCGCCGCCAACCCGCCCCCGGCGCCCGAGCCTGAAGCTGCGCCCGAGCCCGAAGCCGCGCCGGAACCCGTTGCGGAAGCTCCGGCTGAAGCTGAAGCCGCCGTTGAAGTTCCCACCGAAGCTCCGGTGGAAGAACCCGCCGCCGCTCCGGCTGAAACCGAGCCTACGCCCGCTGAAGACGCCCCGGCGCCGGCCGAAGCCGAGCCGGCTCCGACCGAAACCGAGCCCACCCCCAGCGAGGGGTGAAACTTATAACCCGCTCAGCCCGCGGAAGCGGGGACCCAGGCTTGAACCATCGTATTATGCTGGACAGAACTGGGTCCCTGCCTTCGCGGGGGATGAGCGGATTATGGGATGGCTGATAAACTCATCCTCATCGGCCGGGTCGCCGGCGCGTTCGGCGTCAAGGGCGAGGTGCGCATCGCCGCCTTCGGGGATGATCCGATGGCGCTCCTTACCTACCGCGACCTGAAGCGGAAGGACGGTTCACTCGCCTTCACCCTTCTCTCCGGCCGGGCGGCGAAGGGCGAACTGATCGCCAAGACCAAGGCGGTCATGGTCAAGGAGGCCATCGACGCTCTGCGCGGCCTCGACCTCTATGTGAACCGGGCGCAACTGCCGACGCCCGACGAGGAGGAATATTACCTGACTGACCTGATCGGCCTTCGCGCCCAAACGCTGGAGGGCGAGACCTTGGGCGTGGTCAAGGCGGTGCAGAATTTCGGCGCCGGCGACCTTCTGGAAATCGCCCCCGACGCCGCCCCCGCCTTCTATGTCCCCTTCACCCGTGACGCCGTGCCCGAGCTGTGGATCGCGGAAGGGTTCGTGGTGGTGGTGCGGCCAGGGGACGTGGAGGATGACCCCTCTCCCCTTGCGGGAGAAGAGCCTATCCCCGAACTTGATCCGAAGGTGGCGCGAAGCTGACGGATGAGGGGTTTCTCGACGTTGATGGCCGGTAAGGCGTTACGACCCTTCGCCGCGTGGCTTCAACGCCGCCGCCTCTTTCGCCAGCGTCTCGATCCGCGCCCAATCGCCGACGTCCACCGCCTGCTTGGGGGTGAGCCAGCTGCCGCCGACACAGACCACGTTGGAAAGGGCAAGGTAGGTGGGGGCGGTGGCGAGAGCGATCCCGCCGGTGGGGCAGAACTTTACTCCTCCGAACGGGCCGCCGAACGCCTTGATGGCCGGGGCGCCGCCGGAGGTCTCCGCCGGGAAGAACTTGAAGCAGGTAAGGCCAAGATCGAGGCCCCGCATGATGTCCGCCGCCGTCGCCACCCCAGCCAGCAGCGGCGCCCCCGCGGCGTTAGCCGCCTTGACGAGGCTCTCGGTCAGGCCTGGCGAGACGATGAAGCGGGCGCCGGCCGCCATCGCCTGATCCAGCTGTCTGGCGTTCAGCACTGTGCCGGCGCCGACGACGGCGCCCTTCACCTTCGCCATCTCGCGGATGGCGGCAAGCGCCGCCTCCGTGCGGAGCGTCACCTCCAGCACCCGCACGCCGCCGGCCACCAACGCGGTCGCCATCGGCGCAGCGTCGGCGGCGCGGTCCAGCACTAGGACCGGGATCACCGGGCCCGTCTGCATGATCTCGTCAACGGTCAAGATGTTGCTCATAGGAGCGCCGCGCTCTGTAACGAGCGTGCTCTTACCTCAGATCGGCGCCGATTGCAGGCCTAGCGATGAGCTTCGCCGCCGCCTTCGTCCCAGCCCCAGTGGTGGCGGGTGAAGTCACTACGGAGGTACTCCGCGCCTAAGGATCGTCGGTCACGGCAGGACCAGTTGGCGTGGCCGAAGCCGCCGCAGTGGTCGCCGTAGAGCCAGATGTCGTGATCGTCGATCTGCGCGCCGGGGTCGAAGCCGATGGGGGACCGGGCGAAGCTGAAGATGTGGGTGCGGGAAATGCTCACCTGCCCGGCGTAGGCGTAGACGCCCCAATCTCCCGCATCGATGGCGGAATCGTGGATTTCGACCTTGCCCCCGTCCACGGCGACGCCGAGGCGCGCGTGGCTGATCAGGGTGTGATCGACGCGGAGGTCCACCCCGCGCTCAGCCACCACGCCGTTGCGGAAGCCGGAAATCTGCACATGGTGCAGCTCGAAGTGGTCGTTGAGGCTGCGGCTCTTCCTCACCAGCACGCCGGTGGCGGTGTGCGACGCCTCGCCCGGCGGAGCGTAGAGGGTGACGTGATCCAGCAGCACGGCGTTGGCGCCGCCGGGCCTGATATCGAGCGCCGTGGAGACGCCTGTGACGCCGACGTTCTTGAACACCACCGCCGCGTCCTCCACCCAGATAGTGGAGTCGTCGCTGATTCCGTTGATCTCGGCGTCGGAGAAGAACAGCTGCCCGCCCGAGGCGTAGATGGCCGAGGCCTCGCCGTTGTGGTTCACGGTGGAGCGCACCAAAGCGACCGCCGAGCTCCAGCTTTGGATGCAGGGGCTGGAGCCACCATGGGGCGCTTCCAACGTCACGTCGCGGAACTCCACCCCGCCCCGGGGGCCGACGGCGATGACGGCGCAGGGCTGGCCTGGCGGGGCCTTGATCACAGCCTGGCCGGGGTCTGAGCCCATGGGGAAGGCGGGGGGCGGCTCGCCGGCGATGATCACCGGCTGCTGGATCTGCAGGCTCTCCTCGCAGGCGGGACCGCGGCCCTTCAGGTAGAGCGTGCCGCCGGGCGCGAGTTGCGACAGGGCGCTGTTCAGGCGCGGGCCACTGTTGTCACGGCAGTCGACGGTGATGTGGTCGGTTCCGCCGCCAAGGGGATAGATGCTCGGCGGGCCCCAGCTGTAGACGTCCGCCGAGGGGCTCCAGCCCCAGCTCGGCGCGCCGCCGATGATTTCGCCGCCGCCGGAGGTATAATCGCTTCCAATGGGGTAGCCGCCGCCCGCGAAGCCGCCGCCCGCGAAGCCGCCGTCCCCGTAACCGCCGCCTGGGTAGCCGCCCTGGCATCCGCCGCCATAAGGCGCGCCGCCGTAGCCTTGTCCACCATAGGACGGGCCGCCCACGGAGATGTATCGCCCATCGAGAATATAGCCGCCGCCCGAGCCCGGCGCGGTGGGATAGGGGCCGGCTGAGTAGCCTGATGACGGGTAGGAAGGTCCGACATACTGACCGCCATACCCGCCGTCCTGATAGGGCTGAGGATTGCCACCTCCGGGGTAGGCGCCATCCACGTAACCGCCGCCATAACCTGGCGCGCAGGGATCGTATCCGCCTTGAGAGTAGCCGGCATAACCATAGTAACCGCCGCCCCAGCGCCCCGCCCATCCAGGCCTGTCGTAATGATGGCGCAGGTGCGGATGGATCAGGGCGCCGAACGGCGGCTTCAGAAGCGCGTCGAGCCGCGCCGCGCCCTCCACCGCATTCGGCGAGGAGCTTGGGAAGGCGCTGGCGGCGCCGGCGATGGCCATGAGGACCGCGCCGGCCGCGATCAGGCTGAGGACAGCGGCGGCGGCCCGCTTCATGGGAGCTCGGATCACCACGGCTGATACCTTTCAAAGGGTGCGTGCGGGGCGCGGTACATGCGGGTCAGGATCGCCGCCAGCTTGTCCTGCGACGGGTGGAAGCCGGAGAGGGCGGCGTCGAGCTGCAGGATCACCGCCTTGGCCTTGTCCTGGTCCGCCACCCCCTGCACCCCGAGGGAGAAGTATTGCGACATGGCAAACTTGGCCTCGCCCGACCCCTGCTTGTCGGCCTGCTCGAACCAGTGGTAGGCGCGGGCGTAGTCCGTGGGAACGCCCACGCCCTCCGCATACATCACCGCCAGCACCAGCTGGGCGTGGGCCGAGCCGTTGGTGGCGGCGTACTGGATCGCCCGCACCCGCTCCAGGGGGGTCAGGAAGCCGGTCTGCGGCCGGCCGAGCATCCCCTGGAAGCCCTTGACGGCGCTCTGCGGCAGGTCGAAATCGTGCGGGACCGTCGCCGGAATCAGCCTCAGGAAGGTCATGGCGTCGGCTATGTGCAGGAAGGGCAGCTCGCCGATGCGCGCCAAGGCCGCGTCCTCCGCATCGCTGACGGGCTTGCTTTCATCCGAATGGGGCACGCCGGACTCCGGAGCCTCTGGCGGGTAGAACTCGTAAGGCGGCACCCAGCGGTCGGCCTTGGCTTCCACGAAGCTGGCATAGGAAGCGCGCACAGGCGAGGAACGCTGGAAGTCCTTCAGCAGCACATAGGCGCCCACGTCGCCGGTCTGCGCCGCGAGGTAGTCGTAGAGGTAGGTGTCCACGTCGCTGCGGGTGAAGAGACCAAGGACGTTGGGCGCCCCAATTTGCTTTGTGATCAAACCTTCGGCCCAGCGCCCCTGTTCGTTGTCCAGCGGCTCGCCGAACGGGCCGAACGCGCCGTCGTGCAGCCGGGCCAGGGTGCGGAAGCCGTCCGCCCCCCGGGTGGTCAGCACATAGGTGACGCGGTCGCGTACCTTGTCCCGCTCGTCCGAATCCATGCGGGAGAGGAGGGTGTCGAGCTTGTGATAGGCCTCGCCCCGCTCAAAGGCGCGGCAATCGTCGAAGTGGGCGACGACGCTAAGCGGCCCTGCCCAATGGTCCTGACCGTGGCTGGCGATGGGGGAATAGCCGGTCTCGTTCACGAGCGCTAAGGCGTACCAGACCGCCGATTCCACCGGGTCTTCCAGGTTCTTGTCGGCGGCGCGCAGGCCTTCGTAGCGGCGGGCCAGCTCCAGCTCGGAGAAGAAGTCGTCGCGGAAACCGCGCTCGCGCAGGGCCCGGATTTCCAGCTGCTGTGCGCCGAACTGCGGCTGGTCGCCGAAGGTGGATTGTGGGCGGGGACAGGCGCCCTCGGCGATGCGGTGGCGGAACCAGTAGCCGCCGTCGTCGCACCCGATCAGCGGGGCGACGAGGCACAGCACGGCGGCGGTGACGATAACGCTCCGCGCCGCCGCCGGGACGGTCGGCAGGCGCATGGCGCGCAAGAGTCCCCAGCCGTTAAGCAAGCGCATCAGTCCCCCAGGTACGCCAGCGTTAACTATACATTAAACAGTTGTTGTCCGGCCCACCTTGTCCATTGTCAAGGTCGGTCCACTAAGGGAATCAACGGCCTAGCTTACCCGTGCATCGCAGGTGGCGCCGCAAGCCCTTGGAAGTAATCGAATCTCAACGGAGAGGGGAATTTCGGCGCCGATGTTGTTTGATGAGAAACGCTGCCGGCGGCGTTCGAGCGGTCTGCGCCCACACGCCTGCGACGCGAATACCATCGTGCGTCGCTCGCCTGAACCGGTGCGCGAGTCGGCGCGCGATCGGATGCAGGCGCTAGAGCGAAACCCTGATAGCGTGCTGGAATAAGGTGACCGTCGGCGTTAGGTGTGCCCAACATTTCAAAACGATGATCTTGCTGTTGCATCCGAGACATCGCCGGAGGCTTTGATGCCCAACGACCACTCCGCCCGCCTGCGCAGGCTCGTCGGTCCCCGCAGCGGGCTGGAAGCCGCCGTCATGATCATGGCGGCGCTGATGGTGGGGTTCACCCTTTGGGCCATCCGCGAGTTTCTGACCCCCTTCGCCCTGGCGGTGTTTCTGCTGCTGGTGATCGACGGCATCGCGCGAGGCCTCAGCCGGCGCGTCCCGGGCTTTCCAAAGAAGGCGGCCCTGCCCACCGCCATCGTCTTCACCGTGGCCGTGTTCGGGCTCAGCATCTGGGCCATCGCCGTCAACGCGGCGCACTTCGTCGGCCAGTCGGCCACCTATCAGCTGAAGCTCAATCAGGTGCTGCAGCAGCTCTCCGGTCACATGGGAATCGAGGTCCCGCCGACGCTGGACGACGTGATCGACCAGGTGAACCCCTCCCACTTCATCGGCGCCATCGCGCGGGAGTTTCGGCGGGTGGGCGAAGGCGCCATCCTCGTGCTCGTTTATCTCGGCTTCCTGATCGCCTCACGGCAGGGATTCTCGGCCAAGGCGGACGCCCTGTTCCAGGCCGATGGCGAGCGGCGCGAGGCGGACCGGGTGTTTGAGCATATCCGCGCCGGCATCGAGAGCTACATCCTGGTGCAGACGGTGGTGGGCGCCATGGGGGCGGCGGCGTCTCTCCTGATCATGACCGTGCTCGGCCTGCACCACGCCTTCTTCTGGGCCTTCCTGATCTTCATGGCGGGGTACATTCCGGTGGTGGGGGCGGCGATCGGCGTGCTGATCCCGCCGATCTTCGGCCTGGTGGATTTCGCCGACCCTTGGCATTCCCTGATCTTGCTGGTCCTTCTAGAGGCGCAACACTTCATCGTCGCCCAGATCCTGGCGCCGCGGATGCAGGGCAAGAACCTGAACCTCGACCCGCTGGTGGTGCTGTTGTCGCTGGCGTTCTGGAGCCTGATCTGGGGGGTGCCGGGCGCCTTCCTGTCGACGCCGCTGACGGTGATGGCGATGGCGGTGCTGGCGGAATTCTCGCCCACACGCTGGATCGCGGTCCTGCTCTCCCGGGACGGTAAGCCCTATTCGGACAACGCCCCCTTCGTGTCCGCCGAGGCGAAAAACGCCAAGCCGGGATGAGCCCAGCGGCTTGACCATAGAAGACGTGGTCCTGCCCGTCGGGTGTTGATCGCGCTCATGACCTAGTGGCAGCCCCCGTTCATCTGGGTCCCGCCTTCGCGGGGTTAAGCAGCGTTTGGTCTGATTCAGAATGGCCAGAACCTCTACGCGCCAGGTTGTGACCCCTCCCCGCCGCGTCTAGGGTGCCGCGCCCATCGCCAAGCCTAAGACGGGACGTCATGGATACCGAACGCAGCATCTTCACCGACGAGGAAGCCCTCGCCTTCCACGCCTACCCGACACCCGGCAAGATCGGCGTTCACGCCACCAAGCCCATGGCGACGGCCAGGGATTTATCGCTAGCCTATTCGCCTGGCGTCGCGGTGCCGGTGCTGGCCATCGCCAAGGACCCGGACCTCGCCTACGACTACACCTCCAAGGGGAACCTGGTGGCCGTGATCTCCAACGGCACGGCGATCCTGGGGCTTGGAGACCTGGGCGCCCTGGCGTCAAAGCCGGTGATGGAAGGCAAGAGCATCCTGTTCAAGCGTTTCGCCGACGTGGACTCCATCGATATCGAAGTCTTGTCCAAGGATCCGGACGAGATCATCACCGTGGTCAAGAACATCGGCGTGTCGTTCGGAGGGATCAACCTTGAAGACATCAAGAGCCCCGAGTGCTTCATCATCGAGCAGGAGCTGCAGCAGCTCCTCGACATCCCCGTCTTCCACGACGATCAGCACGGCACCGCCATCATCTGCACCGCAGGGCTGATCAACGCTTGCGCCATAACCGGGCGCAAGATGGAGGATATCAAGGTCGTCCTGAACGGCCCCGGCGCGGCGGGCATCGCCACCCTGGAGCTGATCAAGGCGGCCGGCGTGCGCTCGGAGAACTGCATCGCCGTGGACCGCACCGGGGTGCTGTATCGCGGCCGCACCGAGGACATGAACCAGTGGAAGTCGGCGCATGCGGTAGAGACGCCACATCGCACCCTGGCCGACGCCATCGTCGGGGCGGACGTCTTCATCGGGCTGTCGGTCAAAGGCGCGATCACCGCCGAGATGGTGCGGGCCATGGCGCCCAAGCCGATCATCTTCGCCATGGCCAATCCCGATCCGGAGATTACGCCGGAGGAGGTGCATGCGGTGCGCGGCGATGCGATCGTCGCCACCGGCCGCTCGGACTATCCCAATCAGGTCAATAACGTCTTGGGCTTCCCCTACATCTTCCGCGGCGCCCTGGACGTGCGGGCCCGGCGGGTGAACCACGAGATGAAGATCGCCTGCGCCAACGCCCTGGCGCAGCTGGCCCGTGAGGATGTGCCGGACGAGGTGGCCGCCGCCTATCACGGCTCGCACCTGAAGTTCGGGCCGGACTACATCATCCCCTCCCCCTTCGATCCGCGCCTGATCTGGTACATCCCGCCCTTCGTCGCCCAGGCGGCCATGGATACGGGGGTGGCGCGCCGGCCCATCGCCGACATGGACGCCTATCGCGAGCGCCTGGCCCAGCGGGTCGATCCGGCCGCCGGCTTCCTGCAGAAGATCTCCGGCACGGTGCTGGGCGGGGCCAAGAAGCGCATCGTCTTCGCCGAGGGCGAGGATCCGAGCGTGATCCGCGCCGCCATGGCTTTCCAGAACCAGGGTCTCGGCAAGGCGATCCTGTGCGGCCGCGAAGAGCTGGTGAAGCGCAACATGCAGGAGCTGGGCGTCGACTTTGACGAGGCCAGGCTGGAGATCGTCAACGCTCGCGTGTCGGATCGCAACGCCGAGTACGTGGAGTTCCTCTACGCTCGCCTGCAGCGCAAGGGCTTCCTGAAGCGGGATGTGCAGCGGCTGGTCAACCAGGACCGCAACTCCTTCGCCGCCTCGATGGTGGCGCTCGGCCACGCCGACGGCATGGTCACTGGCGTCACCCGTAACTTTGATGTGGCGCTGGACGAGGTGGCGCAGGTGATCGAACCGACCCCCGGCGGCCGAGTGATGGGCCTGTCCGTCGTGCTGGCCAAAGGGCGGACCCTGTTCGTAGCCGACACCTCGGTCTCCGAACTGCCGGACAGCGGAGAACTGGTGGAGATCGCCATCGAGGCGGCCCATGCGGTCAAGCGGCTCGGCCACACGCCGCGGGCGGCCTTCCTATCCTACTCCACTTTCGGCAACCCGCGAGGGCCGAGGGGCGAGAAGGTGCGCGAGGCGGTTCGTATGATGGACGAGCGGAGCGACATCGACTTCGAATACGAAGGCGACATGCCGCCGGAGATCGCGCTGGATCCCCTGGGCCACGAGAACTACCCCTTCACCCGCCTGACCGAACCGGCCAACGTCTTGATCATGCCGGCCATCCACTCCGCCTCCATTTCCACCAAGCTGGTGCAGGCGCTAGGCGGGGCGACAGTGGTGGGGCCGCTGCTGCTCGGTCTCTCCAAGCCGGTTCAGATCTGCCAGCTGGCGGCCTCGGTGTCGCAAATCCTGACCATGGCGACCTTCGCGGCCTATGACGTCCGGACCGAAGCGGACGCGGCGGCGAGCTGACGTCGGCGCTCCACATAGGTGAGGGCCAACACCAGAAGAAGGGCGGGAACGCCCGCGCCCACGGCGGCGTAGATGAAGTAGGTGGCGTAGGCGTGGGGCAGGTCTGGCGAGGTGTGCGCCAGTCCCTTCACCCACTGTCCTGAAAAGCCTTTCAGCGTCTTGCCGCTCCAGTTCAGGGCGGAGGTCAAAAGCGCGTACTGGGTCGCCGTATAGCCGAGACTGGTGAGGGTGGAGAGGTAGGCGATCAGCGCCAGCCCGGCGAAGCTCATGCAGAAGTCGTCGAAACCCATTAATCCGGCGAAGACGCGCGCGTCGGGCCCGGTGATCACGAGGACGGCGAAGGCCGCCACCGCGATCGGCTGCAGCACCGCCCCGACGATCAGCGCCGGCATGTGCCCGAAGCGCGCCGCGAACAGTCCGCCCGCCGCAACACCCAGCATGGTGAATAAGGTCCCCACACTCAGGCGCATGGCCCCGACCAGGTCCTTGGAGATGTGCATCTGCACGTAGAAGGGATTGATCACGGGGCCCCGCAGATAGTCGCACAGGTGATAGGCCGTCACCGTCAAAAGGATCAAAATCGCCGCCGGGCCGAAGGTGCGGAAGAAGGCGATGACGGGTCCTGCGACCGCATCGACGATGCGCATGGGGCTGAAGGCGCCCCGCGCCTTGGCCCGCATGTCCATGGCCGCATCGCCCTGCGCCGGCTCCTTGGCCGCCAGCGTTGCGGCGATTCCAACCGCCATGGCGACGGCGAAGATCGCATAAGACAGGGGCCAGCCGATCCGCGAGGCCATGAACAGGATCACCGAAGCTGTCAGGATCAGCGCCACGCGATAGCCCAACGAATAGGCCGAGGTCATCAGGTCAAGCTCGGCGGCGTCAACACTGGACTCGATCCGCCAGGCGTCGACCACCGCGTCCTGCGTCGCGGCCGCCAGCGCGGTCACCACTCCGAACGCCACGAGCGCGGCCAGCTGCGTCGCAGGATCGCGTGAGGCCATGCCGAGGAGGCCGACCGCCACCACCCCCTGGCTGATCAGCATCCAGCCGCGCCGACGGCCGAGCCGCCCAAGCAGGGGCGGGGGAATATTGTCCACCACCGCGCCCCAGATGAACTTGAAGATGTAGGTCAGCCCGATCCACGAGGCGAAGCCGATCACCGCCAAATCGACGTGCGCGTCGCCGAGCCAATAGTTCAGCGTATTGCCGATCAGCATGAAGGGCAGGCCGGACGAGAAACCCAGCGCCAGCATGATGGCCACCTTGGGCCGCCGCAGCGCCGCGATCACCTCTTTGGCGCTGCGACGGCCGCGCGAGGCGACGACGACTTCGGGATGACTTTTGCTGTCGATTTCGGTCACATCGCCCTCGCGTTGACCGAGCTTAGGATGCGTCGGCGCCAAGGGCGAGTCCCCGCCGCAAGGTTTAGGCGGCGGCGGAGTCCATCACCGGCTTTTCCAGCGATCGATCATCGGTCCAGCGGTGCAGTATGGCCTTCAAAGCAGCGGGCGACAGGGGCTTGGCCAGGAAATCGTCCATGCCGGCATGCAGGCAGGCGTGGCGATCCTCCTCGAAACTGTTGGCGGTGAGAGCGACGATGGGGGTCTTGATCCCCCGCGCCCGCAGCATCCGCGCCGCCGAAAGGCCGTCGAGGTCGGGCATGCGCAGGTCCATCAGGATCAGGTCGTAGGGCGCGGTGGCGGCCGCCTCCAGCGCCTCCTGACCCGTCGCCGCCCGGTCCACGGCGCAGCCTTCGCGTACGAGAAGGGCGCGGGCCAGGAGGGCGTTGACGGGGTTATCCTCCACCAGCAGCACCCGAGCGCCGGGCGCGGCGGTGGGCGCGGCGCGCTCGTCGTCCGGCAGGGCGGGGGCGATGGCGGCCGTCGGTACAGCGTAAGTGAAGGCTCTGTCCGGCAAAGCCGCCAGCACCCGTGCGGCGACGGAGTCCCGGCGCAGCGGCTTGATC
>CAXTHJ010000022.1:0-37434 GCA_964243985.1 uncultured Caulobacteraceae bacterium | reverse complement strand
CCCCTAAACCACACCCCCACAATCCCCGCCGCCTCGGCCGCCGTCACGTCACTAGCATTATCCCCGATCATCACCGCCCGCGCCGGATCGACCGGAAACCGGCGGAGCAGGCTCATGATCATCCCCGGCCCCGGCTTGCGGAAATCGCACTCCAGCCCGTACCCCTCCACCGTCCCGTCCACATGGTGCGGGCAGTAGGCGAAGGCGTCGATCCGCGCGCCATGTGTGGCCAGCTCCGCGTTCATCCAGTCGTGCAGGGCCACCACGTCCGCCTCGGTGTAGAAGCCCCGCGCCACGCCGGATTGGTTAGTGGCCACGAAGGCGAATAGGCCGGCGTCGTTGACCGCCTTCACCGCGGCGGTGGCGCCCTCCACCCACTCGATCTGGTCGGGGCGGTGGGCGTAGCCGACGTCCTTGTTCAGCACGCCGTCGCGGTCGAAGATCACCGCGCCTTTCAGATTGCTCATGGCAGGCGGCGAAAGCCGTAATGCTCGAAGATGGCCTTCGCCTCCGGCCCCTCGACGAAGCGCAGGAACTCGGCCGCGCCCGGCGCCGCGCCCTTCAAGAGGGCTGCCGGGTAGAGGATCGGCGGATGGCTGTCGTCGGGGAAGAGGCCGACGATACGCACCCCCGGCTCAATCATCGCGTCGGTGTCGTAGACGATGCCCAGGGGCGCCTCGCCCCGCGCCACGAAGTTCAGGGCGCCGCGCACGTTCTCCGCCCGCGCCACCTGGCCCTCCACCTGGCTCCAGACCTTGAGGTTCTCCAGCGCCGCCTTGCCGTAGATGCCGGCCGGCACCGTCACGTCGGCCATGGCCAGTTTGCCGCCGCCGAGCGCCTCCAGCAGCGGGAACCACGGGGCGATCTTCAGGCGGATGGTGGAGTCCTTGGGCGCCACCAGGGCCAGGTGATTGGTGAGGATGTCCTTGCGCTTGGCGGGCTGGACCAGGCCGCGCTTCTCCACATCGTTCATCCAATCGGGATCGGCGGAGACGAACAGGTCCGCCGGCGCCCCCTGCTCGATCTGGCGAGCCAAGGTGGAGGAGCCGGCGAAGCTGAAGGTGACGGGCGCGCCGCTCCCCTTCGTATAGGCCGCGCCGATGTCCTTCATCACGTTCTGCAGGGAGGCGGCGGCGAACACGGTGACGGGCGGGGGCGGTTGGGCTGCCCACGCCGCGTTTACGCTCGCCAACGCGGCGATCAGCCCCAGAAAAACCCGCCTTTTGGTCATGGGATCGTTTCCTGCGGCCCCGATTTGTGGAGTATAGTCAGCTTACACGAGGGTGCGGCCGACATGAACGACATACAAGTCGTCAGCGGTCGTATGTAGCAAAGGACCGAGCAACATGAAACCGGCCGCGTATTTAGCCAGAGGGGGCTTCCCTTGGCGCGCATAACTCTAAGACAGCTTTTGGATCACGCGGCGGAGCACGACTACGCCCTCCCCGCCTTCAACATCAACAATATGGAGCAGGGCCTCGCCATCATGGAGGGCGCGGACGAGCTGGACGCCCCGGTGATCATCCAGGCGTCGCGCGGCGCGCGGTCCTACGCCAACGACATCATGCTGACCCGCCTGATCGACGCGCTGGTCGAGATCTATCCACACATCCCTGTCTGCATGCACCAGGACCACGGCAATAGCCTGGCCACCTGCGCCACGGCCATCCAGTACGGCTTCACCTCGGTGATGATGGATGGCTCCCTGACGGAGGACGGCAAGACCCCCGCCTCCTACGACTACAATGTGGACGTCACCCGCCGCACCGCGCAGATGGCGCACGCCTGCGGCGTCTCGGTGGAAGGCGAGCTCGGCGTGCTTGGATCGCTGGAGACCGGCATGGGCGAGAAGGAGGACGGGCACGGCTTCGAGGGCAAGCTCGACCATTCCCAGCTCCTCACCGACCCCGACCAAGCGGTGGATTTCGTCGAGCAGACGCAGGTGGACGCCCTGGCCATCGCCATGGGCACGTCACATGGCGCCTATAAGTTCACCAAGAAGCCGGACGGCGACATCCTCGCTATGCATGTGATCGAGGAAATCCACCGGCGCCTCCCCAACACCCACTTGGTCATGCACGGCTCATCGTCGGTGCCGCAGGACCTGCAGGACATCATCAATAAATATGGCGGCGCGATGCCCCAAACCTGGGGGGTGCCGGTGGAGGAGATTCAGCGCGGCATCAAGCACGGCGTGCGCAAGATCAACATCGACACCGACAACCGCATGGCCATCACCGGCGCGATCCGCAAAGTGTTCGCCGAGAAGCCCGGCGAGTTCGACCCCCGCGCCTATCTGAAGCCCGCCAAGGAGGCCATGAAAAAGGTGGTGAAGCAGCGCTTCGAGGAGTTCGGCGCCGCCGGCCAGGCCTCTAAGATCCGCGCCATCCACACCTCGGTCATGGCCAAGCGCTACGCCTCCGGCGCGCTGGTGCCGAAGTTCCGCCTGACCCGGGCGGCGGCTGAGTAGGTTTACGCTTTTTCGCCTTACGGACGGACAATCAGCCCCGCTGGAGCGATCCGGCGGGGCTTTTGTTCGGGCGTCTTTGTCAGCCGATCGCGGAAGCCGGCCAGATTACTTGACCGCCGTGGCCAGAAGGCTCGTGCGCTGGTTCCACTGGAACTGGCTTTGGACCAGTTGGAGACCGATCAAGCCCGTGGCGCCTAACGCTGTGCCCTTCTCCTTCAATTCGTGGAGGCACTCCTCATACGAGCGTTCGTTCACGCCTTCGACCGAGGCGTAAAGCACGCCAAGTTCGCTTTCACCGACGCCCAGTTGGGCAAGTGTGCTGATGCGCATGGCTGATCCTCAATTCCCGCCATCGACGGCTTTAAAGACGGAGAGGGAGTGCTCGAACGGCTCGGGCTTCAGCGCCAAGGAGCCCTGGAACGGCTTGGCCAGGATCACGGTGACGAACAGCAATATGCCGATCATCAAGGTCAGCACCACCGTTCCCATCACGTGCGGCCAAAGCCGATCCATGAACAGGAAGCAGCTCATGGACACCACGATGGTGGCGCCGCCCACCAAGCCCAGCCACAGCACCCACGGCACATCCTCCCCCGCCTGCAGCGTGCGTTTATTGCGCGCGGCGGTGACGTTGGAGAACTGCTGCAGGAACTCATGGTTGATGGACGATGTCTCCACGTCCCGCGGCATGGTGGAGAATTCGCGGTAGATTTCGGCCACCTGACGGCGGGCGTCGGGCGAAGCGCCGCCGGTCTTGGCCTGGATCGCCCACTCCTTCTCGGCCACCGCTTCGGTATAGGCGCGGATATGCTCGCGCATCACCTTCAGCTCTCCGGGCTCCATGCCGTTGGTCATGCGATACATGGTGGTCAGCGTCGACGCCTCGGCGCCCACATTGCCCTTGGCGTCGCCATAGGCTTCCCACACCACCACCACCAAAAAGCCCAGCATCACCGCATAGATGGTGCCGGCGGTGAGAAAGAGGGGAACCAGCACATCGTTGTGCCCCTCGCGGACCCTGCCCTGAAGAAACTTACGCGCCGCCGCCACACAAAGGCCGGCGACCACTGCGGGCGCTCCGACAATGAGCAACCCCAACACCAACGTATTCACTCAAACCCCCACTTTTTTACTGCAGCGTAGTTTTCACTTCGGTCAAAAATGCTGACCGATGACGAATAAACGGCTGGGCCACTCGGTGTCAAACACAAGGGTGACTGGGCCCGGCGTTGAGCTTATCGCCCACGCCAGTTCTCAAGCGCTTCACCAAGCGCAGCGCTGACGGGAGCGAGAAACGCCTCGTAGTGTCGCCATTGGTGGAGCCCATCACGGAAAATCGGGCGGCGCACCTGTTCGGAACTTACGGTTCTGACGGCCCGGTCGTTGGTGTAGAAATGAAGGCAATTCTCCTCGAACGGAAGGTCGCAATAGTCCAGTAGGCGGCGAATTTCAGTCTCGGTGTTTTCGACCAGATCTTCATAGATCACCGGGTGAATGGCGCCGGGGCACGCCTCATCGAATTGGTTCATGAGATCAATGTAGTCTCTATAATAAAGCGCCACATCCGTCAGGTCGTAGGAGAAGGTCTGGCCTTGGTTGAAATGCTGTTTGAAGGCCGAAAAACAGGACCCGAAAGGACTGCGCCGGGCATCGATGATTTTCGCGTGGGGCAGGATGAGGCGAATGAGGCCGATGTGCTGGAAATTGTTCGGCATCTTGTCGATGAAGCGTGAGCAGTCCGACCTGCGATAAATCTTTGTGTCGGCAAGGTAGGCTTCGCCAAGCTCTCGGCGCTCGGTTTCGTTGAGCGCCGACAAAACCTCGGGATAACGGGCGTTGAGCCGGTCGCCCGCGCCGCACAGGCTGCGGGCCAGAAGACCCATCTCCGGAAGCTCCATCGTGCCCTCCACCTGCGAGTGGGAGGCCAGGATCTGCTCAATCAGCGTCGATCCGGCGCGGGGGAGTCCGACGATGAAAATCGGGGCGTTGGACGGACTGCCGCCTCCCGCCCGCGCGGCGAAGAACGCCGGCGTGAAGAGCACCTTTGACCGTTGCGTGAAGGCCGTCGTCTCGTCGGCATCATAGGCCGTTTGCGCGCGCCTGATCCGGGCGCCCTCCGCGTAGTGGTGGAACGATCGCTTGTAATCGCGGCGATCCTCCAACGCTTTGCCGAGGGCGTAGTGAAGGTGAAGGCGATCGTCGTCGGAAAGCTCGGATCGACCTATGGCCGCCTCCATGGCAGCCTCTTCCTGGCCTGAGAAGGACACCACCTTGAGATTGGCGAGGCTCCAATAGGCTTCGCCGTGGCCGGGCGCCAAGGTTAGGCAGGTCCGGTAGGCGCAAACGGCCTCCTCGCGCCGGCCCGCAGTACGCAAGGCATGGCCAAAGTTCAGCCAGATGCCGGGCTGTTTTGGATATTGTGCTGCGAGCGCCTCGTACATCTCCAGCACCCGATCATTCTCGCCGAGCAGGCCAAGACAAGCCGCCGCCAAGTTACGATACGCGGGGTCATCAGGCGCTTCGTGCAAAAGGCGCTCTGCGTGAATGAGGGCCAGGGCCGCTTTTTGCTGGCGGAACAGGGCCGTTGAATAGCTGAAACGAATGCGTGCGGTGGAGGGATCGAGCTCCAACGCGTGGCCGAGCAACACTTGCGCATCCGCATGCCGTCCCTGCTTTGCACAGAGCTCGCCGAGCATCCGCAGGCCTTCAGCATGATTGGGTTGGGCGATGAGAAAGGTGCGGAGCTTTTCTTCAGCATCCTCGGCGCGCCCCTGAAAAAGGGCGTTCGCCATGGGTTTGAGGCGGGGGTCGCGGACGGTGGCTCGGTCGTGGCCGAGGTAGGCGTGTTCGGCGCCGGCGGCGTCCCCCTCCGTGAAGAGAAGATCGCCCAAAAGACGCCACGCCTCTGCAAGATCGGGGTTGGCCTCGACGGCCTGCGAAAGCGCTCGCGCCGCCGCTTGCGGTTCGCCAAGCTCGATCAATGTGGCGCCCAGCTCATATTGGGTATTGGCGGCGCGGGGGTAAGCTTTGGCGAGCGGTTCGAGCACCGCCCTGGCGGCCTTTGAGTGACCCTGACGGCGAAGCGCGGATCCCAGGATCAGGTGGCCGCGCGGATCGTTCGGCGAGATGTTTAGAAGGTGGAGGGCTTCTTGTTCAGCCGCAACGGGATCGGAGGCCAGAAGCGACGCAGCCCGATCCGCCTGGCTGGTCATGGCCGTTCGCATAGGCTCGCGCTCGGATTACTCGGCGTCATATCGACTTCGTAACCCGAGCGCCGCCTGATCAGCAAAGAAGAACTGGGCCAAACAGGGCTGTTTGGCCCAGAGGTCGTCAGAACGCGACGGTTACACGGCCGTAGTAATAGCCGCCGTTAATGCCATAGGGCGAAAAGCCGTAGGGCACGTTGGCCACCAAGGCGCCGTTGACCGGTTCCGTGGTCGTGCCGTTTTTACCCTCGGGGGTGTTAGGCGGGAACTGGTTGAACAGATTATTGGCGCCGACGGTCAATTTGATCTTAGACGTCAGCCGGTAATCGACCGACAAGTCGGTGATCCCCGTGGCCGGGACCGTTTCCTTGAATGCGTTGGCGCCTTCACCGCTCCCGTCAAAGCTGGTGAGTTCCGACGATGACCCATAGACAGTCTCGCGTAGGGTCACCGACCATTGCTTGAGCGTCCAGTAAGCTTGCAGGATCGCTTTTTCACGTGGCGTGCTGTCGACAAGTCCGCTCAGCGCGGCCGCGTTGAGAAGTTCGGTCTGGCCGAAGGCGGGGTTTGTCACAGTAGCCGGAAGCGCGTCGAGCTTGGTGACGTCCGTCTTGTTGTAGTTGAAGCCTAACGACCAGTCGACGTGACCGTATTCGTCGAAGTCGGACGAGTAGGTCGCCGTGGCTTCCAAACCGTTCGTGCGCGTGTTGGCCGCGTTGGCGAAGATCGAGATGCCGGCGTAGCTCAGGCCTGTGTCGAGGGTTACGCCGCGGGCGGCGATGGCGTTCAGCACACCTTGCGACACGACGTTGGGCGTGGTGCATGCCGGCGCGCCGCAGCCCGACTCCTCGCCGAAGATGAAGCCCGAGACCAAGATGCGGTCCTTGATCGAGATGCTGTAGGCGTCGGCGGTGATCTGCAGTCTCGGCATGGGATGTAGGACGACGCCAAGGCTGTAGTTGTCAGACTGTTCCGGCTTCAGCTTGCCGAAGCCGGTCAGCGTCGCCGCAGCCGAGTTTGGCGGGAGTTGCACGTCGGCGGAGGTCGGCGACACGTTGGTGCCGGAATAGTATTCTTCCGCCAGCGTCGGCGCGCGGAAGCCGGTGCTGGCGGTGCCGCGCACGGCGATCCAGTTGTTGAAGTCGTAGCGGGCCGTAAACTTGCCCACGGTGGTCGCGCCGAAATCGCTGTAGTGCTCGTAGCGGACCGCGAGATCGGTGTGCAGGCGCGCAATCGGATCCAACGCAAAGTCCGCGTAGAAGGCATAGTTGGTGCGGCCGTGAATGCCGGCGTCCTGCGGCAGATAGCCGTCGAACGACTGAGCGCCGGCGCCATAATAAGACGACGGCTCGCCGTTTTGGATGCGGTAGGTGTCGTGTCGCTGCTCGGCCCCAAGAGCGACGTTCAAGGGCGACGCCGCCCAGGTCATCGGGAAGGACTTATCAACGTCGAGGGTGAAGGTATTTTCCGTGTTGATGTAGCCGCCGTCATAGAAGTTCCGCTGCGGATCCAGCGTGGTGGCCGATGCCGCTTGAAGCAACTTGTAGAGCGACAGATTGGCGGAATTAATCGTACTCACTTGAACATCGTCGCGGCCGTAGGTGTCGGACAGGTCCCAGTGCCAGCCGTAGAGGTCGCCCTTCAAGCCCTCAGTGAAAGAGTAATCCGTTTCATCGAACCTTTCCCTCGGGTCGAAACCGTTAGGCAACGGATAGACGGTGACACCCGCTGAATTCGCACCGTTAATCTTTGTTGGCACCCGATAGTTCTCGAAGTGGGACGATACACGCTGGCCGTAGTTACCGAAGGCGTAGAATTTCAGGTCGGGCGTGATGTCATAACCCGCGTTCCAGAAGCCGTTATAGAGATTGTAGTTCGGGTCGCCGTTGAGCCGGTTTTCCGAGGGGTAGTTGTCAGCGTTTGGAACGCCCGCCTTCGTAATGGCGTTGTCGCCTGCGAGCAGGGCGCCGCTGGAGTCTTGCACGCGGCGGTCGCCGACGCCTTGGGTGCTGAAGCCATGGTATTGCTCTTCAAGGGTGACGTTCAGGAAACCCTTGTCCGTGATCGGAATGCCCTTGTTGATGTACCAAGAGCCCGTATTGCCGTCCCCTTCGTAATACTGACCGCCGGTCAAAGACGCGACGCCCGAGTTGGCGGAGTTTTTGAGAATGATGTTGACCACGCCGGCGATGGCGTCGGTGCCATATTGCGCCGCCGCGCCGTCGGTCAGCACTTCCACGTGATCAATGGCGCCCACGGGGATGAAGCTGAGGTCCACCGTCGCCGCACCGGAATAGGCGCTGCCTCCGTCGACGTAGAGGTCGGCGGTGCTGTGGCGCCGTTTGCCGTCCACGAGGACCAGGGTGTCGTTGGGACTGACGCCGCGGAGAGCGACGATAGAGAGCACGGCCGCGGCGTCGCCGGCGTTGTGATCCACGTTCAAGGAAGGCACCGAAGCCAGCAGGGCGTCAGGCAGGCTGGGCGCGCCGGTGCGTTGCAGCGCGGCGCTGCCCACGATTTCGATCGGCGCAGGGCTGTCCGCCGCCTTTAGACCGACCGTGCGCGTTCCGGTGACGATGACTTCGTTGTTTGTGTCAGGCTGAGACTGTGCATGAGCCGCACCAGCGGCCAAGGCAAGCGCAATGGTGCTGGCGCTTAGAAATAGTGCTTTCATTGGACCCCTCAAACGGTTGGCCGGCCGCCTCCTGGTTCTCCAGAGGCTTGAGCTACGCCAATAGGGATTGGGGACCAGCCAAAGAGACAGTGCAACGGTTTGTAAGGATAAAGCATCTTGGAGCGGATTTATTGCTGGATATTTTACTAGCTGTGCACGTTATTGCACAAAATTTTGACAGCATCGTTTTTCACGACGCCGAGCCTCAAACCGCGGATAATTTAGTCGCGCCCTAGAGGTTTTTACTGTCGACACGGTGAAAGTTGATCGACGCAATTTAAAGCAGCATTGTTTATCTGCGACCTACTGTCGATGCTCAGAGAACGGACAATGCGCGGGCGTTCGCCGACTCGAACAGGTGCTTAACGGCATCGATCTCAGCCGACCTGGTTCGCCATTTTTCGGCGTCCGGCGCCGACAGCGTATTGCGCGCCAGGGGCAGGGCGGCGTCGATGTCACGGTCCCAAATCAAATCCAGCGTCCTGCAGAGGTCGGAGACGGTGGATTGTGGTTCGGCGACGAAGTCCTGATAGGTGACGGTGCTCCAGCGGTCATGATCGAGGGCTTCCAGGTCATCCAACAGGGTCTGTGTGATCGTCGCCCACTGGCGCGCGACGATTTCGCTGAGCGGCGCGCCAGCGAAGTCTTGCCATCCGGGCACAAGGCTCAGAGACCAGGTCGGTCCTGGCCAGCCGGGCAGTTGCGGATAGGTGCGGAATTTGCCGGACGCCCACGCTTCCATCATGCTGGCGAGGGTGGGTCTAGGATCGCGATAGAGATAAATGAACCGTGCTTCCGGAAACACCGAGGCTAAAAATGGAATACGCAGCGCGTTCTTCGGCGTCTTTTCGAGCATCCGTACGGCGTGCGGCGGCTTGGGGCGACCCTGCCGATCCTTGAGGGCGGCGGCGAACCGCTCCCGCAGCCGCACAGCGGCCAGGGGGTGAGCGTCATCCTCGGTCAACCGATTTGAGCACCAGCCCTTCGCTTCGGGCGAAAATTGGGGAATGGCTTCGATCAACCCGTGGGATTCTCCACCGATCGTAAAGAGGTCGCGGGCGCCGGCCAGGGTCTCGAACAGGAGGCTCGACCCGGAGCGTGGCGAGCTGACAATGAAGATCGGCCGATCGAACAGAGGGTCCGGTCGCGGAATATCCTGACTTGCACGGGCGCGGGCCGACGGCGTGGGGCGCGTGGCCCTCTGTTCAGGCCTGTTGCGCTCATCCGCGTCCATAGCGTCTCCGTCGCTCGTCAACCCTGAATCGAAAATCAAGGTCTTCAAGCAGAGGCCGAGAGACATGCGGTTCTTGAGCGCCACCTCGTTTACGCCGAGGGCGACGATCTTGTCCCAATAGGTCTTCAGGAGCGTTCGATATCGCTCGTGAACCGCGTCGGCGTCCCCTGATTGCGCCCACAGAGCGTGCCAGTTCACCCGCAGCCTGTTGAGCGTTTGTGCAATCGGTCCCATGCGAGGATCGCCGGGCGCGACTTCGCTCAACAAAAAGCCCAGATGGTCTCGAAGCTCCCAAGGGGTCATCACCTTGGGCAGATTGCAACTTTCGTAAGCCAGTTCGGAAGGCGGACCGTCGTTCGGCGGTGAGAACCTGGGCGCCCACTGGGGGCGATTATCGCCGGGCGAACGCCCGTTTTCGATCAGGGACAGGAGTCCATCGCCGCCCACCGTGTCCGCCACGAGATGGATGCGCGGGCGAAAAGCGTCATTACGGACGTTGTGCAAGCTCCAGGTGTCGAAAATCCAGCATTCGCCAGCCGCCATGTTCACCGTCTCGTCGCCGCAGGTGAAACGCACCGTGGGCTGGGTGACGATCGGAACATGGACGCGCATGTGATCGCGCCAATAGTAATCCGTGTCGACGTGGGCGGTGACCTCGGCGTCGCCCGATAGTCGCATCAGCCGCGAACGGCCCCATGTCGCGCCCAACTCATTCAGGATCTGCATGAGGTAGGGGCAGGCGAGGAGATAGGGCGTCGGCCGCATGGTGCCGCCACGGGCATCGCTGGCTGGATCGCCGTCGCTGGTGATTAGAGGGAGCGCGTCGTTGCCGGGGAAGCCCTTGGGGTGTGGGCGCCAGGCGGTTTCCGGCAAGGCGGCGACCTCGTCGGCCAAACGCTCTGCGTCGAACCGGATTGGTAGTTGGAGAAAGCGGACCCGTAGTTTCATAACGTCGGCAAAACATCCCCGGATTTACCTGTCGTCGATGGTCGTACACCCAGCCGCTAAAGATGGCGCCCCATCTGCCACGACGGCGGTTCATCACAATAGGCTTGACGATTTAATGTGCAGCCCGAGCAAGCGATGGCAAGAACCAGATCGTCCGGCGGCGTAAAGGCTCAATGGCCCTCGATCGCGTCCTGGCGACAACCCTGGAAGCAGTGGCTATCTGCCGGCGCCGTGATCGACGCTCGCCGCCGAGTAGCCATGAGAAAAAACCGGGTTTAAGGCGAAACCTCAGCCGGCCTTTGCGGGCGCAGAGTGGCTGGCGGCGGGGGTATGCGCCGGTGTCGTGGGATCGGCTTCGGATGTAGCGACGGCCAAGCCGCCCATAATGCCAAGGCCGATCGCCGCCAGAAGTCCCCAATGCTGGATTTCTCGCCAAAGCCCGACGCGGAAAGCGAGGAGACCGCGCGTCCTGCCGCCGACCAGCGGTGCGGGACGTTGCATCACCTCTTCAACGTCGCCGTCCATCAAAGGCAAGCTGGTGATGAGATGGCCCCCGGCGACCGCCGTAATGACAAAGCAGCCCAAGGATGCATAAAGCAACGCGTGGGATGCGCCGCCCAGATCAAAACTTGAGCTTGCTTTGTCGGCGCCGATCGCGGCGACCACAAGCGTGGCAAGGCTCATTCCGATGCTGTGCATAGACTGCACGGCCCGTTCCAGTCGATCGGATGTCATTAGGCCCCCGCCCTGTTGATTTCAGCCCGCTAAAAGAAATGGCCTAGCTTAGTAAGTCATTTCATTAACTACCGAATATGGGTCACTGCTGAGGTCAAGCGGGGTATGCTCCTAGACCCGCAGCGGCATAAGCACGTAGCGCACGCCGCGATCGGTGGGATCCAGCACCAGGGTCGGGGAGGCCGGGTCGGCGAACCTCAGCTCCATGGTCTCGCCGCCGATCTGGCCGCAGACGTCCAGGAGATAGCGCGCGTTGAAGCCGATCTCGAACGGCTCCTCGTCGTAATCGATCTCGACCTCCTCGACCGCCTGGCCCGCCTCCATGTTGCGGACGGTGAGGACCAGCTTGCCAGGCTCGATCTGCATCTTCACCGAGCGGGATTTCTCCGCCGAGATGGTCGCCACCCGGTCCACCGCTGAGGCGAAAAGGGCGTTGTCGACCGTGACGACGCGGTTGTTGTCCTTGGGAATGACGCGGGCGTAGTCGGGGAAGGCGCCGTCGATCACTTTTGAGGTCAGGGCCGCCCGGCCGAACTCGAACCGCACCTTGGCGGCGGAGATCTGCAGTTCCACGCTCTCGCCGGCGTCTTCCAGGAGGCGGCGGGCCTCGGCGATAGTCTTGCGAGGGATGATCACACCCGGCAGCCCCAACGCCCCTTCTGGCGCAGGCATTTCCGCGAGCGCCAGCCGGTGCCCGTCGGTGGCGACGGCGCGGAACTTGGCTTCCCCGTCCTCCATCACCGTGTGCACGAAAAGCCCGTTCAAGTAATAGCGCGTCTCCTCGGTGGAGATGGCGAAGCGGGTCTTGTCGATCAGGCGGATCAGGGCCTCGGTGCCCACCGTCATGCGGTTGGAGAGGCCGTCCGACGACATCACTGGGAAATCCCCGGCCGGCAGCACCGGCAGGTTGAACTTGGAGCGCCCGGCGGTGATGGCCAGGCGTGGGTCCTCGCCCTGGAACTTCAGTTCCACGTCCGCGCCTTCGGGCAGTTTGCGCACGATCTCATAGAGGGTGTGGGCCGGGGCGGTGATCTGGCCGGAGCCCGAAACCTCGGCGTTGGTCTCGTCGATGATCTCCATGTCGAGATCGGTGGCGGAGAAGGCCAGCCCGCCCTTGTCGGCCGAAAGCAGCACGTTGGAGAGTATGGGGATGGTGTTGCGCCGCTCCACCACGCTCTGCACGTGGCCGAGGGCCTTGATCAACGCCGCGCGCTCGATGGTGAGCTTCATCTCAGGTTTGTCCAGATCGTAGGGCGGCCCCAACCCCTTGATAGGCGCCAGGCCGCATGGACGAAAGACACTAACGGATTCGGGCGCGGGCGGAAGGGGGATGCGCGTCCCGGCGCTTGCGCCAAAGCGTCTTATCGGTGAACAACCCGCCCGATGAGCCTGACCGTCGCCGCCGCCTATCGCGAAAAGCTGCAAGCGGGCGAGATCGCGCCGGACGCGGGCCAGGCCCAGGCGGTGGAGGCCCTGTCGCGGCTGGAAGGCGAGTTGAACGCCCTTTCCGAACCGGGATTCTCGCTACCGTTCCTGAACCGCAAGCGCGAGCCGCCGCGGGGCGTTTATCTCTACGGCCCAGTCGGGCGGGGCAAGTCGATGCTGATGGACCTGTTCTTCGAGTCCGCGCCGGTTACGAGGAAGCGCCGCGCCCACTTCCACGCCTTCATGGCGCAAGTGCACGGTCTGGTGGATCAGTGGCGCAAGGGCGATGCGGACGCGCGCAAGGCCCGCTTCGGCCACCAGAAGGGCGACGATCCAATCCCGCCCGTGGCCAGCGTCATCGCCGCCGAGGCGCGCCTGCTCTGCTTCGACGAGTTCCACGTCACCGACATCGCCGACGCCATGATCCTCGGGCGCCTGTTCGAGGCCCTGTTCGCCAAGGGCGTCGTGGTCGTCGCCACCTCCAACCGCGCGCCGGACGCGCTTTATCAGGACGGCATCAACCGCCAGCTGTTCCTGCCCTTCATCGCCCTCATCAAAGAGAAGCTGGAGGTAGCGCGGGTGGCGGGGCCGAAGGATTTCCGGCTGGATCGGCTGAATGGCGCGCGGGTCTATTTCTCGCCGCTGGATGGGGCGAGCGAACAGGCGTTCGACGCCCTCTGGACCACCCTCCTCGGCGCCGACGAAGAAACAGGCGCGACGGTGGAGGTGCTCGGCCGCAAGATCACCCTGCCCCGCGCGTTCGGCGGACACTTGCGCGCCAGTTTCAACAGCCTCTGTGGCCAGGCGTTGGGCGCCCAGGATTACCTCGCTCTCGCCAAGCAGTTCCACACCGTCTTTTTGCAGGACGTGCCGCAACTGTCTCCCGACAAGCGCAACGAGGCGGCCCGGTTCGTCACCCTGATCGATGCGCTCTACGAGGCCAAGGCCAAGCTCGTGATCCTCGCCGCCGCCGAGCCGGATGATCTTTATCCGGAAGGAACCGGCGCCTTTGAATTCGAGCGCACGGCCTCGCGCCTGCAGGAGATGCGGTCGGCGGAATGGCTGGAGGCGGCGGCGGACTAAAGCTCGGAACGATTTTCCGGCGAAGGACTTTCAAAGGCTTACGCAAGGAACTTCGCCGTGACCGTCGACGCCATCGACGCGCCTCAGACGATAGGCGCACCGTCCCCCAGGCCGCCGAAACAACCCGGCCACGTTCGCTCATTCATCAGCCGCCACCCAGTGCTGACGGCGCTCTATTCCGTCTTGGCCTTCTTGGGCCTCTTGATCCTGGCGCTGATCATCTTCCTGTGGCTGGCCAACTGGAACATGCTGCGGGGGCCGATCGGCCGCTACGCTTCGGCGCAGACGCATCGGCATATCGAGATCGACGGCGACCTGAAGGTGCACCTCCTCACCTGGACGCCGACGGTGACGGTGAACGGGCTGAAGATCGGCGGGCCGGAGTGGCATAACCAGACCGACACGGCGGACGTGGATCGCCTAATCGTCTCCGTGCGCTTCTGGCCGCTCTTGACTGGCCATGTGGTCATGCCTCTGTTCGAATTGGACAAGCCGAACGTCGATCTTCTCAGCGATGCGCAGGGTCGCCAGAGCTGGGCCATCGATACCGGGCCGAAAAAGCCCAACACCAAGCCCTTCAAGCTGCCGCCCATCGAGCGCTTCGTCATCAATGACGGCCACTTGAAGTACGTTGATGAGAAGCGGCGCATGAGCCTCGCCGGCACCATCGACTCCAACGAAAAGGCTGAGGGCGCCAACGCCCACGCCTTCGCCCTTCTGGGCCAAGGGCTCCTGAACAAGAAGGCGTTCCACCTCAAGGTCACCGGCGGCCCGCTGCTGCATGTGCAGCTCGACAAGCCCTATCCGTTCACCGGCGACATCACGGCGGCGGACACGCACATCACCGTCAACGGTCACCTCGCCAAACCGTTCGACATGAACAATGTGGTCAGCGACGTGCACATGTCCGGTCGCGATTTGGCCGACCTCTACTACCTGACCGGCTTGGCGCTCCCGAACACGCCGACCTACGACATCAAGGGCGTGCTCACCCACAAGGGGCGCGAATACGACTTCGACAAGGCCGTGGGTCGGGTCGGCGACAGCGACCTGGAAGGCAAGCTGAAGGTGACGCTGAACGACAAGAACCGGCCGAACGTGATCGCCGATCTGTCCTCCCGCCTTTTGGACTTCAAGGACCTCGCCACACTGTTCGGCGCCAAACCCGTAAGCAAGGCGGAGGCTGCAGCCGCAGCCCACCCCGGCCCCGTGAAGATCGCGATCGACACGAAGTCGACGGTGACGCCGACCCCTGCGAACCAGCGCCTGCTGCCCGACTCCACCCTGGCCACCGAGCGCCTGCGCGGCATGGACGCGACGCTGCACTACCATGCCCAGGCGGTGAAGTCGGTGTTCCTGCCGCTGCGTCAGGCCACCCTCGATCTGAACCTCGACCACGGCGTGCTGGCCGTTGATCCGGTGGCGTTCGACTTTCCGCAAGGGCGGTTCTCGGCGCAGGTTCAGCTGGACGCCCGCAACGCCACGCCTGTCACCAGCGCGGACATGCGGCTCAGCAATGTCAACATCCAGGAGTTCCTGCCCAAGCCCGCCGCTGGCGCGCAGCCAATGGTCGAAGGCATACTGGCCGCCCGGGTGAAGCTGAAGGGCGCGGGCGACAGCGTGCACAAGGCCGCCGCCGCCTCCAACGGCGCGGTGACCGTAGTGATCCCCCAAGGAAAGATCCGCGCCGCCTTCGCCGAGCTCTTGGGCGTCAACGCCGGCAAGGGCCTGGGCCTCCTCCTGTCCAAGAACCAGAACGAGACCAACGTCCGCTGCGCCGTCGCCAACTTCGCGGTCCGGAACGGTGTCCTGCAGGCGCAAAATGTCGTGTTCGACACCGACGTGGTGAAGGTGAACGGCCAGGGCGACATCGACCTGGGGCCCGAGACCATCGACCTGACGCTGAAGGGCGATTCCAAGAAGTTCCGCATCACCCATCTGCTCTTGCCCATCACCATCAAGGGTCATTTGCGTCAGCCCGCGTTCGGCGTAGCGCCCGGGCCGACCATCGCCCAAGGCGGCATCGCTGCGGCGTTGGGCTTCCTGTTCCCGCCCGCGGCGATCCTGCCTTTCGTGGACCCCGGCCTTGCCAAGAACGCCGACTGCGCCGCGTTGATGACCGAGGCGCAAACTGAGCCGGCGGCGGTGAAGCCGGCTCAGGCCAAAGGCATGGTCACCACTGCGGCCACACCGCGCAAATAAGCGGAACCGTTTGCTTCAAAAGACGTTTTTCCGATGTCATACAGCCTTAGGAGAATATCTCATGAGCAATAATCGTGTAGAAGGCGCCGGCCGTAAGGCCGTTGGCGCGGTCAAGGAAGCAGCTGGCAAGGTCACCGGCGACAAGAAACTGGAAGCCAAGGGCAAGGTGCAAAAGGCCGCAGGCTCCGTGCAGAACGCGGCCGGCAAGGTCGAAGGCGTCGTCCGCAAATAGGGATAGGCCAGTTTTATGGATACAGCGGCGGCCCGCGTGGTCGCCGTTTTTCGTTGGGGGAGATAAGATTTGAACGCCAGGCCCAAGCCCGAGACCTTCGCTGAAGAGAAGGGCTTGCCGTCCTTTGTGGACGCCACTCAAAGCTATGAAGAATGGCTTGGTGGGCAAATGGTGATCGTCCCCGCTGACCTGGAGCTCAAGCACGAGAAGATGGCGGTCAGCGCCTTCATGTTCCTGCGCGCCACGTTTTACCGGTGGATGCAGCTTTGGCCTGTCGTCTGCCCAGACCTTGCCGACGCCAAGACCGTGCTGGGGGTGGGCGACCTGCACACCGAGAACTTCGGCACGTGGCGCGACATAGAGGGGCGGCTGATCTGGGGCTGCAACGACTTCGACGAGGCTTATGACATTCCCTACGCCCTCGATCTGGTCCGTCTGGCGGCCAGCGGCCTTCTGGGCGCTCAGGAAGGCGTGATCGCCATCAAGCCGGAGGAGGTCTGCGCCTGCATTCTGCGCGGCTATCGCAAGGGGCTTAAGTCCGGCGCGCGACCTTACGTGCTGGGTGAGAAGTTTGATTGGCTGCGCACCCTGGCCATGGAGGACCTGCGCGATCCACACCATTTCGCCGCCAAGATGCGCGCCCTGCCGAAGACATCCTACCCGGTCTCTCCCAAGCTTCGGCGTTCGATTATCGGGCAAATGCCGCCGGAAGCCACACGGTTCAGATTTCGTCACAGGGTGGCGGGGCTCGGCAGCCTCGGGCGGCCCCGCATCGTGGCGCTCGGCGACTATTACGGCTCCCTGGTGGTGCGGGAAGCTAAACCCCTGGTCCCCTCGGCGGTCTATTGGGCAGGTGGATGCACGGGCGCAAGCCGCCTGATGTACGACGACATCATCGACGGCGCCGAGCGATGTCCCGATCCGTTCGTGGGTCTCAAGGGCAAATGGATCGTCCGCCGTCTCGCCGCCGACGCTTCCTCCATCGACATCGACCGCCTGCCCAAGGGCGCGGAGAAGAAGCTCCTCACCGCCATGGGCCGCGAAACAGCGAACGTGCATCTTGGCTCAGGCTGCAAATCAGTCCTGAAGGATCTCGATGGGCGGCCCGAAGGCTGGCTGGAAAAGGCGGCTTACGCCATGGTCGCCGCCACCCTGACCGATTGGAAAACCTGGAAAGCGGTGCAGGCGAGCACAAAGTCCACCCCGCCGAAGGTCTAAAGCGCCTTCAACCCGCCCGCCGAAGAGTCCCATTCTCCACCACACGGTAAAAGCAGGACCGTGCGCCGGTGTGACAGGCGCCGCCGTCGCCCTGCGGCCTGACCTTCAGCCAGACGGCGTCCTGGTCGCAGTCGATGCGAATCTCCTCCACCTGCTGGATTTGGCCAGACATGGCGCCCTTATGCCAAAGCTTCCCGCGGGACCGGCTCCAGTAATGCGCCTCGCCGGTGTCGATCGTGAGCTTCAGCGCCTCGTCGTTCATCCAGGCGAACATGAGCACCTCACCGGTGTCGACATCCGTGGCGATGGCCGCGATCAGGCCGTCCGGGCCGAAGCGGGGGGTCAGCGCCGCGCCCTGCTCTAGCGCGTGCTTGTCGCCAGGGGGGGGGAACAGCGCCATCGCCTAGCCGCCTTCGCCGTCCAGCCCTTCCGGCAGGCCGACGATGTGGAAGCCGGCGTCCACGTGGACCACTTCGCCGGTGGTGGAGCGGCCTAGGTCTGACAGGAGCCAGAGGGCGCAGCCCGCCACGCCTTCCGGCGCCGTGTCTTCCCGAAGCGGCGACCAGTTCCGGCCCTGGCTGATCATACTGCGCCCGCCGGAGATGCCGGCCAGCGAGAGCGTGCGGATGGCGCCGGCCGAGATGGCGTTCACCCGGATGCCCTTGGGTCCGAGGTCCCGCGCGATGTAGCGGGTGCAGGCCTCCAGCGCCGCCTTGGCCACGCCCATGACGTTGTAGTTGGGGATCGTCCGCTCTGAACCGAGGTAGGTCAGAGTGATCAGTGATCCGCCATTGGGCATGATCTTCGACGCCCGCCGCGCCACGTCCACAAAGGAATAGGCCGAGATGTCCATGGAGCGGGCGAAGTTCTCCCGCGTGGTGTTGTCCACGAACGAACCCTTCAGCTCGTTCTTGTCGGAGAAGGCGATGGCGTGGACCACGAAGTCCAGCGTCCCGAACGCCTCCTCGATGGTCTGGAAGGTGGCGTCCATAGAGGCGTCGTCGGTGACTTCGCACGGCGCGAACACCTTCACGCCGATAGATTCGCCCAGCGGCCGGACCCGCTTCTCCATCGCCTCGATGTAGGTGAAGGCGATCTCCGCCCCCTGCGCCGCCAGTTGCGACGCGATGGCCCAGGCGATGGAATTGTGATTGGCCACCCCCATCACGAGACCCTTCTTGCCCTTCATCAGCTCGCCCTTGGGCAGGTTCAGATCGTCGGCGGCCATGGGCGTTTCCTTATGATCGGGTTTGTCGCCCGTTGCTTAGAACTTGAGGGGCCTGTTCAGCAACCGTCGCAGCACCGTTATGGCCAGGAGGTTCGGCCGTATCGCTACGCGGCGACCACGCCGGCGCGGCCAGACCCAGCCGCCGGTGGCGACGTTGGACGGCAGGCGCAAGCGAAGCTTCGATCCGTCCTCAGACCCGGACATGGGCGTATGATAGAGGCAGTTCTCGAAGAAGAAGTGGGTGACGAGCGATTTGCGGGTCGCCTCCGGGTCTGTGATGGGCCCCCCGCCGTGGGCGAGGTTCGCCGCCCAGACCAGAGCCTGCCCTTTTTTGAGAAGCGCCACCTCCGACGGCGCCTCCGCCTCGTCCACGCGCTTGGTGAGCGCCGGAACGTACGTCTCGGCGTAGGCGGTGCTGCCGCTCCTCTGCGGTTTAACGCCAGCCTCTTGAAGGGTCATGATGGGCAGGCGATGGCTTCCCTTGCGGAAAGTCAAAGGCCCGGCCTCGACGCGGATATCCTCCAACGCGAACCAGACGCCGCACATGAACCTCGGCGGCTCGCTGTGGAAATGGAACGCGTCGGCGTGCAGACTTTGCTGGCTGCCTTTTTGGAAGTTCAAGGTTTGGAAGGCGAAAGGCTCACGGCCATAAGCGGCTTTGAGCAACCGGATAATTTTAGGGTGCACCGCCAGGGCCTTTACGGCCTGTTTCTCACGCCAGGCGTCCTGAACCCGGGTGATCCCGTCCACGAAATAGGGATCGGTCTCCGCGACGGCCTTGTCGACCAGGCCTTGAACATCCGCAGCGTCGAAATCGATGATCGCCAAGCCGTCTTCCGCAAGCTGAAAGGCGAAGCGTCGGGTTTCTTCGTCAGCGTCTATGGCGTCGAGATGGGCGGACAGTTGATCGGTCTCGACCCACGGCGCCTCAGGGTCCTGGGCGCGCTGCGCGGCCACGTCAAACATATCCCAACTCATCAAACGTGCGCCAAAGCCCCGCTATAACGGGACCACGAGCAGCCCGAAAGGCCAGATGGTGGTCGCCCCCGTCGCGCCGGCCGCGATACCGCCGGTCAAGCAGGCCGTCCGGCCCTAAGAAGGGCGTGAAACAGTCGAGATACCCCAGGCCCAGATCGGCGGCGGCGGTCCGCATCTTTGCGTTGAAGCGGGCGTGCATTCGGGTCCGCACGGCAAGGGTAGGGATCTCCAGCGAGCGGACGGCTTGCACCAGGTCAACGCCGCCTTGCCCGGCATGTTGATCCGCAACGGCGGCGTTGATGTAGCCTTGCGCCCAGGCGTCGTCCGAAAGCGCAGGCGGGAAAACAGACGCTATAATGGTCCTCGGACGCATTGCAGGATCAACGAGATCATCCAAGGCGAAGGCGTAACGCTCGGCCGTTTCGTCTACGAAAGCGCCATAATGCGCCTCGTCAAAAGCCGTCAGCCCGCTCTCGATGCGTTTGAAAGCGTAGACAAATTCGATATCGACCTGGCCAAATTTCAAGAAGATGGGAATGTGGTGAGGCGCCACGGCGTCCAATGCGCCACGGACGACGTCGGCGGCGCCGCTGAGGCCGTCCGCGTTGGAAAGCCCCCGCGCCGACGCCGCGCGGCAGAGCCAGTGGAATGGCAACAGCCACCGCCCGTCCCGGGTCGCCCGCCGCACCATCTGCAAGCTGTGACTGTCGCCGATCACAGTATAGGGCGCGGCGCCGGTCGCCGACAGATCGCGAAAAAGCGCGCCATTGACCACTGGATCGGAGGCTTGAAGATTTTGGGCTGCGGCTTCGGCGAACGCCAGTCCCGCGTGACCGAAGATCGCGGAAAGCGGTGCAAAATCAGGTCCGCGCCAGATGCGTTCGCACCGCCGCCGAGTCAATCGGCCGTCCGGCAGGATCTTTTCCACGGCTCGTTTAGAAGCCCCTTCGGCGACGCCGCGGACCTGTTGGCTGACGTTCAATCGACCCTGCTCATGACCAGCGCGCCGTTGGTGCCCCCAAAGCCGAAAGAGTTGGACATCACCGTATTCAGTTCGACATCCTTTCGGGCGCGCAGGATCGGCAGGTCTTCAAAGGCTGGGTCGAGGTTCTCGATATGCGCGCTCTCAGCCGCGAAGCCGTCCCGCATCATCAACATGCAGTAGATCGCCTCCTGCGCCCCCGCGCCGCCGAGGCTGTGGCCTGTGAGCGATTTGGTGGAGGAGATCAGGGGCGGCTTATCACCGAACACGGTGCGAACCGCCTCCATCTCCTTGGCGTCGCCCACCTGGGTGCTGGTGCCGTGGGTGTTGAGATATTCGATCGGCGGCGTGGCTTTGCCGTCGAAACCCGCCATCGCGAGCTTCATGCAGCGGATCGCCCCTTCGCCGGAGGGCGCCACCATGTCGTGGGCGTCGGCGTTGGCGGCGTAGCCGACGATCTCGGCATAGATCCTTGCGCCTCTGGCCTTGGCGCGGTCGAGGTCTTCCAGCACCACGATGCCCGCCCCGCCGGCGATGACGAAGCCGTCGCGGTCGAGGTCATAGGCGCGGGAGGCCACCGATGGGCGGTCGTTGAAGTCGCTGGACATGGCGCCCATGGCGTCGAACAGGTTGGAGAGGGTCCAGTCCACCTCCTCGCAGCCGCCGGCGAAGACGATGTCCTGCTTACCCATCATGATCTGCTCGGCGCCTGAGCCGATGCAATGCGTAGACGTGGCGCAGGCGGACGATATCGAATAGTTGATCCCCCGGGTCTTGAACCAGGTGGAGAGCACCGCGGACGGCCCCGAGCACATGGCTTTGGGCACCGCGAACGGGCCGATGCGCTTTGGGCCCTTGTCGCGGGTGGTTTCGGCGGCGTTGACGATGGCGCGGGTGGAGGGGCCGCCATCGCCGACGATCAACCCGGTGCGCTCGTTCTGCACTTCGGCTTCGGTCAGGCCGGAGTCCTTGATCGCCTGCTCCATGGCGATGTGGGCGTAGGCGGTGCCGGGGGCCAGGAAGCGCGCGGCGCGGCGGTCCACCAAGGCCTCCCAATCGATGTTCGGCGGCGCATGCACCTGGCAGCGGAAGCCAAGCACTGTGTATTCCGGCGCCGCCACAACGCCCGAGCGCGCCTCGCGCAGAGACGTTGCGACCTCTTCGGGATTGTTCCCGATCGAGGAGACGATGCCGATCCCGGTGACGACGACGCGGCGCATGACTTAAGCCTCAGTGTCGGACCCGATGCCGACGCCTTGCAGGGATTCGGGGCTGAACAGCCCGACCTTCAGGTCCTTGGCGGTGTAGATGACCTGATCGTCGGCTTCGAGCGTTCCGTCGCCGACCCCAAGGATCAGCCGGCGCAGAATAACCCGCTTCATGTCGATTTTATAGGTGATCTTCTTCACAGTGGGCCTGACTTGCCCACGAAATTTCACTTCGCCGACGCCGAGCGCCCGGCCCCGGCCCTGCGCCCCGGACCAGCCCAGGAAGAAGCCGACCAGCTGCCACATGGCGTCCAGACCCAGGCATCCTGGCATCACCGGATCGCCGAAAAAGTGGCAGAGGAAGAACCACTGCTCCGGGCTGATGTCGAGTTCGGCGTGGATGAACCCCTTGCCGTACTTGCCACCGTCAGCCGTAATCGAGACGATGCGGTCCATCATCAGCATCGGCGGCGCCGGAAGCTGAGCGTTGCCCTCGCCGAACACCTCGCCCCGCGCGCACGCCAATAGGGTCTCGGTGTCATAGGCCGGCAAGTGAGTGAGATCGGCCGTCATCGGAGGATTCTCGTCCTGAAAATCTTACGGAGGGACCTCCGTAACGCAAAGCGGATCGATGGGTACACGAGGGCGGCCCCGGCCTCAACCAGTCCCGCAGGCGATCATCATTTTCCCTTTACAAGCGAAGGATCGTCAAGGTTCAGATCGGCGGCCTCGATCACCTGCACCTTGGGGAAGCGCGTCTTCATTTTGCCGATGAATTGCTTGGCGTCGCCGACGACGATCAGGCTGGCCCTGGCGGGATCGATCGCGATGGAGGCGGCGGCGCGGGCCTGCTCGGCGTTGATGGCGTTCACCTTCTGCGGATAGAGCCCCACCTCCTTTAAATCCACATCATAGAGCGCGTCGGAGGTCAAAATCCCTGCCAGGCCCGCGCTGGTTTCGACGGCCCGACCGTAATTGCCCACAAGAGACGCCTCGCGGGGGGCGAGTTCATCCGCCGGGATCGGTTGGGCGCCGAGTTTCCTGGCTTCGTCCATCAACAGCCCCGCCACCTCGGCTGCGGAGGCGTTCTTGGTCTGGGCGGAGGCGGTGAACAGGCCGAGCCCATTGCGGGCGTCGATCCGGCTGCTGGAGCCGTAAGACAGGCCGCGCTTGATCCGCACCTCCTCATTCAGGCGCGCCGAATAGCCGCCGCCGAGGACGGCGTTGACCGCCCGCACCGCGTAGTAGCGCGAATCGTTCCGCCCGATGGTCGGGGCGGTGAGCAGCACGGCCGCTTGCCCCGCCGCCGGAAGGTCGATGACCACGACCCGAGGCTTGCTCGGCGCAAACGCCGCCATCGTGATCGGACGAGCCAAGGCGGGCGCCGTCCAGTCACCGAAAGTCTTCTCAGCTAGGGCGAAGCCGACTTCCGGTTCGATATCGCCGGTCAGGACGAGGATCGCTCCGTCTGGCCGGAAGGCGCGGGCGTAGGCCGCCTGCACATCGGCCCGGGTGACGGCCTTCAAGGATTTAGGCGTGCCGCCCAGCGTATGCCCATAGGCGCCCGCGCCGAACACCACCGAGGCGGCGGCGAAGCTGGCGAGGTCTCCCGGTTCCTTCAACGCCACGGCCAGATCGTCCAGCTTCTGGCGACGCAAGCGCTCGATCTCCTCGGGCGCGAAGGCGGGGTGGCGGGCCACGTCGCTCATGATCGGCAAGGTGGCGGAAAGCTGATCGGCCAGCACCGTCAGGGTGAGATTGGAATCGTCATAGCCGGTTTCAGATTTCAAAGAGCCGCCGGCGGCTTCGATCTCAGCGGCGATCTCGGTGGCCGAGCGGGTGGTCGTCCCCTTGGGCAGCAGGTCGGCCGTCATGTCGGCCACCCCGGCCAGGCCGATCGGATCGGCGGCGGCGCCGCTCTTCATGGTCAGCTCCGCCGTGACCATCGGCACATCGGAGGTTTTGGCGACAATAACACGCAGGCCGTTCGCCAAGGTGCGCTCGGCGATCCTTGGCTTTGTGGCGGCTGCGGGCGCGCCGGGTGTCGGCGCTGTGGTCGGCAGGCTTGCGGGAGGTGGCGCGGCCTTGAGACCGGCAGGCAGCACATCCGCCGTCACCTTGGGCGAGAACCGGGCGAGATCGGGCGCGGGCTTCTCCCCGGCGGGGCGCTGGCTGTCGTCCAGATAGCGGACGGTGACGCGACGGTCGTCGAGCAGATAGGTCTGCGCCACGCGCTGCACGTCGGCGGCGGTGACGCCTTGCAGAGCCGCGATGTCGGTGTTGGCGCGGCGGGCGTCGCGTTCTACCAGGAGCGCGTAGCCGATCTCGAAGGCGCGGCCTTCCGCCGTCTCCCGCTCCTGCAGCGCAGAGGCGACCAGCTGGTTCTTGGCGCGCGCCAATTCCTCTGGAGCGATGGGCTGGTCACGCACGCGCTTCACGTCGTCCCGCAGGGCCGCTTCGCCCTCCTCCAGCGTCTTGCCGCCCGCCATGATGGCCTGCACCTGGAAGATGCTGGGCTGGGCGTTCCGGCCGGCGTCGGAGTTGATGCTCTGGGCGATCTGCCGGTCGTAGACGAGGTCGTGGTTTAGGCGGCTGGCGTCGCCGGTGGACATCACGCCGTCCAGCACGCGAAGCGCGGCCAAGTCCTGGCTCGACGCCGCCGGAATGGCCCAGGTGATGTCCACCGCCGGCAAGGGTACGTTGGGCGCGTACAGGGTGACGGTCTTTGACACTGTGCGCGGCGGCTCAACCACGGTGACGCGGGGCGCCGGCAGGTTTGGATTGCCGACGGCGGCGAAATACTTGTCGATCCAGGCGTCGAGCATCTTCGGATCGTAATTGCCCACCACGATCAGGTTGGCGTTGTCGGGCCGGTAAAAGGTGTCGTGGAAGGCCTTCACGTCCGGGAGCGTCGCGGCGTCGAGATCGCCGATCGAGCCGATGGTGGAGCGTTTATAGGGATGGACGTCGTAAGAGGCGTCGCGGATGCCGAGGGACAGGCGGCCATAGGGATTGGCGAGATAGCTCTGACGCAGCTCCTCCTCCACCACCGCGCGCTCGGACTTGAAGTTGGCCTCGTCCACCGAGAGGGAGCTCATCCGCTGCGCCTCGGCCCAGAGCAGAACCTCCAGGTGGTTGGCTGGGATCACCTCGTAGAAGTTGGTGAAATCGTCCCAGGTGGAGGCGTTGTTCATGCCGCCCACATCCTCGGTCAGCCGGTCCATGTGTTCGGCCGGCATGTCGCGCGTGGCCTTGAACATCATGTGCTCGAACAGGTGTGCGAAGCCGGATCGGCCTTCCGGATCGTCCTTGGAGCCGACGCCGTACCACACCTGCACCGTGACGTTGGGGGTCGACGCATCGCGCGCCGCAAAAACGTGCAGGCCGTTAGCCAGCGTTCGCTCGGTGAAGGGGATAGGCGGAACAGCGGCGTGAGACGCCGCAGGGGCGGGCGTTTCCGCGCGGGCGACGGGCGCCAGCAAGGTGGCGGCGAAGAGGGCGAGGTGGAGCGCACGTTTCATAGGCAGCGGCTTACCATGGCCGAGGCGACGACCAAGATGAACTTCTCGTAAGCTGCGGCGCCTTCACAAGTCTCGCTGACGGAGCCATAATAGTTATGGATTTGGAGAATTATGATGGCCATCAGCGTCGACCTGAGCCCGACCCTCGAAAAGGTGATCGCCGATCTGGTCGGCGCCGGCCGCTACGGGTCCAAGAGCGAAGTCCTGCGGGAGGGCTTGCGCCTGGTGCAGGAGCGGGAGGCGCAACTCAAGAAGCTGCACGAAGAGTTGGAAAAGGGGATGGCCGATATTCGGAAGGGTCGCTTTCGGCCTGCGGAGGACGTCTTTGACGAGCTGGAGGCCAAGTTCTCTGCGCGTATCCAAGCGGCTGAATGAAAGTCGTCATCACCGCAAACGCCGAACACGATCTGCTCGACATCGTTGAATGGATTTCAGAGGACAGCCCGACAGCGGCCGTCAAAATGTTGAAGCAGCTGAGGCGGAGTTGCGCCGAACTTGGCCACCTCCCCGAGCGTTTCTGCCGTATTGACCGTAACAGCACTGTTCATCTTCGGCCGGTCGGCGCCTACGTCATCTTTTACAATGTGGGTGCTCGGGTGGACGTGCTTCGCATTCTTCACGGCGCGCGGATCACGCGGCGTTGCTGGGCGGCGAACTCTAACGCTTCCCACCTGCCCGGTTCTTCACCAGATCGTCCACCACCGAAGGGTCCGCCAGGGTGGACGTGTCGCCCAGCGCATCCACCTCATCCTCCGCGATCTTTCTCAAGATACGCCGCATGATCTTGCCGGAGCGGGTCTTGGGCAGGCCGGGCGCCCACTGGATAACGTCCGGCGCGGCGAAGGGCCCGATGTCGGCGCGGACCGCCTTCACCAGTTCCGACTTCAGGGCGTCAGAGGCCTCGATCCCGCCTTTCAACGTGACGTAGGCGTAGAGGCCCTGGCCTTTCACGTCGTGGGGGAAGCCGACGACCGCCGCCTCCGCCACGTGAGTATGGCCAACCAATGCGCTCTCCACCTCGGCGGTGCCGATGCGGTGGCCGGAGACGTTGATGACGTCGTCCACCCGGCCGGTGATCCAGTAATAGCCGTCCTCGTCCCGCCGGCAGCCGTCTCCGGTGAAATACTTGCCGGGATAGGTCTTGAAGTAGGTGTCGATGAACCGCTGGTGGTCGCCGTAGACGGTGCGCATCTGCCCCGGCCAGCTGTCGGTGATGCAGAGATTGCCGGACGTCGCGCCCTCCAGCACCTCGCCCTTCTCATCGACCAGTTCGCATTGAACGCCCGGCAGCGGTAGGGTGGCGGAACCAGGCTTCAGCGCCACCGCGCCGGGGGTCGGAGAGATCAGGATGCCGCCGGTCTCGGTCTGCCACCAAGTATCGACGATGGGGCAGCGGCCGTCGCCCACCACGCGGTGATACCAGAGCCAAGCCTCCGGATTGATCGGCTCGCCGACGCTGCCGAGCAGGCGGAGGGACGCGCGGCTGGTCTTCTTCACCGGCGCCTCGCCTTCTCGCATCAGGGCGCGGATGGCGGTGGGGGCGGTGTAGAAGGTTTCCACCTTGTGCTTGTCGATCACCTGCCAGAAGCGGGAGGCGTCCGGGTAGTTGGGTACGCCCTCGAATATCAGGGTGGTGGCGCCGTTGGCGAGGGGGCCGTAGACAATATAGCTGTGCCCGGTCACCCAGCCCACGTCGGCGGTGCACCAGAAGATCTCGCCGGGTCGATAGTCGAACACCAGTTCGTGGGTGTAAGCGGCCCAGAACAGATAGCCCGCGGTGGTGTGCAGCACGCCCTTCGGTTTGCCCGTCGACCCGGAGGTGTAGAGGATGAACAGCGGGTCTTCCGCGCCCATTGGCTCCGGATCGCAGTCGGCGGCGACGGCCTTGGCCTCGTCTTCGTAGACGTGATCGCGGCCGGCCTTCATCTCGACCTTGGCGCCGGTGCGGGTCACCACCAGCACCGAGGTCACGTCGGGGCAGCTTTCCAGCGCCTTGTCCACATTGGCCTTCAGCGGGATGGTCTTGCCGCCGCGCAGGCCTTCGTCGGCGGTGATCACCAGCTTTGAGTCGCAGTCCTGAATGCGGTTGGCGATGCTGTCGGGCGAGAAGCCGCCGAACACCACCGAATGCACCGCGCCGATCCGCGCCGAGGCCAGCATGGCGTAGGCGGCCTCCGGGATCATCGGCAGATAGAGGGTGATGCGGTCGCCCTTCGCCACGCCGTGCTTCTTGAACACGTTGGCCATGCGGCAGACTTGGGCGTGCAGCTCTCGATAGCTGATCTGCCTGGAGTGGGCCGGATCGTCGCCTTCCCAGATGATGGCGATCTGGTCGCCCCGCTCCTCCAGATGGCGGTCGATACAGTTGGCGGAGACGTTCAAGACGCCGTCCGCGAACCAGCGAATATGCAGGTCCTCGGCTTCGAAGGAGGTGTCCTTGGCGATGGTGAAGGGCGTGATCCAGTCCAGCCGCTCTTTCGCCGCCGATCCGAAGAAGACGGCGGGATCGACTTTGGCGTCGTCGCGCATCTTAGCGTAGGCTTTCTCGCCTACCTCGGTGCGTACGGCCCACTCGTCCGGCACGGGAAACACCTGCGGATCGGACATGGTCGGCTCCCTTCATCTTTTGGAGCGGACCTAAGCGAAGGGCGCCGCCTGCGCAAGCGGAACAGACGGTCAGGCCACCAGGGCCGCGCCTTTGCAACGCAGGCCATTGATCTTCACGTCCGCCTCCCCGAGCCGCACGCCGAGGAGGGCGGTGAGGCCGTCGATAACCTGGTCCAGCGGCGCGGCGGCGGCGGTCAGGGTGCTTTGCAGAATCCCGGTCACCGGTCCAAGGCCGATCAGAAGACCGAGGCCGCCGAGTTGAACGCCGATCTGAGCGGTGGACAGGAGCGAGGCCACGCTGGCCTGCGCGATGTTGGTGATCTGCACCGACTTCACCGTGCCGGCGACGATGTCGGCGGCGTTGAAGGCGACCGTCGTCCACTCGCCGCCGAGGTTCACGCTGGCCGTGGCGGTCGCCCTGATCAGTGGGAGGGCCAGCAGCGTCGCGGGGGAGACCGTCTCGGCCTGGGTGAAGGTGTTCAGGGTGGAGGTGTTCACCGAGCCGAGGGTGACCTGACCGACGCTCGGCGCGACGGAGAGGCTGACGGCGTTGTTGGCGGGCGTTGCGCCGCAGGTCAGGGCGGACAGCTTCGCCTCAGCCTGAGCCAGCTCCACGTAAACCGGAACGTCCATCACGCTGACGCCGAGCGGCGCCAGAAGGCCGGACGCAGGCGCAACCTGGGCGTCCAGGTAAAGCCGCGCCTGGGCGGTGCGCACCGTCACCGTTCCCGCATCGTCGATGCCGATCCAGGGGGAGTTGGACGGCCGCTGGCCGATGGCCAGAAAGGCGGTGACGTTGGCGAGGCCGGGAATGGTCGACCCGAGGTTCAGCTGCACCTGCCGCCCGCCCTGCGCCAACTCAAGCTCCGCATCGGCCATGTCCAAAGCGGCGATGGAGACAGCGGCGCCCGATCCCGCGCTCACGTGATCCTGCGCCGCGTAGGGGCCAAGGTCGAACAGGGTCGAGAGATTGATAGGCGTGCTCGTCCCCGCCGCGCGGGCCAACGTCGTGGCCGCTGCAGCAGCTTGGGCCGACCCATTGCTGGCGAGGACATCCGCCAGGGCTGACAAGGCCGTCCCGGTGGAGACCTGCGTCGCCAGCACCTGCGAAAAGCTCGCTCCCTGCAAGTTGAGGCGGGTGCGGAGGGCGTTGGCGTATTGAAAGAGATCGACGTTGGCCGAGGCCAGGGCGTTGTAGTCCATCACCGACAGGCTGACGGTGGAGCCCGTGAGGCCGCTGAGGAGCGCGTTGGCGATCCCGCCTTGCAGCGAGGCGAGGCGCGCGCCGATCTGGAAACTGGCCAGCTGCGCGCGCGCCGCCGTGGCGGTGCGCGAGACCGCAAAGCTCGACTTGCCAGTCAGGAGCTGGCCGAAATAGAGCGGGCTTTGGGTAGTCAGGGTCACCTGCGCCGCCGTGGGTGAACCGCCGCCGGGGGTGAAACGCTGGCTGACTGGCGTGGAGGGATCGGCGACATATTGGCCGGTGACGACAGTCGATGAGACGCTGTTGTTGAAGGCGTTGTCGGCGACTGTGGCCTGGGCCGCCGCCTGGGCGTTGGCGAGGTCCCGCGCCGCCGCCATCGCCGCCAGGTCCGCCACGCCCTGGAGGTGACGGCTGGTCAGATAAACGGACCCGAAATCCACCGAAATGGCGGCGAAGCCGATGATGAGCGGCAGGGAAGCGGCAAAGATCACAGCGACGGCGCCCCGCTCGCTTCGCTTGAATCGCGCCAGCACCCCGCGCATCAATAACCACCGAGCTGGATGCTCGCCGACCGCACGATGGTGGAGGGCGGCATCGGGACGAGCCCGCGCATGGCCCAGAACACGCTCGTGGACGCATCGTAAGCTATGCTGACGGTGACGGTCTGCCCCGCCTCGCTCTCGCTGAGGCTGACGAGATTGGCCGTCAGGTTGGAATAGGTCGGCGCCTCGCTGGCCAGGGTCGCCTGCGCCAGGCTCTGGCGTTCAGCGGTGGAGAGGCCGCCGACGGCCGAGCGCGCTGCGTCGTTCGCCAGTTGCTGGATGGAATGGGAAATCCAGAAGCACCCGCCATAGGCGATGATGCCCAGCAACATCATCGTCAGGAGCGGCCCAAGCACCGCGAATTCGATGGCGGCCGAACCGTCTTCATTGTGAACCCACGACCTCGCCATGGCGCGACCTCCGATGCGCCACACTTAATAGCTGTAGGTAAATACCAAGTTACAACTTATAAGATTATACACGCAAAACGAGAGTTAATGATGCGCGTGGTGTTCCGCATTCCGCTTGCGTGTTGCGGCGGCCTTCTTCGCGGAAGCGGACCGATCCGCAGCCGAACGCTCCGACGACGCCTTGCCGCCTTCCTCACCGCCCTTATGCGCCGCCGGATGACCGGTGTGGGCGCCGCGGCCGGAACCAGACTTTTTGCCGCCGCCGTCGTCCTTGTTGACGGTGGCCCAGGCGCGGCGCTCGGCCTCCTTTTCGGAGACGCCGCGATGTTCGTAGTCTTCCGCGATATGGTCGGCTTTGCGTTCCTGCTTGTCGGTATATTTAGATTTGTCGCCTTGGGGCATGGTGATCTCCTTATCAAGGAAAATACCCGGCGGCCCGGCGGCGTTCCCTGGTTTAGGCGTAATTGAACGAGAGGCTGATGCGCGGCGATTTGGCGGCGCTGGGCATGACTTCGTGGCGAAGCCAGCTTTCCCACATCAAGACCGATCCGGCCTGTGGCTCCAGATAGACGAACCGCCGCTGGGCCTCCGGTACATTGGGCCGCCGTCGCGGCGCCGCCATCATCAGGGGCAGGCGGGGGTCTTCCAGCCGCAAGGCGCCGGATCCTTTAGGAACCTGCACATAGACCGTGCCGGAAAGGACGCTGTTGGGATGGATATGTCCGCTGTGCGCGCCGCCTGCGTTCAGCACGTTCACCCAGAGACTGTCGAGTCTCAGCCTGCGGCCTCCGAGGTCAAAGCCCAAAGCGTCGGCATAGGCGCCGGCGTGCTTGTCGAGCTTCCTCTTCAGGTCGCCAAATGCGCTGGCTCGCTGCGGCAGGTCCGCCAGGGAGGCATAGGATGTGTAGCCGCGATAGCCGTTGGTGGTGCACCAGGCGCGCCCGGCCTGATCCTCCGCCGCCAGCATCAGGCAGGCGTCCTTCAACTCGTCCACAAAGCCATCAAACCCGCGCTCGTCCGCCAGACTGGCTTGGTAGATCTCGGTGGTGAAGAGGGTGCGAAGGGCGGCGGTCATGGCTCGCCAACCTAACTTGAGCGCAAACAAACGACCATCGCCCATCTGAAACGGTGGCAGACGAGGCCGCCCGACGTCTGCGCCGGCCTCAAGTCCGCGCCGCGTTGATCAGGCGACGGCGGATTTGTCTTCGTGTTCGACCGACGCATCGCCCGTGAACACCAGGACGGCGATGGCGTCGAGCAATTCGGCGGCTCTCACGGGCTTGGAGATATGCCGATCGGCGCCGGCGTCGAAGCTGGCGCGGATATGCTCGTCCATGGCGTTGGCGGTCAGCATGATCACCGGCATTCGCGGCAGCCCGAGCGCCGCTTCACGCTCGCGGAGCAAAGTCGTGGCCGAGAGGCCGTCAAGCTCCGGCATCTGCATATCCATGAGGACGATGTCGAAGGGCTCGCGCTCAAGGGCGTCGAGGGCGCGGCGTCCGTTGTCAACGATGGTGAGCTCAGTTCCAACCGTATCCAGGATCAGCTGGATCACCTTCTGGTTGGTGGGATGATCTTCCGCAAGCAGCACCCTGACGCCTTCTAGGGAGAAACCATCCTCCTCCGCATCTTCCGAAGACAGGTCCGCCGTCGTCTCCGCGCGATCTAAAGGCAGGATGAAGCTGAAGACCGATCCCGCGCCGGGCGTGGATCGGGCTTCGATCGCGCCGCCCATCAGCTCCACCAGGGAGCGACAGATCGCCAGTCCGAGGCCCGTCCCGCCGAACCGGCGGCGGATGGACAGGTCCGCCTGCTCGAACCGCTGGAACAGTCGCGCACGGACGGTTTCGTCAAAGCCCATGCCTGTATCCGTGATCGAGAACCGCAACCCGCTTTCAGCTTGCTCCACGTTAAGGGCGACCTTGCCGGCGTCGGTGAACTTCACGCCGTTGCTGAGGAGGTTGGACAGCACCTGCGTCAAGCGGATGGAGTCGCCGAGGTAGGCGCCTTCGATCTCGGGCTGAACGCTCCAGGACAAGGCGATACCCTTGGCTTCCGCCGACGCGCGATGCAGCTCCGACACGCGCGACACCGCCGTTTTCAGGTCGAAAGGCTGGCGTTCGACGCCCATCTCCCCGGCTTCGATCTTGGAGAAGTCCAGGATGTCGGTCAGCACCGTCTCCAGCATCCGGCCGGACGAGACGATCAGCTCCGCCAGCTCCACGTTTCGTGGCGTGGTCTGCTCACGGACGAGATTTTCCGAAAGGGCGATCACGCCATTCAGGGGTGTTCTAAGCTCGTGGCTCATGTTGGCGAGGAAGCGGGACTTCTCGGCGTTGGCGTATTCCAGCTGCGCGGTGCGCTCCTGCACCCTTTGCTCGAGGGAGTTCAAAAGCTCGTCAGCCCGTTCACGTTCGGCGCGGAGGGATCGTGCAAGGACGCCGATCTCGTCCAAGCGTTCGGTCAAAGCGCTGGAGTCATCTTGATCGCGAGAGGTGCAGGATCGAGCGAGCGCCTCCAGCGGCCGCACGATCGTGCTTCTGGCCAGCCCCAGGAGGATCAAGGTCTGCAGACCCGCGCCAAGGAGGCCAAGCCATAAAACCCAGGATGCCGACTGCGCGGCGGACCACGCCACCGTCGCGGCGGGATAGCTGACCAGCAGATACCAACCGGGGCCTTTCAAGCGTCCGTAAGCGACGATGTCCTTGCCGTCTGCGCTGCGCGTGACGCCATAAGGGTGATTCTCCCCGCTGAGACGCTGGATCAGAGATTTCAGCCCGAGCCGCTTTTCGTAAGCCGCAACCGCGACCTCCGAGCGGGTGGCGACCTGGGCGTGGGGGGCGGCGATCAGTTCGCCATCGGCGCGCACGATCAAGGTGTCGGCGCCTGCCAGGCCGCCGCCGACGACGGTGTTCAGGAAGTTGTCGAGCTTGATCGACGATCCGAAGGCGCCGATGTATTGGCGATTGAAGTAGACGGGCGTGATGCAGGCCGTGCCCACCCGCTGCGCGCCCTTAGTGTCCTGCACCAGATGCTGGAGCGAGGTGCAGCGGCTCTCCCCTGATGGGTCCAACTTCGGCGTCACCAGGCGGCTCATCTCCTGATCGCTAAGGTCGAGGCTGGCCGGCGCGTCGTGGCGATAGAACATCAGGTGGTCGGGACGGTCGGGTCCGAACATCACCAGCCGGGTGTGCGGCTCGAAGAAATAGAGATTGTCGTAGTCCCCGTGCTGCGCCTGCCCGAAGCGCGCAACGATGGGGAAGGCCGCGGCCAGAGCGGCCTTGTCCACCGGCGAAAGGTGTTTTACGTCGCCCACAAAGGCGCCCATGCCGTATACCCGCGCGCCATCCGCATCGGTGTAACCGTCGAAAGCTTCGGGGTGGCTGCGGCGCGTGCCGTCCGGCAACAGCACAGTTTGACGATCGAACAGCTGGTCCACTTGCGTCGGCTTCAGGGTCGCCATGCGCGATGTCAGGGCTTGAATCGCGCTCTTTTGCAGCGTGACGAGGTTAGAGAAGCGGCGGTCGACGTTATCTGTTCGCTCCTGGACGTACTGGGACAGAAAATGGATCTGCCGCTGTTCCAACTCCCGCTGGAACACGCCGAAGGCGGCCAGCGATGTGAGCGCCGTGAACGCCAAGGACGTCAGGCCGAGACCGAGCAGAAAGCGTTGAGAGACCGAGATACGCATAGGATGGACTTACACGTTGGAGGTTTAGAAGCCGTAAGCGCTCGATGATCGTTGATAACCGCCCTTCCCCATCCCCCGCACCCCGCCTAAAGTCTCCACAAATCGGGGGGCAAGACATTGGCGGCGCGAAGGATTGTCGGGGGTGTGCTGGCGGCGGTTTTGCTGCTTGTGGTTGTGGTGCTCTATCGCACCTTCACCTTCGGCCCGGAGAAGGCGTTGGAGACGCCGGTGGCCCTGGCCGCGCCCATATCGATCGACGCCAATGCCGCCGCCCAACACCTTGGCGAGGCCATCCGTTTCCAAACCGTCTCTCATCAGGACCCAAAGGAGGATGAGCTAAAGGCGTGGGACGACCAGCGGGCCTGGCTGCAGACCACCTATCCCAGGTTCAACGCGGTGGCTCAGCGGGAGATCATCGGCGGGGGCACGCTGGTCTACACTTGGAAAGGCGCCGATCCAAAAATCCCCACCGTGGTCCTGATGGCGCACCAGGACGTGGTGCCGGTGAGCGCCGGCACGGACGGTCAGTGGAAGGCGCCGCCCTTCTCCGGGGCTTTGAAAGACGGATCGGCGTGGGGCCGGGGCTCGGTCGATGACAAGGGCTCGCTGATCGCCATCATGGAGGCGTGCGAAGCGTTGGCGTCCAAGGGCTTTCAGCCTAAGCGCAGCATCATCATCGTCTCAGGCGAGCATGAGGAGACCACCGGCGGCAGCGTCTCCCAGGCCGCCGCCATCCTGGCCAAGCGCGACGTCCACGCCCTGTTCGTGCTGGACGAAGGGCTGTCGATCATCGATGACAACCCCATCACCAACAAACCGGCCGCCCTCATCGCCGTGGCGGAGAAGGGCTATGCGACGCTGAAGGTCACGGCCAAAAGCGTGGGCGGGCACTCCTCCATGCCGCCGCCGTCCACCGCCGTCGACACCCTGGCCAAGGCCGTGGTCGCCATCGCCGGCAAGCCGTTCCCGCTCACCATCACCGGTGTGACCGAAGAGATGTTGCGGGCGCTGGGGCCGCAGATGTCGTTCCCGACGCGGATGGCGGTGGCCAACACCTGGCTGTTCGGCCCGCTGGTGATCGGCAAGTTCGCCGCCACGCCGGCGGGCGCGGCGCAACTGCACACCACCATCGCCCCCACCATGCTGCAGGGCTCGCCGAAGGAGAACGTGCTGCCGCAGGAGGCCATCGCGCGGATCAACTACCGCATCTATCCCGGCGACACCGCCGACAGCGTGATGGCCCGCGCCAGGGCGGCCGTGGGCGACCTGCCGGTGACGCTGACGTGGGAAGGGCGGGTCAACAACCCTTCCGCCGTCGCCTCGACCAACGCCGGCGGTTACCGTGTGATCGCCGCGCTCGCTGAGGAGATGGAGCACGTGCCCGCCGTCCCGGCCCTGATGATCGGCGCCACCGACAGCTACCGCATGGGGCCGCTCGGCATGGACATCTACAAGTTCGAGTTCACCCGCGGGCCGCTCAAGGATTCGGAGATGATCCACGGCACGAACGAGCACATGACGGTGCAGAACCTGAACCGCCTGACCGAATTCTTCGCCCGCCTTTTGGCGACGACGGCGGCGGGGTGAGGCGCTTCGCATCCCGTCTGGCGCGAGCTACATAGCGTTCATGCCCGACGGCGAATTTAAACCGGCCAGCAAAGCCGAAACCAAGAGCACCGCCGCGTTCGGCCGGGGGTTTCTCTATGACCTCTGGTACTTCGCCGCCCTGTCATCGGAGCTGAAGCCCGGCAAACTGAAGCGCTACGAGATGCTGGGCGAACCGGTGTTGATCGGGCGGACGCGGGGTGGAGAGGTCTACGCCCTGCGCGACATCTGTCCCCACCGCGCCGCGCCGCTCTCCGCCGGAGCGCTGATACGCGATCCTCAAGGCGTTGAGGCGATACAATGCCCCTACCACGGCTGGAGCTTCCGCACGGCGGACGGCGTCTGCTCCTCCATCCCCTCCCTGGTGGAGGGGCAGGGACTGGATAGCGAACGCATTCGGTTGCGGGCCTATCCGATCCGCGAGAGCCAGGGGTTGGTGTTCGTCTACATGGCGTCCGATCCCCGGTCCATGCAGATCGACGCCGAACCGCCGACCTTCAACGGCGTTGTCGGAGGCGCGCCCAAGATGGTTGAGCGGATGGATTTCGACAGCCATATCGACCAGGCGGTGGTCGGCCTGATGGACCCCACCCACGGCCCTTATGTGCACCAGCAATGGTGGTGGCGCTCCTCCAACAAGCAGCTCGTGAAGGCCAAGCGATTTGAACCGCGGGAGATAGGCTTCGCCATGGCCGCCCATGCGCCGTCGAAAAACTCTCGCGCCTATCGCATCCTCGGGGGCGCGCCGCAGACGGAGATCACGTTCCGCCTTCCGGGCTATCGCTGGGAGCATGTGCGGGTGGGACGGCGGCAGGTGCTGGCCCTCACCTGCTTGACGCCGGTCACCCCCACCCTGACCCGCATCACCCAGGTGATGTGGTCCGACCACTGGGCCTTCACCCTGCTGAAGCCGGTGATCCGCGCCGGCGCCCGCGTCTTCCTGCGCCAGGACGGGACCATGGTGAACCTGCAGAACCAGGGGCTGAAGTACGGCCCGCCGCTGCTCTGGATCGATGACGCCGACAAGCAGGCCAAATGGTATCAGGGGCTGAAGAAAGCCTGGGCCGTCCACCGCGAGACCGGCGCGCCCTTCGTCAATCCGGTGGAGACGACCACGCTCCACTGGCGCAGCTAGGCTTTTCGGACAAGGACGCCGTCAGGCGCCGTTCAGGCGGCCCAGGTTAAGCGGTGAGCATGAGAACCCGGACGACTGAACATCTTGGCCGCCGAACGATGCTGGCCGGGCTCGGCGCGACGGCGGCGTCGATCTTTGCGGAGAGCGCTTCTGGGCAACCCTCCGGCCTACGCTTGGGCCCGGTCCAGCCCTTCTCATTCGAGACGTTGATCGCCCGCGCCAAGCTGAGCGCCAGCCGACCCTACGCGCCACCCCCCGTCCCCGACCCCACGCGCGATCAGAACGACTTAGACGCCAATGGGCAGATTGCTTTCGCTACGAAGATTACCCTCTTTGGAGGGCCGGGAGAGGCGGCGGTGCGCCTCTTTCCACAAGGTCGATTGTTCAAGGCGCCCGTGCAAATTCACGTCTTGGACGGCGAAGCAGCGCGCGCAGTGCTTTATAATCCGAGCCTGTTCCAGGCGCCGCCCGCCCATCCATTCCACCGTTTGAAGGGCGCGGGCTTCGCCGGCTTTCGGGTGATGAACCCGGACGGACAAGGCGACTGGCTGGCGTTCCTCGGCGCATCCTATTTCCGCGCTGCCGGAGCCTTCAACCAATACGGCGCCTCGGCGCGCGGCATCGCCATCAATTCCGGCGGGCCGGCGAAGGAGGAGTTTCCGCGCTTTTCCGAATTCTGGCTCGAACGGGCGGCCGGCGCAGGTCTGATCGCCTACGCCCTCCTGGAGGGGCCAAGCGTCACCGGCGCCTTTCGATTTGAAAACCGGCGGACGCAGAGCGGGGTCGTTCAGGCCGTGGATGCGGCGCTGTTCTTCCGTCGGCCGGTTGAGACCCTTGGACTTGCCCCCATAACCAGCATGTTCTGGTACGGGGAAAACAGCCCCCCCGCCCACCGC
>CAXTHJ010000021.1:0-39598 GCA_964243985.1 uncultured Caulobacteraceae bacterium | reverse complement strand
CGGATGACGGGTGGGCGAAGCGGTGGTCGGATACTGGCCGACGCCTTGGTGGCGGCAGGGGTGGTGGTGGCTGGCGGGTTGATCCTTTTGACCGGCTGGGTGCGGATCGACCCCCTGGCCAGCCTGATCGTCTCGGGAATCATCGTCTGGGGCACGTGGGGGCTGTTGAAGGAATCGGTGAACATGGTGCTGCACGCTGTGCCGCCGGGGATCGAGCCCGACGCCGTGCGCGGCTATCTGGAGCAGCGACAGGGGGTGGAGGAGCTGCACGACCTGCACATCTGGCCCATGTCCACGACAGAGACGGCGCTGACCGCGCACCTGGTGATGCCGAAAGGCCATCCCGGCGACCGGGCCCTTGGCCAGATCTGCAAGGATCTGCGCGAACGGTTCGGCATCGGCCACGCCACCATCCAGATCGAGGTCTCGAGCGAGGCGGACTGCGTGCTGCAGCCGGCCAACGTGGTTTGATCGCCGGGAGGGCTTGAGCGTGTCCGACGACCTCGCCGATATCGCCGCCCTGGAGCATCTCCTCGCCGACGCCATCCTGGCCGAGGATTATGAGATGGCGGCGACGCTGCGGGATCGGATCGCGGTGCTGGCGCTCCAACGCGCAGAACCGAACACCCCCTCCAAGCTCCGCCGCCAGGAGCCGGGCAAGATGGGCCTCGGCACCAGCGACCAGAAATTCAAGCCGCCCCCCGGCTGGAAGCCGCCCAAGCGCCCGGACCTGATGACCCGTAATGTCAAGCCACGGCGCGGCGGCCGATAATCGCCGCCTCCAGCGGCGCATTAACCTTTCGGATTTTCAAAGAAAATTGTGGGCGCACGCCTTTTTGAGTCCATATCATGCCGCAATGCTGCTCTAAGCGGCGGCCATGCCCGCCGTTCAGATCATCGCCGTCACCACCGCCGAAATCGGCGCCAGCGGACCTATCAAGAAAATCTACGCCGTCGGTCTCGAAACCGCCGACATGGCGATGGAGGAGATGATCAAGCGGCTGAAGCCCGGCGAAACCGCCACTTGGCTCGACGCCCGTAATCTGACCCTCTCGCCCGGTGAAGTGCGGCTGATCTAGCCGAGGGTGGCGACCAGTTCGCTCTCTCGGCTTTGCCGGCCTCAATCGCCGCTCTTCTTCCTGAAGCCCTTGCGCGGCTTGAACCCCGACCGCTTCTCGCCCTTGGCCTTGGCCGCGATCTCCTTCAGCTTCACGGTCTGCAGCGCGGAGAACGCCGTGCCGCGCGCGCCCTTCTCGGGATCGGCGAAGGCGCGGCCATAGGTGCGGACGCGCGCCTCGACGGAGCCTAGGAACTCGCCTTCCCATTCGGAAAGATCCACCCCCGCCTTGTCGGCGACCAGCTTTGTGCGCCGCAACTGGCGGATCGCCTGGCGCTGCACGCGGGCGCGCTCCTGCTCGCGCTGGACTTCAAGGGTGGGCGGCGGCTTGTTCCTCAAAGACCCCCGATCGCCGACAGATAGAGATCGATCAGCGCCTCTTCCTCCTGCCGCTTGGCCTTGTCCTGCTTGCGCATGCGGACGACCTTGCGGAGGATCTTGGTGTCGAACCCGTCGCCCTTGGCCTCAAGGTAGACCTCCTTCAAGTCGGCGGAGACGGCCGCCTTGTCCTCCTCCAGCCGCTCGATGCGCTCGATCAGGCTGACGAGGCGCCCCTGGGCGGCGGTGTTTAGAACGTCGTGAAGGGCGGTGGCGTCGTCAGCCATGGCATGGGACCTAAATACGGAATCGGGAACGGGCGCGACCCTAGCGATCCTAGAACGCCCTCACAACAGGCCGTGGCGTTCCAGATCGGGCCGAAGCGCCGCGGGATCGACGAAATGGTGGGTGTGGAAGCCCAGCGCCCGCGCCGTCTCGATATTGGGCAGGTTGTCGTCGATGAAGAGCAGGTCCTGCGGCTCCAGCCCGGAGCGTTCGCAGGCGATCTCATAGATGCGCGTCTCCGGCTTTACGGTCCGTTCGGCGCCGGAAAGCACGATGTCGTCGAAACGGTCGAATACAGGGCTTAGCGCCCGCGCCGTTGGCCACGCCTCCAACGCCATGTTGCTGAGGCCATAGACAGGTATATGCCGCGCGTGCAGTGCCTCGATGGCCGCCTCGGTCTCGGGAATGGCGCCGGAAAACATTTCGCCCCAACGGTCCCGCCACGCGGAAATGGCTTCGGCGTAATGCGGATGTTCGGCGATCAGAGTCGGTATGGTCTCGTTCCAGGAGACGCCGGCATCATGCTGGGTGTGCCAGGGCATGGTGCAGACCTCCGCCAGGAAGCGGTCTCGCTCGGCAGGATCGGAGAAGAGCTTTGTATAGAGCGTGCGCGGGTCCCACCGCACCACCACGTTCCCAACATCAAAAAGGGCGGCCGTGGGCCGCCCCTCAATCAGTTTACTTATACCCACAAACCGAACGGTGGCTTCTCAGCCCTGCTTGGCTTTAAAGCGCGGGTCGGTTTTGTTGATCACATACATCACGCCCTTGCGACGCACGAGCTTGCAGTCGCGGTGGCGGCCCTTCAGGGATTTCAGAGAGCTTCTGACCTTCATGGGACGTCTCAGGCAAAGGGGGCGAACGAAAAGCCCCGCGCGAGGCGGGTGTATATAAGCGAGGTCAGCCCAAGTCAACCGAAGGTAAAGCCATGTTATCATCGCCCCCGAAGACAGCCTGAGGACAGCCGACACCATGACTGAGAGCGCCACGCTACCCTCCCAATCTCCTTCCGAATTGATCGACCGGCGGATCGGGGAGCTTGGCGACTGGCGGGGCGAAACCCTCGCCCACATGCGCGCCCTGATCAGGGCGGCCGATCCCGACGTGATCGAGGAATGGAAGTGGCGGGGCGTTCCCGTTTGGTCCGACGCCGGCATAATATGCACCGGCGAGACCTATAAGAGCGTGGTGAAGCTGACCTTCGCCAAGGGCGCGGCCCTGCAAGACCCCGCGGGACTTTTCAACGCCAGCCTCGACGGCAACGTCCGCCGCGCCATCGACATCCGCGAGGGTGAAACCCTCGACGAGGCCGCGTTCAAGGCTCTGGTGCTGGCGGCCGCGGCCCTGAACAAATCCAAGGTAAAACCGCGCAAAACCAAGCCTAGTCGGCTTTTGCCGTGCTTGTGATTCCCTTAGGGCGGGAGATACGCTAAACTGCGTTGATGGATCGCCGCGCCTTCCTTTTCTCCACCGCGTGGCTCGCGGTCGCGCCTGCGCCGAACCTGTTTCAGGGTGCCGCGCAGATGGGGGGCGGCGGCCCACCACAGGGACCCGCCTCCGACACCGTATTCGACGCCTGGAAAGCCGCCTTCATTAACAAGGCGGCGGCGCAAGGATTGTCGCGGGATCAGGTGACGGGCGCCCTCGCTGGCGTGATCCCCGATCCGCATGTAGTGGCGCTGGATCAACGCCAGCCGGAATTCTCAAAGCCCGTCAGCGGCTACATCAACTCGACCGTCTCTGCCGGGCGGGTGGCGGAGGCGCGTTCGCACCTGGCCGCGATCCGCTCATGGCTGGATCCCATCGCCGACCATTACCAGGTACCGGCAGAGATCCTGGTCTCGATATGGGCGGTGGAGTCCGGCTTTGGTCAAATCCAGGGCGATGACGACGTGATCCGGTCCTACGCCACCTTGGCGGTCGAGGGTCGTCGTCAGGCGTTCGCCGAAGACGAGTTGATCGGCGCATTGCGCATCCTCTTTTCCGGCGAAGCTACGCGGGGGCAGCTAAAGGGCTCCTGGGCCGGCGCCATGGGTCAGACCCAGTTCACGCCGCTAGACTATCTCGCCTACGCCGTGGACGGAGACGGCGACGGCAAGCGCGACATCTGGGGTTCGGCGCCTGACGCCTTGGCCTCCACCGCCAACTTCATGGCCAAGAAGGGCCATTGGCAGCCCGAGCAAAGCGCCCAGATCGAGGTGGCGGTGCATGCCGCCGGCTTCGACTATGCCCTGGTGGAGGGCTCGGCCAAGACCCCCGGCGAGTGGGCGGCGCTGGGCGTTACGCCCGTCGATCCGCGCGGCGTTCCTGACCCGGACAGGGCGGTGGCCGCCACCCTGATCATGCCCATGGGCTGGCAGGGACCGGGTTTTCTCGCCTTCCCCAACCACATGGCGATTCGCGCCTACAACAACTCCACCTCCTACGCCCTGGCGGTGGGGCTCTTGGCCGACCGCATCGGCGGCGGCGGACCGATCGTACAGGCTTGGCCGGCGGATCAGCCGATCTCGCTGGACGACCGCAAGGCGGCGCAGCAGGCGCTGGCGTCTCTCGGCTTTTATGCTGGGGAAGTGGACGGCTTGCTCGGAACCGGCACCCGCAAGGCGGCGCGGCTTTGGCAACAGAGCGAGCATCTGCCGGCGGACGGGTATTTGTCTTACGCCCTGATCCAGCGGCTGAAGGCGCAGACGAGGGTCGTTACGCCGATGTCGGGATAGAAACAGTCATTCTCGGACGACCAAAAGGTCGATCCGAGACCCCAGCAGTACCAAACGGTCCGCTCGCTCGGTCCTTGGGCTCCGCTAGGCTGCGGAGGATGACTGGAACGTTTTAACCCGCTTCCTTCACCAGATCCTCCAGCCCTTGCTCGCGCACTTTGCGATAGAGGGTGGAGCGACCAATGCCGAGGCGGCGGGCCACCTCGGTCATGTGACCGGAATAGATCTCAATGGCCAGTTGGATCAGGTCGCGCTCGATCTCTTCCAAGGTCCGCAGGTGGCCGCGGTGATCCAGGATGCGGACCGGGGCGTCTTCGCCCGGTGGAGCGTGGGAGGCGGGCGCCGCCGACCCTATGGTCTGGCTCGCCGCGGACCATTCGGGCGCGTTCTCAACCGGGCTGTCGCAGGCTATGGCCACCGGCGCCGAGACGCCGGAGATCGCTGGAAAATCGTGCGGCTGAAGGTACGGAGCATCGGCGAGCACTATGGCGCGATAGACCGCGTTCTCCAGCTGGCGCACGTTGCCAGGCCAGTCGTAGGCGCTCAGCATCGCCACCGTCTCGCCGGTGGCGGCCACCACGCGCTTACCCTCCTCCACATTGAAGCGGCGGATGAAGGCGTCGAGCAGGGCCGGCACGTCCTCGCGGCGGTCGCGCAAGGCGGGGGCGTCGATGGGGAAGACGTTCAGGCGATAGTAGAGGTCCTCGCGGAAATGGCCGGCCTTCACCCGTTCGGCGAGGTCACGGTTAGTGGCGGCGATGATGCGCACGTCGACCTTCACCGGACGCTTGCCGCCGACGGCATCCACTTCCTTCTCCTGCAGGGCACGCAGGAGTTTCACCTGCATGTCCAGCGGCAGCTCGCCCACTTCGTCGAGGAAGAGGACGCCGCCGTGGGCCTCCTGGAATTTGCCGAGGTGCTTGTCGTGGGCGCCGGTGAACGAGCCCTTTTCGTGGCCGAACAGGATGGATTCCACCAGGTTTTCAGGCAGGGCGCCGCAGTTCACCGCCACGAACGGCTTGCCGGCGCGATCAGAGGCGCCGTGGATAGCGCGGGAGATCACCTCCTTGCCGACGCCGCTTTCGCCGAGGATCAGCACCGGAATGGAGGATTTCGCGGCGCGTTCGCCCAGCGCCTTCACCATCCGCATCGCTGGTGATGAGCCCACCAGGTCGTCAAAGGTGACGCTGCCGGTGGCGCGTTTCTTCAGGCGATCGACCTCCTGGGTCAGTTGGCCCATCTGTAGGGCGTTCCTGATGGAGACGATGATCCGCTCCGGGCTGGCCGGCTTGATGAAGAAGTCGTTGGCGCCGGCCTGCATGGCCTGCACCACCGTATCCACGCCGCCGGTGGCGGTCAGCACCACCACGGGGGCCGAAAAGCCTTGGGCGCGCAGGGTCTTCAACACCTCGACACCGGACATGTGCGGCATGACGAGATCGAGGATCATCACGTCGGGCAGGAGACCGCCCGCGATGCGGTCCAGCGCCGCGTCGCCGCTGTCGGCCTGGGCGACGGCGAACCCTTCGCGCTCCAGCACCGCCTGCATCAGGCGTCGCTGTGTCGGGTCGTCGTCGACGATCAGGACCGTCTTGGCCATGTGAGAACACCTATCAAATACACGCCGGCGAATTATTTGCCTGCGATTGGTTGTGTGCCGTTATGGCGCAAGCCGGTGAAGATGCGGTTTAGGAGACGTGAGCGGCGGGTTAATGGCGCTCCGTCAGCGCGCATTCACGTTGACCGGCGTAGAAGCGCCCGCCATACGAGGCGCGCCATGACCATGCACAGTACGATCACCAGTCCCGAAACCGCTTTACCCGAATGGCGCCTGGACGATCTTTACACCGGCCGCGACGATCCCAAGATCGAAGCGGACCTGAGGGCGGGCGAAGCCGCCATCGCCGAGCTGGTGAAGCTAAAAGGCGCGTTCGTCGGCGCACGGGGCAACGCGCCGCGTCTCGGGCTACTGCTCGATCAAGGCATCGCCACCTATGAGCGGGCCACCAACCTGATCCTCGCCACCGGCGCCTATGCCGGTCTCGCCGCCTCCACCGCCAGGGACGATCCGGCCTGGGCCAAGTTCGAGGCGGACCTTCGCGCCCGCCACGCCGAGATCGGCGCCGACAGCCTGTTCCTGACCCTGGAGCTAAACCAGCTTGAGGAGTGGGAGATCGAGAACGCGTTCAAGGCGCACCCGGAGGCCGCCCGCTGGCGCCCGTGGCTCCGCCGCGTGCGCCTGACCCGCGAGCATGAGCTGACACCGGATCTCGAGCGCCTGTTGATCGATCGCGCACCGGCCGTGACCAACTGGTCGCGGCTCTATGATGAGACGCTCGCCCGCATGGTGGTGGAGGTGGATGGCGATCTCCTCACCCTCTCCGAAGCCCTGAACCGGATGTCGGACCCCGATCCTACGCGGCGCAAGGCGGCGGCCACCGCCCTCTCGAGCAGCTTGGCGGAGCGCACGTCCACCATGGCTCTGGTGATGAACACCCTGGCCTTTGAAAAGCAGGTGGAGGACCGCTGGCGCAAGCACAAGACGCCAGCGGAATCCCGACACATCGCTAACGAGGTGGACGCCGCCTCGGTGGACGCTCTGGAAGCGGCGGTGGTGGACGCCTACCCGCGCCTGTCCCACCGCTACTACGCGCTGAAGGCCAAGCTTATGGGGCGGGAGGCGCTGGACTACTGGGACCGCAACGCGCCGCTGGACCAGGCGCAACCGCGCCAATACGCCTGGAGCGAGGCCAAGAGCATCGTCCTGGACAGCGTCTCCAAGCTGGCCCCCGGTTTCGCCGATATGGCGCGGACGTTCTTCGACAACCCCTGGATCGACGCCGAGCCCCGCCCGGGCAAGTCCTCCGGCGCCTATTCCCACCCGGTGACGGCCGACAAGCACCCCTACGTCTTCATGAACTACATGGGCGAGCGGCGGGACGTGTTGACCCTGGCGCACGAACTCGGCCACGCGGTGCACCAGACGCTGGCCGCGCCGCTCGGCACGCTGCTTTCCGACACGCCGCTGACCTTGGCCGAAACCGCCTCCATCTTTGGCGAGGGCCTGGTGTTCGAACGCCTCCTCGCCGAAGCCATGGGCACAGAACGCCGCGCGCTCCTGGCCGGCAAGATCGAGGATGGGCTGAACACGGTGGTCCGCCAGATCGCCTTTCACCGCTTCGAGACCCAGTTCCACGCCCAGCGCGCCGAAGGCGAACTATCGGCTGACGAGATCGGCGCTTTATGGATGTCGGTTCAGGCCGAAAGCCTTGGCCCCGCCGTGCGCCTGAACGCGGGCTACGAGCACTACTGGGCCTACGTCAGCCACTTCGTGCACTCGCCGTTCTATGTCTACGCCTACGCGTTCGGCGACCTGCTGGTGTCCGCCCTGATGGAAAAGCGCCGGGAGGACCCGGCCGCCTTCGCGCCGCTCTACGAAGCCCTGCTCTCCGCCGGCGGGACCAAGACCTATGTTGAGGCGCTGGCCCCCTTCGGCCTCGACCCCCGCGAAAAGAGCTTCTGGGCGGCGGGCGTGTCGCGCCTGGAGCGGCTGGTGGATGAGTTCGAGACGCTGATCTGATCACACCTCCCGTCAGTCATCCTCGGACTGCTAACGGCCGATCCGAGGACCCAGCAGTTCCGACCGCTTCCGAAGCTGGGTTCTCGGGCTATCGCTTTGCGATCCCCGAGAATGACTAAGGGATGCAGATCATGACCGCGAGCGAGATCGCCAGCCTGCTGAACCTACAACCGCACCCTGAAGGCGGCTGGTATCGGGAGACTTTCCGCGATGAGATTGGCCTGGGCGGCCGGTCACGCTCCACAGCGATCTACTACCTCTTGGAGGCCGACCAACGCTCCCACTGGCACCGGGTCGATGCGGTGGAAATCTGGCATTTCTACAGCGGCGCGCCTCTGGCGTTGCACGTCGCCCCGCCGAGCGGGCCGCCTGAGACCCACGCCCTCGGCCCCGACCTCGCCGCCAGCGAGCGGCCGCAGATCATCGTGCCGCAAGGGTGGTGGCAGGCGGCGGAGAGCCTCGGCGCCTACAGCCTGGTCGGCTGCACCGTCGCGCCAGGGTTTGAGTTTTCGGGGTTCGAACTGGCGGCGCCGGGATGGATTCCAAAATAGGTGTCATCTTGGAAAGCTGCGTAGCAGCTTATCCGGGACGCAGGAGCGCTACAATGTGGGTCCCGGCGCTTCGCTCCGCTGCGGCCGGGGTGACAAAGATAGATGCGGTCTGGCTAGAGGTCTCGAGCGCGCTCATATGAGCGTCATGAACGACGCGCCCAACGATCCAGAACGCAACCGCTTCACCAGCCGCATCGGTCGGGCCGCCAGGGTCGGCGCCAACATGGCCGGCGCAGGCGCGGCGTTCGGGGCCAATCGGCTGCTGGGCGGCGAGGATCAGAACGCCCGCAACGCCAAGGTGCTGAAAGCGGCGCTCGGCGGTCTGAAAGGCCCACTCATGAAGGCGGCTCAGATGTTCGCCACCGTGCCGGACCTGTTGCCGCCCGAATTCGCCGCCGAACTGGCGGAGCTGCAGACCAACGCGCCTGCCATGGGCCGCCCGTTCGTGCGCCGGCGCATGGCGGCCGAGCTTGGGCCTGACTGGGCCAGCCGGTTCAAGACCTTCGACCTTGACGCCGCCCACGCCGCCTCCCTTGGCCAGGTGCACCGCGCCACATCGCTAGACGGCCGCGCCCTGGCGGTGAAGCTGCAATACCCGGAGATGCAGAGCGCGGTGGAAAGCGACCTCGGCCAACTGCGCACCGTCATCGCCCTGCTGCGCCGCATGGAACAGTCCATCGACCCCTCCGAGGCCATCGTCGAGATCGGCGACCGCTTGCGGGAGGAGCTGGATTACGAGCGGGAAGCCAGGGCCATGCGCCTCTACCGCAACTTCTTCGCGGATGCGCCTCACATCGCCACGCCCGAACCGGTCGAAGCCCTCTCAACCCGCCGCCTCCTGACCATGACCTGGCTCGATGGCAAAGGGCTGATGAGCTTCAAGACCGCGCCGCTGGAGACCCGCAACCGCATCGCCGCCCTGTTGTTCGAAGCCTGGTGGTCGCCCATGACCCATATCGGCGTGATCCACGGCGACCCGCACCTCGGCAACTACACCCTGGCGGAGGGCGCGGAACGGCTGAACCTCATGGACTTCGGCTGCATCCGCATCTTTCCGCCCAAATTCGTGGCCGGCGTGGTGCGCCTCTACCGCGCCCTCGCCAATGACGATCGGCCGGAACAGGTCGAAGCCTACCGCACCTGGGGTTTCGCCAACCTGAGCGACGGATTGGTGGACGCTCTGAACGTCTGGGCCCGCTTCATCTACGGCCCCTTGCTAGACGACCGGGTGCGGACGGTGGCCGACGGCGTCGCGCCCGGCGAGTACGGCCGCCGCGAGGCCTTCCGCGTGCGCCAGGCTTTGAAAGAACAGGGCCCCGTCACCATCCCCCGCGAGTTCGTGTTCATGGATAGAGCCGCCGTCGGTCTCGGCGCCGCCTTCCTGCACCTCGGCGCCGAGCACAACTGGCGCGCCCTGTTCGAAGCCTCCTTGCAGGGCTTTTCGGAGGAGACGCTGGCCGCGCGACAGGCGGAGGCGTTGGCGACGGCGGGTTTAGCTTAGGCGATAGGGGATTCGCACGCTCGGATCGTCCGCGGAAAATCCCTGGCACCCCGTGTCACCAAAACACGCCCAGTTGTATGCGCAGACGCCCAGATTAAAGCGTCCGGAAGTTTGACGCGATGAGTTCTGCGAATCACCTCGGCGCGGGAGACGCCTTTGCGCCTCCCGATCTCGGCCAGGGCGTCCAGCTGTTGTTTGGGAATGTCGACCAGGGCGCGCATGGATCTGACATACGCGCTGTATATCACTCCGCCAAGGTCGGCGCCTTCCCCCCATGCCAAAACCGCACTACTCAAGCTGGCGGAGGGACGGCATGTCCGACGACACCCTAAAAGCGGACATCCAGCCCCCGGGCAAGGACGCCCGCGATCCGGCCCTCTTCTCGCCCCTTGCGCCCTTTCACGGCGACCGACCACCCGCCCCCGCCTGGTTCGAGAAGGCCATAGCCCATCGGCCCGAGCGCAGCGTCGTGGAGGTGGACCGGACGCCCATCGAACTACTGACCTGGGGCGAGCGGGGCAAGCCTGGGCTTCTGTTTTTGCATGGCGCCGGCGCCCACGCCGACTGGTGGAGCTTCATCGCCCCCTTTTTCGCCAAGGAGTATCGGGTGGCGGCCATCTCCTGGTCCGGCATGGGTCGTTCAGGCTGGCGGGACCGTTACGATCTCGACACCTTCGTGCAGGAGGCGATGGACGGCGCGAAGGCGGCGGGCCTGTTCGGGGGCGCCGAGAAACCCATCGTGGTGGCCCACTCCTTCGGCGGCACGGTGGCCATCAGCCTGACGGTGCAGCACGGCGGCCGACTGAAGGCGGCGGTGATCCTGGATTCCGGCGCCCGTCCGCCCGAACTGCAGTGGCGCGGACCGCCGGAGCGTAATCATCCCAACAAGGTCTATCCCACCCTAGAGGCGGCCCTGGCCCGCTTTCGCCTCATGCCGTCCCAGACCTGCCCCAACCCCTTCATCCTCGACTACATCGCCCGCGAGGGGATGCACCCCGCGCCGATCACCGAGGGTGAAGATGCGGGGCAGGAAGGCTGGTGCTGGCGGTTCGATCCGTTCACCGCGCTGAAAATGGACTTCCTCAAGGCCTACGCCGGGGCCCAGAATCTCGCCCGCGCCCAGTGCCGCCTGGCCTTCGTCTGGGGTGCGCAGTCCAGGATCGTCGGTCAGGCGGTGATCGAATACTCCCGGACTCATGCCGCGTTCGGCACGCCGTTCGTGGAGATTCCCGAGGCTGAGCACCACGTCATGCTGGACCAGCCGATCGCGTTGATCTCGGCCCTGCGCGCCCTCTTCGCCCAGTGGCGATGAGGGGTCGGTGAACTCGGTTCTGATCACGCCGCCCTGGACGCCGCTGAAGGGCCGGGCCGCACCGCCGGGGTCGAAGTCGATCACCAACCGGGCCCTTCTCCTGGCCGCGCTGGCCAGCGGGACCAGCCGCCTCACCGGCGCCTTGAAGAGCGACGACACCGCGCGCATGGCCGAGGCGCTGGCCGCTATGGGGGTCGGGATCGCCGAGTCTGGCGAGACCGCGTTTATCGCCCAGGGCGCCGGGCGACTGGCTGCGCCGGCCCAGCCTCTGTTCCTTGGCAACGCCGGCACCGCCACGCGCTTCCTCACCGCCGCGGCGGCCCTGGTGGAGGGGACGGTGGTGATCGACGGCGACGCACATATGCGCAAGCGCCCGATCACGCCCCTGGTGGAGGCGTTGAGAACGCTCGGGGTGGCGGCGAGTGCGCCCACCGGCTGTCCGCCCGTCACGGTGGTCGGGACCGGCGGCGTGGAGGGCGGTCGGGTGGAGATCGATGCAGGGCTTTCCAGCCAGTACGTCTCCGCCCTCCTGATGCTGGCGGCGTGCGGACGCGGGCCGATCGAAGTGGCGTTGAAGGGCGCTGACATCGGGGCGCGAGGCTACGTGGGGCTGACCCTCGCCGCGATGGCCGTGTTCGGCGCAAAGGTGGAGACGCTCAGCGAAGGGGCATGGCGGGTTTCGCCCACCGGCTACAGCGCGGCGGACCTGCATATCGAGCCCGACGCCTCGGCCGCCACCTACCTCTGGGCGGCGGAGCGGCTCACCGGCGGTGCCATCGATCTTGGCGTGGCGGCGGGCGACTTCACCCAGCCGGACGCTAAGGCCTACGACCTGATCGCCGCCTTTCCCCACATGCCCGCTGAGATTGAGGGGTCACAGATGCAGGACGCCGTGCCGACCCTGGCGGTGCTGGCGGCGTTCAACGCGGGGACCGTGCGGTTCACCGGCATCGCCAACCTCCGGGTCAAGGAGTGCGACCGCATCCGCGCCCTTTCCACCGAGCTTTCCCGCATCCGGTCGGGACTCGGCGTCGAACAGGGCGACGATCTGATCGTGGCGGGTGATCCGGGGCTGGTGGGCCAGACGTTGCCGACAAGGATCGAAACCTACGCCGACCATCGCATCGCCATGAGCTTCGCCCTTGCCGGCCTGAAGATCAACGGGATCGAAATCCTCGATCCAGACTGCACCGCCAAGACTTGGCCGGGCTATTGGGACACGCTGGCGGGGCTCGGCGTCGGCCTGGCGTTTCGAGGCTAAGCGCCGCCGAACCGCGCCGGATCGAGCAGCTTGGCGAGGGCGCGGGGCAGGGGGCTTGGCGCGCCCAGCACCTGCGCCGCCACCACCTCGGCCAAGAGCGGCGCTAACGTGAACCCTCGCCCGCCAAAGCCGGAAAGCACAAATAACCCCGGCGCGTTCGGAACCCTGCCCCCCAGGGGCAGGTGGTCCGGCGACATGGCGCGGAGGGAGGCACGGGCGGACAGCAGCGTACGGCGCACCTGATCGGCCAGGGCCGGCCGGCCTTGCGCCAGGGCGTGAAGGTTGCGGTCGTCGTCCTGTCTCCGAGACTCTTGGCCCCAATCGTCCCGGTCGTGGGTGGCGCCGAACAGAACGCCCTGGCGCATGGGGATGGCGTAGCCGCCGAACGCGGCGGACTCCCCAGTGAACGGGACCGCGTACGTGAAGGTGGCCTGCCCCCGAAGGGGGCGCAGGCGTACGCCGTCCGCCAGCCTGGCCGCTGCCGGGCCGGAGGCGAGGCAGACGATGTCCACCTCCATGAGCATTTGCCCGCTCTCATCGCGCAGACGCCACCCGCCGTTGTGGGCTTCGATCGCGTCGATATTAGCGCGCGTGCAGCCATTGGGCAGCCAGGCGTTGAGGATGGGCAGGGGCTCCACCACCAGGGCGTCTCGCAGGCGAAGGGCCTGGGCGCCCGCCGGTTCGTTCAGGGCCGCCCCCGCCGCAGCTCCGTCCAAGGGTTGGAGCGCGCCGGGATCGAAGCCGTCCCAGCCGGCGATCTTGCCGAATCGCTGCGCGTCTTTCGCTTGCATCGCCCGTTGCAACGCGCCCTCGGCGACGATTGCGCCGGGGGTTTCGCTTCGGTAAAGCTGCACGGCGCGGGCGAAGGCCTGGGCGTAGAGCGCCGCGCCAAGGCCGAGACCGGCGTCCAGGCGCGGGGCGACCAAGGCGGCGGGGTTGCCGGACGCGCCCACGCCGACGCCGCTTGCGTCGAACACCTTAGCGCTGAGGCCCAAACGGCCGAACGCCCGCGCTAGGGCGGCGCCGGCGATCCCTGCGCCGACGATGGCGATCCGCGGCTTTCGAACGGGACTAGGCGCATCAGCCGCGACGACGGCGGGGAGCCGAGCCTCCAGCCGCTCTTTCTTGCGGCCGAACCCCGGCGCGCGGGTGATGGTGAAGCCGGCGTCCTGCAACCCTCGGCGCACGATCCCGGCGACGCTGAAGGTGGCGGCGCGCGCGCCCGGCGCTGAGCGGGCGGCGAGGAGGCTCATGACCTCCGGCGACCACATCTCAGGGTTCCTGGAGGGCGCGAAGCCGTCGAGAAACCAGGCGTCGGCCGCCCCGGACCATGCGGTGAGCGCGGCCTCGGCGTCCAAAATCGCCAGATCGAGAATCACTCCGTCATGGGGCCACTCGATCCGGTGAAACCCCCGTCGTCCCGTTGGCCAGTGGGTCAGCAGCGGCGCGGCGATGTCGGCTAAAGCGGGCCAGCCGGAAAGCGCTCGGCTCGCGTCCTCGCGGCTGATGGGGAAGGCTTCCAGCGAGAAGATGTGCAGGGTCGCGGTGGAGCTCGGGCGCGCGGCGCGCCAAATGTCGATCAGGGCGAGGACGTTCAGCCCTGTGCCGAACCCCAGCTCCCCGACGGTGAACCGCTCCCGACCGCGCCACGCCTCCGGCAAGCCGCAGCCGTGCAGGAACACCGCGCGGGTCTCAGCCAACCCATCGGCCGGCGAAAAATAGATGTCGTCGAAGCGGGGGGATCGGGGCGCGGGTCCCGACCAGTCGAGCGGTTCGCTCATGGCGGAATGTCAGTAGAATCAAGGCGCCCAAACGCAAAAGGGCCGCCCCAAAGGGCGGCCCTCAACGCTAGACGCGAAAGACGGCTTATTGGCCGGAGTTCGTGGTCGTCGTGTTGGTGGTCGTGGTCGACGAGGCCGGAGCCATCGTGTTGTCGGCCGGCGCCATGGTGTTGTCGGCAGGCGCCGTCGTGGTGGTGTCGGTCGTGGTGGTGTTCTCGGCCGTGTTGGTCGAGGCCTTCGGGCCGCAAGCGGCGACGGAGAGCGCGGCCACGGCGGCGGTCGCCACGAGAATCTTACGCAGAGCTTCGGAGGTCATGTCCCTGGGTCCCCTTAGGAGGTTGAGCGCGGGTACGCAGTGTCGCGGCCCCTGATCGCCGGAGTAGCCCATTTGGGCGTCGGCTCGCAAGGCGTAAGTCACTACGTTGCGGTCACTATGCCGCGCTTCTCAGAACACGCAAGGGTCTTTTAAGTTGCCAAGCTGACATTCGGCGCGGGCTGCGAGGCTTTATGCGGCCTCCGCCGGCATGTTGGAAAGCGACTCTTCGAGCTGGGTGAAACTGGGCTGGGAGCCCGAGGGCACGCCGCCCCGACCGATCTCCACCGAAATCTGCGCCGGATTGCCGTGCAGGTGCGCGATCAGCACCTGGCGGATAATCTTGTAGAAGGCGCTCTCCTCGTCCACCACGTCCTTCAGGCGGGTGGCCATGGGGCCCACCAGGCCATAGGCCAGGAACACGCCCAGGAACGTGCCCACCAGGGCCGAGCCGATCATCTCCCCAAGGATTTCCGGGGGCTGAGTGATCGCGCCCATGGTCTTGATGATGCCCAGCACCGCGGCCACGATCCCGAGGGCGGGCAGGGCGTCGGCCAGGCTTTGCAGGGCGTGGGATGGGGCGAGGCCCTCGTGGTGATGCTTCTCCAACTGCTGCTCCATGCATTCCTCCACCTGGTGGGGATCCTCCAGGTTCATGGTCATCATTCGCAAGGTGTCGCAGATGAAGTCGGTGGCGAAGTGGTCCTTCCCGATCTTGGGGAAGCGGGAGAAGATGGTGGAATCGTGCGGGTTCTCGATGTGGCTCTCCAGGGCGATCACGCCCTTGGACTTCATGGTCTTGGTAAGAAGAAAGAGCAGGCTCAGGAGGTCGTTGTAGTCCGACTTCTTCCACTTCGGCCCTTTGAAGATCTTGCCCATGCCGCCGCCGATGCCCTTGATGGTGGTCATGGAATTTGCCAGCAGCAGGGAGGCGATGCCCGCGCCGAAGATGCACATCAGTTCGTGCGGCGCGGCCTCGATGATCACGCCCATGTTGCCGCCGGACATGATGAAGCTGCCGAATACCAGGGCGAACAGCAACACAATGCCAATAATCTGAAACATGAAGGAGGTCCGCCGCCGCTTCTATGGAGTTGGCGTCAGCATGGCGGTTAATGCTTAATTTGATGTGTGCGGAGCGGGCGGGCGACGCGGGATGTTTCGCCGAACGCTGCTTTTGGATGTCAACCGTTTCGCCCCCACACCCCCGTGAATGGTCGTGGGTGACTTTCTCGGCAGTAAGTATCTTACTTTTCGGTGCCTACTTACCGCCAGTAACCACAGCGTGCTTATAGCAGCGTCGAGGCTGCACAGGAGCATTCGGATGAAGCTGAAGACCAAGACCGTTCTGATTACCGGTGGCGCCAGCGGCATCGGGCTGGAGCTGGCGACGCAGCTTCAAAAGCGCGGCAACCAGGTGATCGTGACCGGGCGGGACCCGGACAAGCTGCAGGCGGTGGAGAAGGCGCTGCCCGGCGTCCGCACCTTCAAGAGCGACGTCAGCGACCCGACCGCCATCGTCGCGCTGCGCGACGCGGTGCTGGCCCAGTTTCCGGCGCTGGACGTCCTCATCAATAACGCGGGCATCATGCGGAACCTGAACCTCAATCAGGATCGCGGTCTGGAGGACGTGACCCGGGAAATCGAGATCAACTTGAGCGGTCCGGTGCGGATGGTGCAGGCCTTTCTGCCGCATCTGAAGACCCGCGAAGGCGCGCTGATCGTCAACGTCTCGTCCGGCCTGGCCTTCATCCCCCTGCCCATATCGCCGGTCTACTGCGCCACCAAGGCGGCGATCCACTCCTTCACCCAGTCCCTGCGCCTGCAGCTGGCGGACACTAGCGTCACCGTGGTGGAGCTGGCGCCGCCCGGCACCGAGACGCCGCTGTTCCGGGACGAGTTCCAGAAGGAAATGGGCAATCAGAAGGCTATGAGCGTAAAGACGCTGGCCAGGCGGGCCATCGCCGGGATCGAGGGCGGCAAACTGGAAATTCGCCCCGGCCTCGCCAATGTCCTGAAGATCATGAGCCGGGTCGCGCCGAACGTCATGCTGGCGCAGATGGCCAAGATGTCGAAACCCGCCAATCCCTAAGGATGGAAAGCGCTAATGCAGCGCGTCCGCCACCTGGGCTGAAAGCGCGGCGCGGTTGGCCGAATCGAAGGCGTTGGCTGTGGCGGTCCTGGCCACGCTGAACGCGTCCACGGCGGCTTTGTAGACGAAGCCGTAGGTGGGGTAGACCTTGGTGCCAAGGTCGCCAGAGGGCTTGTACCAGACCTTGACCTTGCTCCAATCGCCCAGCGGCGAGACGTCCACCACGGTGACGTTGTTCTCGATCTGGCCGCGATGGCCGTCGATGGGGGACCAGTTGGCGTGGGTGACCTGGATGATGCGGTCGGTCAGCACCTGCTGAACCACCGCCACATGGCCGCGGGTCATGGGGCCAAAGGGCTTGAACACCAGGACCGAGCCGGCCTCGGGGGTGAAGCCACGGGCGTACTTGCCCATGGCCTGCTCCCACCACGTCCAGGCGTCGCCGAAGATCTGGATGCCGGAGAACATGCGGGCGAACTGGGCGCACTGCCAGCTGGCCCGCTCCCCGATCGTCGGGTTGGAGACGGAGTCGGCTAACGCGTTGGTGGCGAAACCTGCGCTGGCGAGAGCGGCTGCGAAGATCGCGACCGTCAGTCGTTTCGGCATCTCGTAGTCCTCGTCGGCACTGAGAGCGGACTTAGAGCATCGCTGAGAAAGGTTAAAAACCATTTATCACGCCATATTTCGCGATGTTTCGTCACAGGGCGGGTGCGCTGGAGTCGCGTGGAAAGGGAATAAGGGCTATGAAATCGCTACAGAATTTGTGAACTGGAGCTCGTTTGCGCCAAACAAGGACCGTCGCGCGGAGGTCGCGCCGAGACCAGGATGGGAATGCGACGCCCCTCGTCTTCACCACGCAACGCCCCGCCACATCGCGTCCAGGGGCGGATGTCCCAGCCATCTCGCCATCGAAATTCGACCCCGCATCTGGCAGATCGCCTCTCGCCGCGTCATGGTGGCGCATGCGAGGCGGATCGCCTCTGAAGGGGACGGAACCATGAAGTTGAAAGTGTGCTTGTTCGCCGCCGTGGGCGCGGCCTTGGCCTATGGCCTCGCCGGTGGCGCGATGGCTCAGGTCCAGCCGCAACCCGCGCCGCCCACGCCGGAGATCGCCCCGCCGCAGGACCTTCCCTATCCCGGCGTTCTGAAGCTGACCGTGGACGCCACCGACCTCGCCCATGCCATCATGACCGTGCATGAGACCATTCCCGTAAAGAGCGCAGGACCCCTGACGCTGCTCTATCCCCGCTGGCTGCCGGGCAATCACTCGCCGAGCGGCCCGATCGACAAGGTAGCCGGCCTCTACATCTCCGCAGGCGGCAAGAAGATCGAATGGAAGCGGGACCCGGTGGATGTGTTCGCCTTCCATGTGGACGCGCCGGCGGGGGCCAGCGCCGTGGACGTGGACTTCCAGTTCCTCTCCCCCGTCTCTACCCGCGAAGGCCGAGTGGTGATGACGGCCGAGATGCTGAACGTGGAGTGGAACGCGGTCGCGCTCTACCCCGCCGGCTACTTCGCCCGCGATGTGAAGATCCAGCCCACCGTGAAGCTGCCGGCAGGCTGGACGCCGACGACCGCGTTGGAGGTCCAGACCAAGAGGGGCGACGTGGTGGATTACAAGACCACCACCTTCAACACCCTGATCGACTCCCCCCTGATCGCCGGCAAATACTACAAGGCCTTCGACCTCGATCCCGGCGGCCCGGCGAAAGTGACGCTGGACGTGATCGCCGACCGGCCCGAGCAGCTCGACGCCAAGCCGGAGCAGATCGCCGCGCACAAGGCCTTGGTGCAGCAGGCCTACAAACTCTACGGCTCGCACCATTACGACCACTACGACTTCCTCCTGTCCCTCTCCGACAAGATGGGCGGCAACGGGCTGGAGCATCACCAGTCCTCAGAAGACGGCACCATCCCCAAATACTTCCTCGATTGGGACAAGACCCCGGCGGGCCGTGACCTCCTCGCCCACGAATACACCCACTCGTGGGACGGCAAGTTCCGGCGCGGCGCCGATCTCTGGACCCCCAACTTCAACGTCCCCATGCGCGACTCCTTGCTTTGGGTCTACGAGGGCCAGACGCAGTATTGGGGCTATGTGCTGGCCGCCCGCTCGGGCCTGATGACCAAGCAGCAGACGCTGGACGCCATCGCCGCCACCGCCGCCACCTACGATCACCGAGTAGGCCGCGCCTGGCGGGCGCTGGAGGACACCACCAACGACCCGATCATCGCCGAACGTCGGCCCCTGTCCTGGCTGAGCTGGCAAAGGAGCGAGGACTATTATTCCGAAACCCAGCTGGTCTGGCTCGACGCCGATACGCTGATCCGCGAGAAGACCGGCGGCAAGAAGTCGCTCGACGACTTCGCCAAGACCTTCTTCGGCGTCGATAACGGCAGCTTCGTCACCAAGACCTATTTGTTCGAGGACGTGGTGGCGGCTCTGAACAGCGTCTATCCCTATGATTGGGCGACGTTTCTGCACGAGCGGCTGGAGGGCCACGCTAAGGGCGCGCCGCTCGATGGCGTGGCGCGGGGCGGCTACAAGCTGGTCTATGACGAGAAGCAGTCCGAATACCTGAAGAGCGCCGAAATGCGCCGCAAGAACACCGATCTGATGTTCGGCATCGGCCTCAACATCGGCAAGGACGGGCTGATCTCAGACGTGCAGTGGGACGGTCCAGCCTTCAAGGCGGGGCTGACCGAGGGCCAGACCATCGTCGCAGTGAACGGAAACGCCTACTCCAATGACGACTTCAAGGATGTGATCACCCAAGCCAAGAACGGGACGGCGCCGATCCAGCTCCTGATCAAGAACAAGGATGAGTTCCGCACCGTCGCCATCGATTACCACGACGGCTTGCGCTACCCGCACTTCGAGCGGGTAGCAGGCGCGCCGGCCCGCCTGGACGACATCCTGGAGCCTAAGAAATAGCCATGCCGCGTCCCGTGAACCGCCGCCTGATGATGCAGACCCTGGCCGCCGGCGCGGCGGTCGGGGGCTTTGCGGGCGAGGCGTCGGCCGCCTTCCCGCCGACTGACTGGCACGCCCTGGCCGAAGACGTGAAGGCGGAGATGAAATGGGCCTGGGCGCAATATAAAGAGCGCGCCTGGGGTCACGATCAGATCAAGCCGGTCTCCGGCGGCGCGGAGGAATTCTTCTTCCCTGGCTCCGGCGGCGCGGCCGCGCGCCCGCTCGGCCTCTCCATCGTCGAGGCGCTGGACACCCTCTGGGTCATGGGCCTGGACGCCGAGTTCGAGGACGGGGTGAACTGGTGCATCGCCAATCTTCGCTTCGACATCGATGGCGACATCCAGCTGTTCGAATGCTCGATCCGCATGGTCGGCGGCCTGCTCTCCGCCCACCATGCGGCGGGCGACAAACGGTTGCTCGATCTGGCGCAGGACCTGACCAATCGCCTGCTCCCCGCCTTCACCCAGTCGCCGACCGGCATGCCCTACCGCTTCGTCAACCTGAAGACCGGCGCGGTGCGGGAACCCGAAAGCTTCCCGGCGGAGGTCGGCAGCTATATGCCGGAATGGGGCAGGCTGTCGAAACTCACAGGCGACAAGCGGTTCTACGATCTGCCCAAGGCGGCCACAAAGGCGATGTTCGACCGCCGCTCGAAGATCGACCTTCTGGCCGACAAGATCGACGTCCGCACCGGCCAATGGCTCTCCCGCCAAGCCACCGTCGGCCCGCCGTCGGACAGCTATTACGAATACCTGTGGGACGCTTGGCAGCTCCTCGGCGACGCCGACCACAAGCATTGGTACGACGTCTGCACCGCCGCCATCCTGAAGCATGGCAAGGACGTGGTGGACGGCCGCCTGTGGTTTCCGCGTATCGACTACGAGACCGGCAAGATCCTGAACCACCATCAGTCTGAGCTCGACGCCTTCTACGGCGGCCTTCTGGGCCAGGGCGGCGATATGCAGGACGGGCGCGCCTACACGCTCGCCTGGGCCGTGGTGCAGGATAAGTTCGGCGTGATCCCCGAGGGGTTCGACTACGTGACCTTCAAGGAGACCGCCCCCTCCAACGCCCTTCGCCCGGAACTGGCCGACGCCGCCTTCAATCTCTGGCTGCTCGACGGCGACGAGCTCTGGCGCCGCCTCTGCCGCCGCCATTTCATGAACATGAAGACCAACAACAAGACCGCCTATGGCTACTCAGGCGTCATCGACGTCACCAAGAACCCGATGACGCTGGACGACTCATGCCCCGGCTACTGGTGGTCCGAGCAGATGAAATACTACTACCTGATCTTCTCCGATACGCCGAGGTTCGACTACAAGACTAACTATCTGTCCACCGAGGGGAATGTGCTCTTGGGGTTCAAGCGGCGGTGACCGTCCGCGTCGACGATCTTAGAGAGCGATAATGAGCAACCAGACGGCAACGTCTCAAAAGATCTATGGTCGGGTAGCCGGCGCGGCGCTCGTCCTCATTTGCCTGATAGGCGTCCTCAGCAACAACCTCGTCGTGGCGGGCGACGCGCCGGCGACCGCCCGCAACATTCTTGGCCACGAGCTACAGTACCGCGTCGGCGTCGCCGGCGAGTTGATCATGTTGAACAGCGACGTGCTCCTGGCCGTTGCGCTTTACGCGCTCCTAAGGCCGGTCAGCGCGCCGCTCGCGCTGCTTGGTGCGTTCTGGCGGTTGTGCAACGCCATCGTCCTGGCCGTCGGCGTGACGGTCAGTCTCGTGGCCGTGGATATGCTGAAAGACGCCCATTACCTGACGGCGTTTGGCGTCGACCAGATGCAGGATGTTGCGCGGGCGTTTCTCGATGTTCACGGGAATGCTGCGGCTGTAGGGTTGGTCTGCTTTGGTCTTGGCGCCGGGGTCCACAGTTATCTGTTGTGGAAATCCCGGTGCATTCCGCGGGTTCTGTCCGGCCTCTATTTCTTGGTCGCGGCGGAGGTCGCGATGTGTTCCATCGCCATTATCGTATCGCCCGCGCTGGACGCCCTGATCGATCCTTGGTTCATCCTGCCAGACTTCGTGATTGAGTTAGCCGTGGGTCTTTGGCTGCTCATCAAGGGTGTGAACGTCAGCGCGCTCGATGGGTCTAAAGTCAAATAAGTTCCAGAGCCCGCAAGCTATTGGCCGTCGCCGTCCCCATATGTCGATGGCTGGAGACCGAGGCGTTCAGGCTTCGACCGGCGTGAAAGGACGTTATGTCCAAGCCCGTTCAATCCCCCCGCCCGATCAGTGTGCTTGTGGACCGCGGCTCGACGGGCGCGCCGCCTCCGCCTAGGCTGCACGATGTCCTCGGCCTGCGCGGAACCTTTAAATCCTGATCCCGGCGCCCAGGTCGTGAACCACGATGAAGCCTCGCGGTTGCAGCGGGACACTGTGCATCTCGCCATGCGCTGCACCGCCCTGCAGGGCGAGGTGTGGGATTTGAGCGGCCGTTTGGCGCGGGCTCTGAAGCGCCTCGACCCGGCGGCTCGCAGCCGTCAGCAGACTCCAAGCGAGGACCGTCGATGAAAGAAACCAAGGGCAAGGCCAAAAAGGCCCCGCCGACCAAACAGAACGCCTCCCAGCCTTCTCAGAAGAGCCCCACGTCGGGGTCGCCGGCCAACAAATGAGCACGCCGCCCACACCCCCCAAGACGCCCGAGAAGCCGATCCGCACCCTGTCCGACGGTGTGGCCAACCCCAAGCGGGGAAGCGGTCGCCCGGCGGGGCGCCCGCAAAGCCCGGACGCTCATCCCTCGAAAGACTCAGACGCATGACCACGCCGACGATCCAGCGCGCCACCTTCACGGTGATCCAGCAGTCGCCCTTCTGGGCCGTGGAGCACGGGAGCGCGCAGGTGGCGAGTTTCAAGACGCGGGAAGAGGCGATGGCGTTCGCCACCCGCGGCGCCAACGCCTCGCAAAACGCCGGAGTGCCCTCGCAGATCCGGTTCGCCGACGAGCCGAGCCTTCGGCGCAACTAGCGGTGGTCCAGCTTTCGATCGATGACGGCTGCCTGGAGGCGCTGCGAAACCTGCAGAGGAAGCAGAAGGGTGAAGACGTGGGCTTCATCAACATCGCCGACGCCCGCGCCCTGACCGAACTTGGGCTGGCGTTGCGGACGCCCCAGGGCTGGCAGATCACCGATGCGGGCGTACGCTTGCTGGCCGATCTGCCGTAAAGCCGCGCCGGCGGCCGCCACGCTGATAAGAACGGAAATCCCCGGGTCCTATCGTCACGAACAAGGGTGCATTGGCGAACTTTAGGGGCTTTTGCGCGTTTGCTCGGCTTGGCGGGCGTTATCTCAGGTGGACAGGATGAGTTTGACCTCCCTTCGGCGTGACTATGTCACCCGGCCGATCTTCCAGTGGGCCAAGACGGCCATGCCGTCCCTGTCGCCGACCGAGCGGGACGCCATCGAGGCGGGGGATGTCTGGTGGGATGCGGAGCTGTTCACCGGCAATCCCGACTGGGCGGTGCTGCTGAACACCCCGCCGGCCAAACTCACCGCAGAGGAGCAGGCCTTCGTCGATGGGCCGGTGAACGAACTCTGCGCCATGACCAACGATTGGGACGTGAACTGGACGCTGCGGGACCTGCCGCCCGAGGTCTGGGCGTACCTTAAGGAACAGCGCTTCTTCGGCATGATTATCCCGAAGAAGTACGGCGGCCTCGGCTTTTCCAACTTCGCCCACTCGGAGATCATCCGCAAGCTCTCCACCCGCTCGGTGGTGCTGGGCGTCACCGCCATGGTGCCTAATTCCTTAGGGCCCGGCGAGCTGATGGTCCGCTTCGGCACAAAAGAGCAGCAGGATTATTGGCTGCCCCGGCTCGCCGACGGCCGCGAAATCCCCGCCTTCGGCCTCACGTCGGCGGAAGCCGGCTCGGACGCCGCCGCCATGATCGACCACGGCGTCGTTATCCGCGGCGAGGACGGCGAGCTCGCCATCAAGCTCAACTGGCACAAGCGCTACATCACCTTAGGGCCGGTCTGCACGGTGCTGGGGCTGGCGTTCAAGTTATTCGACCCGGACCACCTGCTCGGCGGTCAGGAGGAGATCGGCATCACTTGCGCGCTGATCCCAACTGATCTGCCTGGCGTGGAGATCGGGCGGCGGCACCTGCCCTCCATGCAGACCTTCCAGAACGGGCCGAACTCCGGCCACGACGTGATCATCCCCATGGACCACGTGATCGGCGGCGCCGCCCGGGTGGGCCAAGGGTGGAAGATGCTGATGACGGCGCTGGCCGCCGGGCGGGGCATCTCGCTGCCCTCGCAATCCGCCTCCGCTGCCGCCTACTGCGCGCTCACCACCGGCGCTTACGCCCGGGTGCGCAGCCAGTTCAATGTCCCCATCGCCAAGTTCGAAGGCATCCAGGAGCGTCTCGCCCGCATCGCCGGCAACGCCTACCTGCTGGACGCCGCTCGCCGCCTGACCTGCGCGGCGCTGGATCAGGGCCACCACCCCTCCGTCATCTCCGCCCTGATGAAGCAGGGCGCCACAGAGCGGATGCGGGTCGTGGTGGACGACGCCATGGACGTCCACGCCGGCAAGGCGGTGATCGATGGCCCTCGAAACTACATGGGCAGCGTCTATCGCTCGGTGCCGGTGGGCATCACGGTGGAGGGGGCCAATATCCTCACCCGCTCGCTGATGATCTTCGGCCAGGGTTCGATCCGCTCCCACCCCTATTTGCTCAAGGAAATCCTGGCGCTGGGGGACGCCAACCGCGAGCGGGGGCTGGACGCGTTCGACAAGCAGTTCTGGGCCCACGTGGTCCACACCCTGCAAACCGCCATCCGCGCGGCGGGCCGAAGCTGGAGCGGCGGGTTCCTGAGCCCCGTGCCGGACGCCGGGCGCGCCACGCCGTTCTACGCTAAGCTGGGGCAGTATTCGGCGGCGTTCGCCCTCACCTCCGACGTGGCCTTCCTCACCCTCGGCGGCGCTCTGAAGCGTATGGAGTTGTTGTCCGGGCGCCTTGGCGACATCCTGTCCGAACTCTACTTCCTCTCCGCCGCTCTGAAGCGGTTTGAGGACGAGGGGCGGCAGGACGCCGACTTCCCCCTCTTGGATTACGTGATGAAGACCGGGTTCAAGGCGATCGAGCAAAGCTTCGACGAGACCTTCGCCAACCTGCCCAACAGGGTTGCGGGCCTGCTCCTGAAGGCGGCGATCCTGCCTATAGGCATCGTCGCCCGCGCCCCGTCGGACAAGACCATCCGTCAGTGCGCCGACCTGATCACCGAGCCCTGCGCCACGCGGGATCGCCTGGTGCACGGCGTCTATGTGGGCGGCAAGGACGAGGCGCTGGGCGGCCTGATCGACGCGTTCGACCAGGTAATCGCCACCCAGCCCATCCACGACCGGCTTCGCAAGCAGCACATCCGCAACTGGCGGGTGGCGCAGAAGCGCGGCCTGATCGACGCGCGGGAGGTTTCAGCCCTGGAAGCGGCGGAAAAGGCCGTCGCCGCCGTGATCGCCGTGGACGATTTCGCGCCGGAAGAGCTGACCCGTCACGATAAGCCCGCACAAGTCGCGACAGCGCCGCATCAAACCTCTAGGGTCGAACCGAAGGCCGAAGCGCTGGAGCGTGCTTCGGAGCCGCAACCCAACATCGAACCCCTGCCGAGCGCGGTGCTGCATTGAGCAAAAATACCCAGGGTCAGCCGAAAGGCCGCCCCGTCTATATCGTCGATGGCGCGCGGACGCCGTTCATCAAGGCGCGGGGCAAACCCGGGCCGTTCACCCCCGTCGATCTGGCGGTCCAGTGCGGCCGGCCACTGCTGCTGCGCCAGCCTTTCGCCGCGACCGCATTCGACCAGGTGATCCTCGGCTGCGTCAACGCCGGCGCCGATGAGCAGAACCCCGGCCGGGTGGCGGCGCTGCGGCTCGGCTGTGGCACGGAGACGGTGGCCTTTACCGTGGCCATCAACTGCGGCTCCGGCATGCAGTCCATCGACACAGCGTATAAATACATCGCCGCCGGCGACAGCGACCTGATCTTGGCGGGGGGCGCGGAAAGTCTCAGCAATGCGCCCCTGATCCTGAACCATCAGGCGGTGGATTTCTTCGCCGGCTTGAACGCTGCCAAAAGCCCGCTCGACCGGGCCAAGGCCTTCGCCAGCTTCCGCACCGAGATGTTGCAGCCGGTGATCGGGCTGGAGCGCGGCCTAACCGACCCCATCACCAACCTCGGGATGGGCCAGACGGCGGAAGTGCTCGCGCACATCTTCCATATCAGTCGTCAGCAGGCGGACGAATATTCTACCGAGAGCCACCATCGCCTGGCCAAGGCGCAATCCGAAGGCTGGCTGAACGACGAAGTGGAGCCGATGTTCGCCAAGGACGGCGAATTGTTCGATCACGACGACGGCGTGCGGCCGGATTCGTCCGTAGACAAACTGGCCAAGCTGAAGCCGGTGTTCGAGCGGCCGTTCGGGAAGGTGACGGCCGGAAACTCCTCGCAGATCACCGACGGCGCTTCCTGGGTGATCCTCGCCTCCGAAGAGGCGGTGAAGAAGCACGGGCTGAAGCCCTGCGCGGTGATCCTCGACAGCGAATGGGCGGCGCTGGACCCCTCCATCATGGGGCTTGGCCCGGTGCTCTCCTCGACCCCGCTGCTGCAACGCGCCGGCATGTCACTCGCAGACGTGGACGTCTGGGAGATCAACGAAGCCTTCGCCGCCCAGCTCCTCGCCTGTCTCGCCGCCTGGAACGACGAAGCCTTCTGCAAGGACGTGCTGGGCCTGCCCGCTGCGGCCGGCATGATCGACCACGACAAGCTGAACATCGACGGCGGCGCCATTGCCCTCGGCCACCCCGTGGGCGCCACCGGCAACCGGATCGTGCTGCACGTGGTCAACGCCCTGCATCGCCTTGGTAAGAAGCGCGGGATCGCCACCGAGTGCATCGGCGGCGGCCAGGGCGGCGCCATGCTGATCGAAGCGGTCTAAGGAACAAGAAAATGGCCGACGCCTTCGACAAGAACGACCCGACCTGGAAAGCCCTCTCGTCCCGCGACGAGGAGCTCGGACCGGGCCTTAAACCCACTGCCCCTAGCCCTTACAAGAACTGGAAGGTGACGCGGGACGCGGACAACATCGCCTGGGCGGTGCTCGATAAAGCCGGCGCCTCAGCCAACACATTGGGACCCGAGGTGCTGGAGGAGCTGAACGCCATCCTTGAAAGCCTGGATCAGAACAAGCCCAAGGGCCTCGTGATCCGCTCCGCCAAGGCGCCCGGCTTCATCGCCGGCGCCGATATCGGCCAGTTCGCCCTCATGATGGACGAGGATCAGGTCGTGCAGGCGATGACGCAGGCGCACTTGGTGGCCGACCGGCTCGAAGCCTTGACCATCCCCACCATCGCGGTGATCCACGGCTATTGCCTGGGCGGCGGATTGGAGGTGGCCCTGGCCTGCCATCACCGCATCGGGGTGGAGGGCTCGACCTACGGATTCCCCGAAGTGATGCTGGGTCTGCACCCTGGCCTTGGCGGCACGGCGCGCCTGACCCGCCTGATCGATCCCCTCGCAGCCATGCAGATCATGCTAACCGGCAAGACGGTCCCCGCCAAGAAGGCCAAGGCGCTTGGGATCATCGACGTGGTCGTCCCCGAACGCCACGTTGAAGCGGCGATCCAGGCGGCCATGGCCGGTAAGCTTTCTAGCCCCAAGCCGACGCTGAAAAGCAAGGTGCTGGACAGCGCGCCCGCCCGTCGCCTGCTGGCCCAGCGGATGCGTTCGGAGGCGGATAAACAAGCTCCGCACACGAACTATCCTGCACCCTACGCCCTGATCGAGCTTTGGGAAAAGCACGGCGGCGACTTCGAAGCTATGAAGCGGGAGGAGATCCAATCCTTCGCCCGCCTGATGGTGACGGAGACGTCGAAGAACCTGGTCCGCGTCTTCTTCCTGCGCCAGAAGCTGCAGGGGCTGGCTGGCCGCCCGCCAATGATCAAGCACGTCCACGTCATCGGCGCGGGCGCAATGGGGGGCGACATCGCCGCCTGGGTGGCCTGGCGCGGCCTCACCGTCACCCTCGGCGACGTGAAGCCGGAACCGCTGGCAGGCGCGATCAAACGTGCGGCGGAGCTTTACGAGAAGATCGGCCACCGAGATCCCCTGCGCATCCGCGACGCCCTCGACCGCCTGATCCCCGACCTGAAGGGCGCCGGCATCGCCCGCGCCGACATCGTGATCGAGGCCGTGCCGGAAAACCTGAAGCTCAAGCACGCGATCTATGCGGCGACCGAACCGAAGATGAAGGCCGGCGCGATCCTCGCCAGCAACACCTCCTCCATTCCGTTCGAGGAACTGCGCACCGGCCTCGCCAAGCCCGAGCGGCTTGTCGGCCTGCACTTCTTCAACCCGGTCTCGCGCATGACGCTGGTGGAGGTGATCCGCCACGACCAGCTAGACCCCGAGGTAGAGAAGACCGCCCGCGCCTTCGCCGGGATGATCGACCGCCTGCCCGCCCCCGCCAAATCCGCCCCTGGCTTCATCGTCAACCGCGCCCTCACGCCCTACCTCCAGGAAGCGCTGACTCTGCTGGACGAGGGGGTCGCCAAGGAGACCATCGACAAGGCGGCCGAGGATTTCGGCATGCCCATGGGCCCGATCGAGCTGGCCGACACCGTCGGCCTCGACATCTGCATCGACGTGGCCGAGATGCTGAAGCGCGAACTGCACTGGCCCATGCCCGACGCCCCTGAATGGCTGACCAGCAAGGTCGAGGCCAGGAAACTCGGCCGCAAGACCGGCGAAGGTCTCTATGTCTGGAAAGCCGGCCATCCGGTCAAGGACCCCAAGGCCAAGTCGCCCGATCCCGAGATGGCCGACCGCCTGATCCTGCCCATGCTGAACACCTGCGTGGCCTTGCTGCGTGAAGGCGTGTCGGACGACGCCGACGTGATCGACGCCGCCATGATCTTCGGCTCCGGCTTTGCGCCGTTCCGCGGCGGGCCGCTGCACTACGCCAAGGCGCGGGGCATGGGCGAGATCAAGGCCAAGCTGACAGAGTTCGCGGAAAAGTACGGCGAACGCTTCAAGCCGGACAAGGGCTGGGACGCTTTAGGATAAGCGTCACGCTTTTCCATTATTTGTCATCCCATTCTGTAATCCGGCACTGCCTCAGTTTGAAATTAGCGGGTCTTCAGGGAAAAGCTCAGCCAAGATCGATTGGGCACTTCGGTTCTGGTCTCGGATCATCTTAGCGATGCGTGGGCCGAGGTTTTCATCTGTGGCTATCATTTCTCGCAGACGTTCACCCGCGCGGCGTTCGCGGACTTCGTCTGACATTTCCGCTCCTGATCGGAGTCTGGGAAATGGAACGTGGGCCTCAAAGGCCTGTTTTGCGCCGAAGCCTATGCGCCTAGTCGTTGGCCGCTCGCCTGACATTACCGCCTCCAAAGTGAGGCGCCTAGCTTACGCCGCTTGGCGCTTCTTGTAAGGCCCACGGACCTTCGGCGATTCCGCTGCGTCGATCCGAGCAATCACGTCTTCAAAGCTCATGAACGTGGTGGCGATCCCCGCCGCCATCGCCGGGCTCATGCGCAGCTTACCGTGGGTGCGGATGAAGTTATAAAACAGGGTGTAGAGAGCGACCATGTGAGCGTGGTTCGCCACCTTCTTTGAGTGGCCGTTGGTCAAGCGGGTAAAGCGGCGCATGTGCATCCGCATCGTCTTGTTGTGGACCTCGACATAAGACGTTGAGACGTGCTTGCGGTCGGGGTCGCCTTCGATCCGAACCTTCTTAATCCCGGTGCATTCGGCAGGGCTGTAGCGACCCGCTGGCGAGGGCGTGGGGCCGTATTGCTTGATGATCTGCGCATAATCCACGTCGCCGCCGAACGCGCCCTCCACCGCTTCCAAATAGGCGCGGTGGCCGTCCGTGCTGATCTGTACGCGGTTGGCCAAGCGAGAGCGGAGATCGTCCATAAGCTCCATAGCCGCTTGTCCCGAACGGTCGCCGACAAGATAGGACACGATCAGCTTGGAGTCGGCGTCGATGCCGGTCCATGTCCAGATGTCGCCAACATCGGCGGGCGCAGACTTCGCCGTCGCGACCGTTCGCTGCTTGCAATAATTGAACGCCCAGATTTCATCGCACTGAATGCGCTGAGCCTTCACGTCATGCACCAGCTCATCGTGCATCTTGGCGCAGACGGTCCCGGCGTCAATCAGCGCCTTCGCCACGGTGTTCGCACTCACATCAGCCACACGCGAAATCGCCCTCATGCTCATGCCCTCGCAAAGCAGGTTGAGGATTTGGACGCGCTTGGCCGTGGGCAGTTTGTTCATGCCCATTTCAATTTGCTCATTTATGCTTAGCGTCAAGCTATATAGTCAATTTACCAGTCGTAAATGGGGGCGTGACGGTGAATCTGGAGCAGGTGGCGCGGGGTACATTTCTAAGAAATCTTCCTCACGCAGGCAAAGAAGCGTCGCCATATCAGATTCAGAATACCCAAGATTGCGCCGATGATAGGCGACCATAGAATTCAGCAAATTCGGAATCTCTGGGGCGGGTTCATTTGGCTCGCGCTTACGATAACCGAGGCGGCTCATGTCCATCCAGAACTTCTTAGTCTGATACGGCGTCACAACATTTAATCTATCGGCACGTACAGCAAGTGCCGCCATCGATACCTTCCAATAAGACTTCAGATTTGCAAGGTGAGGCAAATCAAAGCGCCGAAACTGTATTCTTATCTCGTCGGCAGGCAGCAAAAATGCTCCCGCAAATTCATCAGCCTCTCGCTCCATTTCTTCATCATCTTTGAAGGCGACAGTATGGAGAACCATATGGCCAAGCTCATGAGCCAGTGTTAGCCTTACTCGGTCTGCGGGCGCATGAGTATTCACGAAAAATAGAGCCGGAAGCCCGTCGATGCGTTGGCTCATCGCATCAATCAGATCGCTCCCAAAATCGCAGGGGATTACAATGCCGCCGCTTTCTTCAAGAAGCTCCACCATGTTTGGAATTGGGCCGCGGGGCAACATCCAGTTTTCACGCATCGATCTCGCAATATCTTCGACTGATGAAGGTTTGCGGCTGCGGCCTTGATATTCGTCCCTGTCGATTTCAGGAATGAATCTATTGGTAGAAAGGGGAAATGAAACTAGCATTTTAGATACATGCAGACGCCGGATATTCATCTCGGCAACGATGCGGCCAAGAGCTTTTGCGGATAGCTTCTTGCGCTTTCGGAAGTGGAATGGTGGAAACCCATACGGGCGGCCAGCTTGAAAGAAAAATTGCGCAGGGTATCGCAGAGCAACCGACAAATCAGAGACAAGATCCTCCGGCGGATCAAGAAGTCCAGCCTCGTATTTAGACAGCGTTCCTTGCGTCACACTTGCCAAATCTGCCAACTCAGCCTGAGTAAGTCCCCTCGCATCTCGGGCAAGAGTCAGCATGTGGTGGTTAAACTTGGACATTGCCGAAACTGGATCTAGCCGAAACGGCGTTCGCGGGTGACCTCGACCCAACGAAGCTCCTCTAAAGCTCGCTCATCATGTGGAACTATCGCTGCGCACCACTCAATTTCCTTCCCATGCGGGCGTGCAACCTGGACGCGGATAACCTGAGTGCCTGTCGCGTCGGGCAGATATCCCACGGTAAGCCGAGCCGCAGGTAATGGAAGGCCCGGGAGGCTTTCACCACGGTCGTAATCTTTAGCTTGCCGAGTTGGATAATTACGGCTGCGACCATCCTCATCCATCCGCTTTAGGCGAATAACAGCAACGTCACTAACTAAAAATACTTTGAGCCCGCGAATGTCTTTGAGGACGACGCCCTCTGCTACAGCCATACGACGGTCTGCTTCCGCAAGCATATGACAATAGATGTTAGAAGCCGCCGCTCTATTATCGTGCTCGATCCTCAGAGCGGCGGGATATGTTTGATAGGTTGCGAGACCCGCTCGACAAATCGCATCCAAGTCATCGAGCAAATGCTCAATGGTCGGCATCACGTCTTCGATTCCTCGGTCGTCCATGAATCGCTCCCGGCTAACACCGGATAGTCGGACCTCGTAGGACAGAAATCAAGAAAAATATTCCCAAATTTATTCCGGGAAGTGTCCCCAACGCTTTGCCGCCGCCGCCTTAGCGATCTCCGCCCGCCGCTCCGGCGAGATGGACCTAGCCCGCGCCGCGCCACCCTTGGCTCCGAGCGCTTTCGCAGCGGGGTCTTTGCCGTCGTCTACGGGCGCGTCGTCGTCGACCTCGCCCGTCAGCACCTTCATGACGTGGACGGCGTTGGATACGACGTCGGATGGACGTTTCTTGCCTTTAACTTTCTCAGGCATTGGAAGGCGATCCTTTCCGCTTAAAGCCAGTTAGCTCAGCCAGCACGTCTTCGACCTCGGTCCGGGTCATGGCTTCAGTGCTCCAGTTGGTTGGAGCCGTGAAATCCTCCTCGCCTTTCCACGCACCGTGGCCGTTGCCGTCGAACGCCTGGATCGGCTGCCCCGTCACTGCGGAGTCTAAGCGGTAGTTAGGCAATTTCCCTGTGCCGGTCAGGCCCAATCGAACGACAACGTCGCCGTGCTCTTTCTTAGTTTCGTGCATGACGCCGATGACGCCGCGGATAAACGCCACGGGGTCATTCAGCTTGCCTACGAGGTCGCGGAGGGTAACGTTGGCTTCGAGGTTGTGGCGCACACGTGGCTCCGACAAATGCTTTCCGGTAAGCATATAGGAGCCGGGCCCGTCAGGCGATAGGATCGTCAACCCGGTCAAATTTCAAACTGATGCAGTGCCTGTAATCCCGACAAACGCCCGGATGACAGTGTTGAGGCTGAAGTATAAGGGCCGGCGCCTAACCCAAATCCCACAGCCGCTCGCTGTCGCACCACTCCCTCCAGGCGTTGGTTTTGCTGAGCAAATCGGGCACGGTGCGGAGGGTGTAGCGTAGGGGGTCCAGCCCCTTCTTCACTTGGCTCCAGTTCAGCGGCATGGAGACCGGCGCGTCGGAGCGGGCGCGGGGGGACAGGGGCGCCACGGCGGTCGACATGCGGTCGTTGCGCAAATAATCGAGGAAGATGCGGCCGGTGCGGTCCTTCTTGGCCATGGTGATCAGGTAGAGCTTGGGATTGTCGGCCGCCATCTGGGCGCAGACCTCGCGGGCGAAGGCCTTGGCGGTGGGCCAGTCCATCTTAGAGGTCTTTAGCGGCGTCACCACGTGCAGCCCCTTGCCGCCGGTGGTCTTGCAGAAGCTGATCAGGCCGAGGTCCTCCAGGCGGTCCCGGACTTCGCGGGCGCCCTCAATCACGGCGTCGAAAGCCACGTCCGGCGCGGGATCGAGGTCGAACACCAGCCGCCCCGGCATGTCGGGCTTGCCCGGCTGGCAGTTCCAGGGGTGCAGCTCCGCCGCACCGATCTGCGCCGCCGCGGCCAGGCCCTCGATGCGGTCGATCTGCAGATAGGGCTGGCGATCGCCGGAGACGGTGACGAGGTCGATCAGGTTGGAGGCGCCCTTCATGGCGTGGCGCTGGAAGAACCGCTCGCCGTCGATCCCATCCGGAATGCGGATGATGGAGCAGGGCCGCCCTTTGATGTGGGGCAGGAGCCACTCACCCACCGCCTCGAAATAGCGGGCGAGATCGAGCTTGGTGACGGGGTAACCCTCGCCGTCATCGGGCCAGAGGGCCTTATCGGGGTGAGAGATGGTGACGCCCATCACCACGTTGTCCTTGGCGGGCTTCTTAGCCGTCACGGCGACTATAGGTTCGGGGGCGGACTCAGCGCGAGGCGTGGGCGTGGCGAGGTCGGCGTCCTCGGGTTTGGCGGGGACTTCGGCCGTGACCTCCTTGGCGGGCTTATCTTGGCGCAGGCCCTTGAAGCTGGCCTGGCGGATGGCGCCGTCGCCGGTGAAGCCGGCGTACTCGATCTCGGCCACCAGCACGGGCTCGACCCAATGGACGTCGCCCGTCTCCTTGGTGCGGCCGCCCTTGCTCGGGCCCTTGAAGGGCGAGGCCTTGATCTCGTGGGCTTTCAGGAGCGGGAGGAGCTTGTCCACCGTTCCCCGCCCGAATCCGGTGCCGATGCGGCCGACGTGGACGAGGTCTCCTTTCAGATAGATGCCGGCGATCAGGGAGCGGAAGGCGGCGCCGGTCTGGGTCCAGCCGCCGATCACCACCTCGTGCCCGCCCCGGCACTTGGTCTTGATCCAGCTCTCGGTGCGGCCTGAGCGATAGGGCGCGTCGAGCTTCTTCGACACCACCCCTTCCAGATCGAGCCGACAGGCGGACTCCAGCACCGCCTGCCCCGCCGTGATGAAGTGATCGACGTAGCGGATGCGGCGATCCTCGCTCTCGCCGCCGATCCGTTCTTGCAAGAGCGCTTTGCGATCCGAGAGGGGCAGGGGGCGCAGGTCCACATGGCCGTCAAACATCATGTCGAAGCAGAAGAAGATCAGATCGCCCGTCTTCTCGTCCGACAGCGCGGCCTGCAGCCCGGCGAAATCCGGCTGGCCGTGGGCGTCGAGGGCGCAGATCTCGCCGTCGTAGACACCGTCCGGCAGCTTCGCGCCGTCCTTGGCGATGGCGCCGAACTTGGCGGTCCAGTCCAGGCCCTTTCGGGTGCGGAGCTTCGCCTGTCCCTCCTCCACGCGAAGCTGCACGCGATAGCCGTCGAACTTGATCTCGTGCGCCCAGCCGCCGCCGGCGGGCGGGCGTTCCAATAGCTTGCAGAGCTGGGGTTCGATGAAGGCGGGGATTTCCGACGCGGCCTTGGCCTTGGACTTCGATGCGGCCTTCTTGGCCGGCTTGTCGTCGACCTTGGGCGAGGCGGCGGCGGTGGAGTGGCTGTTCTTGTGGGTCTTCCACACCGCGTCCGGCGCGCCGCCCTTGGCCAGGATGAACGGTTCAGGCGCGCCGCCTTCGCCCGCCGCGATGGCCGCCAGGGTCCGGCCCGAGGCCACCGAGGCATCGTCGGCCATCAGCTTTTCCGCGCCCTTGGCGTCGGTGGAGGCGTCGTCCTCGTGCTTGATGAGGAGCCAGTTGTGGCGCTTGGCGCCGTCCTTATCGTCTTTCATCCTGACCAGGGCCCAGCCGCCGTGCAGCCGTTCGCCCTCCATGATGAATTTCAGGTGCCCGTCTAGTATAGCCTTGGCGGGATCGTAGCCGGGCTCCGGCGCCCAATAGCCCCGGTCCCAAAGCTGCACCGTGCCGCCGCCGTACTGCCCTTTGGGGATGGTCCCCTCGAAATCGCCGTAGTCGAGCGGATGGTCCTCCACCTCGACCGCCAGGCGCCGGTCTTTAGGAAAGAGCGAGGGTCCCCGCGTCACCGCCCAGGAACGGAAAACCCCGTCCACCTCCAGCCGCAGGTCGTAATGCAGGCGGGTGGCGGCGTGCTTCTGGATCACATAGCGCAGGCGGTTGGATTTGGGCACGGCGGCCGCTCCGCTCGGCTCGGCGGTGATCTTGAAGTCGCGCTTCTGGCGATAGGTGGAGAGTTTGCTGGCGGCCATGCCGCCTCAACGACTCCGGGGAAGCGCGTGTTCCCGCTGCGCTAGTCGTCCAGGGTCGCGGCGCAAATAGGCGGGCGGTCAGGGCGCGACTTCTGTGCTATGCTTCGGTTATGCCCGACCAGAACGACGATCCTTCCAGCGCCTCCAAGACCGCAACCCAGACCCTGGCCGAACTGGTGGCGCGCCGCAAAGCCGCGCAAGGATCGGGCGGCGCCGTTGGCCCCGGCGGGCGCCGCCAGTCCGAGCGGGACGCCGCCGCCCGCTCCGCCTCCAAGTCCAAGCCCGCGCTCAGGAAATAGAGGCGGCCACCTCGCGAAGGATGGGCGCCAGCCAGTCGGCCACGGCTGCTTGCCCCGCCGCATCGCCGAGCAGGTCCTGACGCACCTCCAGCTCCAGATAGTCGAAACCGCTCTCCCGGCTGTGGCGGGGGGCGGTGTAGTCCGTCCCATCCATCGCATAGGGCTCGTTGTCACCGACCTCCTCGTCAAGCTCCGCCTTCAGCCGCGCCAGCATGGCGTCGGACAGGCGCGAGTCGCCCAGGTGCAGCACGCCGTACCGCCAAGGCCGCTCGAACCCATTCATGCGCGGCGTGAAGCTGTGCAGCAGGATCAGCACATGCCGCCGGCCCGTAGCGACGCGGGCCTGCAGCACCTCCGCGATCTTGTCGTGATAGGGTCGATAGACCTCGTCCACCCGCTGTTCAATTTCCCGCGCGCTAAGGCCTACGTTGCCGGGAATGGGGGTTTTATCGGAGGTTTCCACGATCAAGGTCGGGCTATCCTCCGGCCGGTTGCAGTCGATCACCAGCCGCGAATAGGTCTGCCGGATCGCCACCGCATCCAGGCGCGCCCCCAGGTGCGACGATAAGGCGCCCGCCCCGATGTCCCAGGCGATATGACGCTCGAACTCAGCCTCCGGCACGCCTAAAAGGCCGAGCTTGCCGGGGATTTGACGCCCTGCGTGATCGCAAATGAGGATAAAGGGTGATCGGGCGCCTTCATTTTCAACAACGAAGGGCGGCGGATCGTCAGGGGTCAGAAGAGTTGTCACAGCTTGTTCAGAATTCCCGTAGCCTGATTGAATCATGACGATTCTCACCGTCCGACACACCACGTGTTATCGCTACAGCAAACCGGTGCACTTCGGCGAACACCGTATGCTGTTCCGGCCGCAGGGAAGCTATGACCAGCATTTGCTGGACGCCCGCCTGATCATCACCCCCCGCCCGGTAGAGCTGCGCTACGCCCACGACGTGTTCGGCAACACCGTTGGGCTCGCGCGGTTCGAGAAGGCGGCCGACACCCTCACCTTCGACAGCTTCATCCGGCTGGACCATAATCCCGCGGCGCCCGCCCTGCCGCGCAGCAACGATGAGGGGGTGCTTCCGGCGCGATTCCCCTTCGTGTACGACGCCGAAGACATGCCCGACCTGCTGCGCTCCATCGAGCGGCAGTATGTCGATCCCGATTATGAGCTTTCCACCTGGGCGCAGCAGTTCCTGGACGATCGCTCCGCCACCGTGCTGGACATCCTCTCCCGCATGACCAAGGCGATCCGCGCCGATTTCACCTATGCCTCGCGGCTGCAGATCGGCACCCAGCCGCCGTTGCAGACGTTGCACTCCAAGAGCGGTAGCTGCCGCGATTTCGCCATGCTGATGATCGAGGCGGTTCGCTCCCTCGGTCTCGCGGCTCAATTCGTCTCCGGCTACATCTATAGCCCCACCAGCGGCGAGGCCCCGCGCCGGCTCGGCGGCGGCCACACCCACGCCTGGCTCCGCGTCTATCTGCCAAGCTGCGGCTGGACTGAGTTCGACCCCACCAACGGCATCGTCGGCAACCGCGACTTGATCCGCGTCGCCGTCGCCCGCGACCCGCGCCAAGCCATCCCCCTCTCCGGCACCTGGGACGGAGAAGCGGAGGATTACCTCGGCATGGACGTCTCTGTGCAGGTCGAGGTCGAGGCTGAACCCAAGATCGTCAAACGCGTTGCATAAATGTTGGGTGCGGACGTTCCGCCAGAGGGACGCCAATGCGAATTAGGGTCGGCTACGACATAGCTTACGAGTGTCCGGCGCCGACGCCGATGACCCTGCTCCTCAGCGTCCGCCCAGAGCGCATCTACGACGTGCTCACGCCGGAGGTCATGACGATCAGCACCGGCACGCCAGTCCGCACCTTCCACGACGGTTTCGGCAACTTCTGCACTCGGCTTGTGGCGCCGGCGGGGGAGATCGCCTTTCGGGCGGACTTCATCGTCAGGGACAGCGGCCTGCCCGATGCGGTCCAGCCGGACGCCGTGCAGCACCCGGTGGACGACCTGCCGGACGAGGTCCTCGTCTACCTGCTCGGCAGCCGGTATTGCGATACGCAGCATCTGATGGACGCCGCCTGGGCCGAGTTCGCGCGCTCGCCGCTGGGTTGGCGAAGGGTGGAGGACATCGTCGCCTATGCGCACGAGCGAGTGGCGTTCGGTTATCAGCATGCCCGCTCCACCCGCACCGCCTACGAGGCGCACGAGGAGCGGCTGGGCGTCTGCCGCGACTACGCCCACCTCGCCATCACCCTTTGCCGCTGCATGAACATCCCGGCGCGCTACTGCACCGGCTATCTTGGCGACATCGGCACGGCGCCTCTGCCGGGGCCAATGGATTTCAGCGCCTGGTTTGAAGCCTACCTTGGCGGGCGGTGGTGGACCTTCGATGCGCGGCACAACAAGCCGAGGATCGGGCGTATCCCCATGGCTCACGGCCGAGACGCGGTGGACGCCGCCATCACCACCACCTTCGGCCCTACGACCCTCACCAAGTTCGACGTCATTTCCGACGAAATTCCGGAAGACCAATAGGCCTTCGCCCTCAAACATGGGCTATGCGGCGCAGATTTTATTTGTGCGAAAGTCGCTGTTTATCCTTATCCTGCTCTTGACTTAAACCTCAATGCAAAGCCTGCTTGCGGTGTTATTTCTATAAAAGAGGCTCGCGTAACGACCGTATTGCCGATTGGGGCTTTACTTGCCCTGCAATAAGGTCTCTGAAGCGAAGTCCATATTGGAGGCGAATCCCTTGGAAGACGAAACTACAACGATCGAACTTACGGCGGAGATCGTCGCCAATTACGTGTCGAACAATTCCGTTTCGATCGAGCAACTGCCGGAACTCATCCGCACGGTGAGCCAAACGCTCAGCAATCTTGGTCAGCCTGAAACGACGGCCGAGCCGGAAGCGGACAAGCCCACGGCGGCGCAAGTCCGCAAGTCCATCCGCCCGGACGGTTTGGTGAGCTTCATCGATGGCAAGTCCTACAAGACGCTGAAGCGTCACCTGTCGCGCCACGGCCTGTCCATCGCCGACTACAAGTCCAAGTTCGGCTTGCCGAAGGACTATCCCACCACCTCGCCGGAATATTCGGCCAAGCGGTCGGAAATGGCCCGCAGCCTCGGCCTTGGCCGTCAGCGCGCCACGGAAGACAAGCCCGCCAAAGCCCGCAAGACCAAGGCGCCCGCTGAGGCTTAAATTACAAACGGCTGGAGATTACGTCGAGGCTAGGCGGCCTCGGCGCCGGCTGAAAGAGCCTGGTCGAAACCTCAGTCCTTTTCACGATACTGGTCGTGGCAGGCGCCGCAGGTTTTGCCGGTGGCCTTGAACTGGGCGGTGAGGGCCGCAACGTCGGTGGACGTGGCGCTGAGGGTGGCGAGCTTGTCCGCCTGGATCTGATAGGCCTGGACAGCAGCGGCGAATCCCTGCGGATCGGTCCAGATCACGGCCTTGGCCTCCATCTTCACGCCGGTTTCGGGCCCCGAGCCCTTGGGGAACCAGGCGGGAAGCGCGCCGGCGTAGTCCTTCACCTCGGCCGCCGCGGTCTTGATGGCGGCTAAGTCCGGCGCCCCTGATTTCAGCTGCTCGCCGCCGCCCTTGAAGGCCTTGCCCATGGCCTTGAAGTTAGCGTGGCGCGCATCGACGGCGGCCGCGCCTTGCAGGGGCTGCGCCAGCGCTGCGCCGCACAGGAGGCTGAGGCTGGCGGCGGTGATTATCAGCGCGCCTCTGGGGGCGATCAGGCTCACGGTCTTCTCCCATTCAGCTCGCCTTTTAACCCGCAACCTCGGCCTTCGCGACCCGCAAGATAACCGATCCGCGACCGGCGTGTTTAGGTCGGCGGATAGGGCTCCGCTGATGGCTTGGCCGTGGGGCGCGCGGTCGGTTGCGGCGTCGGCCTGGACAGGAGGCTCGATACCGGGTCGTCGGTCGCAGAAGGCTTAGCGGGCGAGGGCGAGGGCGGGTTCGGCACCGGCGTCGCGGAGACCACCGGTGCAACCACCGTTCCGGGC
>CAXTHJ010000020.1:31637-39779 GCA_964243985.1 uncultured Caulobacteraceae bacterium | reverse complement strand
CCTTATGACGTCGGGCATCCGGCGCGCCGATAACGCGAGGCGGGCTCTTTTGCGCGCAAACCGGACGTTTCGCTCGCGTCCGACTTGCGGCGACCGCCCTAAAGGGCCTAGCTTCCGTGCCACCCAAGGGATTCGATAGGGAAAAAAGGCGTTCAAATGGTCGAGAAAGCAGCAGCCAAGGTCAGCGGCCTCCAAAAGCCCCTCACCCCGTCCAAGGAACTTGCCGGCGTGATCGGTACAGGCCAAGTGTCCCGCGGCGAAGCGGTGAAGAAGATCTGGGACTACATCAAGAAGCACAACCTGCAGAACCCGGAAAACAAGCGCGAGATCGTCGCCGACGACAAGCTGAAGCCGGTGTTCGACGGCCTGCCCAAGGTCACCATGTTTGAAATGAACAAGCACCTGGCAAAGCACCTGAAGTAACGCGGCCGCCTCAGCGCGCCCGGCGTTCGCGGAAGGTTTAGGATCCGCGCGCCGATTTTGAGGGTTTGTTGACCTATCGCCAGCATCCTGGCGTCGATTGGCTGGCCTCGCCGGCTTTCGCACCAAGGACTTTTGCGATGCGCGCGATCTTAACCGTCGCCTTCACCCTCTCGCTGGCCGCCGCGGCGCCCGCCTTGGCGCAAAGCCTGGTGGTGCCCATCGACCACTCCATGCGTCTCGGCGTACAAGGCCAAGCCGCCTCGGTGGTGGTGGGCAACCCGGCGGTGGCGGACGTGACGGTAGTGGATTCCCACACCCTGTTCGTCTCTGGACGCGGCTATGGCGAGACGGACGTGGTGGTCCTAGATCACGCCGGGCGCACCATCTATTCGGGCGACGTGATCGTGGCGGCGACGGGCGGCGGCCGCGCTTCCGTCTACCGCGGCTCCGATCGCACGGACATGGCCTGCGCGCCTTATTGCTCGGTCTCCACGCGCTCGCCGACAGCCCCGTCTTCCGGAGGCGCGGCGCCGGCCGCGGGCGCCCCGGCCAGCCCCTTGAGCGGCCTACTTGCCGGCGCGGCGGGTATGGCCTCCGCCGTACCCGCGATGAGCGGCGCCAAGCCGAGCTAAGCGGCTCCCTTAGCCTGACCCAAGCGAACGATGGTTAAAGGGCGAAGCCTTTGGGCTTGCGCCCTACTAATAGTTCCGTTCGCCGGAGCATCAGATCAGCGCCGAATTCTGCACCCGCACGCTGGCGTCGCCGACGAATTCGTGGGGGCCGATGTGCATGAGCTTGCTCGTCGTATCCAGCCAAACCTCGCCGCCGACGGCGCGCCAGCGTTTGCAGAAGGTGTAATCCTCCGAGAGATAATGCCCCGTTTCCTTTTCGATGATGCAGTCGAACAGGGCGTACTGGTTGGGGCTGGGGTTGGGCGTCGCGCGGTTGTGGGAGGCGGTGAAGCGGGTCTCGGGATAGGCCGCCATCATCTTCTCGAACACGCCCCTTTGGATCAACATAAAGCCCGTGCCGGCAAAGTCGGCGGTGACGAAGCCGTTCTGCTCCCGCCGCTCCGCCCCTTGGCAGGGCGCGCCCACATAGCGCAGCTGCGCCGTCTCTAGCGCCTCGCCCGCTTGCGCCCGCTCCATCGCCGCCTGGTCGTAATGCAGGATCTTCAGCGGATAGGCGCCCGCCGTCACCGGAGCGTCGAAGGTCAGCATCCGGTCCACCTGATCCGGCGTGAAGCCGATGTCGGCGTCGATGAACATCAAGTGGGTGGCGGTGGGCGCGTCCAGGAAGGTGGTCATCAGGGTGTTGCGCCCCCGGGTGATGAGGGAATCGTAGCCTAGAAGCTCCACCGACACCGCCAGCCCCTTGCGGTTGCCGTACTCCATCAACCCACAGATCGACTGCATATAGCGCTGGGTCACCAGGCCACCGTAGCAGGGGGTAGCGACGAAGAGATGGGTCTGGACGGCCAAGCGAAACTCCGAATCAGTCGATCCGACAGTTCTAGCAGGGCCCGGTTTTACCATGGCTGCCGATCGACAGACTTGACGCAAACAGGCTTGATTGAGGCCACTTTGGGGCCAAAGCTCGTTTCCAGCAAAGCTGCCCGGCGCAGGATTGCGGAACCGCCATCGCAAGCCCACAAAGTTCCGGTAGATCGCGTCCGAAAAACGGGGTGCAGATCATGGCGATTATGATGACAGCTTGGCAGGCGCAGACCGAAGGGCGGGTGCTGATCGTCGATGACGACGAGAGCCTGCGCCGCGAAGTGGCCGACTACCTTTCCGGCAATGGCTTTGAGGTCAAGACCGCCGCCAACGCGCGGGAGATGGACGCGATCATGGTCGAACAGTCGTTCGACATGGTGGTGCTGGACGTGATGATGCCGGGCGAGGGCGGTCTATCCATCTGTCGGCGCCTGTCCGACGCGGGCGGTCCCGCCGTGATCATCATGAGCGCCATGGGCGAGGAGATCGACCGCATCTTAGGCCTTGAGCTCGGCGCGGACGACTATGTGCCCAAGCCTTGCAATCCTCGCGAACTGCTGGCGCGGATGCGGGCGGTGCTTCGTCGGCGCGAAGGGGGCGGGCAGGGCGCCAGAAGCGCCGACGGCATGGAGTTCGAGTTCCTCGGCTACAGCCTCGATCTCCTGAAGCGGCGCCTCCGCGCACCGTCCGGTGTGCTGGTGCTGCTCACCAGCGGCGAGCTGTCCCTACTTACCGCCTTCCTGGAACACCCCAACCGTGTCTTGACCCGCGACCAGCTGGTGGATTTCGCCCGCGGGTCTGACGCCGACATCTTCGATCGCGCCATCGACGTGCAGATCAGTCGCCTCCGCCGCAAGCTCAATGAATGCGACGGCCAGGACCTGATCCGCACGTTCCGCGGCGCCGGCTATATGTTCAACGCGAGCGTCTTTCGCCGGTGATGCAGGCGCGGCCGCAGCGTCCGGCCGGGCCGCGCTTCGGACCGCCCCTCGCCGTGCAGATCATCGCCCTTCTGGTGGCGGTGCTGATCATCGGCCAAGTCGCCACCTTCGTAGTGATTTTGGTGCTGCCGCCGCCGCGCCCACCCGTTTATCGGGTGGAGGAAATCGCGGGCGCGCTGAAGGGCGAGCGCACCGCGCCGCGGTACGGCCCGCAACTGATCCGCTCCACGCCGGGCGCGCCGCCGGTGGAGCGCGGCGGGGAGACCTTCCACATCATCGGATTAAAGGCGCAACTGTCGCGGCTACTGGGCGTCTCGGATGATCGGGTGCGATTGGTGATCGAGGCCCGACCCTTCTTCGCGTTTCCCTATGGCGGTCGGCCCCGCGGCCGTGACGGTCCGCCGGATGACCGGTCGCCGGCGGACAGGCCCCCTGGTCCACCTGGGCCGCCGGGAACGCTCGCATCGCCGCCGGGCCCGATGAAGACACCCGCTTTCCAGCCTGGCGACGATCCTCCGCCCTGGGTTCGCCCCGGCGGTCGGAACGGCTGGCGCTTTGGCGCCGGCGCGGGCGGCGATCATTTCGGCTTCGTGGTTGGACGCGTGGAGGCCGCCTATCAACCCCCGTCGGGCGGTTGGATCACTGTCCGTTCGCCGAGCAGCGGCTTCCCAAACGCCTGGGAGCGGCGTTTGCTGCTTTGGTTCCTGGCCTGCCTGCTGGTGCTGACCCCCGCCGGCTACCTCTTCGCCCGCCGCCTGACGGCCCCGATCAGCCGCTTCGCCGGTGCAGCGGAGCGGCTCGGGCGCGATCCCCGGGCGCCGCCCATCACCTTGCGAGGACCGGCGGAGATCGGCCTCGCCGCTGCCGCCTTCAACGAGATGCAGGCCCGCCTTGCCCGCTATGTAGAGGACCGCACCGCCATGATCGCGGCCATCGTCCACGATCTCCGCACGCCCCTGACGCGGGTGCAGTTCAAGCTGCAGAAAGCCTCGCCCGAGGTGGCGGCCGATATCCGCACCGACCTCGGCCAGATGGAGGCGATGATCGCCGCCGTCCTGGCCTTCGTACGCGATGGCTCGCCCTCCCAGGAACGTGGGCCGCTCGATCTCCTCTCCCTGCTCGAAGTCGTGGCTGACGACGCCGGAGCCACAGGGGCGGACGTAGGGGTGGCGGCGGGCGCCGCCGTGATCGTGGAAGGCGACGCCTCCGCCCTGCAGCGCCTGTTCGTCAACCTGGTGGACAATGCCGTGAAGTATGGCGGCCGGGCGCATCTCGACCTCTTCACCGACGGCGGCGAGGCGGTGGTCAGGATCACTGATGACGGTCCGGGACTTTCCGACGATGAGCGGGAACGGGTGTTCGAACCCTTCTATCGGGTGGAGACGTCCCGGAGCCGGGATACCGGCGGCATCGGCCTCGGCCTCTCCATCGCCCGCTCCATCGCGCGGGCGCATGGGGGCGACGTTACTTTGGAAAAGGCGGCGGCGGGTGCAGGCTTGATCGCCGTGGTGCGACTACCCGTCGCGAGAGCCAGCGCCTGACACCCCTCCAGCGCAATACTGAAGAAATCAAACAGACATCGAGCCGCCTTAAGCTCTGTGCCTCAAAATCACACCGGAAACGTCTAATGACCTCCACCTTCAAGTTGAGCGGACTCGCAGCTCTTTCCTTCTGTATTCTAGCCGCATCCGCTCTGGCGCAAACCCCGCCGCCGCCGCCTTCTCCACCCGTCCATGAGATGCGCGGCGAGCGGATGCACGAGATGATGCAGAAGCATCGTGAAGCCATGATGCAGGATTTGCGAACCGTCCTCCACATCCGTCCGGATCAGGAGCCCGCCTTCAGCGCCTTCGAAGCCTCCATGACGCCGCCGCCCCGCGAAGAGCGCATGAAGCGCGACCGCGCAGCCATGGAGACCATGACCACGCCCCAGAAGCTCGACATGATGCAGGCGCGGATGGCCGAGCACATGGCGCGGATGCAAAAGCACATCGCGGCGGTGAAGACCTTCTACGCCGCCCTGTCTCCCGAACAGCAGCACGTGTTCGACGCCCTACACCGGATGCACGGCGGCATGGGCGGCTTTGGCGGCCACGGCGGTCATGGCATGGGCGGCGGCCGGGGCGGTCACGGCGGCACGATGATGGGTGATAAGATGGGCGGCCCTGGCGAAGGCCCGCCCCCGCCGCCGCCCGGCGCTTGAGTTCATAGCTAAAGCCGACGCTGCGCCGGAGCCTTTGAAGTTCCCTTAGTTGTCATCCCGGCTGCAGCGGAGCGGAGCGCCGGGACCCAGATCGTCAAACGTCCTGGGTCCCGGTTCAGCTCTGCGAGCTTTCCGGGATGACAGAGATTTGGAAGCTTTAGTTCACCGCCTCTGGCTCCAGCACATAAACCCTGGCGCAGTATTCGCAGGTGACGTGGATGCGGCCGTCGTCTTCCACCATGTCGGCGCGGTCTTCGGCCGGGAAGCTCGACAGCATCCCCACTACGCGTTCTTCGCTGCAGCGGCAGAAGGCCTTCAAGGGTTTCGCCGGAAACAGGCGCACGCCGTCCTCGTGGAACAGGCGGAACAATAAGGTCTCAGGCGCGATCAGGGGATCGATCAGCTCGTCTTCGCCAAGGGTGGAGAACAGCGCCTGCGCCCGGTCCCAGGCGTCGTCGGTGGAGCCCCGCGCCTCGTCGCCGGCGATGTTCTGGATGATCATGCCGCCAGAGCGCCAGCTTTGCCCCTCCGCGTCATGCAGCCGCCCCACGGCTAGGCGCACGCGGGTCGGCGTCTGTTCGGATTGAGCGAAATACTGCTCCGCGCAGAGCGCCAGGGTCTCGCCTTCAATAGACACGACACCCTGGTAGCGGTCGCTGGCGCCCTCCGCGTCGATGGTCATGATGAAGACGCCTTCGCCAAGGAGGCTCTTGGCGCCCGGCCGAACGAAGCCTTGCGAGGCCGCCATCACACGGTCAGCGTCGAACCGGCAATAGCCGCGAAGACTCCCGCTGGTGTCGTAATCGGCCACCACATACTTCACCGGCCCGTCGCCCTGCGCCTGCACGATCAGGCGGCCCTCAAATTTCAGGCTGGCGCCCACGAGGGCCGCGAGGGCGCAGGCTTCGCCCAGAAGATCGGCCACAGGTTCCGGATAATCGTGCGCGGATAGGATCTGATCGATCGCCGGGCCGAGGCGGACGATCCGGCCGCGCGCGGGCTGGCCCTCGATCTGGAAGGCGGCGACGAGGTCGTCAGTAGGAGCGGGAAAATTTGTCATGCGCGAAAGATAGGCGGCTGACATCAATTTGCGAGTTTCACCGCGCAGATGATATGGCTCAGTCAGTTCAATAGGAATCATCCATGCGCAATATGAAACTCTTCGCCGCTCTGGCGCTCGCCGGAACGCTCATGGCCGCCGCGCCTGCAGCTGAAGCGGGTTGCATCGGCGGCGCGGTGGTTGGCGGCGTTGGTGGTCACTTCGCCGGACACCACGCGCTCCTCGGCGCCGCCGCCGGCTGCGTCGTCGGCCACCACTTGGCCGTGGTCAAGAAGCGCCAGTTGGCGGCGGCCAGGATCGCGGCGGCGCACAACACGCCGGCGCCGGCGCCGGCGCACTGACTGCGACCTATTTCTGCTACACCGGATAGCCGCTTCGCGCTTTCGGGATGACAATTCTGGTTAGAACGTCAGCGTCTTGACGTCCTTCACGTGCGGCAAGGCCTTGATCTTACCAAGGACGTCCGGCGCCACGATCTGATCCACCCCCACCAGGGCGATGGCGTCGCCGCCGGAGGCGGTGCGGCCGAGGTTGAAGGTGGCGATGTTCACGCCCGCTTCGCCCAGCAATCCACCGAGCGCGCCGATGAAGCCCGGCTTGTCCAGGTTGTTCACGTAAAGCATGGCCGGGGCGAAGGGGGCGTCGAGCTCCATGCCCTTGATGTCCACCACGCGGGGCGCGCCGGCGATCACCGCACCGGCGAAGGCACGGGCGCCGTCCTCGGTGGTGATGGTGATGCGCATCAGGCTATCATAGACGGGAGAGATCTCCTGCCGGTTTTCCGAGACCGTGATGCCGCGCGCCGTGGCGACGGACGGCGCCGAGACCATGTTGATCTCCGCCAGCGCCGGGCGCAGCACGCCGGCCAAGGCGGCGGCGGTGAGGGGGCGCAGGTTCAGCTTGGAGACCTCGCCGAGGTAGGCGATCTCGATCCGCTTCATCTCCTGATCCACCATCTGCCCGGCGAAGGCGCCGAGCTTTTCGGCCAGGGCAATGAAGGGCTTCAGCTTGGGCGCCTCGTCGGCGGTGACGGAGGGGCTGTTCAGGGCGTTGGTGACGGCGCCGTTCATCAGATAATCGCTGATCTGTTCCGCCACCTGCAACGCCACATTCTCCTGCGCCTCGTTGGTGGAGGCGCCGAGATGGGGCGTGGCGATGAAGTTCGGCGCGCCGAAGAGCACGTTCTCCTTGGCCGGCTCGGAGACGAACACGTCGAAGCCCGCGCCGCCGATGTGGCCGCTGTCGAGGCCCTCCCGCAACGCCTGCTCATCGACGAGCCCGCCCCGCGCGCAGTTGACGATCAGGACGCCCTGCTTGGTCTTCGCCAGCGCTTCTTTGGAGAGGACGTTACGGGTCTTGTCGGTCAGCGGCGTGTGCAGGGTGATGATGTCGGCACGGGCCAAAAGATCGTCCAGCTCCACCTTCTCAATCCCCAGCTCCACGGCGCGCTCCGGCGACAGGAAGGGGTCGTAGCCGATCACCTTCATCTTCAGGCCGTTGGCGCGGTCGGCGACGATGCCGCCGATGTTGCCGCAGCCGATGATCCCGAGGGTCTTGGCGTAAAGCTCCACCCCCATGAAGCGGTTCTTCTCCCACTTGCCGGCCTGGGTGGAGACGTTGGCCTCCGGCACCTGGCGGGCCAGGGCGAAAATCAGGGCGATGGCGTGCTCGGCGGTGGTGATCGAATTGCCGAAGGGGGTGTTCATCACCACCATGCCGGCGGCGGTGGCGGCGAGTATGTCGACGTTGTCGACGCCGATGCCGGCGCGGCCGATCACTTTGAGGCGCTTGGCGGCGGCGATCACGTCCTTGTCGGCCTTGGTGGCGGAGCGGACGGCGAGGCCGTCGTACTGATCGATGATCTTCAGAAGTTCGTCTTTGGAGAGGCCGACCTTGGTGTCGGCCTCCACGCCGCGATCGGCGAAGATTTTGACGGCGGCGGGGGAGAGCTGGTCGGCGATGAGGACGCGGGGCATGGGATTTTCCTATGGCTCCCTTCCCCCTCGAAGGGGGAAGGGT
>CAXTHJ010000020.1:0-31627 GCA_964243985.1 uncultured Caulobacteraceae bacterium | reverse complement strand
CCCCTCTCCCCTCGAGGGAGAGGGGAACTAGGCGGTGAGGGTGGCCGAAACTTCCGCGAACGCCCAATCAAGCCAAGGCGTCAGGGCGTCAAGGTCTGAGGCTTCCACGGTCGAACCGCACCAGATGCGCAGGCCCGGCGGGGCGTCGCGATAGCCGCCGATGTCAAGGGCGGCGCCTTCCTTTTCCAGCAAACTCGCCAGCTTCTTCGAAAAGTCCGCTTGCGCCTCGGCGGGGAGGGCGGCGATCTTTGGATCGATCACCTTTAGGCAGACCGAGGTGTTGGAGCGGGTCTTGAGGTCCTCAGCCAGGAAGTCGATCCAGGGGGTTTTCTTCACCCAGGCCTCCAACACCGCCAGATTGGCGTCGGCGCGGGCCTGCAGGGCGGGGAGGCCGCCGATGGACGCCGCCCATTTCAAGGCGTCGATGCAATCCTCCACGCACAGCATGGAGGGGGTGTTGATGGTGGCGCCTTCGAAGATCTCGGCGTTGAGCTTGCCGCCTTTCGTCATGCGGAACAGCTTCGGCATCGGCCAGGGCGGCGCGTAGCTTTCTAGCCGCTCCACCGCGCGAGGCGAGAGGATCAGGACGCCATGCGCCCCCTCGCCGCCGAGCGCCTTCTGCCAGGAGAAGGTGACCACATCCAGCTTGTCCCAATCCAGCGTCTGGGCGAAGCAGGCGGAGGTGGCGTCGCAGATCGTGATCCCCTCGCGGTCCTTGGCGATGAAGTCGCCGTTCGGCACGCGCACGCCGGAGGTGGTGCCGTTCCAGGTGAACACCAGGTCGGCGTCGGGGCGCACCCTGCCAAGGTCCGGCAGCTGGCCATAAGGAGCGTCCAGCACCTCGCAATCCTTCAGCTTCAGCTGCTTGACCGCATCGATCCCCCAGTCCTTGCCGAAGCTCTCGAACGCCAGCAGCTGCACCGGGCGGGGGCCCAGCATCGACCACATGGCCATTTCCACCGCGCCGGTGTCGGAGCCCGGGACGATGCCGATCAGGTAGTCGGCCGGAACCTCCAGCACTTCGCGTGTGCGGTTGATGGCGTCCTGCAGCCGGGCCTTGCCGGGCTTGGAGCGGTGCGAGCGGCCTAGGACCGCATTGGTGAGATTTTCGGGTTTCCATCCGGGGTGCTTGGCGCAGGGGCCGGAGGAGAATTCAGGGCGCGCCGGTCGCATGGCGGGCCGTGTCGCCGGCATGGCCGGAGCGGTGGTGGTCTGCATCTATGTCTCCCATCCTTGCAGATGGACTGCGCCCCGTTGGGGGGGCGTGGCCCGGCGCGGAGGAACACCCATTCGGCCGCGAAAGCAAGGGGCTGATGTGCGGGTTTGACTTGGCGCAACGATCAGCTTGCGATTTTGTAAGGCGGACTAGAGCCGGATCAGAGATGGGTGGCGGACAGTGCCTTACACCGCTTGCCGCAGCGTTCCTTCATAGCAAGGGAGGGGCCCTGAAGCGGATCGAAATCCCAGCTCAGCCGTTTGGGCGGAGCGGAACCCTGGAGACGTTTGTGAAGTTTGTCATCGCCGCGCTTATCGCCACTTCCGTTCTGAGCGCCACGACCGCCGCTTCGGCTGCGCCCTGGCATCATCATCGTCACCAAGTCTGCACGTGGCGCCACCATCACCGGTTTTGCCGCTGGGGCTGAATTTAAGGACCTTAGACCATGAAAATCCTCCTCGCCGCCTTGCTTGCGGTGTCCGCCTTAGCCGTGACGGCGCCCGCCGCCTCGGCCTACCCTTACGGCTGGCATCATCATTACTGGCATCCGCACTACTGGCATCACCATTGCGGCTGGCGTTATGGCCACCGTTGGTGCCGCTAAGCTCTAGTGAATAAGTCGGAAAAGGCCGGGGTCCGCCCCGGCCTTTTCTTTAGGGAGCGATGCGAAGCACGCTTTCCAAGATCGTGACCGCCCCGCCTTTCAGCATCACCCGGTCACCCTTAAGCTCGGTTTCAATATCGCCGCCCCGGCCGGGATAGGCTTGGTGGAATTTCACCGCCGCTCGTCCGAGCTTCTTCGCGTAGAGCGGCGCCAGGATGCAGTGAGCCGAGCCCGTGGCCGGGTCTTCCGGAATGCCAGAGCCCGGCGCGAAGAAGCGGTCCACCACGTCGTAGGGTGAGCCCGCATCCGCCATCGCCGCCACCACCAACTTTCCGGCGCCGCGCGTGGCCTCGCCGGAGATGCGGTTCAACGCCGTTAGATCCGGCGTCAGCGCCCGCACTGTCGTCTCGTCCTTCAGGATAGCCACCAGATACTGCGCCGCCCAGACCTCTTGCGGCGCGACGCCTAGGGCTTCGGCGAGGCCGGGAGGACAATCGGTGCGGCGCGGCGGGCTTGCGGGAAAGTCCATGGCGTAGCGGTCGTAGTCCCGCCGCACGATGAGCGGACCAGACAGGGTGTCGAAGGTGATCGCCTCCCCCGCAAAGCCTAGTTCGGCAAAGAGGACGCGTGCCGACCCTAAGGTCGCGTGGCCGCAGAGCGGCACCTCTAGCGCCGGCGTGAACCAGCGGAGGCCGAAACGCGTCGGATCGTTGGTTTTCAGGAGATAAGCCGTCTCCGCCTGATTGTTCTCAGCCGCCAGCGCCTGCATCCAGGCGGCGTCCGGCCAGGCGTCGAACGGCTCCAGCACGCAGGCCTGATTGCCGCGAAAGGGCGCGTTGGCGAAAGCGTCGACCGTCCACTGGCGCATGGGAGGCTCCTCGGTTTGGTTTCGCCATAGAGCTATCACCCACACCTGTCATCCCGGTTACACCCCTTCCGGAATGACAAAATGAAGTGCGCCTCAGGCCGCCAGCCGCCCGTCGGTCAGCGCCTTGGTCTCGAACGGGTAGAGAATGTCCGGATCGGAGGCCGGCACGTCCTTGATAATGGCGTCCGGTGCGACTGACCGCACCAGATGACGCATGATGTTCAGCCGCGCCTCTTTCTTATGGTCTGTGTGCACGCAGACCCAGGGGCAGAGGTCGGTGTGGGTACGGACCAGCATCTCGTTGCGGGCGTCGGAATAGGCCTTCCACTTCTTCTGCGCCACGTGATCGAGGTCAGAGACCTTCAACGCCTTCAAAGGATCGTCCTCCCGCGCCTCCAGCCGATCGGCCTGTTCCTTCTGGGAGATATCCAGCCAGAATTTGATCAGACGGACGCCGCTCTCCACGGCCATCCGCTCGAAATCGGGCACGTCCTTCAGGAAAGTTTCCTGCTCGGCGGGTGTGGAAAAGCCCATCACCCGCTCCACGCCGGCACGGTTGTACCAGGAGCGGTTGAAGATCACGATCTCCCCCGCGGACGGCAGGTGGGCGACGTAGCGCTGGAAGTACCACTGGCTGGCCTCTCGCGGCGCAGGCTTGGGCAGGGCGACCACGCGGGTAGCGCGGGGCGACATATGCTCGATGATGCGCTTGATGGCGCCATCCTTCCCAGCGCCGTCGCGGCCTTCCATAACCACCACGACTTTTTCGCCGTCCTTGATCGCCTCGCCCTGCCAGCGCACCAGAGCGAGCTGCAACTCGCGGAGATCGGCCTTGTAATGGTTGTGCTTGCTCATCGGCGCTCCAGACGTCCCCTCAATTCCAACCCTGCGCGGAAGACGCTACACCCATCATATGATCCGCCTCCATGTTCCTGACGCTTTAAGCGCCGGCGTCGCCATAGCGCCCTCGCCGGACCAGGCGCGCTATCTGGTCAGCGTCATGCGGCAAACAGTGGGCGACGCCGTCCTGCTTTTCAACGGGTGGAACGGCGAATGGCGCGCTGTGGTGGAGGCGGTTTCCAAGCGCGGCTGCATCCTCCGCACCGAAACGCAGACGCGGCCGCAAACCGCTTCCCCCGACCTCGACCTCGTCGTCGCCTTGGTGAAGCGCTCTCGGCTGGAGACCATCGTCGAGAAGGCGACCGAGCTGGGCGCCCGCCGCATCCGCCTCCTGATCACCCGCCGCACAAACGCCGATCGCACCAACCCTGCTCGGCTGCACGCCATCGCCACCGAGGCGGCGGAGCAGACCGGGCGGTTGGACGTGCCGGAGATCATCGCCCCGCAACGGCTCGACAAGATGCTGGACGACTGGCCGGCGGATCGACCTCTCATGTTCTGCGACGAAGCGGGGGATGATCCCGAGGCCCAGTGGGGCGGCGCCTTCGGCAAGGCCGCGCCCGCCCTCGTCAATCTCGGCAAAGCGGGTGAGCCAGACGCAAAAACGGGGGCGCCCTGGGCTATCGTCATCGGCCCGGAGGGCGGTTTCGCGCCGGAGGAGCGCGCTCGCCTCCGCACCCTGCAGTTCGTGGTTCCAGTCTCCCTCGGCCCCCGCATCCTCCGCGCCGACACCGCCGCCATAGCCGCTCTCACCCTCTGGCAGGCGGCTCTGGGCGATTGGCGCTGAGGCGGCTTCGCGCAGATGTCACGGCTCGCCCCTTGAGCGATCTCGCCAAGACCATTATCTCGCACTCGCCGCCGGAATGCGGTTGCTACGGCGCGGGCCAGCTTAGGCGCCGGGGGACGACCGAATGACGGACAGCGCCTTGGACGACCGGCCGCTCGATCTCGCAGCCCTGGTGGCGTCGATGGCTAAGGGCTGCAAGCCCGAGGCTGATTTCCGCGTCGGCGCCGAGCATGAGAAGTTCGGTTTCCGCCACGGCTCCTTGGCGCCGATCCCCTATTACGGCCCCGACGGTGTGGAAGCCCTGCTCACCGGCCTGCGGCAGTTCGGCTGGACGCCCGTGATGGAAGCCCGGGAAGACGGCGGCGAGACCATGATCGGGTTGGAACGCGCAGGCGCCGATGGCGGGATCGCCAACATCTCGCTTGAGCCCGGCGGCCAGTTCGAGCTTTCCGGCGCACCGCTGGAGACCATGCACCAGATCTGCGCCGAAACGGGCAAGCACCTGCGCGAAACCAAGACGGTGGCCGATCAGCTGAACATCGGCTTCCTCGGCATCGGTTTCACCCCGCTCTGGACCCGCGCCGAGATCCCGGTGATGCCCAAGGGCCGCTACAAGATCATGCGCGAATACATGCCGAAAGTCGGCGGCATGGGGCTCGATATGATGTTCCGCACCTGCACCGTGCAGGCCAACCTCGACTTCTCCTCCGAAGCCGACATGGTGGCGAAATTCCGCACCTCCCTCGCCTTGCAGCCGGTGGCCACGGCTCTGTTCGCCAACTCGCCGTTCATCGAAGGCAAGCCCACCGGCTGGCTCTCATCTCGCGCCCGCGTCTGGACCGACGTCGATCCCGACCGCACGGGCTTGCTCGATTTCGTTTTCCAGGACGGGTTCGGGTTCGAGACCTACGCCAGATACGCCCTCGACGTGCCCATGTATTTCGTCAAGCGGAACGGGCTTTACCTCGACGCCTCGGGCAAGTCGTTCCGCGCTTTCATGGCCGGGGAGCTGGACATCCTCCCCGGCGAAAAGCCCGGCGTGAAAGATTGGGTCGACCACCTCTCCACCATCTTCCCCGAGGTGCGGCTGAAAACGTATCTGGAGATGCGCGGCGCCGACTGCGGCCCCCAGACCTCGATCTGCGCCCTGCCGGCCCTCTGGACCGGCATCTTCTACGACAGCGCCGCGCTCGCGGCGGCGTGGGACCTCTGCAAGGATTGGACGACGGAGGAGCGGGTGGCGTTGCGCACCGACGCCGCCCGCATCGGGCTGAAGGCCGAGGTCGCCGGCCGTTCGCTGCAAGACGTGGCCAAGGACGTGGTGGCCATCGCACGCGGCGGCCTGAAACGCCGCGCCCGCTTCAACGGCGAAATGCTGGACGAACAGGTCTTCCTCAACACCCTGGAAGACATCGCCGACAGCGGCATGACCCCCGCGGACCGCCTGTTGGAGCTTTATCATGGGCCGTGGAGGGGCGATGTGCGGCCGGTGTTCGACCATTTGGCGTATTGAGGATTTAAAACAGCCTTGATTGTATCTATGCTTCTCCGCTGGGGGAGCTATGAACAAGGCGCTGGCGCGTTTTCTGCTCGACGCGATCTATATCGTGGTATTCTTCGTGGTCATGACGAGCGCGGCCTACGGCGTCGGCATGGTGGTGCGGATTTGCGAGGCGAACGGTCTCGACGAGCCGGTGGTGTGGATATTGAAAGGGCTGGAGATTGGTCTTGCGGCGGTGGATGCTGTTGGCGTGATGATCGTCGCCGTAATTCTGATGCGGCGTTTCGTGCGTTTGGTTCTTGAGGCCGATAGGCCAAGGGTGTGACGATGCAGACCGACCGAGTGACGACACGGGAAGATTTCCTGAAACTGGCGCGCGAGGAGTTCGTCTTCATCGCTCAAGCCTTCTTTGCCCCGATTTACGGGACGTGGATCGTGGTGTCGCGGTTGCTCAAGCGCTAAATACGAACGGGTATATTTGAATCCCCAGCTTGATGATGCCCCGCTACATCGGACCATTGGCGGTCGGATTGATGGTTGTTTTTTGGGGAATATATCTCCTCGTGGAATTGCGACCATGGGAATCGCCCAAAAGCATCAATGGTTGCGTTACAAGCTATGAGCAGATCCATCATCCAAACGGCCATAACATCACCGACACTTATTTTTCCGTCGGCCCGTCGTCATTTCATCTGAATGATGGCTTTTGGGCTCCTGGTTTCAAAGCCGCCGGCGTGTTCAAACTCGGGAGCAGGGTGCGTGTGACCAAACGGGGCAGTCATGTTACGGACGTCTCCGTATTGTCGCCACCCTGTCAGGGCTGAGGGCTAAGAAAATGATCAGATCCGGCGTCGGCGGGTGGACGTTCGAGCCTTGGCGCGGGACCTTCTTTCCGCCGGGGACGGCGCAGGCCAAGGAGTTGGACTACGCCTCGCGCCAGTTCCCGGCCATCGAGGTCAACGGCACCTACTATTCCGCCTTCAAGCCGCCGACCTTCGCCAAGTGGGCCGCCTCGACGCCCGACGATTTCATCTTCGCCCTGAAGGCTTCCCGCTTCTGCACCAACCGCAAGGTGCTGGCCGAGGCGGGGGAGAGCGTCGGCAAGTTCCTGGGGCAGGGGATCTCTGAGCTCGGCCCAAAGCTCGGCCCGATTCTCTGGCAGATGCCGCCGTTCAAAAAGTTCGATCCCGAAGATTTCGAGGCCTTCCTAAAGCTCTTGCCGGAAAAGCTCGGTTCGCTCACCCTCCGCCACGCCATGGAGGTGCGCCACGACAGCTTCTGTACCCCGGAGTTTATCGCGCTCCTGCGCAAGCACAACATCGCCGTGGTGTTCGCCGCCCACGACAAATACCCCGCCATCCCCGACGTCACCGCCGACTTCGTCTACGCCCGCCTGCAGACCGCCAAGGAAGCGCACGAGAACGGCTACACTGACGCCGAGCTGGATGGTTGGGCCAAGATCGCCAAAAGCTGGGCCGGGGGGGATCAGCCCCGCGAGCTGGAAACGATCTCCAGCGAACAGCCGCCGCACGCGCCCCGCGACGTCTTCGTGTTCATGATCTCCGGCGACAAGGTGAAGAACCCGGCCGCCGCTAAGGCCTTCCTGACGCGGCTCTAGGCTTCACCGTTTGACCTCCTGCCCGAACCGCAAGAAGGTCGCTCCATGGCCGAACCTTCTCCGCGCAAGCTCGCCCTGATCACGGGGGCCTCGGCCGGCATCGGCGCGGCGTTCGCAGCGGCCTATTCGTCCAAGGGGTATGATCTGGCGCTCGTGGCGCGGCGGGCGGACCGGCTGGACGCCCTTGGCGGCGAACTGTCCGCCAAATATGGCGTCGAAGCTTTCGCCATCCCCGCCGACCTATCCATCTTCGAGGCGGAAAAGCCGGTGATGGACGCCCTAGAGGCGCGGGGACGTCATGTGGACGTGCTGATCAACAACGCCGGTTTCGGCATTCCGCGCATCTTCACCGACGCCCCCTGGAACGATCAGCGGGACTTTCTGATGACCCTGGCCGTCACCCCCTGCGCCCTCGCCTACGCCGTGATCCCTGGCATGGTGGAGCGGGGCGGAGGATCGCTCATCAACGTGGCCTCGGTGGCCGGGTTCTCGCCGGGCGTCGCGGGCAACACCCTCTATCCTGGCGTGAAGGGGCTGATGATCAAGTTCAGCCAGGCGCTGGACTGCGAATACCGGGCCAAAGGGCTGAGGATCACCGCCCTCTGCCCCGGCTCCACCAAAACCGAGTTCACCGCCGAGGCGGGCATCGATCACCTGATGGACAAGTCCAGCCCCTTCTCGCAGACGGCGGACCAGGTGGTGCAGACCGCCATCCGGGGCAACGAGAAGGGTCGCGTGGTCGTCATCCCTGGCTGGCACAATCGGCTGGCGGTGGGGATCATGCGCGCCCTGCCTGAGCCCCTGGTCCGCGCCGCCATCAACGCCGGCGCCGCCAAATACCGTCTGCCCAAGCACCCGGAGACCTGAGCTATGGCCCAGCACTATGACGTCGTCATCGTCGGCTCCGGCGCGGGGGGCGGCACGCTGGCCCAGCGCCTGGCGCCTACCGGCAAGTCGATCCTGATCCTGGAGCGGGGCGAGCACCTGCCGCGCGAGGCCGACAACTGGAGCCCCAAGGCGGTGTTCATCGAGAACAAGTACCGCGCCAAGGAGCAGTGGTACGACAGCCGCGGCAAGCCTTTCCACCCCAACACCTATTACTGGGTTGGCGGCAACACGACCTTCTACGGCGCGGCCCTCCTGCGCCTGCGCGAAGGCGATTTCCACGAGGTGCTGCACAAGGGCGGCGTCTCCCCCGCCTGGCCGATCGATTATCAGGATCTGAAGCCCTTCTACGACGAGGCGGAAGTGCTCTGGAAAGTGCACGGCACGCGGGGGCTCGACCCCGCAGAGCCCGCCGGCTCGCCGCCCTACGCCTATCCCGCCATCCACCACGATCCTGGGGTGGAGCAACTGCAGACCCATCTGCAGAGCCAGGGCTGGAATCCCTTCCCCCTGCCCCTGGCGGTGGATTGGGACGAGGGGCATCCCCTCTCCACGCCCTGCATCAAGTGCAGGACCTGCGGCGGCTATCCGTGCCTGCTGAAAGCCAAGTGCGACGCCCGCACCCGCGCCATCGAACCGACGCTGGCCTATCCCAACGTGACGCTGCTCACCGGCAAGAAGGCCGTGCGGCTGGAGACCGATCCTTCCGGCAAGACCGTCACCGCCGTCATCACCGAGAGCGAACATGGGGAGGAGACCTGGACCGGCGACATCGTGGTCCTGGCGGCAGGCGCTGTGAACACGGCGGTGCTGCTGCTGGCCTCCGCTAATGCCGCGCACCCGAACGGCCTCGCCAACGGGTCGGACCAGGTGGGGCGCCATTACGCCTTCCACACTCTGACCGCCATGGTCTCGCTCACCCTGTCGGCGGGCGGGTTCCAGTTTCCAAAGACCCTCGCCGTGAACGACTTTTATTGGAAAGACCCGCGCGGCGGTTTCGACTTCCCCATGGGGCACATCCAGCTTCTGGAATACATGTCCGGCCAGACGCTGGAGGGGCAGGTGTCGCAATACCTTCCGCCCGCCCTGGCGCCGGGATTCGTATTCGATGCGGTGGCCGAGCGGCTGCTCAGCTTCCTTGTCATCTCCGAAGACCTGCCCGATCCTAATAATCGTGTGCGCCTCAGCACCGACGGCCGCATCTTTGTGGACTACACCCACAACAATCTGGAGGGCCACGAGCGGCTGGTGAAGACGCTGCAGGGGGCGCTGGACGGCTTCGTCAGCCACACCCACCCCATCGCCCAGCATCATCTGGAGTTCTCCTCCCTCCTGCCCCTCTATGGCACGGCGCACCAGGCGGGGACGGTGCGGTTCGGGGCGGACCCGGCGTCGTCGGTGCTGGATCCGTGGTGCAAGGCGCATGAGCTCGACAACCTCTATGTGGTCGACACCAGCTTCTTCGTCTCCTCCGCGGCGGTGAACCCGACTCTGACGACGGTCGCCAACGCCATGCGGGTGGGGGATCATTTGAAGGAGCGGCTGGGGGCGACCGCTCCTCAACCTTAGTCATCCTCGAAGGGCCGAAGGTCGGTCCGAGGACCCAGCAGAGCTCCACGCGATCTGCTCGCTGGGTTCCAGGGCCTCGCTGCGCGATCCCGAGAATGACTGATTAGGCGAGCGCGCCCTTCAGCAGCGCCGCATCGACCCGGTCCTTCAGCGTCTTCGGTTGGTCCAGCCTCATCCGCTTCAGCGCAGCGAGATCGCCCGCCATAGGCTTGGCGCGCAACCCCTTCGCCAACAGCGCCGCCAACGCTCCCGGATGTGGTTGCGCGGCGCGGAGCTTGCCGAGGGCGGGGACCAGCCGCTGCTCCGTATCGTCGAAATCCGTGCCGAGGGGGAACACGGGCAGCAGCCCCAAGTCCCGCGCCGGTTTCAGCGCCCGCTCGATTCGCTCGGGCGTGTTGTTGCGATGGACGGCGGGGATGGCGTAGTCCGGCTCGATCTTCTTTGCCGCCTTGGCCTGGTTCAGCAGCGCCGCCTGAAAGCGGCTGTCGGTGATGGCGAGCATGGCGGCGATGGTGTCGCGGTCGGTCTTGCCGCGGAGGTCCGCCGCGCCGTATTCGGTGACGATCACGTCCTTCAGATGGCGGGGGATGGTCTCGTGCCCATAGGACCAGAGGATGTTCGACCGGGTCTTGCCGCCGACTGTGCGCGTGGCGTTGAGCGTAATGATCGAACGGCCGTCGTCCAGCGCGAAGGCCTGATCCACGAAGTTGAACTGCCCGCCGACGCCGGAGACCACCCGCCCGTCCTCAAGCCCGTCCGACACCGCCGCCCCCATAAGCGTCGCCATCATCGCCGTATTGATGAACCGCCCACCGGGACGGGCTTTGCGCTTGGCGGCCTCATTCCCGTAAAGCTGGTTGGTAAAGGAAACGGCGGCCATCTGCAGCTTGGCGAGGTCCGTTTCGGGGAGTTGGCGCAGATCGCGGTAGAAGCTCTTGGGGCCGAGGAAGAAGCCGCCGTGCAGCACCGCGCCGTCCACCTCCCGCTTCAATATGCCGGCGTGATAGAGGTGCAGGAACCCGTCCACGAACATTTCGGTGCAGGCGTAGAGGCCGGTTTCAAACGGCTCGATCTCGGGCGGCGTCGCGGGGCTTGGCGCGAGGCGTTCCATGGTGGCGGCGAACGCTAGGGGCTGATCCTGCCGCAGCATCAGCGCCTTCACCACCGCGTTCGACGTGGAGCCGATGCCGAGTTGAAGCGTGCCGCCGTCGGGGATCAGGGCGGCGGCGTGGAAGCCCTGGGCGTAGTGGGCGCTCGTCACCGGCTCGTTCGGCGGCGCGAACAAAGGATGGTCTGTAGACGGACTATCCAGCATGAAATCGAAGGTGTCAGCCGAAAGATCGCCGGCGCCCGGCATGAAGGGCAGCTCCGAATTCACCTGGCCCGCGATCAGGAAATCCGCGCGGCCTTCCTCGCGCGCCTTGAGCAGATCGAGGCTGATGTCGGTGTTGCAGGAGAGGCTATAGCATACATCATCCGTAGACTGACGCTTCGCCACAAGCTGCCCCACCAGGTTCGGTTTCAGGTCGAGGATGTAGCGCAGGGCGTGGGTGTAGTTGGCGGCGATGTAGTGCTGCTGCGATAGAGGGCGGTTCAGGGACATGCCCGCCTGAAAGAAGAACTCCTCCACCACGATGTTGCTGGGCAGAGCCCCGCGCCGCAACGGCTCTATATAGGCAAGCGTCGGATAACCGCCGAACAGCCGCTCGATCACCGGCTCCAGAAACCGCCGCTCTAAATCCGAGCTGTAGCGGGGCTTCTCCAGCGAGAGCGCGGTGAAGATTTGCAGGGAGATAGACGGGTCCGCCGCGGCTTTGGCGTAGAGAGCGTTGGCCACATGCACCGGCTTTCCGAGCCCTAGCGGCATGGCCATGACGATCCGCTTGCCGAGGCGCGCGATGATGGCGTCGGCGAGGGCGTCGGGATCGGTGAAGGCTGCGGGCCGCATGGCCAGCTTTTAAGCGCTAGAAGCGTCGCCGGAAAGCGGGGAAGGCGCCGGACCCACTTGCCTTATCGTCGTTCAGGTGGAACAGAAGCGTTCCAGAATTTCAGGTATGCGGTGACGCCCGAACGCTCATAGCGTAGACGGAAACCAACAGGTCCGCCCCTCCAGGGGAAGAGGCCGATACGATCAGGTGAGGCGACCATGACGGCGGCGGAGAGTCTGCAGAACGATTTCGCCACGGTGGCGGACCTGATCGCCGCCCATGCGCTGGAGCAGCCGGACGCTCTCGCGCTGATCGATGAGCGCCGCTCGATCACTTATGCCGAACTCGACGCCCTGATGAACCGGGTGGCGGCCGCCCTGCAACGGGATGGGATCAAGCCGACCGATGCGGTGGCGATCTGCGCCCTGTCCTCGGTGGAGTACGCGGTCGTGTTTCTCGGCGCGCTTCGGGCCGGGGCGGCGGTCTCGCCGCTTGCGCCGTCCTCGACGCCCGAGCAGCTGGCTATGATGCTGACCGATTGCGGCGCGGCCCTGCTGTTCCTTGACGAGAGCGCGGCGTCGACGATCGCGCCGATCTCTGGCAAGACCGCGGCCCGGCCCATTGCGCTGGACGCCTCTCCCACAGGCGAAGCGCTCGAGACTTGGCTGGCGCCGTCAGGCTCGAAACCAAACCCCGTAACCGTCCAGCCGGACCAGCCTTTTAACATCATCTACTCATCCGGCACCACCGGCGCGCCCAAGGGCATCGTGCAGAGCCACGCCATGCGCTGGCAGCACGTGAACAGGGCTAGCGCCTCAGGCTTCAGCCCGAGCGCGGTGACGGTGATCTCCACGCCCCTCTATTCCAACACCACCTTGGTCAGCTTTTTCCCCACGCTCGCCCATGGCGGCGCGGTGGTGCTGATGAAGAAGTTCAACGCCACAGAATTCCTGGAGCAGGCTTCAAGGCATAGGGCCACCCATGCCATGCTGGTGCCGGTGCAGTACCGCCGCCTGATGGAGCATCCGCACTTCGACCGTTACGACCTCTCCGCCTTCCTGATCAAATTCTCCACCTCCGCGCCCTTCCCGGCGGAGTTGAAGGCCGACGTGCTGAAACGCTGGCCCGGCGGGCTGATCGAATACTACGGCATGACCGAGGGCGGCGGAACGCTGATGCTGATCGCCCACCAGCACCCCGACAAGCTGCACACCGTGGGCCAGCCCGCGCCGGGTTCCGACATCCGCCTGATCGACGAAGACGGCAAGCAAGTGCCTCAAGGTGAGATCGGCGAGGTGGTGGGCCACTCGGGCGCGATGATGAACGGCTACCACAACCAGCCGGGCAAGACCTCGGAGGCCGAATGGTTCGACCAGACCGGCAAGCGCTTCATCCGCACCGGCGACGTTGGCCGCTTCGACGCCGACGGCTTCCTGACGCTGATGGACCGCAAGAAGGACATGATCATCTCCGGCGGCTTTAACATCTATCCCTCCGACATCGAGGCCATCGTGGTGCAGCATCCCAAGGTCTCGGAGGCGGCGGTGGTGGGCGTGCCGTCGGACGCCTGGGGCGAGACGCCGGTAGCGTTCGTGACGCTCAAGGCGGACGCTGTGCTGAACGCGGAAGAGATCATGGCCTACACCAACGGCAAGGTTGGCAAGACCCAGCGGCTGGCGGGCGTGAAGATCGTCGATCAACTCCCCCGCTCGGCCATCGGCAAGGTGCTGAAACGGGAGCTGAGAGACCGATATGTGGCGGCGGAGCTTGGACGGTTGAAAAGCGCATGACCACTCAGCACCTAAATCTCCCCGCAGGCTGGCCGGCGATGTCGATCGCGCAGGCGCATCACCTCCTCACCGCCCCCGGTTCGCCTTTTGAAATGGAGGAGACGGATATCCGCGGCGTGCGGACCCGCGCCTGGAAGAACGTCCCGCCGACCCTGCGGGATCTCTTCCTGCTCGGCCGCTCCCACGGCGCGAAGGAGTTCGTGATCTACGAAGGCGACCGGGCCACCTACGACGGTTGGGCGCGGGCCACCCTGGCGCTGGCGGCCGAACTGAGGGCCCAGGGCGTGCAAAAGGGAGACCGGGTGGCGCTGGTGATGCGCAACCTTCCCGAATGGCCGGTATGCTTTTTCGCCGCCGTGATCGTCGGGGCCATCGTCGCGCCCCTGAACGCCTGGTGGACGGGCGGCGAGCTGGAGTACGGGTTGGTGGACTGCGGCGCCAAGGTCGCCATCGTCGATGCGGAACGCTACGAGCGGTTGACCGAACACCTGCCCAACTGTCCCGATATCGAACGGGTCTATGTGGCGCGGGCCGCGTCTCCGGGTCTGCTGGACGATCTAGCCAACCCAAAGGTCCGGCGGCTCGAAGCGGTGATCGGCAAGGTGAACGACTGGGGCGCGTTGCCGGAGGGCGTGGTTCCGGATGTCCAGCTCCACCCTGACGACGACGCCACCATCTTCTACACCTCCGGCACCACGGGAAAGCCCAAGGGGGCCGTCGGCACGCACCGCAACATGTCCACCAACATCGGCACGGCCGGAATGTCCGTCGCCCGCGCCTATCTCCGCCGAGGCGAGGCGCCGCCCCCGCCGGACCCGAATGCGCCGGAGCGCGTGACGCTCCTGGTGGTGCCGCTGTTCCACGTCACCGGCTGCTGCGCTTCTCTTGGACCCACCGTGGCCTTTGGCGCCAAGCTGGTGCTCATGCGCCGCTGGGACGTGGAGGGCGCCATGAAGCTGATCCAGGACGAGAAGGTGAACGGCGCGGGGGGCGTGCCCACCATCGCCTGGCAGCTGATCGAGCATCCGGCGCGGGCCAATTACGATCTCTCATCTTTGGAGAGCGTCACCTATGGCGGCGCGCCCTCGGCTCCGGAGCTGGTGCGCAAGATCCTTGAGACCTTCCCCAAATCCGTCGCCGGCAACGGCTGGGGCATGAGCGAAACCTCCGCCACCTTCACCAGCAACCTGGCGGAAGACTATGAGAACCGTCCCGACAGCTGCGGCGTGGCGGCGCCGGTGGGCGACATGAAGGTGGTGAATCCCATCGGCGAGACCCTGCCGCCCGGGGAGGTGGGCGAGCTTTGGGCCAAGGGGCCGCAGGTGGTGCGGGGCTACTGGAACAAGCCCGAGGCCACAGCCGAGACCTTCACCGTCGACGGATGGGTCAAGACCGGCGACCTGGCGCGGCTGGACGAGGAGGGCTTCTGCTTCATCATCGACCGCGCCAAGGACATGCTGATCCGGGGCGGCGAGAACATCTACTGCATCGAGGTGGAGAACGTCCTCTACGACCACCCGGCGGTGATGGACGCGGCCTTGGTGGGCGTGCCGCACCGGACGCTGGGCGAGGAGCCGGGCGCCGTCGTCACCCTCAAGCCCGGCGCGGAAGTCACGGAGGAGGAGCTTCGCCGCTTCGTCGCCGAGCGCCTCGCTGCCTTCAAGGTGCCGGTGAAGGTGGTGTTCTGGCCCGAAACCCTGCCCCGAAACGCCAACGGCAAGATCATGAAGAACGAGTTGCGAACCGTGTTCGAGCCTAGGGCGGCGTAGAGAAAATCAGCAAGGTTCAAACCAAAGCTCTATGGCCCGTCTGGCTGCGGCTAACGCGTGAAGACGCCCATCAAGATCGGCCGCGCATAAAGGTCAGACGCCTTTTCCGGCCTCACGTCGCGCACTAAAAACCGAAGCTCGCACGCGGCGTTCAAGGTGGCGTTCAGCATCTGCGCCGCGATCACCGGGTCCACCGGGCGGACCGAGCCTTCAGCCACGCCGTCGGAGATCATGGCGGAGAACCGATCCGAAATACGGTTTGACTGCGCCACCATCTCGGCGCGGATCGGTTCTGGCAGTGCCGAGAGCGCGGAGGTGCGAAGGAGCCCCCGGTCTGAGTTCTGGTATTTCACCAGCGCCGCCGCGGCGGTGGTCAGCTTGCCCCATTGGTCACCCGGCAGCTTCATGGCCGCCGACTGGGTGCGCCGCATGATCTCGAATGTGCGGTCAAAACACTGGACCACCAGATCGTCCTTGGCCTCGTTGTGGTGATAGAAGGAGCCCTTAGTGACGTTCAGCTCGGCGGAAATCTTCTCCACCGAGGCGCCCCGATAGCCCTCCTTGTTGATCAGGCGGGTCGCCGCCACCAGGAAGGTCTCCCGCGAGGCCGCCAGCGGGCCGGCGGTCGACCCGTCCTCCACGTCCAGCGCGCTCGGCGCCCAGACGGCGCCCTTCGTGCAGACGCCGTTCTCGAAGATGTCGAACATGCGGTCGCGGATGCGGGGATAGTCCTCGACCTCGAAGCGCGGCAGCCAGGCCACGGCCCAGAACAGCTGCTCCATGATCATGTGCGTGCGCGCCGACCTGGCGCTGAGCTCCATCCACTCGAAGCCTGGGGCGTCAAACAGGCTGCGCACCCGCCGGACGAAGTGGACGTAGGTTCCGGTCACACGGCTGAGGTTCGGTTCCGCCAAGGCCCGCACATCGCTGAACGTATGCATGGCGGGCTCGCCATTCAGGCGGATGCGGGCTTTTAGCTCGAGATAGAGGGTGAGGAATTTAAGCAGCCGCGCCTGGGGAGTCTTCTCTTCCAAAGCTTGGGAAATCAGGGCGTCGAAGCGGGCTATGCCCTGGATGAAGCAGGCGGCGGCGAGGTCCTCCTTCTTCTTGAAGTAATAGGTCACGCTGGTGGTGATCAGCCCGACGCTGGCGGCTACGTCGGCCAGGGTCATGCCCTTCACCCCGCGATGATTGATGATCTCGGTCGCCGCCGCCATGATGGCGTCGCGCTTTTTCGCATAGCGGGCGGTGGAGACGGGAAGCGGCGTAGCGTCATCCATGATGCGCAGCGTCTTTTGTTGGACGCGAGGTAAAATGGCGGCTGGAAGACTTGCTCCGCCTCTCAAACGTGTTTTTCATGGGCGACAATAGCGTCTCGCGATTAGCCGAGCTTTGTCCGTAGTCTGCTCGTATTCCCGCACCTTTGCACTTTATAAAGGCGCCGGGCGGGAGGCTGTTTTCGCCTGCGCTTCACGCTACGTCAACTTGGGTTTTTGCGGACGATGACGCGCGAAAATCCCCGGCGGCGACGCGCTGCCGGGGATGTTGTTCAGTCTTTGAAGACGAGCTTGCGCCCGGTCAGACCACCGAGCCGCCTCGCAAGGCGCGCGAGATGAAGCTGATCACCAAGAGCACCAGGAAGATCAGGAACAGGACCTTGGCGATCGTCGCGGCGAGGCCCGCCAGGCCGATAAAGCCGAAATAGCCCGCCACCAGGGCGAGGATGAGGAAGATCAGCGCCCAACCCAGCATGGTCGTCTCCTATCGATCACGTCGGCCGCGTCTGCGGCTCTTCAGGCCATCAACGCGACAGCCACCGCCCCGTTCCACAGCGACGCTTGTCCGCCAAATTTGAGAATTATTCGCAATTCCCTTGTCAAGCTCACCGCGCCTGCTAAGAACCGCTCGCATTATCAGTCGCAATCTTGCTTGAGATCTAAAGGGGGACTATGCGCGGTTCGGTTCGGGGGCTTTCGTCCAACGCAAAAGACGCGGTCCGTTATGGGGTCAGTTCAGGCGCGCTCTGCCTGGCGTCCGTCGTCGGCGCCGCCAACGCCGCGGTGGAAACCGCTACAGCCGCGCCAAATGCCGGATCGGGCGACGAAGTCGTGGTCACCGGCCAGCGGCCGAGCCTGATCACCCTGGCGACCAAGTTGCAGGACACGCCGCAGACGGTGGACGTGATCCCGCAACAGGTGCTGCACGAGCAAGGCGTCACCACGCTACAGGAAGCCTTGAAGAACGTGCCGGGCATCACTCTCAACTCAGGGGAAGGCGGCGCCCACGGCGATACGGTGAACCTGCGCGGTTTCCCCGCCAACGACGACTTCTTCCTGGACGGCCTCAGGGACACCGGGTTCTACACCCGCGACGCCTTCAACCTGGAATCGCTGGAGGTCTACAAGGGCCCGGCGTCGACCCTGTTCGGGCGCGGCTCCACGGGCGGGGTGATCAACCAGGTCTCCAAGACGCCCAAGCTTTCGCCCTTCGACACCGTCTCCGCCACCCTCGGCACTGATAACGAGAAGCGCGTCACCGCCGACCTGAACCAGCCCATCAGCGACAACGCCGCCTTCCGCCTGAACCTGATGGGCATCGGCACGCACGTGGAGGATCGCGACGCGGTCAAGAACGACCGCTGGGGCGTCGCGCCCGCCTTCGCCATCGGGCTTGGCCAGAAGACCACCCTCGTTTTGGACTACCTGCACCAGCAGGAAGACGATATTCCGGACTTCGGCATCCCGTTCGCCTTCGGCAAACCGGCGCCGGTTCCACGTAACTTCTACTACGGCATACGCACCGACGACCGGGTCCAGTCGGACGTGGACATCGGCACCGGGCGCCTCAGCCACGACTTCAACAACTGGATCTCAGTCACCGAAACCGGGCGGGTCGGCAACTACGACTACCTGACCCGCCAGACCGCGCCCCACTATGGCGCAGCGCCCCCCCCCCCCGGCACGCCGCTAGTCCAGATATTCGCCGACCGCCCCAATCAGGGCGGCGTGGTGAAGACGGCGGAAAGCGATACGGACCTGACTTTCAAGTTCGCCACCGGCCCCTTCACCCACGCCGTGATCGCCGGTTTCGAATACGACCACGAAGAGGCGGACGTGAACCGCTTCCCCAACAACCTGAATTCGATCCCGCCGGCGACGTTGCTCGATCCCACCTTCAACGTCACCGGATTGAACGTCCACCAGTCCACCTTCAGCCAGGTCTCCACCACCAAGACCGACACCCTGGCCGGCCTTCTCACCGACACCATCAAGTACGGCGATCACTGGAGCCTGATCGCCGGCGTGCGCTATGACAATTTCGACGCCACCGCCGTCACCAACAAGTTTGCGACCGCCACCACCAATGCCAGCACCACCAACCTCTCGCACACCGACGACATCGCCACCCCCCGGGTCGCCCTGGTCTATACGCCGACCGAGACCTACAGCTTCTACTTCTCCTACGGCACTTCCTTCGATCCGTCGGCGGAGAACCTGACCCTGTCGGCCACCACGGCGGACCTGGAGCCGGAAAAGGATCGCACCTTCGAACTCGGCGCCAAGGCCCTGTTCCTGGGCGGCCTGCTCTCCACCAACGCCGCCATCTTCAACACCGAGGAGACCAACGCCCGAGTCACCGACCCCGTCACAGACGTGCCGGAGCTGGAGGGTGATCTTCGCGTCAACGGGTTCGAAATCGGCGCCACGGGCTACATCACCAAGCGCTGGGAGATCATCGCCGGCTACACCTATCTGGACGCCCGCACCCTGGCCACCAAGGGCACGCCGGCAAATCAGGTGAACCAGGGCCTGCCCAACACGGCGCACAACCAGGCCAACCTCTGGACCGTCTACGAGTTCGACCAGGGCGTGAACGTCGGCTTCGGCGTCAACTATCTGGGCAAGCGGGATGCGGACAACATCGGCCTGAACAAGATCCCCGGATACGTGACTTTCGACGGGCTCCTGTCCTACAAGGTGATGCCGCGGCTCACGCTTCAGCTCAACGCCTACAATCTCCTGGACAAATACTACTTCACCAACGCCTACGACTCCTCGCCGGTGGAGAACCATGTGTTGCCGGGCGCCGGGCGGACCTTCACCCTCACCGCCGTCTTCAACTACTAGCCGATGGGGACGGGCGCGCAGGGTCTGGAGGTGGGCGGCCCACCGCCGAGCAGCCTCGCCGCGCGCCTGCAGATTCTGACCACCCTGCCGCCGGATCATCTGCGGACGCTTCTAGCGGGCGATCCGGCGCGGGCGGGGCCCTGGGTCCACGCGGCGGCGGAGGCGGGTCTGCCCGAGGGGCAGGTGCGCTACGGCCGGATGCTGCTGGACGGCGCGGGCGTGAACAAGAACGAGGCCGGTGCCTACGGCTGGTTTCGCCTCGCGGCGGAGCGGGGCGACGCAGAGGCTCAGAACATGGTCGGCCGCTGTTTCGAGAACGGCTGGGGCGTTGCGGCGGACCCTGCGGCGGCCGCCCACTGGTTCGCCCTCGCCGCCGAGCAAGGCCATGCCTGGGCGCGCTACAATCTCGGCCACCTCTATCTTGATGGCCTGGGGGTAGAGCGGGACGCCCGACGCGCCTTCGATCTCTACCGTCTGGCGGCGGAGGCGGGGCACCCCCGCGCCATGAACCTGCTGGCCCGCTGCTTCGAGGAGGGCTGGGGCGTAGAGGCCGACGCCCAAGCGGCCCGCGACTGGTGCCGCCGCTCGGCTGAGGGCGGTTACTTTCGAGGCCAGTATAATTTCGCCACGCTCCTTCTGGCGGAGGGGCGAACCGAAGCGGCGATCGACTGGCTGGAGAAAGCCCTGGCCGGCGCACCACCGCAAAGCCGCTCTGAAATGGCGAGGCGGTTGGCGATGAGCCCCGCGCCCGACATCCAAGCCGTCGCCCATCGCGCGATGCGGGGCGTCAAGGCAGCCCATGCTTAGGATCGACAACGTCTTGACCCCCGCCCAGGTCGCCGACGCCCTGGCGCAGCTTCGCGGGACCGAGTGGGTGGACGGCCGCGTCACGGCGGGTCCGCAATCGGCCCTGGCCAAGCAGAACCTGCAGGTCCCGGAAGGCTCTCCCGTCGCCAACGCCCTGGGCGGCATGATCCTGGAAGCCTTGCGGACCAACCCCGCCTTCGTCTCCGCCGCCCTGCCGCTGCGCGTGTTTCCGCCCCTGTTCAACCGCTACGAAGAGGGCATGGCTTTCGGCGCGCACATCGACAACGCCATTCGCTTCTCGAACGCCGCGCGGTACCGGATCGACATCTCCGCCACCCTCTTCCTTAGCGCGCCGGAGGACTACGACGGCGGCGAACTGGTGATCAACGACGGGCTCAGCGCTCGGGCGGTGAAGCTGCCGGCCGGTTCGATGGTCATCTACCCGGCGACAACCCTGCACCAGGTCAAACCCGTGACGCGGGGAAGCCGCTGGGCCTCCTTCTTCTGGGTGCAGTCGATGGTGCGCGACGCTTCCCGGCGCGATCTGCTTTATCAAATAGATCAATCGCTTCAGGCCTTGACGGCGAAACTGGGGGCGGTCGACGCCCAGGTGATCGCTCTGACCGGCGCCTATCACAACCTCCTGCGCATGTGGGCGGAGGTGTAGGCCACGCCTTGACGGTACGGGTCTCTGTAAAAGGCGTGTTTACCCTTTTCGGCGATAGTCTCTCGTCAGTGTGAGGTTTCATGCCCAAGTCTGCGTCGCTTAAGCCGTCGAACAGCGCCTCCGCGGCCTTCGACGTGGACACGGCCGCCTGGTTCTTCGCCCAGAGCCTCGACATGTTCATCGTAACCGACGCCTCCGCCACGATCCTGCAGGTGAACCCCGCCTGGACCCGGATCATGGGCTGGCCGGTGGAAGGGATGGCGGGGCGCCACCTCTACGATTTCATCCACCCCGAGGACGCCGAGCGCCTGCGCGCCGCTGGCGTGAGGGCCCGGGCGGAGGGCGCCTCCCAAGGGGAGTTTCGGGTCAAGACGCAAGGCGGCGACTGGCGATGGATTTCCGGCCGCTCCCGCCTGTCCGGCGATGGCCGCCTGATGGCCACGCTCCACGACGTGACGGAGGAACGGGAGCGGATGCTGGAGATGGAGCAGCTCCGCTGCGCCCAGCTGACCGCCACGATGGAAGCGCGGGACGCCGCCATCCACGGCGAGCGCATGACCCGCCAGATGATCGAAGCGGCGCCCTTCGCGGCGGCCATGTTCGACCGGGACCTGCGCCACATGGTGGTGAGCGACGCCTGGCGGGCGCTCCTGGGTCTCAAGGACGACACGGTCACCGGCCGCACCCTGCACGACATATTTCCGAATGCCCGTCGCCGGTTCATCGCCGCGCAGAAGAAGGCCCTCCAGGGCGAAACCGTCCACCGCCCCGAAGATCGCCTTGTCTCCAAGGATGGCGATGTCCATTGGGTGCGCTGGGAGATGCAGCCCTGGCGCGACGTGGACGGCCATATCCGCGGCGTTCTGGCCTACTGTGCCGACGTTTCCGCCCTGGTGACCGCCCGGCGCGAAGCCCAGAGCAGCACCCGCCGCCTCAGATTGGCCGTCAGCGCCGCCCGGGCCGCCGTATTCGAGGTCGACTTTCAGGATAAGGCCGTCTGGCTCGGTACGGACTTCGCCAAGCTGGCGGGACGAACCTATACGTTTGAGGAGATGACCGCGCGCTGGCCCAACGTCCACCCCGACGATGCAGATCGCCTGGCGAAGGCGCTCGCCAACTTCAGCACCCGCCGTCCCGTCCCACTGGAATTTCGCGTTGTCCACATCGATGAGTCGGCCACGTGGGTCGCCGTGCATTTGGAGTTTTTGCACGACGCCATGGGCCGTCCGCGCAAGGCGGTTGGCCTCCTCGTCGACGTGGACGACCGCAAGCGCCAGGCGCTGGCCCTAGCCGCCGCCGAACGCCAGGCGACCGTGGCCACCGAAGCCAAGTCCCGCTTCCTCGCCAACATCAGCCACGAAATCCGCACGCCTATGAACGGCGTTCTCGGCGTGCTGCAACTGATCAAGCGCGATCATTTGGACGAAGGCGACGCCAAGCTGCTGGACGAGGGCCTGGCCTCCGGCCGGATGCTGACTGAGCTTCTGGACGATCTGCTGGACTTCTCCAAGATCGAGACCGGCCAGTTCGAGCTGCACCCAGAAACCATCGATCCGGCGCAGGTGCTGGTAGGCATCACCAGCCTGCTTGAGCCCGCCGCTTCGGCCAAGGGCTTGACCATGCGCGCCGTCGCCGATCCTGACCTCGGCATGATTAGCGCCGACCCCCTCCGCCTGCGCCAGGCCCTCTACAACATCATGGGCAATGCGGTGAAGTTCACCCCCTCGGGCTCGGTGGAGGCGCGCCTCACCCGTCAGGACACGCCGGAGGGCCCGCGCCTGCGCTTTGAGGTGCAGGACACCGGCGTGGGCGTCCCCGAAGCCGCCCAGGCCACCTTGTTCGAGCGCTTCGAGCAGGCGGACGGCTCGATGGCGCGCAAGTTCGGCGGCTCGGGCCTCGGCCTCGCCATCACCAAGCGCTTGGCCGAGATGATGGGCGGCGCGGTGGGCTTTTCCAGCCAGCCCGGTCAAGGCTCGACCTTCTGGATGGAGATCGGCGGCGACCAGGTCGCGCCCATCGCCGTCAACGAGGACGACGCCGAAGTGGGCGAATTCCGCGTTCTTCTGGTAGAGGACAACCCCACCAACCGCCTGGTGATCTCCAAGCTCCTGCAGGCGCTGGGCATCACCGTCGACACCGCCGAAGACGGCGAGGCCGGCGTCGCCGCCGCCGCCAAGGGCGGCTACGACATGGTTTTGATGGACATCCAGATGCCCGGCATGGACGGCATGGAAGCCACCCGCCGCATCCGCGCCATGGACGGCCCGATCTCTTCGACCCCTGTGGTGGCCATCACCGCCAACGTCCTGGCGGAGCAAAAATCAAGCTACGCGGCCGCGGGGATGGACGGCGTGGTGTCCAAGCCCGTATCCGCGGCCGCGCTTCTCTCGGAAATCACCCGCGTCAGCGAACTCCGCGCGGCTTAAGCACGCATGGCGTCGCACTCCATCGCGGTTGCGTGGAGGTGGAGAGGGAGCGGCGCTGTCGGCGATGGCTTCGCCGCCCTTCGGGCGCCCGGAGCAGTGTGGTTAGCGAATACCGTTTCGACGAATGACTTTAGCCCCGCGTGGGCTTCCATGCATGAGCACCGGCCAGGCAGCGTTCTTAACGCTTACTCCGACTAAGCCCATGGACGGCGGCGCCTGGCGGACCCCGGACCCGGCCGGTAACCCCACGGGAGCGGGCGCGATTAAAACCTCAGCCCGCCCCGTCGCTTGAACGCCTGGCCCCGCACGACCGGGCGGGCAATGGAAACGATGATGATCACCGGGGTGAGGGCGATGGCGAGGGCCGCGCGCTGGACGTTGTTCGCCCGCTTGCGGAAGAAGCGGGCGAGGCCCACGCCCTTCCAGAACTCCACCTTCAGGGGCGATTTGAAGCTGGTGGAGCCGAGATGGATCACCCGGGCGTGGGGCTCGAACAGCACTTGGCCCCCCGCCTGGCGCACACGCCAGCACAGGTCCACGTCCTCCACATGCAGGAAGTAGGCGGAGTCGAAACCGCCCACCGAGAAGAAGTCATAGCGGCGGATGGCGAAGCAGGCGCCGGAGATGGTGGGCACGGGCACACCGCCGGGGGGGGTCGGGTCGTCCTCGTGGTGGATCTCGAACCCCTTCAGGCCGCCGAAGAACCGGGGCAGGTGGGTCAGGCTTAGAAGGCTGGTCACGGGCGTCACCTCGCCCCGCCGCGCGCCTCGCTGCTCGGTTCCGTTGGGGTTCATCACCCGCGCGCCCACCAGGCATGGGATGGGCTGTTTGTGAAGCGCCGAGCAGAGGGCGGCGATACAGCCGTCTTCCAGGAAAGCGTCGGGGTTCAACACCACCAGCACGTGCCCGTGCGCCGCCTTGGCCCCCATGTTGGCGCCGCGGGCGAAGCCGACGTTGCCTTGGCCGCGGATCAGGGTCACCCGCTGATCCTCCGCCGCCACGGCGTCCATCATGTCCACCTCTTCGGCGGTGGAGCCGTTGTCCACCAGGACGAGCTCATCCACATCCGGGTCGGCCAGCACCAGTTTTATGCTTTGGAACAGCGCTGGCCCGGTGAGATAGACCACCATGATGACCGACACTTCGCCACCCACCGGCGTCGGCGCCCGGGTCGCAGAGGCCTGGATGCCCTTGCTCAGGAACGCTCCGGAACTATCGTTCATCAGACCCCCGGACGGCCATCAGGCAACCTTTTCAATCTGATCCGGAGCGTACGCGTCCCTAGTAAGGCGAACGACAGCGTCTTCCAAGCTTAGCAAGATTTGCTGGTCTGAGCCAAGACGCCGCAGGGCCACCTGGCCGCTTTCCGCCTCCTTGCGTCCCACCACGGCGATCACGGGAACCTTAGCCAGGCTGTGTTCTCGGATCTTGTAATTGATCTTTTCGTTACGGAAATCAGCTTCGGCCCGCAGTCCCGCGGCCTGAAATTTCCGCAGCACCTCTTGTCCATAAGCTTCCGCATCGGAGGTAATGGTAGATACAACCGCTTGAACTGGCGCAAGCCACAACGGAAAGTTGCCTGCGTAGTTTTCAATCAAGATGCCGAGGAACCGCTCGAACGTGCCCAAAATGGCGCGGTGGAGCATCACCGGTCGCTGCTTGGATCCGTCCTCCGCCGTATATTCGGCATCTAGGCGTTCCGGCAGCACGAAATCCAGCTGCAGGGTGCCGCATTGCCACGTGCGGCCAATGGCGTCCTTTAGGTGGAACTCAAGCTTGGGGCCGTAGAAGGCGCCTTCGCCGGGCAGATGCTCCACCGTCATGCCGGCGGCGACGGCGGCGCGTTCGAGCCTCTGCTCGGCAAGGGTCCACGTCTCATCCGTCCCGGCCCGCAGATCGGGCCTCAGGGCCAGTTTGACGCTGTGCAGCTCCACCCCAAGATCGCTATAGATCGAATGCAACAGTTCCGCGAACCGCACCGTCTCGCTCTCGATCTGGTCCTCGCGGCAGAAGATGTGGCCGTCGTCCTGGGTGAAGCCCCGCACTCGCATGATGCCGTGCAGGCCGCCCGACGGTTCGAAGCGGTGACAGGAGCCGAACTCGGCCATGCGGAGCGGCAGGTCGCGGTAGGACTTCTGACCCATGTTGAAGATCTGCACGTGGCCCGGGCAGTTCATGGGCTTGAGCGCAAGGGCCTCGCCCTCGTCCGTCTCGCAGACGAACATGGCGTGGCCGAACTTCTCCCAGTGGCCGGAGCGTTCCCACAAGGAGCGGTCGAGCAGTTGCGGCGTCTTCACCTCGCCGTAGTCGGCGGCCTCCAACCGGCGGCGCATGTAGGCCTCCAGCGTGCGGTAGAGCGTCCAGCCGTTCTTGTGCCAGAACACCATGCCCTTGCCCTCTTCCTGGATGTGGAAGAGGTCCATGGCCCGGCCGATCTTGCGGTGGTCGCGCTTCTCCGCCTCCTCGATCCGCTTAAGGTAGGCGTCGAGGTCCTCCTGGGTCGCCCAGGCCGTGCCGTAGATGCGCTGCAGCTGAGCGTTGTTCGAGTCCCCCCGCCAGTAGGCGCCGGCGAGCTTGGTCAGCTTGAACGCCTTGCCCACCATCTTGGTGGAGGGCAGGTGCGGCCCCCGGCAGAGGTCCTTCCATTTGCCCTGACGATAGACCGTGATCGTCTGATCTTCCGGAAGGTCGGAGATGATCTCCGCCTTGTAGGCCTCGCCGACAGCCTTGAAGTGGGCGATGGCTTCGTCGCGGTCCCAAACCTCCCGCTCGATCTTCTCGTCGCGGTCGACGATCTCGCGCATCTTGGCTTCGATCTTCGGCAGATCGTCGAGCGAGAACGGCTCGTTCCGCGCGAAGTCGTAATAGAAGCCATCTTCAATCGAGGGGCCTATGGTCACCTGCGTGCCGGGGAAAAGCTCCTGCACCGCTTCGGCCATCACGTGTGACGCATCATGGCGGATGGTCTCCAGCACGGCCGAATCGTCCCGCGTCAGGATCTCGATCTTGCCCTCGTGCTCCAGCGGCCGGTCGAGGTCGAGCATTACGCCGTCGAGGCGCACCACCGCCGCCTTCTTCAGGAGGGATTTGGACAGGCCCTCGGCGATCTCACGGCCCGTGACGCCTTGCGGGTATTCGCGAAGGGCGCCGTCAGGAAATTGCAGTTGCATGGTCTTCAGGTCTTTCGAGTCTCGGCGGGCGGCACGGGATCGTAGCCCGATCCGCCGAAGGGATGACAGCGGCACGCCCTGGAGGCGGCCAAAACGCCGCCCCGCCAGGGTCCGTGCCGGATCAGCGCCTCCTCCGCATAGGCCGAACAGCTCGGCAAATAGCGGCACTGGCGCCCGATCCAGGGCGAGAGCGTCAGCTTATAGGCGCGAATGGCGCCCGTGACGCAGCGTTCGTAGAAGGTCATCTTCCTGTGGCCGTCAAACCGCCGGGCCGAACCTGACGGGCCGCTTATCGCACGCGAAAAGAGCCGATCAACCCGTGACGGCGGTGATAGTTCGCGTTGAGGCGGATTTATCGGCCATGCGGATAGCCTCCAGCGCCGCCTCGAACGCGAGCAGCGTCGAGGCGTGGCGGGCAGGGTAGTTTTTCACCGGCTGAAGCACAGCTAGGTCCGCAAATCGACCCCCGGGGGGAGCACCGTCTCTCTTGAGCATAGCAAACAGCGCATCCCGCGCCAACTCGATCTCTTCGGTGGTCGCACCGATCACGTTCTCGCCCAGCACGGCGGCCGAAGCCTGCCCTAAGGCGCAGGCGCGCACGTCCTGCGCGAAGTCCGTTACCCGGCCGTCCGCCACCGACACATCCACAATCACTGTCGAGCCGCAAAGCTTGGAGGTCTTCTGCGACGACGCGTCAGGCGCAACTAGACGCCCCGCGCGCGGCATGTTGGCGGCGAGGGCGAGGATGCGGTCAGAGTAAAGGTCATCGATCACAGCGAAGAGATAGTCTGCCGGACGGTTGATTTGAAGGCGGCTGAAAGCAGACGCCACAAACTGCGGCTATGGTTGGTTAGCGGGCCTTAATTTCCGCGATTTGAACTCCGTCTTCATCGTCGAAATCGACAAGCAATCCATTCAAAAGTTGTTGATCCGTAAGGAGGAAGCCGTCTGGATAGATTGTCTTCATCTGCGTGGTCATTCGAGCCAAGACGGCCGATGAAACTATCAATGCCACCGCCTCGTCCCATTTCCAAAAGTCGAGGACAACGGCTGTGTCATAGTCTCGCGCGAAAGCCGCAATCCGTTGCTGGAGTTGAGATTCCGGCTGGCGCGGTTGCTGCCAGTTTGCTCGCAGCCAAGCTATTAGCTGTTCACTTCGTTCATTGTTCATGGCGGAGGTAAATACCCCAAAGCTCCGCCACACGGCTCGCATCGCTGGTATTCGCAAGCGACGAGTGTTCCGCTGTAATAGTAGCGCTTTCCGCGCCTGCCTTTCGTCATGCATCAAAATGGTTTGAAGGTGATAGGTACAGTCTGCAAGGGTCGCAAGCCGTCCTCAGTTCAGCCGCCTTTCTGCGCCGCCCACGCCGCCTCCGCCTTCGCCTTCAAGGCTTCGCTCATGGTCTGAAACGCCTGGCGCACCGCCGCCTTCAGCCGGCGCGGCATGAAGCGCGCCACCGGACCGCGAAACATTTCGCCGTTGCCGAAGATGCAGCCCTCCTCGGTCAGCTTTTCGATCTCCAGGTAGCGGGTGGTGGTCAAGAGGCCGCCGAAGAACTTCAGGCGCAGGTGGATTTGCATGTCCGGCGCCCAGTCGAGCACCGTCCACTCAACTTTTTCGGGCTTCTCACCGGGCAGAAACAGCTCGGCGCGGATGCGCTCGCCGATGCGCAGCGCGCCCGATACGTCGCGATAAAGACCGGTCCAGCGCCCCCAGCCCTGCAGGTCCGAAAGGATCGCCCAGACCACGTGCGGCGGGGCGCTGATTCCGATCCGGTTTTCGATATAGAAGGCCATGGCCGGTCTCTTTAGCGCCGGGACGGCGCCTGTCCAGAGCCCTCAGGGCTGAGCGTAGCTCAGGGCGATGGCGTCCAGCGCAGGGGCGTCCGGAGTGACTTCGGCGACCGGTCCGTCATTGGTGAAGTTTAGCAGCATGTCCCTGGAATTGTAGGCCGGCCAGTGGGGCCGCTCCCCCCCGTTCGGATCGCCGGTCTTGGCGAAAGCGACCCAGTAGGCGCTGATGGTCTTGGCCAGGACCTCGTCCCGCGCGTCCGTCGGCCAAGGCGATTGCTTCAAGGTCTGGAACACGTACTGGCGGTCCGAGGCGTGCACCGCCCCGCCCTGCAGCATCTTCGGCGCGCCGGCCGAGACCACCGAGAAGCGGTAGAGCCAAGTCGGATGGCCGGAGATGGCGTGATCCCGCGCCAAGGCCCGCGCCGGTTCGGCGAACACCGCGTCGGTGGTGATGTGCGCGTCATAAGCCGCCTCAGAGCCATAAGCCTTGATCGCCACCGCCTTGGCGTCCGGCGTGATCTTCAGGGCGTCCTTGAACCCGCCGGCGAAGGCGGCCGGAAGCTCCATGCTATTGGAGCCGATCAGATAGGGGATTTTCGAGGTGCGGCCGCGTCCGAAGGCGTCGATGGCGTTCTGGGTCAGGAGCTTGCCGTCGAGGATCGGCGCTTCGCCCTTGAACAGGTTCAGGTCTCCCGCCGCGACAATGGCGTCCGCCGGTATGGCGCGCAGCGCCGCCGAATCGCTCCCGCTGACGCCGAGCTTGGTCGCGAAGGCCGCGCCGTCGGCCGCCGCCTCCGCCAGCGTTTGGCTGTGCTCCCGCCCCGCGCCCGATTGCACGATGGCCTTGTGGAACAGGCCCTGCGCCTCGCGGATCATCATCAGCCGGTTGACGGAGATGCCCCCGGCGGACTCGCCGAAGATCGTCACGTTCTTCGCATCGCCGCCAAACACGCCGATGTTCCGCTGCACCCATTGCAGGGCGGCGATCTGGTCCATCAGGCCGTAGTTGGCGAGGTAGGTCCCGAATCGACTTTGGGGCGTCTCGGCCGTCAGCGCCGGGTGGGCGAAGAAGCCGAAGCGGCCGACGCGGTAGTTGATCGTCACCACCACCACGCCTTGCTCGGCGAGTTTGGACCCGTCATAGAGTTCCGCCGTGCCCGAGCCGTTGATCAGCCCGCCGCCGTGAATCCACACCATCACCGGCAGCTTGGCGCCCGCCTCCACTTTCCCCAAAGCAGCTTTTGGCGTGAAGACGTTCAGAGTCAGGCAATCCTCGCTCGTGGGCTGAAGGCCGACGCCGTTGTCCTTCACCACCTTCTGCATGCAGATCGCGCCGTATTGGTCCGCGGTGCGCACGCCGGACCATGCGTCCGGCCGCTGGGGCGGCCGCCAGCGCCAGACGCCCGCCGGCGGCTTGGCGTAGGGTATGCCCTTGAAGCTGGCGATCCCCTCCGCCGTCACCCCCTGGAGCGCGCCGGCGTCAATGGTCACCTGATCGGCGCTCACGAGAAACAAGGCGCCTGCGAGCGGCGCCAGGGCGGCGCGGACCGATGTGCGGGTGATCGTCCCTTCATCTGACCAAAGTTATCCCTGCGGTCCCGCATCGGCAACGCGGCCGCCCTTGCCCCGGCGGAGATCAGGCCTAGATGCAGCGGCACGGGCCGTCGCAACAGGAGCTATCCATGGACTATCGTCGCCTCGGCGCATCCGGTTTCACCGTCCCCGTGCTCAGCTTCGGCACAGGCACCTTCGGCGGCAAGGGCGAGCTGTTCAAAGCCTGGGGCGGGTCGGACGTGGCGGAGGCCAAGCGGATGATCGACATCTGCCTCGACGCCGGGATCACCATGTTCGACAGCGCCGACATCTATTCCGCCGGCGACGCGGAGGCGGTGTTTGGCGAAGCCATCAAGGGACGCCCCCGCGACAGCTACATCATCTCCACCAAGGCCACCTTCCGCTCAGGCCCGGACGCCAACGCCGTCGGCTCCTCCCGCTATCACCTGATCGACGCGGTGGAGAAGGCGCTGAAGCGGCTCGGCACCGACTACATCGACCTCTTCCAGCTGCACGGTTTCGACGCCATGACCCCGGTCGAAGAGGTGCTGTCCACCCTCGACCAGCTCGTGCGCGCGGGAAAGATTCGCTACACCGGCGTCTCCAACTTCTCCGGCTGGCACCTGATGAAGTCTCAGGCGGCGGCGGACAAGTACGGCTATCCGCGCTATGTCGCCAACCAGACCTACTACTCCCTGATCGGCCGCGATTACGAGGAGGAGCTGATGCCGCTCGGCATCGACCAGGGCGTCGGCGCGGTGGTGTGGAGCCCGCTCGGCTGGGGTCGCCTCACCGGCAAGATCCGGCGCGGCCAGCCGCTCCCGGAGGTCAGCCGCCTGCACAAGACCGCCGAATACGGCCCGCCGGTGGACGATGAATACCTCTACAAGGTGGTGGACGCGCTGGATGTGGTGGCCGAGGAGACCGGCAAGACCGTCGCGCAAGTGGCCCTGAACTGGCTGTTGCAGCGCCCCACCGTATCCTCCGTCATCGTCGGCGCCCGCAACGAGGAACAGCTGAAGCAGAACCTCGGCGCCATCGGCTGGACCCTGACCCCTGAGCAGATAAAGACCCTGGACGACGCCAGCGCCAAGCCGCCCGCCTATCCCTACTGGCACCAGAAGCAGTTCGGGGAGCGCAACCCCTCGCCGGTCTGAGCCGGACTGGGGCGGCGGCGGGCGATTGCCTCCGCCGCGCGAACGTGAACAAAACCGGTTGATGCTGGTCGCCTCCGTCCTTCTGCCCATGCCGCTGCCGGAGGCGTTTGACTACGCCGTGCCGGACGGGATGGAGCTCAACGTCGGCGATCAGGTGGCCGCGCCGCTGGGGCCTCGGATGGTGCGCGGGGTGGTGACGGCGCTGCACGAGCGGCAGGGGTTGAACCGCCCGCTGAAGCCGCTGGCCGGCAAGCTGGAGGAGCCTGCGCTGCCCCCCGGCGCTCTGGCCTTCATCGACTGGGCGGCGCGTTACGGTTGCCAACCGCCGGGCGACGCCTTGGCCATGACCCTGCGCGGTCTTCGCTCCCCGCCGCCCAAGCCAGAGCGGCGGCTGGCCGCGTCCGGCGCGGCGCCCGCCCGCGCCACCCCCGCACGGCCGCGGGTGCGGGGGGCGCGGGCGCGCTACGGCGGCGCCAGGCGGGGCGGAGAG
>CAXTHJ010000019.1:0-39984 GCA_964243985.1 uncultured Caulobacteraceae bacterium | reverse complement strand
GGCATAGCGCACGCCGATCGACAACGAGCCGTCCGTATATTTGCCGCTGAAAGTACCCGGTTGAGGAATGGCTACGCCACCGGAGACGGCCGTCACGGTCGATTTAAACCGCAGGTTCGCCGTTTGCAGTTCGCGGTAGGTCAGATCGACTGAAATCTTGTCGGTCGCTTGCCAGGAAACACCGACCAAGCCCTGATAGGCGAAGGCCGTGCTGTTGTCGTCGGCGACTAGGTTTTCCGTTGCGGCATAACCCCTCGGGACATTGGAGATTTGGCCGGAGACGCTGGAATCCAGATAGATCAGGCCCACGCCGAAGCCGACAAAGGGAGTGATCCGGGAATTAGGAAGGATGTCCCAGATACCATTGGCCAGGACGGAGTAAGCGTCCAGCTTGCCGTTCGGCTTACCACACGCCGGTGCTGCTGCCGTCCGAGTTACGCCCGTAGCGCAAAGTCCAACCGGCGGCTGAGCGCCCGAAAAGCCGCGCACGGAGTCCAAGTCGCTGTTACGATAACCGCCTTCCAGTTCGACACGAATGCTTGGCGTGAAACGGTAGCCGACGCGGGCGAAACCAGCCCAGTCACTGCCTGAACCGAATTTCCAGTCATAGGGATCGCCGTTCGGCTTGGTGCCTTCCGCCTTCGTTCGGATCCCGCTGTCATCTAAGCTGTGATAGCCAACGTCGACCGCGCCATACCAACCGTCTACCGGCGTTACGGCTTGGGCGCCGGATGCGGCGAAAGCCACGACCAGTGCGGCGGCCCCCGCCATGAGTGTCATTTTCATATGAAGAGCCCTCTTGCCCTAGGAGCAGCCGAAAGCATCGGCCTTGTGAACGATATACCAATCAACTGCGAAAGTGACAGTGTCGCAGGTGCCACACAACCAAGTTTTCGCCGAATATTCGACATTTTTACTGTGAGCGCCTCCCGGCCCCCACGCCCCGAAGTCGGACCGGAGTCCGAACCGGAAAACGCGAAGATCGGCCCGGCTTACAGATCGACGACAAGCGTCGCCTTTACAATCACTCAATTCGATCGTCTAGGCAACGCCCCTCCCGCCGAGGGCGAAAAATCGACCCTTGCAGCAAAATCTGCCGGAGTTTGCCGTTCTACGTCGCGCATTTTACGGGCGTCGGGTCACCGCCTACCAAGCAGATTTTGGATGTGTTTCGGACAACGATGATCCCGCCTCACCAGCTTGAATGTGGCCGATGGGCCTTTCGTGCAACACTGGATCGCCACCATTCGCCACAATTTCCTGTATGGGCCCCGCCTGGCGCGTGCGAGCTCTCAACCACATGACGCCCAGGAGGTCGGAGATCGAGACCCACGCGCGTCCGAGGTTATTGTACTTAGATGTTCCCGTGATGCGAGGTCTGTGGCTCACGTCCTCAAACGCCGTCTCATACCCCTCCCTCAACACCAGCGCCGGCAAATAGCGGTGGATGTGATCGAAATAGGGGAGCCGCAGAAAGACATCGCGCCGGAACGCCTTTAGCCCACAGCCCGTATCGTCGGCATGATCGTTCAGAAGACCCTTGCGAATGCCGTTGCCGAATCGAGACGCCATCCGCTTGGCCGCCGAATCTTTCCGCTTGCCCCGACGGCCGCCGACGAGGCCGAGCATCGGCCCCCCGTCCACCAGCCGCCGCACCAGGCGCGGCGCGTCGGCAGGATCATTCTGGCCGTCTCCGTCTAGGGTGACGATGATCGGCGCGCGGGCGGCCATGACGCCTGTGCGAATGGCCCGGCTTTGACCCGCGTTCTGGCTGTGCCGCAGGATGCGCAGTCGGGGCAGGTCGATCTGTGCGGCCGTCAGGCTGGCGATGGTATTGTCACGGCTGGCGTCGTCGACGAAGATCATCTCGTAATCCAGACCCTCGAACGCCCCGGCGATCTCTCGGGCCAGGGGCGCGGCGGCGCCCTCCTCATTATATAGAGGCGCCACGATGGATACGGCGGGATCAGACATCTTGAACCTTTGGGCGACTTTCAGGTCTCTTCCTAACCAACTTCGTCGGCTTGCGGGAGGCCGGTGGCGAAACCCATGATAAGACCCCGGCATGAGCACGGCCTCCGATAGCGCGCGGTTCACGCCATCCGGCCGGCGCGGCCTATTCTGGACGCGGTTCGACCGGTGGACCTCGGGATCCAAAGGACCCTTGCTCGCATCGCTCCTCGTGCTGGTGAGCGCCCTGCCGGGGCTGTTCGCCTTGCCGCCGCTGGATCGAGATGAATCCCGCTTCGCCCAGGCGACAGCGCAGATGCTTTCGAGCGGAGACTTTGTCGATATCCGCTTCCAGAGCGAGGCGCGGGACAAGAAGCCGGTGGGGATCCACTGGCTGCAGGCGTTGAGCGTGAAGGTGTTCTCCTCGACCGAGGCCGGCGAGATTTGGGCCTACCGCATCCCGTCCCTTTTAGGCGCCATGACGGCGGCGGCGGCCTGCGCCTGGGGGGCCTCGGCCTTCTTCGGCTCGCGAGCAGGGTTTTTCGCGGGCGCGGTGCTGGGCGCGAGCTTCATCCTCTCCAGCGAAGCGTTCATCGCCAAGACCGACGCGGTGCTTTGCGGGGCGATCACCTTATCCATGGCCGCCTTGGCCCGCGTCTATGGGGCGTCCAAAGGGCTTGGAACCACCCGTGCCGGAACAAAGGCCCTGCTCTGGCTCGGCCTGGCGATCGCCATTCTCGACAAAGGGCCGGTCGGGCCGATGGTGACCGTCCTGAGCCTGGCGGCGCTCTGGATCGCGGACAGGGAGGCGCGTTGGATCAGGACCCTCGGCTGGACGTGGGGTCTAGTCCTGATCGCCGTCGTTGTCGGACCGTGGGCGTGGGCCATCTCCGTCTCCACCGACGGCGGGTTCTGGACCGGGGCGGTGGGGGGCGACATCGCGCCTAAATTCGCCGGCGCCCATCAAAGTCACGGCGCCTTGCCAGGATTTCACGCGCTTTTTCTCCCAGCCTTGGTCTTCCCCTCGGCCTTTCTTTTGCCGGCGGCGCTGATCACAGGCTGGCAAAGGCGGTGGGATCCTGGCGTGAGATTCGCGCTCGCCTGGCTGATCCCATCCTGGATCGTGTTTGAGCTTCTGCCCACCAAGCTGGTCCACTACACACTGCCGACCTTCGGCGCCTTGGCGTGGCTGGCGGCGGCGGCTCTTACCGATCCAGCGAAGACGGCGTTTGGGCCCAAGGCGAGATGGATCGGTGGAGGTCTGTCGATTCTCGTCGGTGTGGTGTTCGCCGTCACGGCGGGCGTCACGCTGGCGCGCTACGGGGACGGGTCGGGCTTGCCCTGGGCTGTCGCGGTGGGATTGCTGGCGATCGGCGCGGGCGTCGCCGGCGCCTTGGCCCTGTTCCGGAAAGACCCCGAGGCCGGACTTCTGGCCAGCCTCGCCCTTGGCGTATTGGCGCACATGGCCGCGACTGGGGGTCTGGCGCCGCGCCTCACCGCGCTTTGGACATCGCAGCGCGTCGCCGAGCGGTTGGCCAAGGATCACCTCGATCCGCGAAACGGAGTGACCACCGGGCCGGTGGCCGTCGTGGGCTACGCCGAGCCTAGTCTGGTTTTCGCCCTCGGCGCCGGAACCGAGTTGGACGAGCCGGCAGACGGCGCAGACTCAGTGGCCGACGGCCAGCCGGCCATCGTCGAGAAAAAGCAGGATAGGGTCTTTCGCGCCGCCCTCATCGCCGAAAATGTCGCCGCGGAGCCGGTGGAGGATGTCAAAGGCTTCGACTATTCCACCGGCAAGCCGGTTGACCTGACCATCTGGCGATCCCTTGTTCGGGCGCCAGCGGCAGATAAGAGCCCCTGATCGGCTATCGGGAAGCCTCCGCGAACGTCCTTGAAAATCCACGTGCGCAAGCCGGGAACTTTCGTTAAAGTGGCGCTCTACGACGCTTTGGGGAGCGGGCGCGGGGATGCGACAGGGGGCGGTTCTTGCAGCGGCGGCGTTCTGCTTCGCCTTGACGTTCGACTCTTTGGCCGCCGCGCAATCCACCTCCAAAAACCCTGATCCCGTCGGTAAGCTATCGCTCATGGCGGCCGCCTTCACCGATAATAAAGAGCCGCCAGCTCCCGGACAGGCGATGGCGTTTCTCCCGGGCCGGGGCGTGGTGACGTGGGATGTTACGGGCAAGACACCCGAGCAAGCGCGGGAAGCGCAGATCGAAGCCATGGGGCTCGCCGACGCCCGCGCTGTGCAACGCGAAATCGATGAGGCGAAAGCTCAAGAGCAGGCGCGTTTGGACGAGGCGCAGATCGAAAGACGCGTGGCGGCGTCCGATACGGGGACGCAGCGGCTTGCCTTGACTTTGCCCGGGATCACCGGCTCGGCGCCTCAAACCGGCGGCATCGTTCCTTTGACGAAGCTCGGCCGCAGTGGGCTTGGGCTGAACGTGCGCAATGCGGATGCGATGAAAGGCGCGCCGCGGGTCTACGCCTTCGCCGCCGTATCCGGCCGCTCGGTCGGTTTGAACGTCCTGCACGACGACGCCGGTTGGAAGAACGCCGGCCTCACCTCCGACCGCGAAAGCTATACGGGTCAGAAGCGGGCCGGTCTCGCTTGGCGCAAAGGCGGCGTGCAAACCTCCCTGAGCTATGTGCAGGAGAAGTCTCGGATGCAGATCCTGGGCGTCCAGAGCGACAAGGATCACCGCTTGATGCTGAGCGTCAACGTGCAGCCCCAGGCCGTCGCCGGATTGTTCAGCAAGACCCCTTAGGCTTTCTTAGCCCGCGACCTCGTCCATGAACTTGGCCAGCTCCACATCAAGCACAGTGACCCCCCCTTCTTTAGAATCGGCGACGTCGTGGGTGGAGAGGAGCACCTCCACCTTATTATAGACATTGAACCATTCGGGGTGATGATCGAGCTTATCGGCCTTCAGCGCCACGCGAGTCATGAAGCCGAACGCGGCGTTGAAGTCCTGGAACTTGAAGGTCTTGATGATGGCGTCGCGGCCATCCTTGGCGCTCCACCCCTTCAAGTCCTCGAGCGCGGCTGAGGCGCCGATCTTGGCAGGGCGGGTCATTTGAACATCTCCGTTGGAAGGTCAGGCCGCAGACGCTAGAAGCCGGACGGAGGTGGAGCAAGCGGCACATGCTTAGTGTTCGCAGCTAACCACGCTAAGGCGCCGTTCGCGGCCGCAACGCCCGTGGCGAAGCAGGCCTGCAGAAGGTAGCCGCCGGTGGGGGCCTCCCAATCCAGCATCTCGCCGGCGACGAACACGCCGGGCGACGCCTTTAACATCAGCCGCTCATCGACCGCATCGAACGCCACCCCACCCGCTGTGGAGATGGCCCGCTCGATCGGCGCGGCGCCCACGATGCGGATCGGCGCCGCCTTGATCAGGCGAGCGAGGGCGGCGGGATCTGTGGACAGGTCAAGCCCTTGGGCCTCCCGCAGGAGATTGATGGCCAGCGGCGTCAAACCGGCTTTGCGAAGGTGATTGGAGAGCGAACCGCCGCCGCGGGGCTTCGCCAACCGCTCCAACAGCGCTGCTTCGGAAAGATCCGGCCGGATGTCGACAGACAGAATGGCGGCGCCGTCGAGCGCCACGGCGTCGCGAAGCCGCGCGCCGAGGGCATAAACCGCGCCGCCTTCCAGCCCTCGGGCGGTGACTACCGCCTCCCCGCGAACCGTCTGGCCGTCGAACGTCAAGGCGATGGTCTTCAGGGGCGAACCAGCGAAGCGAGCGCGGAACGGTTCGCTCCAGTCTACCAGGAAGCCGCTGTTGGCGGGGCGGAAGGGCGTGATTGCAACCCCTTGCGCCGCCAGCATGTCCGCCCAGGCGCCGTTGGAGCCGAGCCTCGGCCAACTGGCGCCGCCGAGGGCGAGGATCGCGGCGTCGGGGCGGACAGCCTCGATCTCGCCGGCAGCCCGGCGAAACAGTAGCGCGCCCATTTCGTCCCAGCCTCGCCAGTCGCAGCCGACGTTCAACCTCACGCCCTGGGCGGCGAGTCTTGCGAGCCAGGCGCGCAGTAAAGGTGAAGCTTTCATCGCCTTAGGAAAAACCCGCTCGCTGGAACCGACGAAGGTGGGTTGGCCGAGCCCCTCCGCCCAAGCGATCAAAGCAGTCGGTGCAAACGCCTCCAGCATGGGCCACAAGCGCGGCGCCGCGCCGCCGTATCGCGCGACGAACGCCTCGAACGGTTCGGCATGGGTGAGGTTCAGGCCGCCTCGTCCGGCCATCAGGAACTTGCGGCTGAACGTCGGCATCCGCTCATAGACGGTGACCGCCGCGCCGCCCGCGCTCGCCACCTCGGCGGCCATCAGCCCGGCGGGACCACCGCCGATGATAGCGACGGTCTTCGGTTTAGGCGTCAGCTTAGACGTCCACCGCGGCGTCCAGCGCGTTGTCCTGAATGAACTCGCGGCGGGGCTCGACGAGATCGCCCATCAGGCGGGAGAACATGTCGTCCGCATCGTCGGCGTGGGCCACCTTCACTTGCAAAAGCGTACGGGCGTTGACGTCGAGGGTGGTCTCCCAAAGCTGGTCGGGGTTCATCTCCCCAAGTCCTTTATAGCGCTGGATCGACAGGCCCTTGCGACCGGCGTCCATCACCGCCTGCACAAGATCGAGGGGTCCGCGCACGGTGGTGGTGTTCTCCTTGCGGCGGAAGACCCCCGCGGCGGCATAGGTTTCCGCGAGGCCGGCGGCCTTCTCGGCGAGGCGCCGGGCGTCGGCTGCGTGGATCATCAGGTCGTCCAGCACGATCCGCTCGGACACGCCGCGCTTCATGCGGGAGAAGACAAAACCGCCGGGGCCGTACCCAGAGCCTCCCAAAGGTTGATCACCGTCGCCCACCGCAGCCTCGCCGGACCAGCCGCCGTCGCCCTCTTCGGCATAGGCGTCCAGGCGCTTTGCGGCGGCGGCGGGATCGGGCGTTTCGCCGAATAGGCCAGCGATGGACGCCTGTTCGATGGCGAAGGCCGGCGCTCGGGAAGACAGGCGCTCCACCAGGGCCTTCACCGTGCGGGATTCGCGCACCAGCCGGATCAGGTCCTCGCCCACCAACCGCTCACCGCTGGCGAGATCGAGGCTGGCCCCGTCGACGCCCTCGTCGAACAGGAAGGTCTCCATCTCCATGTCGTCTTTCAGGTAGCGGGAGGACTTGCCCTTGGTGGCCTTATAGAGCGGCGGCTGGGCGATATAGAGATAGCCCCGCTCGATCAGCTCCGGCATCTGCCGATAGAAGAAGGTGAGCAGGAGCGTGCGGATATGCGCGCCGTCCACATCGGCGTCGGTCATTAGGACGATCTTGTGATAGCGCACCTTGTCGGCGTCGAAGTCGTCGCGGCCGATGCCGGCGCCCAGCGCCATGATCAGCGTGCCCACCTGATCGGACGACAGCATCTTGTCGAACCGCGCCCGCTCCACGTTCAGGATCTTGCCGCGCAGCGGCAGGATGGCCTGGTTCTCACGATTGCGCGCCTGCTTGGCCGAGCCGCCGGCGCTATCCCCTTCCACGATGAAGATCTCCGATTTGGCCGGGTCCTTTTCGGCGCAGTCGGCGAGCTTGCCGGGGAGGGAGGAGATATCCAGCACCGACTTGCGGCGCGTTAGTTCGCGAGCTTTGCGGGCGGCTTCGCGGGCGGCGGCGGCCTCGACGATCTTCTGCACGATCAGCTTGGCTTCGAGCGGATGCTCCTCGAACCATTGGGCGATGCCTTCGGAAACCAGCCCCTCCACGGCCGGGCGCACTTCGGACGAGACCAGCTTGTCCTTGGTCTGGGACGAGAACTTCGGGTCCGGTAGCTTCACCGAAAGCACGCAGGTCAGCCCCTCGCGCGCATCTTCGCCTGAGGTCGAGACCTTCTCCCGCTTCCCGGCGCCGGAGCTTTCGACATAGTTGGAGATCACCCGCGTCAGCGCCGCGCGGAAGGCGGCGAGGTGGGTGCCGCCGTCCTTCTGCGGAATGTTGTTGGTGAAGCAGAGCATGGTCTCGTGATAGCTGTCGTTCCACCAGAGGGAGAGGTCGATCTCCACCTGTTCCCGACGGCCGCGCACGGTGATGGGCGTCTTCAGGATCGCGGTCTTGGACTTGTCGAGGTGGCGAACGAAGGCTTCGACCCCGCCGTCGTAGTGCAGGATTTCCTCAAACGGTTCGACGCCGCGCAGGTCTTTGAAATTGATCACCACGCCGGAGTTCAGGAAGGCCAGCTCCCGAAGGCGATGCTCCAGCGTCTTCAGGTCAAATTCAATGTGCGAGAAGGTTTCCAGCGAGGGGAAGAAGGTGACGCTGGTGCCGGTGAGCGGCTGGCCATTCTCGCGTAGCGGCGCCTCGCCGGTGATCTTCAGGGACGAGACCGCGTCGCCCCGCGCGAACCGCATCTGGTGTTCCTTGCCGTTGCGCCAGATCTTCAGATCAAGCCAATCGGAGAGCGCGTTCACCACCGAAACGCCCACCCCGTGCAGGCCGCCGGAGACCTTGTAGGAGTTCTGGTCGAACTTACCGCCCGCATGAAGCTGGGTCATGATCACCTCGGCGGCGCTGACGCCCTCGCCCTGGTGCATGTCCACCGGAATGCCGCGCCCGTCGTCGATCACGGTGCAGGAGCCGTCGGCGTTCAGGATCACCTCGACGTGGGTGGCGTGGCCGGCCAGCGCCTCGTCGATGGCGTTGTCCACCACTTCATAGACCATGTGGTGCAGGCCCGAACCGTCGTCGGTGTCGCCGATGTACATGCCGGGGCGCTTGCGGACGGCGTCGAGGCCCTTCAGCACACGGATGGAATCGGCGTCGTAGTCGCCGCTGGCGGTTCCGTCCCCGCCGAGATCAGGCGTATCGGTCATTCAGTCGCTTTCCATCGTCAAAGTCGAGTGGTCCACGCGCGCGATCTGCGCCCGCGATCCGAGGTCCGAGAACAGCATCCGGTCGGTTCCGGTGAGGAAGGCCTGCAGCCCGAGCGCGACGATCTCGTCGAACAGGGCGGCGCGGCGCGCGGCGTCCAGGTGAGCGGCCACTTCATCCAACAATAATATAGGGTTTGGCGCTGATTCTGCACTGAAATCGTGAGCCAGCGCGGGTGCGCGCGCCAGCCGGGCCGCTTGTGCGAGCACCAGGTTCAGGATCAGGGCCTTCTGCTCGCCTGTCGAGCACTCCGCGGCGGGCCGATCCTTCTCCCGATGGATGACGACCAGGTCGCTGCGTTGGGGGCCGACGAGCGCGCGTCCGGCGGCGGCGTCGCGGGCGCGGGCGCGGCGGAGGGCCTCCCGCAACCGGTCTTCCGTGTCCTCTCCCTCGTCCCACTCACCGGAAAGGCTGAGCGAAGCCTGCGGAAACGGCCGATCGGTGCGGGCGTCGATCTCGGCCTGCAGCAGAGCCACTGTCCACGCCCGCCCAGCCGCCAAGGCTGCGCCCGACGCCGCGGCCCTTGCCTCCAAGGCGTCCAGCCAAGCCGCATCGTTCGGTCCGTCGGTGAGAAGGCGCTGGCGTTCGCGCATGGTCTTCTCGTAAGCCGAGGCGGCGGCGGCGTGAGCCGGCTCCGCGGCGAACACCAGCCGGTCGAGGAAGCGGCGCCGCTCGGTCCCGCCCTCCAGGAACAGGCGGTCCTGCTGCGGCGTCAGCCAGACCAGCCGCACCAGTTCCGCCAAGCGGCCGGGCGCCACGGTTTCGCCCTCCAACCGCACAGTGCGCCGCGCCGCGCCGGGCTCAAGCCCCGTGCCGACCTTCACCACCCCGTCCGCCGAAGCGATCTCGGCGGCGACGCTCCAAGGTCGACCTTTGACCTCGCCTGGCAGTCGCCGCCCGGCCTCTGGCGCGCTGGAGCCGCGAATGCCCCGCCCTGGCGCCAGGAACGAGATGGCTTCGAGGAGATTGGTCTTGCCCGCGCCGTTCTGCCCATAGAGCGCCACCGGCCGGCCATCGAAGGCGATGGAGACCCGCTCATAAGAACGGAAATCCGTCAGGGTCAGGCGGGAAAGCACGGCGCGCGGCATTGGCGCACTCATACAGAGCGCCGCCAGGATCGCGAAACCCAGCACCGCCGCGCGGTCGCTGCGTCGCAACGAAAATGTCCAAGCTTTAATATGCAGCGCAGCAATCAGCCCTTGAAGCCAAGCTGCGGCAGGATTACCTAACTGCTCTGCCCATGACGGGCACAACCAGATCGCCAAGATTACGAATGGCGACGGACTTAACCTTTGTTTGTTTCAATGGGGAACAAAATGACCAAACTTATGACCTATGCCGACCAAGCCAGCCTCGCCGTTCTCGCCATCCTTCTCGTCGCCCTTCCGGCCGCGACCTTAGGTTTCCTGGCCTACTAAGCCGGCTACAGCGCTGCACGTGGAAAGGCCGGCTCGTCGCCGGCCTTTTTGCTTTGTGGGAACTGGGTTTGGAGACCCTGACCTGGCCGTGCCGCTCTAGGCGCCGAGCAGGTGCAGGACGATCTCGCGGGCGTGAGGCCTTCGCCGGTGTTCAAACAGATAAATCCCCTGCCAAGTCCCGAGCGCCAGGCGGCCGGAGACCAACGGGATCGACAGGCTGGTCTGGGTCAAGGCCGCGCGGATGTGGGCGGGCATGTCGTCCGGGCCCTCGTCATCGTGGCGGTAGCGGGCCGGATCTTCAGGCGCGATGGTTTCAAAGTAGGTTTCAAGGTCGAAGCGCACCTCCGCCGCCGCGTTCTCCTGGATCAGCAGCGAGGCGGAGGTGTGGCGGCAGAAAAGGGTCAGCAGTCCAGTCTGGATCGATTGTTCCCCCGCCCACGCCGCCGTTTGGCGGGTGATCTCCACAAGACCCCGGCCCTGGGTCTGCACCTTCAAAGTGGTGGCGGCTTGGCGCATGGGATCAATACGGGCGATGATCGGGACGTGGGCCACCTTCAGCTTTGCTTGATGAGCGAGCGGAACAGCATCTTGTCGCCGAGCGAATAATAGAGATAGACGTGTCCATGCCGCTCGATCACCGAGGCGGCGAAGGCGATGTCCACCCCCGTGCGCTCCGAAGGCGGCGGCGGGGTGATGAGGGGCTCGATACAGCGGTCGATCACGCGGGTGCAATCGCGGTTGAACGCCACCCAGCCGATGCGCCAGCGGGCGTCTTCCGTGGCGCCGTTGTAGAACATCACCGGCATATCGTCGTCCCGCGTCAGCAGCGGGCCGGTGGAAAGGTGCCAGTTATCCCAGCTATCGCGGCGGGGCTCGAAGGGCGCGGGTTGTTCGGTCCAGGGGCCAGCGACGCTCTCGCCCAGGGCCAGCCCCACCAGCGAGGCGTTACAGGCGGCATATTCGTAAAAGAGGCGCCACTTCCCGTCTGCGGTCTCTTCGACGGTGGCCTCCTTGGTGTTGCCTTCGGTCTTGGAAGAGGCGAGGGCCACGCCATGCTTGGTCAGGTGGCGGGCGTCCGGCCCGGTGGCGTAGAGCATCTGGCCTGACGAGCGGGTCTCGTCCACACCGGTGTAATAGACCACGTACTGATCGCCCTCGATCACTACGGTGGGGTCTTCGCAGCCGCCGACATCCAGCGGCCCAGGTCCCGGCGCAATGGCGGGGTGCTCGTCCATGCGGAAGGTCAACCCGTCCGAACTCGTGCCGTAGAAGATCGAGCCGGTATTCCCCGTCGGCGACACCGCCTTAGGCACGGCGCGCACCATGATCGCCAGCTGGCCGTTCGGCTCCTCCCACACGAAGGGGCTCATCAGGTCGAGGTCGGCCAGGGGGGCGACGGCGTCGAGGATCAGCGCCTCCTTGCTCTCCACGTTGAAGTCGATGTTCGGCAAGGGTCAGGCGCCTTCGGCCAGGAGGAGCGACAGCCCGCCGTCGATGGTGAGCGTCGTCCCGGTGATATAGGCGCCGTCGGCAGAGGCGAGATAGACCGCCAGCTTGGCCACCTCCTCCGGCCGCCCGGCGCGACCGAGGGGAATATCGCCCTCCAGGCTCTTGCGGAACAGGGGATCGGCCACCGCGCGGCTGTTCATGGGGGTCAGGATCATGCCGGGCGCGATGGCGTTGACGGTGATGCCGAGCGGCGCGCACTCCAGCGCCATGGTCTCGGTCAGGTTCTTCAAGCCGCCCTTGGCCGAGCAGTAGTCGGCGGCGCCCACCCGCACCGCCTCGGCGTGGATCGAGGAGATGTTGATGATGCACCCTGGCGTGTTGGCCTTGCGCAGATCCTGCACGAAGCGGCGGGAGGTGAGGAACGGCCCGGTCAGGTCGCTGCCGATCAAGCGGAGCCACTGGGCCGTGGTCATGTCCGCCACCTGCACGTCCGACTGGTTGAGCCCGGCCGAATTGACCAGGATGGTGGGCGTTCCAAGCTCGGAGGCGGTCTGGTTGAACGCGGCCTCTACGGCGGCCTCGTCGCTGACATCCGCCTGCACGATGATGGCTTTACGCCCGGATGCCGTAACGGCCGCTTGCGTGGTCTCGGCGGCCGCCTGATCCTTGAAATAGAGCACGGCCACATCCGCGCCGTCGGCGGCCAAGGCGGCGGCGCAAGCCGCCCCAATCCCGGACTCCGCGCCCGTCACCAAGGCAATCCGCTGAATCATGTTTAGGTTCCTGACGCCCGCACCCCGGGCGTCGCACCAAGGTCCGCCTTGAAACGGCGGCCCTCCGCGATTGTTCCGGCGGATCGCCAGGACCTGGAGAGCGTCGTTTAAGAGCAGGCAAGGGCCGTGCCGGCAGGCTTCAGATTGGAAACCATCGCTCTGGACAGACTCACTCTCAAAGCGCAGTAATCAGAAAAAGAATAAGGTTGGAAACGATGTGGGTTTATCTAATCGGCGTCCCGCTGATCCTCATCAGCTTGATCGTCGTCCTGCAGGAACTTCGGCCGCTCTGGGCGCGTGCTCGGGTCGTCAGGCGTTGGTTGCGGCCGAATAAGGTGGTTTGGGAGGACGAGGCGCCCGTGCGTCATCCCACGCTTGCCACGCACCGATAATCCCCAGGACTTTAGAAGCGACGCGGGCCGAGCGCGTTGACGCTCACCGCGACCGCGTTGCGCCCACGATCAGCGCCGCGAGCAGCAGCCCCCTCGCCTGATCCGTCGTTCCCGTACCGAACGCGGTGCGGACGATGCTCTTGGGCTGAGCCGCGTGGATGAGACGAACGGGCGTCAGGTTGGTGTTGGGCTGAGCGGCCGCTTCACCGCTTGCGAACGCACCGGCAAGCGCCGTGGCTATAACGATCATTCTCATGACTCGATCTCCTGTGCGGAGAGTTCATCAAACCGTACTTTCCATTCACCTGAAGGGTACAGTTAATCGCAGGGTCGCAATGACGCAGGGCGAACGGTCATAAACTGGAGCGGGCGAACGATCCGAACACCTGTCTAACGGCGTCCAGTTACATCCTGAGTGTCTCCGTTTGCATAGCATTTTAGCTGCCGGACGTCTAATGGTGTCCATCCAGAACGCTTGCAATCCACGCGCTCTGTTAGGGTGAATGTTGGGGTGGGATTGTGAGGTGGAATGAAGCGGGGATCGCATATTCTCAGCGCTCGCAAGGTCGCGACTCTGTCGCAGCCTGGCAGGCACGCTGACGGCGGCGGGCTTTACCTTGTGGTCGATCCATCGGGGGCGAAGCGGTGGGCGTTTATCTACCGCTGGAAAGACAACCCTTCGGTCCCTGGCTCGGGTCGGCTGCGTGAAATGGGTCTTGGTGGATATGACGTCGTGAGTTTGGCTGACGCGCGAAACGCGGCAGATGAAGCGCGTCGTCTGAAACTAAATCGGATCGATCCGATCTCCTCCCGCCGCACCGACGACGGTGTTCCAACCTTCGGCGTTGTCGCGCAGGAGGTGATCCGAGTGAAGACGGAGAACATGCGGAGCGACAAGAGTGTGGCCCGTATTCGCAGGTCGCTTGAACGGGACGCCAAACCGCTTTGGTCGATGCGCGTGGACGCCGTGACAACCGAAGACGTACTCCGAGTGCTCAAACCAATGTGGGAGACGACGTCAAGCTCCGCACGCGCAACGCGTGGACATCTTGAAGCCGTTTTCGACGCTGCGAAAGCACGTGGTCATCGTAAAGTAGAAAACCCTGCGCGCTGGAAGGGCCATCTTGACCAACTGCTAGCGGCCCGCCCGAAGCTCGCGAGGGGTCATCACGCGGCCATGGCTTACGAAGCGGTGCCCGCCTTTATCCAAACCTTGCGTTCCGAAACCAAGTTGGTGGCGGCGGCTCTGGAGTTTCTCATCCTAACGGCCGCCAGATCCGGTGAAGTGCTCGGAGCTACATGGCCGGAGATTGATCTCGAAAAGGCTCTTTGGATCGTACCGGCAACTCGCATGAAGGCGGGTCGAGAGCACCGTGTTCCACTGTGTGCTCGCGCCGTTGAGATATTGCGAGCCGCAGAGGTGACGGCACGCGACGAGTTCGTCTTTCCGGGTCAAAAGCATGGAAGGCCGTTGTCCAACATGGCCTTTGAGATGTTCCTTCGCCGAGCAAAGCTCGATGTGACGACACATGGCTTCAGATCCAGCTTTCGAGATTGGGTAGGCGAGGAAACCAATTTTCCAACCGACGTCGCAGAGATGGCCCTTGCACACGTCAGCGGCAACGCCACTGAGCGTGCTTATCGCAGAGGTGACGCGCTTGAGAAGCGACGCCGGCTCATGGAGGCTTGGGAGCAATATGTAGATGGACGGACTTCAGCGAACATCATCGACTTCGAAAGGTTGGCTGGTGGCCGCTGATTACTACGTTCCAAAGCCTATTCCTAAATTAGAGGACGTCGTTTCAGCGCAGGCTACTTCGCTTGAAATGCCGGACGAAGCGCCTTCGGTCCTGCAACGCGTCCGAAATGATCTGCTTGGACTTCACTCGCATCAAGACGACTACAACTCGAAGCACCGGGGGAAGACTGTTCGCGACAAAGAGGTTGCCAGGCTGTTGAAGTTAATCAACCGCGTCGAGGAGGATGACGCTGACTTGAGCGAGACGGAAAAGGCGCGGGTAGAAGCCCTTACGCTCCAGCTCGGTAAGGCAGCGAGGCTTCCAGGTGGCGGGCCGCCGCCTACCGCGGCCAGACCACAGTGGTCTACGGCCACACGCCGGTGGTGCGCGCGGATTGGGTCAACAACACCCTCTGCATCGACACCGGGTGCGTGTTCGGCGGCAAGCTGACGGCGCTTCGCTGGCCGGAGAAGGAACTGGTGGAGGTTCCTGCGCTGAAGACATGGTTTGAACCCGTCCGCCCCCTTCAGGGCGCGGCGAATCCGGGCTCGGCCCAAGCCGACGCCGACGACGTGCTGGACATTCAGGACGTGACCGGCCGCCGGTGGATCGACACCGAGCTCAAGGGTCGGATCGTAGTGGCCGAGGAGAACGCTTCCGCGGCCCTGGAAGTGATGAGCCGGTTCGCCTTAGCGCCCCAGTGGCTGGCCTACCTTCCGCCGACCATGTCGCCGTCCGAAACGAGCACGCAGGAAGGCTGGCTGGAGCGGCCGGAGGAGGCGCTGGCCTATTTCAGGAGTCAGGGCGTCGCCGAGGTGGTTTGCGAAGAAAAACACATGAGATCGCGCTTTGCCGCGACGCCGCCGCCGCCCGCCTTCGCTTCCATGTCACCGGTGAGGAGACGGGCGCGATCTGGACTCGCACAGGCCGATCCTTCTTCAACGATGCTGCTATGACCGAAGGGCTGCTCGCGCGCCTTCGCGCCGCCGTGGATGAAGCGGGGCTCTGGGAGGAAATCGGCTCGGACTGGCTGCTTCTCGACGCCGAAATCATGCCTGGTCGGCGAAGGCCGGTAGCTTGATCGAGAACCAGTACGCGCCGGTGGCGGCTTCCTCCAAAGCTGGCTTTGCGGCCTGCGGCGATGCGTTGAAGCGTGCCCACGACTGAGGACTAGACGTGTCTGCGCTCGGAGATCGCTTCGCTGACCGTTCAGCTCGGGCGAGCCTCTACCATGGGAGCCTTATGTCTGGCCGGTGTCAGGAGTGGGCGATTTGAAGGTAGCGCCCTTCCACCTGCTCGCCAGCGAAGGTCGCGTCTGGTTCGATCAGGATCACGTCTGGCACATGAATCTCGCAGACCGGCTTGCAGAAGTTGGGGATCGCGTCGTGACGCCAACGCAATGGCGGTCGGTCGCCCTCGAAGATGCGACCGCCTGCGCTGAAGCCATCGCATGGTGGGAAGCGCTCACCGGGGGAGGTGGTGAGGGCATGGTCGTAAAGCCGCGAGACTTCGTCACGCGAGGCAAGAGGGGTTTGATTCAGCCGGCGCTGAAGGTCCGAGGTCGGGAATACCTGCGGATCATCTACGGTCCCGAATACGACGCACCCGCCAACCTTTCTCGTCTGCGGGAGCGCGGGCTTAATGGTAAACGAAACCTCGCGCTCCGTGAATTCGCTTTAGGCTACGAGGGATTGAAGCGCTTCGTTTCGCGTGAACCCTTGAGGCGGATCCATGAATGCGTCTTTGGCGTGCTGGCGTTGGAGAGCGAGCCGATCGATCCACGGCTCTGACCATTTTGCGCCCATATCGGACTCGAGCATCGCTCCGGAAAGAGGACATTCGCCTTGGTACGGCGAACGTCAGCTTTCGAGCGGAGGCTTTCAAATCCAGACTGTTCGATGGTTAGCTGACTTCAGCGGGTCGTTTACGGATGCTCCCGCGCGTGATCTAAATCGGTGATGCTCAAGCTTGCACTGCTAAATGCCGTCGCCCTCTTCGCCGCCGTTGCCACTTCCGCCATGGCCGAGACACGAAACTTCACGGTCGTTTCGGGCGACAAAGACGTCGGCCACCTGACCGTGGATATAGAAGGTCCAATCACCACCATAGACTTCGACGTAAAAAACAACGGCCGCGGTCCGACCATCAAAGAGACTATCCGCTCAGGCGCGGACGGCTTGCCGATTGATTGGTCGATCACCGGCGCGACCACCTTTGGCAGCAAAGTCGAAGAACATTTCAGCCAGTCCGGCGGCGAGGCGAATTGGGTGGACTCCACTGGCGAGCGCTCGACCAAACTGTCCGCGCCTGGCCTTTACGTGACCCAGAGCGGCAGCCCCTGGGGGGAGCAGGTCATCGCTCACGCTCTGTTGAAGGCGCCGGGCATGCGGATGGCGGCGCTGCCGGGTGGCGCGCTCAGCCTCGAAAAAGGCGAGACTCTAACAGTTCAGGGCGCCGGCGGTCCGCTGCAGGTCACGCGCTATGACTTGGGCGGGATCGATTTGGAGCCGACCATCCTGCTGCTGGATGTTACGGGCGACCTTTTCGCCGAACTCAGCCCCAGTTCCGTGATCGTGCGCAAGGGCTACGAGGGCGAGGAGGTGCGGCTTCGCAAGCTGGCCGCCGATTGGTCCACCCAGCGCTTCGTCGACATTGAGAAGCAGGTCGCCCATCGCTACGACGCCCCGGTCCGCATCACCAATGTCCGCCTGTTCGACCCCAAGACATCCAGCCTGACCACACCCGTCTCAGTGTTGGTGCGCGGCAAGGTGATCGCAGCCATCGAGCCTGTGAATAGCCCCGCCACACCCGGCGAAGTCACCATTGATGGCGCTGGCGGAACGCTGGTGGCCGGAATGTACGAGATGCATGCCCACCTCGGGCAGAACAGCGCGCTGTTAAACCTCATCGCCGGCATAACCACTGTCCGCGACATGGGCAACGACAACGCGGTGCTCTCCAAATTGATCGACCGGATGGATTCCGGCGAGATCGGCGGCCCGCACGTGATCCGCTCAGGCTTCATTGAGGGTAAGAGCCCCTACTCCGCCAATAACGGCATTCTGGTGGACAGCCAGCAGACGGCTATCGACGCGGTGCGCTGGTACGGCGCGCGCGACTACTGGCAAATCAAGATCTACAACAGCATGAATCCTACCTGGGTGCCTGCCATGGTCAAGGAGGCCCACCTCCTGGGTATGAGGGTCGCAGGACACGTCCCCGCTTTCGCCACCGCTGATCAGATGATCGAGGATGGCTACGATGAGATGACTCACATCAACCAGTTCATGCTGCAGTGGGTGATGACGCAAGGAGAGGACACGCGAACCCTCTTCCGCCTCACTGCGCTGAAACGCTTTCAAAACTTCGACCTTAATAGCCCCAAGGTCGTGCACACGATGCAGCTGATGGTCGATGGACATAAGGCCATCGACCCCACTCTTGGCATTCATGAAAACCTGCTCCTAAACCGCGACGGTCAAGTTCCCGTCGGGGCAGTGGACTATGCCGACCACTTGCCCATCGGCGCGCGCCGCGACTTGATGAAGGCTTGGATCGACACGTCCGCGCCGGACGACGACGCCGCTTACCGCGCCGCTTGGCCCAAGCTTCTCGCCACGACCAAGATGCTGCACGACAAGGGCATCTTTATTGTGTTCGGCACCGACACCGGTGGTTCGTTCACTTATCACCGTGAGCTGCAGATCTATCAAGAGAAGGGCATCATGACTGCGCCCGAAATCCTGAAGCGCGCCACCTACGACTGCGCCAAATACACAGGTCAAGACCAGCACATGGGGTCTATCGAGAAAGGCAAATTAGCCGACTTCTTCCTGATCCCCGGTGACCCCACTAAAGACATCAAGGCCATAAAGACGATCCGCATGGTGGTGAAAGACGGAACCATCTACTATCCCAGCGAAGTCTACCCGAAATTTGGCATCACTCCGTTTGTAGAAGCACCCAAGGTGGTGACTGCGACCCTCACCGCCCAAGCGGACAAGGTCACGGCTTCCGAAGAACGGCGGGTCGGCGTCGGTGATTTCTAGCTTGATCGGTGCATCGCACTGACAGCGCGGTCGCATCCGCTGTTTATTGCTACATCTCCGCCGCAAAGAGAGACTGGCGGCGCGATGCCTTGGCGCCCTTAGCGGACATGAGCATCGCTCCAGCTTTCGGACGTTCTCGGCAGCGTGTCGAACGTCGGCTTTCGGGCTGGAGGTCAACGCGAAGTAGAGACCCTTAGCGGACCTTCAGCCGTGGACTGCATATGTTTTTGAAGGCGGGCACGATCCGATTTTGCTCCGTTCTGTGGTGAAAAGCCCGTAGTTGTTTCGGATGAACAGACTTTCGGTCTTGGCCTTCCTGATCGCCGCGACCACCATGGAGGCGACCGGGGACGCCGTCATTCGGCTGGCCTTGGGTCATCATGCGATTGCCGCCCGTATCGGTCTATTTGCGGCCGGAGGGGTGCTGCTTTTTGGCTACGGGCTTTTGCTCAACTTGGCTCCAGTGGAGTTTGAAAAGGTAGTCGGTCTCTACATCGCCGCGCTCTTCGTCGTTTGGCAGATCGTGAACTTCATCTTTTTTAGACACGCGCCCACGATCCCAGTTTTGGCAGGGGGTTCCTTGATCGTGGTCGGCGGCTGCATCGTGACATTTTGGGAGCGCTAGGATCATACCCTTGAAACTGCCCTATCTCTTTGGCGCGCCAGAGGGACGAAGCCACAGGGATCGGCTGATCGCGCAGCTCACCCTGCGCCGGTTCTACCGCACGGCGGTCATCGTCGCGGTCGCTATTCTTTGCGGTCTGTCCGCCGCGCTGTTCGCCCGTCTTTGCGATGCAGCCATGGTCGCACACGGCAAGCTCTACGCCGCCGCCCGCTGGCCGACGCTCCTGCTGCTGCCTTTCGGGTTTGGGATCGCCACGTGGCTGACCAAGCGGTTTGCGCCTGAAGCCGCAGGCAGCGGCATACCCCAGGTGATCGCGGCTGCAGAGCAGCGGTGGCGGGGGCGATGGAGCGGCCAGAGGGTGACGCTAAGAACAGCCGCCTGGAAGGTGGTCTTATCCGCCTCGCTTCTGGTCTGCGGCGCGTCTATAGGGCGGGAGGGGCCCACTGTTCAGGTGGTGGCCGGCATTTTACGGACCCTGACTCGCGGCCTGAAAGGCGGGCCAGGGCGACGGGCGATCATCATCGCAGGCGGCGCTGCGGGGGTGGCGGCCGCTTTCAACACCCCCATCGCGGGGGTCGTCTTTGCCGTGGAAGAGCTGGCCAAGAGCTTTGAACGACGGACCAACACAACCGTGATCATGATCGTGGTGATCTCGGGCTTCGCGGCCTACGCGCTTCAGGGCAACTACGCCTACTTCGGCGTCCTTGGCGGAGACACCAACATCACGCCCGCGTGGATAGCCTCGCCGCTGATCGGCGTCACCGGTGGTGTTCTCGGCGGGCTGTTCTCCCGCTGCCTCGCCGCGCTGATCGGTCCTCATGCCAACCCCGTCACGCGATGGCGTTTGCGGCATCCCGTGGTTTTCGCGATAGGGTGTGGCGCTGTTGCGGCGATTGTCGCGGTCGTTTCAGGCGGCCTAACTTTTGGCGCGGGGTACAACGAAGCCAAGTCGCTTTTGCAGGGCCAGCCGACACAAGGCGTGACCCTTGCGGTCTCCAAGTTCATCGCCAGCCTCGCCGCCGCAGCGTCCGGGACGCCGGGCGGCATCTTCGCCCCATCCCTTGCGACCGGCGCGGGGATCGGAGCGGTCTTCGCCCACATCGGCCTTGGGGTCGCGGGGCGGGACGCGGTGGTTCTGGGCATGACCAGCTATCTATCCGGCGTTGTTCAAGCGCCGCTCACCAGCGCGGTGATCCTCATGGAAATGACCCGCGAACCCGGCCTCGTCGGCCCGCTGCTTCTTGCCGCACTTCTGGCTAGATGGGCCTCTAGCTGGGTCATGCCCGAGCCCATTTATCATCTACTGTCGCGGAGCTGGCGGCTGACTCCTCAATAGTTACCGCCGACGGGCGTATGTGAAGGGCTACTTTCCACCCGAAGCAGAACTAGGCTTAGTTGCAGCTTCCAGACGTTCCCGAGCCGTTTCAGGAGATTACCAAAGCTCTAGTGGCGCTGCGGGAAGAGGCCGAAGATAAGCTGACAGCTCTGCCGCACTTATTTACAAAGATGCAGACGAAGCAAGCCAACGAGGAGACTCGACCCCATCCGGTCGGATACTCTCTTGAAAGCGATGGGCTAGGGTAATTCCGTAGCGCCAGCTAGGACGGCGTCGATGCCCCTATCGAGTCACCGGGGTTAGCCAGCTGGCTAAGTCTGTGTTGGAGGTGAGAGCGATCGTCGCGTGCGGCGGGATGGCCACCCTAAGCTTGGCGTAATAGGGACGGCGGTGAGAGCCGTCGAACACGCCTGGAGAGACCGTTGGAGCGTCGGATGGGTCGTAGCCTGCGAAGTACAGGTACCATTCCCCATCGAGCCCATGAACGAACGATGGCACCCCAGGGGACAGGACTTGGGTGGAGATATTGTTCGGCCAATCGCTTTGCTGCGATTGAAGCAGGTATTGCACTTCAAGGTGGTTTGGCTGTCCCCAGACACCGGAGGCATCCAACTTAAGAACCTTTTTGTAGGTCGATCCTGAACTCGGCAGGAACGTGTCTGACCAAGCAACCGCAGTTTTGTAGGCGACTTCATCATAGGCCCCAGTGGAATAGGCCATGGCATACTTGCCGTCGATCACAGTGACATTGCCGACTTCCACAAGTTTGAACTGGTCCGCGGCGCTGTTAATGTTAAAGAATTCCGAGTTGTATCCTCCATTCGCATCGTCCGGTTGCAGCAAAACGACCGGATCGCTTGGCGCCAGCTGCATTGCCGAGGTCATGAGCTGCGCGACGATCCCGTGTCTTGCAGGCCCGTTCGACAAGCGCTTGCTGTAGAGCAAATAGAGGCTGCCGTAGTCCTCAAAATACTTCCCGTCGTAATTTGCATCGACAGGATTAGAGAGCGATCCGATCAGAACGGCGTCCGCCGCCCACTGGGTTGGAATGGCGTTGTCCACCGCGGCAATAACAGGATGCGCATGGAGAATGACATTCCAGTGATCGACTTCGGGGTGGTTCGGGCTCTTTACGCCTATGGTGACCGCCATTTGCCACTGGCCGGAGCTATCCTGGTAAATGTTCGCATTCTGATAATTGGTGATGCTAGAGCCGACGGCGACGATAGCGGCGCCCACAGTCCCTGATCCTATGCTGATCGGGGTCTGAGTGAAGCACTGCGCCAAGAGAGGATAGGCACAGCTCAAAATAGCCTTTGTAGTCCCGGAGAATGACTGCACCGCAGGCGCAAACCTCGATGCGAAATGAACCGGATACGGATCGACGAAGTAGCCCGCCCGTGCCGCGACATCGACGGCCGTCATTGGCGTTATTGCAATGGACGGATTCCCTGGGGGCTCGCCGGTGGCGTTCCCGCCGCTGTTTCCGGGCATGGTGTTAGACGGTGCGCTAGCGCCGCTGTCCCCATGGCTTGCCCCACACCCAGAGGACAGCAGACCCAGCGCGCCAATAGCCCCCACCACGTAACCGCACTTCGGGGCAAGCGCCTTCCACAGTCGATTGAACCTCACTGCAGCGTCCTCAACATCCGATAACACCACACTCGCTCAGGAAGCGCCCATTGAAGACTCGAGCGCCGCTCCAAAAAGGGCGACATTCGGGCCTAAGTCGGCTTGCTTGATGTTCGCCATTTGCACAAAGTCGTAGCACGGCCGTTCAAAGGGTGTTGGCTTTGGTTGATCGACGAAAAGTGCTCGGTGCGAGCGTCGGCTTAACAGCCATGACGATGGTTCCAGGTTACGGCTTAGCTGGGAGTTCGACCGATCTGGACGCAGCTCAAGTTGCAGCGCTTAGAACACGCTGCAACGAGACCGGAAGCGACGCTGTGCTCGTCTACCGGAACGGCGTTAAAATCTTCGACTATTACTCGGGAACACCCGAGCCGATCTTTCTGATGTCTTGCACTAAGTCGATCGTGTCGCTCGCAGTCGGCGCTGCGCTGGCGGATCGAAAAATCAAGAGCGTAGACCAGCCGCTCTCTGAGTTCTATCCGGAGCTCAAACAAGGTCGCAAGCAGGCGCTAACCATCCGCCATCTGCTGTCGATGACGTCAGGCATTCAGAACACGGGTACAGGCTCAGAAGTCTACCCCGCGCCTGATTTTGTGCGCTTGGCGGTGGCCGCGGAACTGACCACCGCGCCAGGCGCCGCATTCGACTATAACAACAAGTCGGTGAACCTTTTGAGCGGCGTCATCCATCTGGCGACCGGCGAGTTTCTGGACGACTACGTTCGCGACAAATTCTTTGAGCCCATGGGGATCAAAAGCTGGAACTGGGGCAGAGACGACGCGGGCAATGCTTCGGCAATGGCGGATTTGGCTCTTTATCCAGAAGACTTCGCCAAGTTCGGCATGCTGATGCAGCAGATGGGGCTCTGGAAGGGAAAGCAGCTCCTCCCGGCCTCTTGGGTTGACCAAGTTGCTCAGCAGTCCCAGCCTTATGAACCGCTCTACGGCTTTTTGTGGTGGAGGACGCCTTTGAAGAGTGTCGGGCGTCTGACGCCGGCTCGCATCGAAACTTTGCGTCAGGCCGGATTAAAGGCTGATTTCATCGCCGCTATAAAACCTCTGTCGGGCCGATCTTTTGCAAGTGAAGCGGATTGGCACAGGGCTCTGGAAGCGGTGATGCCGGACTGGGAAGCGAAGGCTCCAGAATATCCAGGCATCATAGACTATTACGCAACAGACATTCCAATTTGGACTTACGAAAGCTTCGACGGGATGCAGGCTGAGGGATCGCTCGGGCAATACCTGGCGATCTTTCCAAAATCCGGCGTTGTCGGCGTTCGAATGAAGAAGCCAACCGAAGACTTTCATTACAACCGCGATCGTTTTGAGGACTTTGCCGACGTCGTCCGAGCCTTGGCCGGTTAAGGGAAAAAGGGGACTTTGCGCCCAAAGCGGACATTGTCATGGCGCCAGAAAGGCGACGCTCCGAGCTCCTGCTTTGGTGGCGGCGAGTGCTGAGGCAAGCACATTAGGGGTAAACAATGCTCCTGACGATTTTAGGTCGGTCGGGGATCCAGTTGGTCAAAGGTGTTGACTAGGAGCTCACGTCCCTTGAATCGAAACGATTGCCTAGCGGCGATTTAGCGGCCTTCGCGTCCGAACAGCATCGAAGCAGGCTCTGACGATCTGACCGGCGAAAGACAATAGATTTAATACGCCTTCCATATCCAGTCCCGCTTTTTCACTGACCAGTTCAGATACGAGTACGACACGAAAATGGATGTTTTTTTGTGAGCAATAATATGATATCTTCGTCCAAAGGGCGGGACGGATTTCGCCTTCGCAATATTGGCGCTGGAGGACAGCGACAATTCTTAATTCTTCTCTTATTGGCGGGCAAAAAACTTCATGCGTGCTCAACGCTGTCGGACATTACTTTTGCTACGCGTTCAAAGTGAGAGGGACGAAATCCAGGCGATGAGATCTTTGTGAAGCTCACAGCGCAGCGGCCTTCCCGCCTATCGACAGCCATAATTGGATTAGCGTCAGCGCCTGTCTGACCGGCTGTGTTTCTATGACGCCGCCGATTGCACCGTCAGCCGCGGTCGCTGCGGCGATCCCCGGCAGCGTCACCATCTATATTGTTTACAACCACTTCTACTCGGGATTGACGGCGCCTTCAGCCGCGCTCGTCGCGAATCCGGGGCCTACTGCAGAGGCCTTGGCGCAACGAAACCTCAACCTTGGACCTCGCTCGGCTATGGAGACGCCAAATTCTACGAGGGCCAGGGCATCAACCCTGGGCGTATCCTCGATTTCTTTCGATCGATGTTGGCGCCTGGAAACCCGTCGGTTGTGCATCTGGAAGGGGTCGATGACCCCTTGAAAGATCCTAGCCATCCCAAAATCCTGAGGCTGACCGTCAGCCGAATACGCTTTGCAGACTTTGAGCGACGCGTCGACCAGTCGTTTGCCTTGAAGGAGGGGAAGCCGGAGTTTCTTCAGAACGGTGTGGATGCGGACGATAAATTCTACCCTGGCCTTCGTCCGGCGCCGCCATTCATGAATGCAATCAGTGGATTGGCGAGGTTCTCGGCGCGGCGGGCGTTCCTCATACGCCGCTCCTCGACACCACAGCCGACGGTCTCGCGGCGGATTTGAAGGGCAGCGGTCAGGCTGTTCAGGTCGAAGCGAACTAACTCAGACCGAACGGTATCTGATACCGGAGCCCCGGAATTTATGCGGGCTCTTTAGAGAGCACTCGCCCAGCCACGGCGTCCAGTTTGGCGATGAGATCAGGGTCCCGAACGGCCGGCGCGGTCATAAAGGCGAATTCGAGCGCGGTGTCCGAACCGCCAGGACAAGGTTGATGGTTCCGAGGAATGTCTCGGATCAGGCGGATGAGCAGTCGCTGCGCGGTCGAAATATTTTCGGCCATGACGCGCATGATTTCGGGCACGCTGACAGGACCCTCCCGCCAACAGTCGTAGTCCGTCACCATTGCGATCGTCGCGTAACAGAGCTCGGCTTCGCGGGCGAGGCGGGCTTCCGGCATATTGGTCATGCCCACCACATCGGCGCCCCAGCTTTGGAAAAGCCGGCTTTCCGCGCGGGTGGAGAATTGCGGCCCCTCGATCGCCACGTACGTGCCGCCCCGCACCGCCGAGATGCTTTCCGCCGTGGCGGCGCGTTCAAGCTGCGCCAAAAGACCGGGGCTGACAGGGTCGGCCATCGATACGTGCGCCACACAGCCTTCGCCGTAGAAACTGCGCTCGCGCGAGACGGTGCGATCGATGAATTGATCCACAAGAACAATGGCGCCGGGGGCCAGGCTTTCCTTGAGGGAGCCGCAAGCCGAGACCGATATAAGATCGGTCACCCCCGCACGTTTCAAGGCGTCGATATTGGCGCGGTAGTTGATGCCTGTAGGCGAAAGGGGATGACCGCGACCGTGGCGGGGCAGAAACCGTAACGACAGTCCCTCAAATTCAGCGAACAGGATCGCGTCTGAAGGCTTGCCCCACGGACTTTCAATTTGGCGCCATTCGCGCGCCTCAAGTCCATCTAGGTCATAGAGACCTGAACCGCCGATAACGCCCAAAACAGTCTGCAATGCTCTGTCGCCTCTTCTAAGCGTGAAGTCGATCAGCCTGTCGATATGGAGCTATTACGGAGTTCGCAACCTAAGCCGATAAGCCCGCGCCTTGACGCGCCCAAGCTCGTCGCGTCAGGTCGCAACATATGGGTTTGCAAGGAAACGATGATGGATCGCCGGGGCTTTCTCTTGACCAGCGCGACAGCAGCCCTAATCGCTTCAGGCGCCCGTGCCGCACAGACTGACGTCGCAGAGCCTTGGCTGACGCTGCCGGCTCCCGCGCCCTTGCCGAAAGGCGGCTCGACTGGATACGTCGCCCACGACGGAGCCCAAATCTACTATGCGACCTTTGGGTCCGGCCTTCCGGTGATTCTCTTGCACGGCGGTTTCGCCAACGGCCAGTATTGGGGCGACCAAGTGCCCGCGCTGTTGAAATCCGGTTATCAAGCCATCCTCATCGACAGTCGGGGGCACGGGCGCAGCAGCCGCGACGAGCGGGCCTATACCTATGAGTTGATGCAGTCGGATGTGATTGCGGTGATGGATCATCTTCACATCCGCCAAGCCTCGGTGGTGGGCTGGAGCGACGGCGCTATCATCGGCCTCGTCATGGCGCTTCGCGCGCCGGATCGGCTCTCCCGCCTTTTCGCCTTCGCCGCCAATATGGACCCAAGCGGCGTCCGCTCAGACACGCTGGATCACCCCGTGTTCGCCCGCTTCGAGGCGCAGGCGAAAGGAGATTACGCCGTGTTATCTCCCACGCCGAACGGCTTTTCAGACTTTTCCAAAGCGATCAATCGCATGTGGGATACCGAACCCAAATACGCGGCCGCCGACCTCCACCGCATCAAAACGCCGACCGCAATCGTCGACGGCGATCACGACGAGGCGATCAAGCGAGAGCATACCGAGTATCTCGCCCGTGAAATCCCAGGCGCCACGTTGATCATCCTGCCGGACGTCAGCCATTTCGCCATGCTGCAGGCGCCGGCAGTGTTTAACGCCGCGATGCTCGGCTTCCTGCGCGGCTGACGACCGTTGCGCGGAGGTCCTCTTCAGATACCGCCGAACCAGTTGAAGCCCTGGTTCTCCCAATAGCCGCCGGGATAGGTGTTGGTCACCTCGATGGCGGTGATCCACTTGGGGTTCTTGTAGCCGAGCTTCGTAGAGGTTCGCAGCCGTAGCGGAAAACCGAACGGATCGGCGATCGGACCGTCGGCATAGTTTGTGGCGAGCAAAGTTTGTGGATGCAGGGCCGTCTTCATATCAATGTTGCCATAAAGCTTGCCGCCCATATCCGCCGTGCTGAAGGCGACGTATTTAGCGGTGAGATCCGCCCCCACACGCTTCAGGAAATCTCCCAGGGGCGCGCCGGACCACTGGCCAATGTAGTCCCAGCCCTCGACGCAAATATGTTTCATGATGATCTCGCGCTTGGGCAAGGCGTCGATCTGTTGCAGCGTCCAGGGCCGTCGGTCGGCGATTGAGCCTGCGAGTTCGAGTTTCCACAACGGCCCATCCACCGGCTGCAGGTCTTTAATGTCTTTGAAGGCGTTGAAGCGGGGCGGCTTCAAAACCATCGACGCCGGGTAAGTCGGCGCCAGCTTTCGTGGGTTGAACAGAAGAAGTTGAACATGGTCGTTGAAGGTCGAGACCGACCTTAACGCGGCGTTGATCTCATGATCCTTCTCTGGATCGCAGCCGGTCAACATCGTCAGCAGACCGAGGGAAAGGCCGCCGCGCAGCAGCAACCGGCGTTCGACCTCCACGACCAGTGGGCGGTGATTGTCGAGAATGCCGGGGTCCGGCGCCTTACTGGGACGGTGAAGTGATCTCATGCCGGCTTTACCCGCGGCCCTCCGGTGATCATGGCCCAAAGGGTTTTGGGCACAAGGAGCGCCAGAGCCACATGGACGACCATGAAGCCGACGATAACGATCATGCCTAGAAAATGCACGTTGCGGGCTCCCTGAAACCCGCCGAACAGCCAGGTAAGCCAGGAGAACTGGACCGGCTTCCAGATGGCGATCCCGGTCAGGACCTGAGTCACACCGGCGACGATCACCACCAGATAAAGGAGCTTCTGTACGGCGTTGTAGTGGGTGATGTCGTCGTGAGCGAGATGAAGCTGCAAGGTTTCGCGGACAGTGTGGATAATCTCACCGACGCGGATGGGAAAAAACTTCCGCCAAAATCGGCCGGTGACAGCGCCGTAGCCGAGATAGAAAAGGCCGTTCACGCCAAGCAGCCACATACCAGCGAAATGCCAAAGCAGCCTTTCGCCTGCGCCGGCGCCAAGCGCGGCCCAATCAGGAAAGGTGAAAGGCAGGATCGGATTGTCGTTGTAGACGCCCCACCCCGAAGGGATCATGACGATCATGGCGATGACATTCAGCCAATGCATGATCCGCAGCGGCAGCGGGTGCAGCTTTTTTGCGCGGGGACGCCGCACGTTATGCTTCGCCTCTTCTGGCAAGCTCACGCTGTTTCCGCGCCCATCTCGCCCTCCGTCCAACCTTAGATCTGCGAAAACCGTTCCTCTTCGGGTATTCGCTTGGGCCCTGGAGTTAGTTACACGCGGCCTAAAAACTTAGCTGCTTGGTGGAATACGCGCCCGTCTAATCGTTCTACGCTTTCTTTGCCTAAGAACAATGTTAGCCTCGTCTAGGCGACGATGATGTTTAGATCGAGGTAAGCGGCGCATTTTCACAGTTAGGCACAAGATGAAAGCACGGGACTTCGGATCGGCTTTCAGAACTCCGAGAGCTGTGAAACTTTCTGACGCCGCCGTGCGTACTCGATTTAACGGCGCGGGCGATTTGGGTGCAGAAAGATCGACACTTCAGTAGAATTTTCTGTGGAAACATCGCGTCCCGGATCTGAGGCCACAATGGGAGGGGTAGGGCGATTGCAATCCAATGTTTTACGCGCTGAACTTCTTTCCAAGCCCGCCACTGTTGGATGGTCGTCTTTGAACAGCGTATCTGGGCCCTCGGATCAGCGCTCTGACGTTGAGAAGCGTTCGACCGCGCCGATTTTGGAGCACGACGATCCCGACGCGCCATCGATGTTCACGGCAGAGGCGATGCTCAGCCTCTCACGGCAAACTAAGGGCCTGACCGCCGTCAATGTTCCCGACATCTGCGTGCTTGATCCCGATGGGGATTTAGAGCGGCACCTTCATTCGCGTGGCGAGCTTTGCGAAGACGAAAATTGGGGATGCTTTCACACGCATCTTGCGGTGTGCAGCTGCACTGAAAGGCCTTTTGGCATCATCGGTCGCGCCGTCGGAGCGGCTTTCTCCGTACTCTTGGCGGAGCAGCTATTTGCCTCGGGTTGCCGCTTTCTGATCAGTCTTAGTTCAGCCGGACAGGTGGCCGACCTTGGCCCACCACCCTACTTCGTCGTCATCGACAAGGCGCTCCGCGACGAGGGCACGAGCTATCACTATCTTCCCCCTTCCCGGTTCGCGGAAGCGGATGCGCGAATACTGCAGCGTGTTTTGCCCTCACTGGCGGAGACCGGCGTCCACTTCCATGTGGGGCCGAGTTGGACCACAGATGCGCCGTTCCGCGAGACCGAGGCCAAGGTTGCAAAGCGCCGCGCCGAAGGCCTTTTGACTGTGGAGATGGAGGCTGCCGGCCTATACGCCTTCGCCGCGGCCACGGGCAATCCCGTCCTATGCCTGGCGCAGGTTACTAACCGGCTAAACTGCACGCCGGGCGACTTTAGCAAAGGGGTCGCTGAAGGCGCGGAGGCGGCGTTGCAACTGATCGCGGCGATTGCGACCTCTTGGGAAAATCAAGGCCTAGTGTACGCTGGACAAGTCGATAGAGCGAGCGTTGGCGGCGGGTGATGGCGAGTTTTTTGGAAAAACCCACAACGCACCAATCCCTCGTGGACCGATGGATGCTGATCGCCCGCCTTGCCGTAGCTGCCGCCATGATTTGCGGGGCAGCAGCAGCAGACCCACCGTCCGACGACCACCCGCCAACGTTGCAGCAGCGCCAGCAAATGCGCTTTCCCCAGCCGGTCAGGGTCGGATCTTTATTGGGTGAAGAGGTTGTTCAGCGCGGCGTGACGCACAAGAAGCTAGGGACCGTCATTGGCGTCTTTAAAGACGGCGATGGAGACCTCGAATTGGTGTTTCGTTACGGCGCGATCTTCGGGTTCGGTGGGCGCATGATCGCGCCCCCGCTAGAAGAACTGAGCCTGGTTGGGCCGATGTTGAAGATCAACGATCTGGATAATAAGGACCTCGCGGCGCTGCCGACTTTTCAAAGGACGAGCGGATCCTTTCTAGCGGCGAACCAAATCATCGAGATGGGCGTCGATCGAAAGTACTGACGCCGCCCTCGCCTCAACGGCGGGTCTCAGACGGTGTTAGATTGGCGAGATAAATTCGCCATTCGTCGGGCCGCTCTTCGGCCAAACGGTAATAGGGACTGTGGGCGAAGGGGTCTTTGGTCCAAGCGTCATCGTTATCGGTCAGGGCGATGACCTTGCAGCCGTAGTCTTGGGCGAGTTGACGAACGTCCTCCGAAGATCCGGAACCGTTAAAAACGCGGATGAACTGGGTGTCGATCGCCGTGATGCGTTTCAGCGGAAGATCGACGTAGGCGCGCGCAGTCTCCCATCCGGAATAACAAGACGGACGGTTGGAGAGCATGGCCCATGACGGATTCACCGGCCATTCGGTCAGATCATCCAGAGCCTGTGGATTATTAGCCACGCGATCATTGGGACCGGCATAGCGCCGAACGGCCGACCAAAGGGCCGGCGCGGCGGCGAAATCCGGCGCGTTCTCGGTGGATCGTCCCTTGATGTTGGCGAAGGTGAGGCGGTCCGGCATACCGGCGGCGAATAGGGCGACGGCCGGAAGCGCTGCGGCGAGGCGCCGGGTCTGAATCCAACGGGCCAAGCCGCTGGCTGCGAACGGCGTCAAGACCAAGACGGCTGGCAGGATCGCTCGCCATCCGAGATCGTTGTTGCCGATGGTGCTGACGAGCAGCCACGCCACGCAGAGGCTGGCGAAGGCCAAGACGGTGAGGGCCACCGCCTGGAGGTCGAGAGTTCGGACTGTGATGCACGTTCGCGCATAGAGAACCACTGCGGCTATGCCTGCTGGATAGATGGCCGCTAAATCCAGCGGCAGCAGGACAAGCCAAAAGCCGGGAAGATCCAGGATGCGGCGCGCCTTTCGCGGCGCCCAATCTCCAAAAATCTCGTAGGGATGAAAGCCGATGGGCGCCGCGCCGCCGCGATTTGCAACCGAGCCGAACTCAGCTTGCAGCAAGGGAAAGGCGATGAGGATGGCGATCGCCGCGGCGCCCCCAGCGCCGACGATGAACCAAACCCTCTGACGGCCCTTGGCGCACAGCAATAGCACCACGCCCACCACACCGCCCGCCAGGGCGAAGGTGACGCCGCCAACCCAGGTGGAGCTGCCGAAAGCCGTCGCCGCCAATGCGCCCAAGAGGAAAACGCCGCGAACAGCCACTCTCTGAGACAGCTCCACCAACACAAGCACGGCCAGGACGACGCAACACGCCGACGCTAAATGCTGGGGAACCCAACTGGCTTGTGAAACCCATCCTTCCAGGCTGTAGTAGTTGGTCAGAACGCCATCCAGCCGATGTCCGAACAGCAGCGTAATCAACGGGCGGAGCGAGCCGGCCAGGCTCAAAAGCCCAACCCAAGCCGGCGCCCAGGTCCCTCGTCGCCTCGGACCTTGGCTCTCTTTCTCTTGCATGGCTGAGCTCAGTCGGCTTGCAAGCCCCATCATCAAGATCTGGGAAGCGTAGGCGGTGAACCCCGTCATCGCAGCATCCGCCTCCCATCCGGAGACGCCTGAGAGGATTGAGACCTGGGCGGCGCTGAAGTGCCAGAGATAGTAGTAGGATAACGAACCGCGCGCCCCGAGCGGCGTAAAGAAGGGATTGCCCACGGGCAGGCCCAGGCGCGTGATTTCGTCGACCATGGCGATTTTTGAATGGTCGAACGCGGTCGGCCCGATGATGACGCCGTCCCCGGCGAGCTTGGGGAGCAATCCCGCCAAGGGGATAAGGGCGATCAAGGCGGCGAACCCGAAAGCCCAAAGGGGCAGGGATCGTTCGAACGCCGCTGTCTTCGCCCCCCGCTTTGAAAATAAAAATGCGAGGGCGCCGATCAAAGCGACGGCGGCCAATACGGCGGTTGACGCCTGGCTGAATCCGCAAAGATTTTGCAGCGGAAAGCTGATGGCGGTGAAGATGGCCCATCCTAAAGCCGGGGCGACGCCGGATGCGGGCGACCAACTGGGCCACGCCCACCGCGCCAACGCCAAGCCGACCAGGGTGTAAAAGCCTGCGGCGCCCAGAGCCATCAAAAGAATGATTGGGATCGACGCCATTCTGGGTTCAAAATCAGCGGTAGGATCGTGGTGCGCTGAAGAGAGGCAAATTGAAAGTCAACATACCCGACGACGATAACCTTGCCTTCTAAGACTGGATACCGGATTCAGAATGCTTTCAAGATCGAGTTCAGCACTTCTTATCCGACGCCGCCGAGTTCGCGCATTCCGGCCTCGAACTCCACATTGGGACGGCAACCTAGCTCGGCGACGAGGCGCGTGCTGTCCGCCGTGATGTGCCGGACATCGCCTAGCCGATAATTTCCAGTGGTCACGGGCGCTGGTCCATTTAGCGCTTTCGCCAGGGCTGCAGCCATGTCTCCCACGGTCCGGGGCGTTCCTGATCCGACGTTGAACGCCCGCACCCCCTCAACATGCCGTTCGCAAGCCGCGATGGTGGCCGCGGCGATGTCGCGAACATGGATGAAATCCCGACGCTGTCCTCCATCCTCGAAAACCGTCGGCGGCCGACCTTGGCGCAGGGACGACAGAAAAATCGCCGCGACGCCGGCGTAAGGCGTGTCCTTGGGCATGCCGGGGCCATAGACGTTGTGATAGCGCATTGCGGCAACAGAACCCCCGGTCACGCGCGCCCAATTAGAGGCGTAAAACTCTTGCGCCACCTTACTGGTGGCGTAGGCGTTTCGAGGATCAAACGCCGTCTCTTCCGCCACAAGCTTCACCTGCAAGGGCTTGCCGCAGGTCGGGCAAGGGGGCTCAAACTCACCCTGCGCCAACGCGGCTTCGAGTCTCGGCCCCGGCCGTACGGCACCGTGTTCCGGGCAGAGCCCTTCGCCTTCCCCATAGACTACCATGGAGCTTGCGAGGGTCAGCCGGCCAACTTCTTTGCGAGCCATGCCTGCCAGCAGTCCAGCCGTTCCGGCATCGTTGCTGGAGGCGTAGTCCGGCAAGTCACCCACATCGACACCTAAGCCGACCTTGGCGGCGAGGTGGATCACGCGATCCATGCCCTCGAGCGCCCGATCGACAGCCAGCGCATCGCGCACGTCCCCTTTTTGAAACTCAACGTCATCCGGCGGACGCCATCCGCTGTCCGGGCCATGGACGTCCGAGCGCAGCGAGTCGAAAACCCGCACGGCGTGACCGCGCGCCATCAGACCACGCACGACATGCTGACCAATGAAGCCGGCGCCGCCGGTGACCAGAATGCGAAGTGCTTGGCTCATGGCGGCCTCTCTAAGAATGTGCGCCGGGCGCGGCGGCTGGCAGACCGCGCCAAAGCCGGAAAAAAGTCGTGATGATCTTCCAGGCGGCCTTAAGACCGGCCGACAGATTGCCCGACACCTTTGAAACGCCCCCTTGGCGGCAGCGATGATCTACCGGGATCTCAACGATCCGCAGACCCGCGGCAGCGACCCGCATCTGCATCTCAAGATTCCAGCCGTAGGTCATCTCCATCATGCCCAGGCCGCGCAGGCGGTTCAAGCGCATCGCCCGCATAGGCGACATATCGGTAAAGCGAACGCCATAGACCACACGAAGCAGGGCGCCGGCGATATGCCCCGCCACGATCTGTGGCGCCGTCATGCTGCCGGGTTCGCGCTTGCCGAGCACCCGGGAGCCCATGGCGAAGTCGGCGTCATTTGCCGCGATCAGCGTCGTTACGGTGGTTAGAAAGCTTGGGATGTCGCTGCCGTCTCCATCGAGGAAGCAAACGATGTCGCAATCGGGACGAACATTCGCAACGCCTCGGGCGCAGGCTCGGCCATATCCCGCGACGGGCTCGGCGACGACGCTCGCGCCAGCAGCGCGTGCGCGCGACGCTGTTTGGTCGATCGAACCGTTGTCGACCACCAGAATCTCATCGAAACCCTCAGCGGAAAGTTCGGTGATGAGCGGCCCGATCGCGTCCTCTTCGTTGAGACAAGGGATCACCACGCTCACGGTCTGCTCGCCCGTGGAAAACCTCAAAGCCTCATCCCTCCCTCGCCGTGGCGACAAAAGGCGCCGGTGGTCCAAGCAAGCTGTAAGGCCAACGAGGTTGTACGGCTAGCGCGGGACCGATGTAAGCACATCCGGAAGAATGGTCGCGACGTAGGCTTTCGTGGCCGGGGCAGCGGCAGGCGGGTGCGCGGAAACGAAGAACGGTGGTTCGCCGGCCAATTCACGTCGCAGCAGATTCAGGGAAGCGCCATCGTCTACATCGTACCAAGGCGGCACGTTGCAAACCTTCAAGCCGATCTCCGCGGCGCGCTCCTCGGTCAGCCGGTGCACCGCCTCGGTGCTCCAGGGAATGTCTTCGAACAGGCGAGCATGGATCTTCGTCAGGCCGATCAAGGTGTAGCCTCCGTCCAAGGCTGGACTAAGCGCCACGCAATCTCCTTCCAGCAGGCGCGCCGCGGCGTCAGCAACGATGCCAGCGGGCAAAGTCGGGCTGTCCGAATTAATGATGATCGCTCCGTGGTGACCCAGTGCGAGGATGTCTTCGACGCTGGTCCTCAGGCGCAGGCCGAAATCGCCGTCGCATTGAACGACGAGTCCGAACTGGGACGGCAACAATGGTCGCAGCCGCTCCTCGGAACCCACCGGCGTATAGACGGCATAGCCTGTGATCCGACCATCGCCGCATAGCGTCTGTAGGTTGGCTGTCAGATCGCGGATGAAGCAGGCCGACATTTCCGCGCACTGCTCCGGTCGCAGCGGCGGCGAAAGCCGTGTCTTCGAATTTCCCGCCTCGGGCGTTTTGCAAAGAACGGCGACGCCAATGGTTTTCAACGATGGTTCCTCAATCGTACCTGCGGCGTTGTCAAACCAAAATATCAAGTAGAATTCTTTGGGGAAGCATCTCATTTTCAGACTGAGCCCACGCCGCGATTAGAGACGTAGGCCAAAACAAGTCATAGTTCCGGTAGTGCGGAACCATCACGTCGCCTTTCATCGCATTGAGCTTCATGCGCAAGGGTCGGAAGCTGCTGGTCAGCCGCGCGCGGCGGCGAGGATCGGGCCCAAGCCAGCGGTTTGCACGAGAACCGCGGTGGAGAGTCCCTCGCTAGCGGCGAGGATAGTGAATCGGGCGGGCGCGCCGGTCCAGGCGCCGAGGCGGGTTAACTGCCGCACGACGTTCTTATGAGGCAGGGTGCGGCCGGTGTTCTCGCCGCGCTGGACTGACACCTGCACTATGCGGGGATCATAACGCACCAGCCATACGTCCGCGCCCTTAGCTGGCGCCCTGCCGGCGCCGACGGAAACGACGTTGCCGGCGATTTGGACGGTCGGTCCGCCTGAGAGATATTCCCGCGCCATCAGCCCTTCGATCTCGCCCTTGCGGGCGCCCACCACGTCGGCCCTGCCGTCGATTACAACCTGGGGTGTGAAGGGACCGTCATGGCCGAGGGCGCGGGCGTAATCGACCTGCCGCGCGGTGAATTTAGGCTGGGCGAAGCTGTCCTTCCAACCGAGCTGGTCCCAATAGGTGACGCCGAAGCTCAGCGCCAGGACATCGGGCCGGTCGCTCAGCGCTCGGACATTGTCGTTGGCGGGCGGGCAGGAGGAGCAGCCTTGGCTGGTGAACAGCTCCACCACCGTCAAAGGGCCGGCGGCCGAGGCGGCGACGCCCGAAAGGAGCGTCAGGCCGAGCGCCGCGCCGCTGGTCCAAAGCTGGATCGATCGTCGTCCCATCCGGCCTCCTGGTCGACGCATCGTGCGTCCATTATGGCAGGGAGTTCGGCGGTAGTAGAGATAAGGTTACCAGCGCCTGTCGATTTTCTTGCAAAGCCGTGTGCAAGTGACGCTGCGCCCTGTAACCCCTCGGGTCCTGGACGCGAACTCTAAGAAGGTGGTTGAAATTTGATCGTCGCCGAAGCGCGATTGAGAGCGTTGATGCTGGCGTCGCTTGAGGGCGACGCCAGGGCGTACAGGGCGTTGCTCAATGCGCTAAGCGCGGGACTTCGCATCTACTATCGCCGGCGCCTGGACGGGGCGGACGCCGCTGACGAGGAAGATCTGGTCCAGGACACGTTAATCGCCATGCATACCCGCCGCGCCACCTATGATCCCGGCCAGCCCCTCACCGCGTGGGTTTACGCCATTGCGCGCTATAAGCTGATCGACCACTACCGCCGCCGCCGTTATCGCCGGACGGTTCCCCTTGAGGATGCGGGCGCGCTGTTCGCGGCTGACGAGTTCGCCGCCGCCCTGGCGCGCCTCGATGTGGAACGCATCCTTGATACCCTTCCGGACAGCACACGGACTTTGATCGAACGCACCAAGATCGACGGCTTCTCCAACGCGGAAGCAGGCAACGCCCATGGCCTAAGTGAAACGGCGACCAAGGTGCGAGTGTATCGGGGTTTGAAGAGCTTAACGGAGCGGTTCGGGAAAGGAGGCGATCAGGATGACGGATAACTTCATCGCCAGCCTCAGCGCAAATCTTCGCCCGGTCAAGCGCGGGTCTAGCATTCGTCGATTGGGCTTAGGCCTAGGCCTGGGCTCCCTGGTTTCGGCGGCGCTGGTCGTGTTCTGGCTCGGATTACGTCCTGACTTGCCGGCGGCGCTATTAACCGGATCCTTCTGGATGAAGTTCGCCTACACGCTGGCTCTGGCGACACTGGGCTTTTGGCTGGCCGAGCGGGCGGGGCGTCCGGGCATGGCGCTGGGCCGGTTGCTGGCGCTGGCGGCGGCGTTAATCGGGGCGATGATGCTGATCGGGATGGCGCTGATGGCCGGGGCGCCGCCTGGCACCCGGGCGTCAATGCTGTTGGGCTCATCCTATCGGGTTTGCCCGTGGCTGATCACGGCGGTGTCGGCCCCAATGTTCGCGGGTGCGTTTTGGGCGTTGCGAGGCGCGGCGCCCACCCGGCCGATGCTCGCGGGGGCGTGCGCGGGCCTTCTCGCGGGCGGCGCGGGCGCATGGGTCTACGCCTTCCATTGCCCAGAGGTCGGTGAGCCGTTGTTAGCCTTCTGCTACACCGCCGGCGTACTTTTGGTGACGGCGCTCGGCGCGATCCTTGGCCGCTTCGCCCTGCGTTGGTGAGCGCTTACCTTGGCTGAGTGGCGCCGCCTAAAGGACTCGTTGCCCTCCGAATAAAGGGAACCTTCGACGTGGCACATACGAGAGCATTTGAGGTACTCGCACATCACAACCAGCAACCGGACATTCCCAAATTCGGTAAAGAGCCAATGCTCGCTGTTGCTGCCCGGATCTACCTAGTTGCCGGCAAGCGGACGTTCAGACGGACCGCTAAGAGCCAAACTCAGACGAAAAGGTTCCACGTCAGCGCCAACAAGCTGATGGCCTACCAGCCCACAAGCATGCAACGATGTTGGACCGTCTCTGAACTTTGAAAATATTGAGGAGGGGGTACTCGAAAAATTGGAGCGGGGTATAGCCCAGTTTTCTAGAGTTTAGGCCGCTGTTAGGGTGAATGATAGGGCGCTGAATACCCCGGCCCGAAATACCAAAGCTAATTCAAATTATTAGCCGGAAATATTGGAGCGGGCGAAGAGATTCGAACTCTCGACCCCAACCTTGGCAAGGTTGTGCTCTACCACTGAGCTACGCCCGCTCGGCGCCGGAGGTGGCGAACGCCGCCCCGCGAAGGAGCGGTCTTAAAGCAGAGGGGCCGCCGGTTTGCAAGGGCGCCCGCTGGGAGATACGGGGTCAGGGCGATCTTGCGCCGGCGAGATGATGTAGGACGATGCCCGCCGTGACGGCGACGTTCAGGGAGTCGAAGCCTGTCGCCATGGGAATACGCACCGTGCGGCAGCGCGCGAGGAGCGCGGCGGGTAGGCCGGGCCCTTCGGCGCCGAGGATCACAGCGGTTCGCTTGGCGGATTTCACGTCGGTCAAACGGTTTACGCCTGAGGGGCTGAGGGCCAGGACCTCGAAATCCTGGTCGCCGAGCATCGCCACCGCATCCTCATCGGCGCGAAGCTCTGCGAACGGGACCAACAGCGCAGCGCCCACCGAGACCCGGATCGCCTTGCGGTACAGCGGATCGCAGCAGGTGGGGTTGAGCAGCACCGCCGCCGCGCCAAATGCCGCCGCGTTGCGGAACAGGCCGCCCATGTTGTCGTGGTTGCCGATGCCAAAAAGGGCGAGGACAAGGGCGTCCTCCGGCAAGCTATCCAGAAGGGCGTTCGCAGTCACAAGCTGCGTTTTACGGCCCACCGCCAGGATGCCCCGGTGCAGGTGAAAGCCGGCGATCGCGTCGATCACCGCTTGGCTAGCGATATAGACGGGCGCGTCGGGTTTGGCGGCGATCACGACGGGCGCCAATTTGGCGGCGCGCTTTTCGGCCAGGAGCACCGAGACCGTCTCGAACCGTGCGCTGGCGATCAGGTGGCGCAGCACCACCTCGCCCTCGGCGATGAATAGGCCTTCGCGGCCGACAAGGTCGCGCTCCCGAATGTCGCGATAGGCGGCGATGCGGGGATCGTCCGGATCGTCGATCAGGATCAAGAATGGTCGCGATAAGTGGACGGGCCGCCGGGCCAGCTCGTCGCCTCATAGACGCCCCGCGCCACCGCCCGCGCGAGGCAGTTCGCGGCCCGCTCGCCCAGGATGGTCAGATTGAGGGCCGACGGGTCGGCCAAGGGTTTTTGGCTGGTGGAGAGGGCGAACACCACATCCCCGTCGAACACGGCATGCACTGGGCGAAGGGCCCGCGAAAGGCCGTCCTGCGCCATCATGGCCAGCCGCTTGGCCTGGCCAGAGGTGAGGGCCACATTAGTGGCGACGACGGCGAGGGTGGTGTTCTGGCGCAGGCCCGGCTTGCGCTTGGCGAGGCCCCAGTCGTCCGGCGCGATGGCGAGCGCCGGATCGGGTCGCACGCCGCCGAACTCGCCATCAATCTCGAACGGCCAGGCCCAGAAGGCGCGGGAGCCTGGCATCACCGCCGATCCGAAGGCGTTCACCGCCGCCAGCGCGCCGACCACTATGCCGTCATCGTCAATCAGACTGGCCGAACCGATCCCGCCCTTCAGCGAGCCGCCCATGGCCCCGTAGCCCGCGCCCACGGTTCCGAGGTCGAAACCCACGTCCGCCGCTCTTAGGGCGCGCTTGCCGAGGGCGGCGTAGGGTGGATCCTCGCCCCAGTCCTTGTCGCCGCCGTTGGCGAGGTCGAACAGGATGGCGCCCGGCACGATCGGCGCGGGCTTGATCCCCGGCCCCATGGGGTAGCCCCGCCCCATATGGCCGAGCACCGCCACCACGCCGTCGCCCGCGCCGAGGCCGTAAACCGAGCCGCCGGAGAGACAAATGGCGTCCACCGCGTCCACAAGCCCGTCGGCGTTCAGAAGGTCAGTCTCCCGCGTGCCCGGCCCGCCGCCCCGCACATCCACCGCCGCGACGGCGCGGGCGTCCGGCACGATGACGGTGACGCCGGTGCGCACCCGCTCATCCTGCGCTTGCCCGACTTTCAGGCCGGGAACATCGGTGATCAGGTTCAGGGCGCCGGGTTTTGGACCATCCGTCATGGGCGGACAGGACTTGAACGCCCAAAGCTTGTCCAGAACATTCCAAACTACGCGCTCCCCGCTATGGTGGCGCCGAACAGTACGCCCTTGAGGTCGCCGACCATGAAGCTTACCCGCCTGGATAAAGCCGTTTGCAGCATCGGCTTGGGGCTGAGCCTTTTGACGATCACGACGGCACCGGGGCGGGCCGCCGAAACCCTGCCGCGGGAGAGCGTCGCTCCCCATGCCATGGTGGCCGCCGCCAATCCCCTGGCGGTGCAGGCCGGACTGAAGGTCCTCAAGGCCGGCGGCGGCGCGATCGACGCGGCGGTGGCGGTGCAGGCGGTGCTGGGGCTGGTGGAGCCGCAAAGCTCCAGCCT
>CAXTHJ010000018.1:18212-40012 GCA_964243985.1 uncultured Caulobacteraceae bacterium | reverse complement strand
ATCCAGAAGAGGGGGCGGCGGAGGAGGGCGGGCATGGTCAGGCTTCCATGGACTTGGGCGGAAGGGGCATAGGTTCAGCAGGCGGCGCGTGGCTGGAGGGCGTCTCCATGATGAGGCCGTCCTCGATGTGGATGACCCGGTCGGCATATTCTTCCAGGCGCGGATCGTGGGTGACGCAGATCACCGCCGCGCCGTGGTCCTTGGCGGCGCGCTTCAGAAGCTGGATGACGATCTGACCGTTTTCGCTGTCCAGCGCCGAAGTGGGCTCGTCCGCGAAGAGGAGCTTGGGTCTTTTGGAGATGGCCCTGGCGATCGCCACCCGCTGCTTCTCGCCCCCCGAAAGCTCGGCGGGGCGCAGGTGCAGCCGTTTGCCGAGACCCACTTCGGTGAGGGATTGGGTCGCGGCGTCCCGCGCCTCTTCGGGATTGAGGCCGGTGTATTTGAGAACCGTCGTCACCTGCTGCAGGGCGGTGAGCGAGGCGAACAGGTTGAAACCCTGGAAGATGAAGCCGCAGTGGTCGAGGCGGAACTTGTCGATCTTACCTGGAGATAGCTTCCAGAGGCTTTGCCCTAGCGCCGTCACCTCGCCGGCGTCCGGCCGCATCAGGCCGGACAGGGCGGCGACGAGGGTGGATTTGCCGGAGCCGGAGGGGCCCATCACCATGGTCACATCGCCGTGGCGGGCGGCGAAATCCACGCCCTTCAAGACGCGCGCTTCGATGCGGCCGGTGCGGTAGGTTTTCACCAGCCCTTTGGCCCGGATATCGGGCGCGGTGTTCTTGGCGTCTCCCGCTAGCGTGCGCGCGGGGGCGTTCATCGCAGGAGGTCCGCAGGCTGGCTCTTCTTCAGGACGCCCATGGAGAGCATCCCGGAAAAGACGGCGATCACCAGAAGGAGCCCGCCGACGCCGATCAGAGCGGGCAGGGGGAAGCTCATGGGCACGCCGCCGGCGCCCGCCAGCGCCGCAACCCCGGTAACGAGAACCGCCGTCATGGCGAGCCCCGCGCAGCCGACCCAGAAGGACAGCTCCATCACGATCAGGCGGAGCGAGCCCATCGAGACGCCGAGCGCCCGAAGGCTGGCGAACTCCTTGATGTTGCCGAGCACGGCGCCGCGGAGGGTCTGGGAGGTGATGCCCACGCCGATGCCGAAGCCTAAGAACACCGAAAAGCCCAGCACGATGGCGATGAAGGACAGGCTGATGAAGGCCTTGTCGTTGGCGGCGGAAAGCTCCGGCTTGGTCCAGGCGCGGAACTGGCCCTTGCCGATGATGTTGAGCCGGTCGCGCACCAGCTGGCTCTCAGCGGGATCGCGCAGCTTCACCATCATGGGCCCGACCCGGTTGCTGGCGCGCGCCTTACCCATCAGGCGCAGGGTCTGGCGGGAGACCACCACGCTCTGGTTCAGGATATTCTGATAGTTGGAGAGCACGGCGGCCACCTTCACCGCATGGCCGTCCAACGCCGCTGTATCGCCAAGCTTCACACCCAAGCCGCCCATCGCGCTCTTGTCGATGGCGACGGCGTAGGGCTCGGAGAGGGCGAGGCGCGTGGCTTCGGAGAAGTCGGTCGGCAGGGCCAGGGCGCCGGGTTCGGTGTCCACCGAGGAGATGTTGACGTAGTTGCGTTTCTTTTGCGCGCCTTGGCCGAGATTGGAGAAGAGGCCGCCGTTGTCGTCCATATCCGTCACTTCGGACACGCCCGGATCGAGATAGATCAGCGGCATCAGGCGGCGGGGCATTCCCCCGGTGTTCATCAGGCTCTCGGCCTTGGCGGGCAGCACGAACAAGTCGGCGCGGGAGCGGTCGATGGTGGCGGTGAAGGCCTTGCCCATGCCGACAAACATGCCGACCTGCGCCAGGATCAGGAGACCCGAGAAGGCGAGCGCCGCCACCGCCGCCAGATAGCGGCGCCATTCATAGATGACCGTGGACAACGCCAGCGACATGCAAATCCCCAAGCCGGGCGGGCGCCCTGCCTTGGCGGGAGAAGGCCGCAAACCCAAGCTTGGAGCAAGTTAACTCGCGGTAACGGTCGGTGTTATGGCGCAAACGCCAGAGATTCCGTTTGGCGTTCCTGCCAGCGATCCTGAGACAGGACTTCCTCGAAAGAAACCTACATATACGACCGTTTTCCTATGCGGGCGGGGTGCAATCTCAAGCCGCTCAAACCCCCGAGATTGTACGGATTGCACTGGGCGTGCAGCGTGCAATCGTCGTCGAAGGATCGACCGAGCAAAGGGCGTCATGACGCCCTTGCCCTTGCCCGCCAACCCCGCCAAGCTCGCAGCGCAATACGCGGGGGCGAATGTACGGATTGTTGAACGCGCAGAGTCTGATCGGGCTCGTTCTGATTATGGCGCTGTGCTGGATGGTGTCGGAGGACCGGCGCCGTTTTCCGTGGAAGCTGGCGCTGGGCGCCGTCACGGTGCAGGTCCTGTTGGTGCTGCTCCTGTTCGGCGTGCCCCAGGCCCGAGCGGCGCTACAATGGGTCGGGCATGGGGTAGACGGGCTCTCCGCCTCCACGGCGGCCGGCACCGCCTTTGTGTTCGGCTATCTGGCGGGGGGCGATCAGCCCTACGCCACCAGCAATCCCGCCGCGCTGTTTGTGTTCGCCTTCAGGGTGCTGCCGGTGATCCTGGTGGTCTGCGCCCTCTCGGCCCTGCTCTGGCATCTGAAGGTCCTGAAGTGGATCACCCAGGGGTTCGGCTTCGTGTTCCAGAAAACCTTGGGTCTGCGCGGCCCGCCCGCCCTCGCCGTGGCCGCCACCATCTTCATGGGCCAGGTGGAGGGGCCGATCTTCATCCGCGCCTATCTCGACAAGCTGTCGCGTTCGGAGCTTTTCATGCTGATGTCGGTAGGGATGAGCTGCGTCTCCGGCTCCACCATGGTCGCCTACGCCGCCATCCTGAAGGACAGCCTGCCCAACGCGGCCGCTCACGTGCTGACCGCTTCGCTGATCTCCGCCCCCGCCGGCGTGCTGCTGGCGCGGATCATCGTGCCGGCCGGCCAGATCGAGGCGGTAGGCGCCGAGCCCTTCGGCGATGACAAGACCTACGACTCCGCCATCGACGCCGTCAGTCACGGCATCGGCGACGGGCTGCAGGTGGTGCTGAACGTGGCCGCCACCTTGATCGTGTTTGTCGCCTTCGTGGCCATCCTCGACAAGCTCCTGGGCCTTGCGCCCGCCGTGCAGGGCCAGCCGGTCACCGTCGAGCGCATCCTCGGCGTGATCTTCTCGCCCTTGGCCTGGAGCATCGGCGTGCCCTGGAGCGAGGCGCCGGCGGCCGGCCAGCTTCTCGGCGTGAAGATGGTGCTGACCGAATTCTCCGCCTTCATCCAGCTCGGCCACACCCCGCCCGCCGCCCTCTCCGAGCGCACCCGCATGATCATGACCTACGCCTTGTGCGGGTTCGCCAATGTGGGATCGGTCGGCATCAACGTCTCGGGCTTCAGCGTGCTGGTCCCGAGCCGCCGGCCGGAGGTGCTGGGCCTGGTCTGGAAGGCGCTGATGGCCGGTTTCCTCGCCACCTGCATGACCGCCGCGGTGATCGGCGCCTTGCCCTCCAGCCTGTTTCAAGCCGGATAGGCGCCAAGACCAGATGACGCCCCATAGCCCGCACCCCCCGATCTGGCTTCTTGGCCTGGGGCTATGGCCGCTGGGGGTGAATGGCGCGCTGTTGTTGATCACCATGCCGCAGCTCCTGGCGGCGCAGCATGCGCCGGCCAGCCGCATCGCAGCCATCACCGCGATGGCGCTGGCGCCGGGGTTTGTGAGCTTTGTGATGGCGCCGCTTCTCGACTGGCGGTTCTCCCGTCGAACGTGGGCGGTCCTCTTCACCCTGCTCACCGGCTTTTGCAGCGCTGCAGCCTTCCTGTTCGTCAAACGCCTGGAGGTGCTGCCCGCCTTCTTTTTTCTGTCCAATCTTGGCGCCTACCTTGTGGCGGCCGCCTGCGGAGGGTGGTTTGGCGAGCTTGTGGATCGTCAGCATCAAGGCGCGCTGGGATCCTGGTTTGCGGCGGTGAACATCGCCTCGGGAGGGCTGATCGCCGCCATCGCCATACCGATCTTTCGCGGCCTGCCTGAGCCGCTCGGCGCGCTTGTGCTGGGCGGCTCCAGTCTTCTGGCGCTGCCGCTGCTGCTGATGACGCCCTGTGCGTCCGCCGACGCGCGATTGGCGCGCGAGGGGGTCGTCGCCTTTGCGACGGACGTCTACCGGGTGGTCCGCCGGCCGATCGTGCTCTGGACCCTGCTCCTCTTCGTGTCGCCGGCGACCGCCTTCGCCTTGACCAATTCGCTTTCGGGCTTCGCGCAAAACTTTCACACCGGCGAGGCGATGGCCGGGCTGATCGGCGGCGCAGGCGTGTGCGTCGCCGGCGTGGTCGGAAGCTTGCTGGCGCCGAGATTGGGCGCGGGGCTTCGCCCAAGGGTCCTGTATATCGTGTTGGGCCTCTTGGGCGCCGGATTCAGCTTCCTGTTGATGGGGCTACCCAGGACGCCAGCCATGTTCGGCCTGGCGATGCTCGGCGAGAATGTCTTCCAGGCGGCGGCGTTCGCCGTCTCGAACGTGATCTCCTTAAACGCCCTGGGTGAAGACAACCCGCTGGCCGCCACCCAGTTCGGCCTTCTCTTCGCGTCGAGCGCCATTCCGCTCACCTATATGCAGATCATCGATGGCGCAGCGTTCGCAGCGCATGGCCTCAACGGCGGACTATTCGCCGACGCCGCCTTGACGGCGGTCGCTTGCATCACGTTGGCGGTCATCCTGCGCCTCTTTCGCCATGCGTTGGCCCGAGCCGACGCGGCTTGAACTGACGCGGCTTGAGCCGAACGGCTCCGACCCCGCTAGCCGGAACATCAGGAGAACATATTTCTCTTGCCTATGAGAACAAAGATGGTACGAATTGTCTTCGACATTCCCGCACGTCGCCGGGAATCGTGCCATAGGACGATGATCGATGACTCAAGCGGTGTTGAGATTAGTGGGACGAGATGAAGGTGACCGGCAGCGCGCTTTAGAGGCGGCGCTATCGCAGATCGACCGGGCGTTTGGCAAAGGCTCGGTGATGAAGCTTGGCTCCAAGGGAGCCGCTGTGCAGATCGAGTCCGTGTCCACGGGGTCGCTCGGCTTGGACCTCGCCTTGGGCATCGGCGGTCTGCCCCGCGGACGGGTGATCGAGGTGTTTGGGCCGGAATCCTCCGGCAAGACCACTCTTGCTCTGCACGTTGTGGCGGAGGTGCAAAAATCCGGCGGCGTCGCCGCTTTCGTGGACGCCGAACACGCCCTCGATCCGGGTTATGCCCAGAGGCTTGGGGTCAACCTCGATAATCTTTTGGTGTCGCAGCCGGACGCCGGCGAGCAGGCGCTTGAGATTACGGACACCTTGGTTCGCTCCGGCGCTGTGGACATCGTGGTGATCGATTCCGTCGCCGCCTTGACCCCCCGCGCGGAACTCGAAGGTGAGATGGGCGATAGTCTGCCGGGCCTTCAGGCGCGGCTGATGAGCCAGGCCTTGCGCAAGCTCACTGCCTCAATCTCGAAGTCCAAGTGCATCGTCCTCTTCATCAATCAGATTCGCATGAAGATCGGTGTGATGTACGGCAGCCCGGAGACCACCACCGGCGGCAACGCCCTGAAGTTCTACGCCTCCGTTCGTCTCGACATCCGCCGCACCGGCTCGATCAAACTGCGGGACGAGATCGTCGGCAACAACGTCCGGGTGAAGGTGGTGAAGAACAAGGTGGCGCCCCCGTTCCGCGAAGTCGAGTTCGACATCATGTATGGGGAGGGCATCTCCAAGCTCGGCGAGATCATCGACCTTGGCGTCAAGGCCGGGGTGGTGGAGAAATCCGGCTCCTGGTTCTCCTACAACTCCACCCGCATCGGACAGGGCCGCGAGAACGTGCGCGAGTTCCTGAAGAAGAACCCCGACATGGCCGATGAGATCGAGAAGGCGGTGCGCGGCAACGCTGTGGTGATCGCCGACGAACTCCTGGGCGCGCCGCAACCGGAAGATGATGAGGACTGATAGCCTTAGCCGGCAAGGCGGAACATTCCGCCAATAGACGGTGCTTCGTCGCTGATGACTTGGCCGATCCGAACGAGGTGGATCAGGTGGGCCAAGACCGAGTGAGCGGCGGCGGGATGCAGGCGGGGATCGACGGCGGCGTACATAATCGGCACCATCTCTTTGATGCTTCGCCGCCCCTCCGCTAATTGCGCCAGAATCTGCCGCTCACGGTCCAGGCGATGACTGCGGTAGGCGGCGAGGAAAGGCGCGACGTCGGTGATCGGCGGGCCGTGCGTCGGCCAGAGGGTCTTAAAGCCTCGCGCCTGCACCTTGTCGAGGCTGGCGTAATAATCGCCCATGTCGCCGTCAGGCGGGCTCACCACAGTGGTGGACCAGCCCATGACGTGATCGCCGGAGAAAAGGGCGTTCTCTTCCGCGAGGCTGTAGCAGACGTGGTTGGAGGCGTGCCCCGGCGTGGCGATCGCCTCAAGCGTCCAACCCGGGCCAAGGACACGGGCGCCGTCCCTGATCTCAATGTCTGGCCGAAAGTTCGCCTCGCCAGTCTCTTCAAAGCCGGACGGCGCCTTGGGATCGCGCCGGCCGTAGATCGGCGCGCCGGTCCTGGTCTTGAGCGGATGGGCCAGCGGCGAGTGATCGATGTGCGTATGGGTGGTGAGAATAGCAGTGATGGTCTCTCCCGCGGTCGCTTCGAGAATGGCGTCGAGGTGGTCGTTCATCAGCGGCCCAGGATCGATCACCGCCACTTCGCCTGAGCCGACGATGTAGGCGCCGGTGCCAAGGAAGGTGAAGGGACCGGGATTGTTGGCGATGATCCGCCGGATCAACGGCGAGACTTGATCAACGACGCCATACTCAAACGCCATATCGCGCACGAAGGGGATCATAAGGCGCTCGCGATCTCCAGGGCGCGACATCTGGCGCGGGCTTTGCGAAAGGGCGGTAAGAAAGCCTTAAGGACCGCCGTCATGCCCGCTCGCGCCATCGTCTTTGTGTCAAAACGGCTCCAGCCGCCCGTTGCGGCCATCCTCTGTATCGCCGCGATGCAGCTTTCAATGCTGGTCACCGCCAGTTGCCATGAAGAACCTTTGCCTATGGGCGCGGTCAGGGTGGCGATCGGCCGCTGATCTTTGCTCGCCCGCTCATCCGAGAACGCCGGAGAGATCATAACCCGCTTCTCGTCCCAGATCGATCAAGTCCTGACTGGGCGTGCCGCTTTGCGCCTGGCCGATGGACCAGGTGATGATGGAGCGGGCGCCCGACCGGCAAAAGGCTAAAACGGGACCGGGCGTAGCCTCGACGACCTCTCTCACCGCCTGCACTTCTGCGGCGTCCGGGCCGCCCCGAACCGGAATATGCACATAGGCGAGTCCAGCCGCCTCAGCCGCTTGCTTCATCTCGGCTGCTGTCGGCTGACCTGGCGCTTCGCCGTCCGGCCGGTTGTTGATGACGAGCCTGAATCCCAGGTCGGCGGCATCCGCCATGTCGCTAGGGTCTAGCTGAGGCGCGACGGCGAAATTCGTGGTGACGACGCGGATATCGGCCATGAGACCTCGCTGATAAAAGATGTGGCGTAAAGATCGAGCCTCGACCGAGGTTTAGCAAGCGGCGCAACGCCGTTGCTCGGTGGTTTATGATCGGCCTCGCTGATCGTTCCGGTGCGCTGACGCCATATCGCCTTTCACGCTTCAGCCCGTACATGAACCTCCGCTTCCCCTTCAGCGGATCGTCTGCGGCGCCATCACGGTGGAGTTCTGAACGCCCGCGCGAGCGCGTATCATCTCATCCATCAGGCTCTGCGCGCGAGGATCGCCCAAGAGCCAGCCGGCGGCGGCGATGGTTCGCAAGGAGACTGCGCTGACGCCCATAACGTGCTGCAACGCCTCGAACGGCGACTTGTGTCCAGGAAAGAGCTTTAATCCGACGGTCTCGCCCGGCGGAACGCCGCCGAGCCGCTTGGCCTCCGCCACCGCGTCGTAAAAACCACCAAGCCTGTCTATCAGGCCAAGTTGCTGCGCCTGCGCGCCGGTCCAGACCCGTCCCTTAGCGATCTCCTGCACCCGTTCAGGCGACAGGCGTCGCCCCACCGCAACCCGGTTCACGAAACCAGCATAGATGTGATCCATCCAGCTGGAGAACTGCGCCCGCTGCGTCGGGGTGAATTCCTCAGCCGATCCGAACGCGGCCGCATAATCGCCGCCGATGTTCAGCCCCCTTGTGTCGATGCCGAACCTCGCCAACGCTGGTCCGATTACGAACTTGCCGCCGAAGACGCCGATGGAACCGGTGAGCGTGGTGGGCTCGGCCACGATCTCCGACGCTTGCGAGGATATCCAGTAGCCGCCCGACGCCGCATAGGTCCCCATGGAAACCACCACGGGCTTGCCCGCCGCCTTGGCCGCGTTCACGGCCGCCAGGATCTGCTCGGACGCCGTATCCGATCCGCCGGGAGAGGAGACGCGGAAGACGATCGCCTTCACATCCTTGTCGGCGATGGCGTCATAAAAGGCCTTGGCCACATCGTCGGAATAGACGCCGGAGGATGAGGTGAAGCCCGTACTGTTGGCCGTGCCGGTGACGATGTCGCCCTCCGCGCCGATCACCGCGATGCTGGCTCCGCCGGTACTTAAGGTGGAGAGCGTGGAGCTGCGATAGCTGGCAAGATCGATCAGCTTGGCGTCCGCACCGGCCCGGAATTTCAGCACAGCTTCCGCATCGTGCTCCTGGCCCACATGATCGATCAGACCGCGTGCGGCGGCGTCTTCCGCCGAATAGGGACCCGCCTCCAAAGTGGCCTTCAGGCGTGCGGGATCCAGCTTGCGGTCGGCGGCGGCCTCGGCCAGTTCGCTGGAATAGATGGAGCCCATCCAGCCGAGCTCCGCCTCTCGGTGGGCCGGAGTAAAGTCGTCATAGAGATAGGGATTGACCGCGTTTTTATATTGATAGCGCTGTTCGTAATCGGCCTTCACGCCGTATTTATCGAAGGCGCGCTTGAAGAAGGTCTCCTCAGTGGCGACGCCGACGGACTGCAGCGAGCTGGACGGCTGCATCCAGAACTGGCCGGACGCCGCGCCCAGCATATAGGCGGCGGTGGAGACGCCGGAGGGATAGATGCCCTGGCTGTGGGCGATCACCGGCTTGCCGGAGGCATGGAAGGCGCGGATGGCGACGCCGAGCTCGTCCGCGGCGGCGGGGGATAGGCCGCCCTCAGGTAAACGGATCAGGAGGCCCTTGACCCGATTGTCGTGCTCCGCGCGGCGCAGGGTCTCCACAGTGGAAAGCACAGAGAGGGTGCGGCCCTGCATGAACGATAGCGGGTTCTGCGCCTCCTGATCGGCCAGGGCGCCGCGCAGGTCGAGGGTCAGGATGGCGTTGGACGGCGGCGGCGCGGGCTTGGCCGATCCGGCGAGGGACGCGATCAGCACGAACGGCACGCCGACGAAGAAAAGGATCAGCCCGGCGAACACGCCCGCCATGGTGAGGAGAAACTGCTTCACGGTCTTTGGCTCACCTGAAATCCTGCATCACCCTCGCAGCGCCCGGGCCTGGGGTCAAACGCCGTCGCCGTCACGGCGAAATCTTGTGGCGCACCGGCTGCGGGGCGCACCGGTCGAAGATCATCATGTCGTCGGTCTCAAGCGCGTAGGTCTTCCAAACCATCGCGCCCTTGAAGACGGCGGTGGGGCAATAGCCGGCTCGCCAGGCGTCGATGATATAGCGGGCCGGCCCATTGAAGCCCATGACGTTGAAGGTGGAAAGCAGCAGCCGGTCGTACCCGGCCGCCGCCATTTTCCGCCACAGCGGCTCGTTCAGACCCGGGATGGGATCTTCTCCCATGCGCCAGAGGTAATAGGCGGGATGAGCGGCGCCGCCTTCGTAGTTGGCGAAGACGTTGGTCGGCATCCAGGGCAGGATGGCGAAGGCCTTGAACCCCGCAACGCCGACCCGCTCGCCTGGATGGCGCGCGCGATGGTCGATCACAGCCCGAGCCATGGCGGGCGCAGCCGAATAAGGCGTCAACACATCCCGAAAACCCGCCGCGCCGGCGCACCAGACTTGAAACGCGAGGAGGCCCGCCAAGCTTACCGGCAGCCACCGCTGGGCCCAAAGGGGCGGCTCAGTGCGGTGCGCCCAACTGATCCAGAGGCAGAAGACGAAGGTCAAAAAAATGATCCCCGCGTGCCAGAAGTTACCGTACTTCAGGACCGAAAAGGTGATCAGGGCGCCCATCAGGTAGATGGTGAGCGGTAGCCGCCGCGCCTTGAACCAGAGCGGTACGCAGGGAATGAGCACCGCCATCGTCAACGTCATGCCGGCGATCCGCCAGGGCAGGGTGGGGCTCTTTAGGGAAAAGATGTCCCCTCTCTCGATGAAGGCTTCACTGAAGAGGATGAGGGTGTTCAAGAACGGGTTGTCACCCTTCCTCGGGATGATGAAGTTGATGTCCTTGGGCGGCCAGGCCTGGAAGACTGCAGCCAGCGCTAAGGCGCTAAACAGCAGCCCCCCCGCAAAAATTCTGATGTCACCCTTCAGCAGCCGGTGGCGCGCCGACCAGGCGAACTCCAGAGCCAAGATGCCCGCCAGCATGAAACTGTGGGCGTTGGCGTTGGCGAGCAAGCCCAGCACGGCGCCATAGACGAGAGGGCGCTGAAGGCGACGCTCGAACAGCCAGGCCAGAAGCGGCAGCAATAAAAGGTCCAACGCATAACTGCGCGCCACCACCGCGTATTGATAGGCGAAGAAGTAGGAGAAGATCAGCCCTATGCGCATCCAGAGCGGAAACGGCGATTTGTAAAGAACAAGCGAAGCGCCGGCGACCGCGAGCGACGAACTCACCAGCCACAGCCCGCCGTAGGGCAGCCCGAGCCGCTGCACGGTCCATAATAGAGCATGCCAGAGGGCCGGCGTACCTTCGTAGCGAACGCCCCGGGTCACCAAAGACCAGGGCGTGCTTTCCCGCGCGATCAGCCACGCCTGCGCCTCATCGAACCAGGGTTCGTGATGCACGCCGACGAAGATCAGCAGGCCGGCGAAGGTCAGTAGAGCAAGATGGGCGGGGATCTGATCCCGAGCGATGGGCATGGCCCGCTTTCGCCCGCTTCGCTGCTCGGATGCAAGTCCCGCCCTCGCAATGTTCGACTAAGCCGTTTTGCGCCGGGAACTGCGATGAATGCGATTTGGGAACATTTCAGGGCGCCGTTCGGGCGACATCCCTTAACCCCTTGACTTCTTTGGTCGGAGTGGCAGGATTCGAACCTACGACCCCCACGTCCCGAACGTGGTGCTCTACCAGGCTGAGCTACACTCCGACAAAGGAAGGCGGCCTATACAGGAGCGCCTTTGCCCCCGCAAGGCGGCGAGGCGGCGCTTGCCGTCGGAACCGAAGGCCCGTTGCGGAATTGTCGTGGAACGGCGCCATATATTAGGAAGACGCCGTCAAATCCGAAGCCGTTATGGCAAATGAGCCGCTTCCATCGTGTTGCCAGAAATGAGTCGCTGCGCTATCTCCACCGCCGTCGCGCGTACAGGGGCCCTGGCCGCGGCCGTCCTGGGGGATGGTGTAATGGTAACACTGCGGTTTTTGGTACCGTCATTCTAGGTTCGAGTCCTAGTCCCCCAGCCAAGTCTAAGGTCCCGAACCGCCGAATTCACGACACATAGGAACTGCATGAACCACGCTAAGAAAATCGACTTCAACGAACGTCAGAAGACCGCTGCGGACGCCAAGAAGGCCCTGCTGGAAAAATTCAAACCCAAGCCGATGATCACCGCCGCCGAGCCGATCGATCGGAATGCACGTTTGGAAGCCCAGCGCGAAGCCATCCGTGTGCAGCGGGCTGCGGAAAAGGAAGCCGCTGTCGCCGCCAGACTCGCCGCTGAGGAAGAAGCCCGCAAGGCCGCCTTCCTGGCCGGACAGGCGGCTCTGGAAGCCAAGCGCGCAGAACGCAAGGACCGCAAGAGCCTGCAGAAGATGGACGCGCAGCAACGCCGCGCCGAACGTCTGGCCGCCTACGCCAAGGCTTAGAGCCTGATGCCCGGTTCGATCGGCGGGGCGCCGTCCCCGCCGTTCAGAGCCTTTTGCATAAAGACGATATCCACCCAGCGGCCGTGCTTGTAGCCGACCGACTGGGATTCGCCCGTGCGCGTGAATCCTAAAGCCGCATGCAATCCGATCGAGGCGGCGTTGGCTTCATCACCGATTACGGCGGTGAGCTGGCGCACGCCAATAGCTTCGCAGGCCAGGATCACTGCCGAGAGCAGCGTCCGGCCGACGCCTTGACCTATGCAGTCCGGCGCGGTGTAGACCGAATCCTCCGCCGTGAAGCGATAGGCGCTCCGGGCGCGAAACGGCGCGGCGTAAGCGAAACCCAGCACCACGTCATCTTTTTCGGCCACAAGATAGGGCAAGGCTTTTCCCTGCACCGCGCCCATGCGAGCCGCCATCTCCGCCTCCGACGGTGGGAGTTCCTCGAAGGTGCCAAGGCCATACAGCACGTGATGGCCATAGATGGAGGCGATGGCGGGAACATCGGCCGGGGTTGCGCTTCGGACGATCATCGGCGGCTCAGGAGGTTGAGACGAAGGCCGCATCAAGAGAGCGGATGGCGAAAGCGTAGTCCAGAGCCACCTCCTTCAAAGAGTCGAATCGGCCGGCCGAGCCGCCGTGACCGGCTTCCATGTTGATCTTCAGCAGGACGGGCCGGTTGCTGGTGGTGTTCGCCCGCAGCTTCGCCGCCCACTTGGCGGGCTCCCAATAGGTGACGCGGGGATCGGAGAGACCGCCAGTCGCCAGAATCGCCGGATAGGGCAGGGCGGCGACCTGATCGTAGGGGCTGTAGCTCAGGATGTAATCATAGGCGGCAGGGTCGGCGAGGGGATTTCCCCACTCCGGCCATTCCGGCGGCGTGAGGGGCAGGGTGACATCACTCATGGTGTTGAGAACGTCGACGAACGGGACCGCGCCGATCACCCCGGCCCACAGGTCCGGCCTCATATTGGCGACCGCGCCCATCAGCATTCCGCCCGCCGAGCCGCCATAGGCGACGATCTTTCCCCGGGCGCTATAGCCCTCCGCCGACAGATGCTCAGCGCACGCGATGAAGTCGGTGAAGGTGCGGGTCTTCTGCATGCCTCGCCCGCCGAAGAACCAACCCCAGCCCTTCTCTGAACCGCACATGAGCGGTGGCCCAGATCCAGCCTCGGTCCACCAGGCTCAGGCTACGGATGGAGAAGGTCGGGTCCATGGAGAGGCCATAGGATCCGTAGCCATATAACAGCATGGGCGCCGAGCCGTCGAGCGGCGTTCCCGCCTTCATCAGGATGGTGATGGGGATCGCTTCGCCGTCGTCGGCCTTCGCGTAGAGCCGCCTTGCCAGGTAGGCCTTTGGATCGTGACCGGACGGAACCTCCTGCGTCTTGCGGAGGGTCTTCTCCCCCGTCCGCATGTCGTAGTCGAACCAAGACCGCGGCGTGGTCGGCGACTGGTAGACGTAGCGCAGCACCGGCGTCGCGTATTCGTAGCCGGTGTCGATGGAGAGGGCGTAGGCTTCCTCGTCGATCGGAATTGGCCGGTCGATCAGAGAGCCCCGCTCGGTGATGATGATCTGGTGGTTGGCGTCCACCCGCTCCACCCGCACAAAGTAGTCGGCGAAGGCGGCGGCGCCCATGATGTAGTGACCGGGACGGTAGGGAATCCAATCCCGCCAGTTCTCCCGGCCCGGCGCGTTCTCCGGCGCAGTCACGAGTTTGAAATCGATGGCCCCGTCCGCGTTGGTGTGGATGATGAAGCGCCCGTCCCAGTGCTCCACGCCATACATTAAGCCCTGCGTGCGGGGTTCGACGATCTTCGGTTCGGCAGTGGGATCCGCGGCGGGGATCAGCCAGGCGGCGCTGGTCTCGTGGTCGCCGGCGGTGATGAGGATGAAGCCGCGGCTGCGCGTCTCATCCAGATGCACGAACATGCCCTCGTCCGGCTCTTCGTAGACCAGCACATCGTCCGCCGCGCTTCCGCGCACCGGGCGGCGAAAGACCTTGGAGGGGCGGGCGTTCTCGTCGCGAAACACCCAGAACAGCCACTGCGCATCCGGCGAGAAGACAAAACCGCCCTCCGCGCTCTCCACGGAATGGGGTAGGGTTTCGCCGGTGGCGAGGTCCTTCAGATAGATGCGGTGGTATTCCGATCCCTGCTCGTCCACCGCCCAGGCGAAAAGCGCATGGTCGGGACTGTGCCCCGCGCCGGCGGTATTGAAGAACGGCTTACCCTGTGAGAGCACATCACCGTCGATCAGCACCTCTTCGCCGCTTTCCGACCCCCGCGGGCGGCGGGCATAGATCGGATACTGGCCACCGATGGCGTAGCGGATGTAGTAGTCAAATGGGCCGTCCGGCTGGGGCAAGCTGGAGTCGTCCTCCTTGATGCGGCCCTTCATCTCCTCAAACAGCGTCTTCTGCAGCTCTTCCGTCGAAGCCAGCATCGCCTTGGTGTAGGCGTTCTCGGTTTGGAGGTGCTCACGGATATCAGGGCGAAGTGTGGCGGGATCGCGCATCACCTTCTGCCAGTTCTCGTCTTTCATCCAGGCGTAGTCGTCCACGCGGACGCGGCCAAGCTGTTCAAGGCGACGAGGCTCTTTCTTGGCGACGGGCGGCGCGGGGGCGATCATAGGGCCTTCTAATCGCCCCGTCGGCGGATGGCGAGACTGCGGCGGAAAACGGCCGTCAAGCTCGCGGGAACTAAATCTCCAGGAGGCGCTTTCATGCAAATTGGCGGTGAGCTGAGAGCCGCAATATCCCGCCGTCAGAAACGAGGATTGACGATGGACCGGCGAAATCTTGTGACAGCGGGCATTAGTCTGGCGCTCGGCGGAAGCTTTGTCGCCAAGGCCGCCTTAGCGCAGCAGCCGGCGATGAATTCCGTAGGCGTCAAAACGCCCGCCTACAGCCCCGGCCAGCATGCCGAACCGTTTTCGCAGGTCGAGATCGTCCGCGCCGCCTCCAACTTCTTCGGCGTCGCATCGCAGACTATCGCCGGCGTTATCGAGCGCGCCTTCAAGGATAACGGCGAGCCCACGGGCTACATCGCCGGGACGGAAGGTTCCGGCGCGGTGGTGGTGGGCCTCCGCTACGGCAAGGGCGAGCTCTACATGAAGCATCGCCATACGGAGCGGGTGTTCTGGCAGGGTCCGTCGGTCGGGTTCGACTTCGGCGGCAACGGTTCCCGCGTCTTCACGCTCTGCTACGGCATTCAGGATCCGGAGCAAATCTACCATCGCTTCCCCGGCGTGGACGGCTCGATCTACGTGGTCGCCGGCTTTGGCGTGAACTACCAGCGCGCCGACGGCATCACCCTCGCGCCGATTCGTACCGGAGTTGGCGCGCGCGCCGGCGCCAACGTCGGCTACCTTGACTACAGCCGCAAACGCCACCTCAGCCCATTCTGAGACCGGGCGTCAGCCACGCATGATCAGGCGGGGCCGGGCTGGAAGGTCATGGCCACGCCGTTCATGCAGTAGCGCAGGCCGGTGGGCTGGGGCCCGTCGTTAAACACGTGACCGAGGTGGCCGCCGCAGTTGGCGCAATGCACCTCGGTCCGCACCATCAGCATCGAACTGTCAGTGCGCGTCAGCACCGCCTGCTTGTTCAGCGGCTGGTAGAAGGACGGCCAGCCGGTGCCGGACTCGAACTTGGTCTTGGAGGAATAGACCGGCCAGCCGCAACCGGCGCATTTGAAAACGCCTTGTCTATGCTCGTTGTTGAGCGGGCTGGTGAACGGCCGCTCCGTGCCTTCCTGGCGCAACACCTGATACGCGGGGGCGGGCAAGGCCTGCCGCCACTCCGCGTCGGTCTTCTGCACCCGGTACCGGGTGGTGTCAGCCGCCGTCTTCCAAAGTCCGAACATGGGTTGCTCCTTTGGGGAGAAGTACGAATGAGAAGGTAAAATCGTTTCAGCCTAGCCGCCGTAGATCACCGAGATCGTCTCGGCGATGCAGGCAGGCTTCTCCTCGCCCTCGATCTCGATGGTGCATTCGTTGATGAGCTGAAGGCCGCCCGACTTTGGTTCTGCGGAGAGCAGCTTCTGGCGCAAACGCACCTTCTTGCCCACCCGCACCATGTTGATGAACCGCACCTTGTTGGAGCCGTAGTTGATGCCCCGGGCGACGCCTTCAACCTCTAAAAGGCCCGCCGACAAGAACGGAATCAGGGAGAGGGTGAGATAGCCGTGGGCGATGGGGCCGCCGATCTCTCTGGTGGCGCGGTCCACATCGACGTGAATCCATTGATGATCGCCGGTGGCCTCAGCGAACTTGTTCACCCGGTCCTGATCGATCTGCAGCCAGTCGGAGACCCCGACCTCCGTCCCCACCAGTGTATGCACTTCGTTGAACGCGACCATACTGTTTCCTCCAAAGGTTTCGCCCTCCATACCGATTATTCGGCTCCCGGCAAACCTTCCCGAGGCGGTCATAAAAGGTTAACTTGGGGGGTGAAGTTCGACGAACGGTTCCTGGACGAGATCAAAGGGCGGCTGCGCCTGTCCGACGTAATTGGGCGAAGCGTGAAATTGCGCCGCGCGGGCCGCGAGTATGTGGGCCTCTCCCCCTTCGGCAAGGAGAAGACCCCGTCCTTCTACGTCAACGACGAGAAGGGGTTTTTCCACGATTTCTCCTCCGGCAAGCACGGCGACCTGATCGGATTCCTGCAGGAGACCGAGCGGCTGACCTTCCGCGAGGCCGTGGAGCGGCTGGCGGCCGAGGCGGGGCTGGCGCTGCCTGCCGAAGATCCCCGTCAGGCGGAGGTGGAGCATAAGCGCCAGGGCCTGCTGGACTGGACCGAACTGGCCGCCAAATGGTTCGAGGCCCAGCTGAAGCGTCCCGCCGGAGATGCGGCTCGGGACTATTTAGAGCGGCGCGGCCTGCCGCAGGACCAGTGGGCTCGGTTTCGGCTAGGCTTCGCGCCATCCGGCCGCACCGGGCTGAAGGATTATCTGATCGCCAAGGGCGCCCACCCGGCCGAGCTGATCGACGCGGGCCTGCTCATCGCTCCGGAGGACGGCGGCGCGCCCTACGACCGCTTCCGCGACCGGATCATCTTTCCCATTACCGACGGGCGGGGGAGGGTGGTCTCCTTCGGCGGCCGGGCGATGGACCCGGAGGCGCGGGCCAAATACCTGAACGGGCCGGAAACCTCGCTCTTCCACAAGGGCTCGCTCCTCTACGGCCTCTATGAAGCGCGCCGCCTCCTGCACGTGGGCGAGCGCGGCGGCGCGGAAGCCGCGCTGGTGGTGGTGGAAGGCTACATGGACGTGATCGCCTGCCAGCGGGCGGACATCGCCGCCGTCGCGGCGATGGGCACGGCTTTGACCGAAGAGCAGATGGCGGTGCTCTGGCGCCTGCATCCCGAACCGACCCTCTGCTTCGACGGCGACAGCGCCGGCAAGCGCGCGGCGTTTCGCTCCCTCGAGCGCGCGCTTCCGTTGCTGAAACCCGGCCGCTCGTTTCAGTTCGCGCTGCTCACCGGCGGCAAGGATCCAGACGACGTGCTCCGCGACAAGGGCGCCGCCGCCTTGAAGGCGCAGCTCGTCGCCACACGTCCGTTTGTCGAGGTGTTGTTCGAGCAGGCGCAAATGGCGGCGGGAGAGCTGGACACCCCTGAGCGCCGAACATCTCTAAAGGCGGAGCTTCGCAAGCTGGCCGCCACCGTCGGCGATCGGGATCTTTCCGACGCCTATAAGCAGGATTTGCTCGACCGTTTCCGCCTGCTCACCGCGCCATCACAAGATGCGGTCAGTTACGCCGCCGATGTGCTCAGCCGCCATCGCTGGGCCAAGGACGCCGGCCGGCGCCTGGACAAACAAGGGATCAGCCGGGGCGGTCCTTCGCCGGAAGGGCGCGCCGGCGCCAAGCGCCTCACTACCGCTTTTCGCCCCGTCGCCGCCGCCGTTGCGGAAGCCGTCGTGCGCGACCCGAATCTGATCGACGCCCATTTCGAGACGTTGGAAGCACAAGGTTTCGGCGATCCCCACTTGGAAAGCTTCGCCAAAGAGGTTATTCGCTTGCGGCTGTCCTACCCGGCCCTTGACTCCCAAGGATTCGGACGCCATCTCGCGTCTTCTGGATTCGCTCACATGCTGGCCGAGATTGCCCGCGCCTCCGCCCAGGCGAAGGCGCTGTTTCTCCAGCCTGACATTCCGGCGGAACGGGCGCGGGCGCTTTGGTCGCACGCATATGAGCAGTTGATTCGCAAAGCCACGCTGGATCGTGCGCTCGGCGACGCCAAATCAGATCTGGAGCCGGATGTCCGGGTTATCAAACAACTGAAGGCGGAACGGGACGCGGTGGACCGCAGTATTCGCTCCGGCGATGTGCTGGTCGAGACCTCAGCATCCCCTTCCGAGATGCTTCATTAATCATGTCGTCGGATGATCCCGACGAAGCTGGAACGACGAAGAGTATGGCCGAAGCCTCAGAAACCGAATTGACCGAGACGACGACCGACGGTCCGCTGCTCGATATGAACGATGCGGGGGTGAAGAAATTCATCAAGCAGGCCAAGGCGCGCGGCTATGTGACAATGGATGAGCTCAACAAGGTTCTGCCGTCCGAGGAGGTGACCTCCGAAGCTATTGAAGACACCCTGGCCATGCTGTCGGAAATGGGCGTCAACGTGGTGGAGGCCGAGGAGGCTGAAGCCGAGGGCGGCGAAGTGACCGTCCGCGAAGAAAGCGCCGTCATCGTCTCGGCCAAGCCGGACGCCCACGACCGCACCGACGATCCCGTGCGCATGTATCTGCGCGAAATGGGGTCGGTGGAGCTCCTTTCCCGCGAGGGCGAAATCGCCATCGCCAAGCGCATCGAAGCCGGCCGCGACACCATGATCCGGGGCCTGTGCGAATCCGCGCTGACCTTCGAAGCCATCATGGTCTGGCGCGACGAACTGGGCCAAGGCCGCATTCTGCTGCGCGAAATCATCGATCTGGAACAGACCTACGCCGCCATCAACGGCAGCCAGGCCAACGGCCTGCCCATCGTGCCGGTGATCCCCGGCGTTCCTGCCGCCGAAGTCGAGGCTGCGCCCGAACCCGCGCCCGCCGCCAAGGTGGCCAGCGACGACGACGATGACGACGCCGGTCCGCCTAAAGACCCTGAGCCCGATCTCGATGACGACGATTTCGATGATGGCGCGGGCCCAACGGTTTCGGCCATGGAGGCGGAGCTGCGCGAGGGGGTGATGGTCACGCTGGACGCCATCGCCTCAGAATTTGATGCGTTCCGCAAACTGCAGGAAAAGCTGGTCGGCGCGCGGCTGAAGGGTGAGGACCTGTCGGACAAGGATCGCGCCGGCTATCTTGAGCTGGCGGCCGTCATCACCCAGCACCTGAAGACGCTGAAGCTGAACAACCACCGCATCGAAGCGTTGGTGGAGCAGCTCTACGCCATCAACAAGAAGCTGATGGGGCTGGAAGGCCGCCTGATGCGCCTGGCCGACGGCTACGGCATCTCCCGCCCCGAGTTCCTGAAGGCCTATTTCGGCGCCGAACTGCACCCCGCCTGGCACGAGGCGATGAAGGCGCACGGCGTCCGCTGGACCAAGTTCCTGGAGAACGAAGCCGGGCAGGTGCACGACATCCGCGGTGACGTGGCGATGCTGGCCACCGAAACCGGCGTGCCGATCGACGACTACCGCCGCATCGTGCAGACGGTGCAGAAGGGCGAGCGCGAGGCCCGTCAGGCCAAGAAGGAGATGGTGGAAGCCAACCTTCGTCTCGTCATCTCCATCGCCAAGAAATACACCAACCGCGGCCTGCAATTCCTTGATCTTATTCAGGAAGGCAACATCGGCCTGATGAAGGCGGTGGACAAGTTCGAGTACCGCCGGGGCTACAAGTTCTCCACCTACGCCACCTGGTGGATCCGGCAGGCCATCACCCGGTCTATCGCCGATCAGGCCCGCACCATCCGCATCCCGGTGCACATGATCGAGACCATCAACAAGATCGTGCGCACCAGCCGCCAGATGCTGCACGAGATCGGGCGCGAACCGACCCCGGAAGAGCTGGCCGAAAAGCTGGCCATGCCGCTGGAGAAGGTCCGCAAGGTCCTGAAGATCGCCAAGGAGCCGATCTCCCTCGAAACCCCCATCGGGGATGAAGAGGACAGCCACCTCGGCGACTTCATCGAGGACAAGAACGCCATCCTGCCGATCGAGGCGGCGATCCAGAGCAATCTTCGCGAAACAACGACGCGAGTGCTCGCGTCGTTGACCCCGCGCGAGGAAAGAGTGCTGCGCATGCGCTTCGGCATCGGCATGAACACCGACCACACCCTGGAAGAAGTCGGCCAGCAGTTCAGCGTCACCCGCGAACGCATCCGCCAGATCGAAGCCAAGGCGCTGCGGAAGCTGAAGCATCCGAGCCGGTCGCGGAAGCTGCGGAGCTTCCTGGACAGCTAATCGCTATTGTTTAGGTTTCATCCATGCAAATGAAAATCGTCATCCACGAAGCGGAGGAGGGCGGTTTTTGGGCCGAATCTCCCGCTTTGCCGGGGTGCGCGTCTCACGGCGAAACCTAAGATGAGCTGATCTCCAACATGCGTGAAGCGATCGCCGGCTGGCTGGATGTGGATATGCCGGCGCCCACCGCCCATAAACGCGTGGTCGAACTGGCCCTGTGAAGCCTCTGAACGGACGCGAGTTTTCGCGTATCGTCGAGCGACAAGGCTGGCGCTTGCTCCGCATCAACCGCAGCCATCACATCTATGGCAAGGAAGGGAGCGGGCGCGCTTGTCGATCCCCATTCACGGCGCCGCGCCGCTCAAAATGGATTGCTCCGGAGCCTGATGAGGGCGGCAGGGCTTTCGGAGATAGATCTGGAATAGTCACGCGGCGACTTTGAAAATTTCGCGATGACATCGGCGACTATTCACGTTTAATCCGCCACACGCGCTGACGAAAACCGCGACAACGTCGACTTTATTCGCCCACGCCGCCCGGCCAGATCCCGTTTTACATGCAGAGCATGTTCGACCACTACGGTTCGAAGAAGAAGCGGAAGTACCCGGAAGGGACGGAGGACGAGCTTTGAGGGGCAGCCGGGGTGATCGTCTGCGTTGTGGCGATGCGTGCAGGTGGCTTACGAACCATAGCGGGCATTGCTGATCGGCTTAGTATTTGCGGGCGTGCGGCGCGACAACGGCCGTCAGTGATCGGAGGCGCACGTCCGTGAAATATCAGGACATGAAGATACGAGACGCCGGGAGGGTGGCGATCTTCACCGTCGGCCTCGTTCTTTTGGTGGCGGTTGGCTTGTCTGCAAGAACCACGCTCGATCCTTTGATGCATAGGCGCTTTTCGGCATTGCTGGTAGGCATAGCGCTTGTCTGCCCGATGAGTTTGGCGATGTGCGTGTATTATCTGTTCTCGTCCCCCGAACAGAATGCGCGCTTCATCAAATGGGGAGAGCGCCATCGCTGGGGGTCAGCCGTCGCTCGAGTCGACTGGACTCTGCTCGATCCGTCTGACCCGGACTATAAGGTCACCACTTTTAGATATCTCATTGCAAAGAAGGCGCGCAGCAAAGGCCGCTGACCACCCATAGCGGACCTCAAACTCGCCCGCTTCTCGGCGCGCAATCCGGCGCGCGACCAAACGCCTTGTGGAGAGGCCGGCCGCCAGGCGTGCGAATCGGGCGCGGGGCGTTAAGGTGGGATTTGGAGACCTGCGCATGAATGCTCACGTAAAGGCTGAAGCGATGACGGGGGAGGCGGCAACGACGCCCGAT